>JAYQUJ010000086.1:0-17294 GCA_038147895.1 Pseudomonas sp.
GTTTTCAGTCGGCAGAACAGCCTCTACTGGGTCAGTTTTCGGTCAGCGGCAACACGTCCGGAATGTTTGGCGTTGTACAGCTGTGTATCCGCAGCTTGTAGCAGTGTGCTGGGCTCTTCCTGAGGGGAGGGAAACAGGGTAGCTACGCCGATGGATAGGGTGACCCTGTCGCTGACATCGGAAGTCGGGTGTTCGAGTTTTAGCTGTTCGAGCTGGCTTTGCATCTTGCGGGCGACCAGGAGCGCGCCCTCCGACTGTGACTCAGGAAGTAAGCAGACAAACTCCTCACCGCCGTAACGCGCGACCAGGTCGTAAGGGCGGCTGATTGCTGAGGTCAGTGCCGCCGCCGTACGTTTTAGGCACTGATCACCCTCCTGGTGACCGAAATGATCGTTGTAGCGTTTGAAGTAGTCGATATCGATCATCAGCAACGAAAGTGGAGTGCCGTCGCGGCAGGACTGCGCCCAGGCACTAGCAAAACGTTCGTCGAAGCATCGTCGATTGGCGATCCCGGTTAGCCCGTCGAGGCTGGCCAGGCTGCGCAGGTAATCGCTTTGCAGTTTCAGGGTGAGATGGGTTTTGACCCGCGCCCGGACGATGGTTGGGTTGAAGGGTTTGCTGATGTAGTCGACCGCGCCTAGTTCCAGGCCAAGGGCTTCGTCTTCTTCCTCGCCCTTGGCGCTGACGAAAATGATCGGAATATGGCGAGTTGCAGGGTCGGCCTTGAGCTGTCGGCAGACCTGGTGGCCATCCATGCCCTCCATCACCACATCGAGCAGAACCAGGTCCGGTTGCTGTTGCTGGCACAGACTGATGGCCTGTTCTCCGCGGGTTGCCATGTAGACATCGCAGTCGAAGCGGAACAGCTCGTTCAGAACCCTGATGTTCAGTGGCTGATCATCGACCACCAGTAGTTTTGGTCGAGTATTGCTGTGTTCTATCCAGGATGCCACGTCAGTCCCCTTGTACAGCGAGGAGAAGCGCTTGGCCGAGTTGCCGCGCCTGATCGAAGTCTAACAGTTCGATAGCCTGGAGCAGGGTGGCATAGTCCTCGCTCCAGTGCTGTGGCAC
This sequence comes from Pseudomonas sp., assembly GCA_038147895.1. Classification (GTDB taxonomy): domain Bacteria; phylum Pseudomonadota; class Gammaproteobacteria; order Pseudomonadales; family Pseudomonadaceae; genus Aquipseudomonas. The sequence goes on from JAYQUJ010000086.1 coordinate 1,072, forward strand.
TTGGCTATGCAGGTTTTGTGCCTGCTCGATTGCTTGCAAGTTGCCGCTGGCGAGCAGCTTGATCAGCTGCTGCAGGTCTGTCTGCCAGTTTTCGTCTGAGGTATGGGCGGTTTGTGGCGTGCCGGGCTCTGTTTCGCCAAATGTCTCGTTGAGGGCCTGGGCACTGTCGCGCAACAGGCGGGTCAGTTCAGCGAGCCAGTCTGGTGTGTGCATCAGGGCCGAGCTTTCCGTCTCTGTGGCCTGCTTGAACAGTTGTTCCAGTCGCGCCGCTTCGGCTGCCAAGCCCCTGGCTCCCATGGTGCCCGCGCTACCTTTGAGGGTATGCAGCGCAGTGCGTACTCCCAGGCTGTCGTCCACAGCTTTTTTCTCGGACAGTTGTGCGAGCTGTTTTTCCATCTCTGCTTCGAACGTGCCCAGGACTGTGCGCAGTAACTTCAGGTTGCCGCCGAAACGCTTGAGCACCGAGTCTCGGGACTCGATCAGGCTATTGCTGTCTGCCGTGGTGACCAGTGCCGGGGCTTCGGGCTCACCGCGGCCAGTCCAGCGGAGCAGAGTGCGTACCAGCTGTTCCAGGTCTATGGGTTTTCCTACATGCTCATTCATGCCTGCCAGCAGGCAGGTTTCCCGGTCGCTATTGGAGGCGTTGGCAGTCATGGCGATGATAGGCAGTTCGGCGAGCCGGGGCTCGCCCCGCAACAGACGAGTCGCCTGCAGACCATCCATGCCCGGCATCTGGATATCCATCAACACCGCGTCGAAAAGAGGAGTGGCTTGCAGCACGGCGTCTACACCGGCTTGGCCATCTTCTGCCAGTTGAACGTGGGCGCCTTCTCCTTCCAGTAGCTCCTGAGCTACCTGGCGATTCAATGGATTGTCTTCGACTACCAGCAACCTCAACCCCACGAGACGTTTGGGTTGCTCTACATAGGCAGTCTGCAACGCTTCTTGCACGCCCAGCAGCACATTCTGCACTGCGCTTGCCAGTTGCCGCGGGGTCACCGGCTTGGTCAGGAAGGCGGAGAAAGGCGGATTGCCCTCCTGTTGGATATCGCTGATGACTTCGCGTCCATGAGCCGTGATCATGACCACCAGGGGCGGTTTTTCCAGATCACAGGTGCTGATTTGGCGGGCAGTGGCGATGCCATCCATTCCTGGCATACGCCAGTCCATCAGTACGACCTGGAATGGCTTGCCCTGGCGAGCCGCCGCTTCGACGGTGTGCAGCGCTTGAGTGCCGTCACTGACGTACTCCGCCTGCCAGCCGAGGTCGCCGGCGAGTTGCAGTAACAGTTCGCCTGCAACGGCGTTGTCATCGGCGATCAGGATGCGCAGGTCGTTGTCGGTCGCCTGGCACGAGGTGCGTAGCGTGCTCTGGGTCGCTTTCTCCAGCTCAATGTCGAACCAGAAGCGGCTGCCTTCGCCGAGGCGGCTGCTGACCTGCAGCTCGCCGCCCATCAGGGCTATCAGGCGTTTGCAGATCACCAGGCCCAGGCCGGTGCCCCCAAAGCGACGGGTGGTTGAGGCTTCGGCTTGGGTGAAGCCTTCAAAAATGCGCTCAAGCTGATGTTCACTGATACCGATGCCGGTATCGCTGACGGCAATACGCAGCTGTACACGATTACCGCGCTCGGCCAGCTGACGCAGACTGACCACGACCTGACCGTGATCGGTGAATTTAAGGGCGTTGCCAGCCAGGTTGATCAGAACCTGTTGCAGGCGCAGGCTGTCGCCGTTCAGTGATTCCGGCAGGTTGGGGTCGAGGTCGAACATGACCTCGACATCTTTCTGCCCCTGGTTGCCGGCCAGTATTACGGCCAGGTCGCGCATCAGGGGTTCCAGTTCGAACGTGTGCAGGTCGAGTTGCAGTTTGCCCGCTTCGATCTTTGAATAATCGAGAATGTCGTTAAGCAAGCCGAGTAAGGATTGCGCCGCACCGTGTGCCTTACGTAAGTAATCGAGCTGGCGCGGTGTAAGGTCGGTGGCCTGAACCAGCTGTAGCATGCCCAGTACGGCATTCATGGGCGTGCGAATTTCATGGCTCATGTTGGCAAGGAAGGCGCTTTTGGCCGCATTGGCAGCGTCGGCCTGCTCCTTGGCATAGCGCAGGTGGGCTTCGACCTCATGCTGGTCGGTAATGTCGAGGTTGATACCGGTGACGCTCACCGGTGCTCCCTCGCCATTGCGCGCTACCTGGGCAGCCGCCTGGATGTAGCGGACTTGCCCGTCGCGGCGAATGATGCGGAAGGTCGCCTCGAAAATATCTGTGCCCTGCAAAACTGCCTGCAGTTTGCTGGCTGTGGGGGTGGCGTCTTCTGGGTGTAGACGCGATAGCCAGTGCTCGAACTGCAGGCCCTGTTCGTGCAGGGCCAGTGGCTGGTCGTAGAGCTCGTACATCCGCTCGTTCCAGATCAGTTGATTGTCTGCCGGTGACCAGGACCAGATGCCCAATTTCGCTACTTCGGCAGCCATCATCAGTTGGTCGCGTGCGGCAAGCAGCTCCTGGCGCAGGGCTACCTGTTGGCTGAGGTCGGTCATGACCCCCACCAGCATTGTGCCTTCCTGAGCAGGCATAGAGCCGATCGATAACTGAATTGGAAATTCCTCGCCGCTCTGGTGTCGAGCTGCCAGTTCCAGGGATTTGCCGTGGCGCGTCTGACTATCATCGAGATAGCCGCTGATCTTCTCCCGCAAGGCGTCGTGATTGAGTGGGGAGATCAACTCGTAGAGTGAGTGATTGCCCATTTCTTCGGCGCTGTAACCAAAGGCCCGCTGTGCCGCCGGGTTGAAGGTTTGCACACGGCCATCGCCATGGAAGGTGATCACCGGGTTGATGGCCGTGTCGACTACGGCACGTATTGCCGCCAGGCTTTCGGCCAGGCGTCGTTCGGCTTCTTTCTGCAGGGTCACATCAACAGCGATACCCAGGTAGCCGACCAGATTGGCCTGCTCGTCGCGTATGGCTGTAACGGCCAGGTTGACCTGGATACTGGTGCCGTTTTTATGCACGTAGGTCCATTGCCGTACCTCCGCGCCCTCAAGTTCTGGCTTGTGCACAAACACGCGAAAACCACTGACCATCACGCCATATTCCAGGCTCAGCTCTTCACCGCGTCGGCTCACTTCGTCGGCATCGTGGAATATGGCAGGGCTCTGCTTGCCGACCATCTCCTCGGCGTTGTAGCCGAGCATGTTCTCCGCACCGCGATTGAAGATGCTGATGGTGCCGGCGGTATCGGTAGCAATAATCGAGACTTCTGAGGCTGAGTCCAGCACGCTGGCAAGCAGTACGTTCAGTTCGCGTAGCTCGGCGGTGCGCTCGGCGACCTGATGCTCCAGGTTGGCGTTGAGTTCGAGAATCTTCGCCTCGTTGGCCTTGCGTTCGGAAATGTCGCGTACGGTCTTGGATACGCCTATCACCAGACCTCGCTCATTGCGCACCGGGGAAATCGAGGCCGAGACATCAAGTAGATGGCCATCTTTGCGTTTGCGCAGGGTTTCCAGCTCCTGGATGGTTTCGCCGGCGGCGACTTTACGCAGAATTTCCTCCTCTTCATGGACCAGCTGTGGCGGCACGATCAGCTGCAGTAGGGTTTGACCTATGGCCTCTTCGGCCGAGTAGCCAAAAATGGCTTCGGCCCCCTTGTTCCAGCTGGTTACTACGCCGTCCAGCGTCTTGCTGATGATGCCATCGCTGGAGCTGTCGACGATGGCGGCACGGCGGGCTTGCTCGGTGAATATCTGCTGGCGCCTATGGCGGTTGACACTCGCCACCTCGGTCAGCGCTGCCAATAGCATGCTAAGCAGGCCGCCGATCAGATAGATCACGCTGGGTGAGGCCTGGTGCAGGCGTTGGACGAAGGCGGGGTAAGCGCTGAGTTCTATCTGCCAGCGACGGCCGAAGATTTCACGTTCGACCGTGTGGGTCAGCAGCTCGGTGGGTTGTCCGGCTGGGCTAGGTGCTTCATAGAACAGTTGTTCATCTTGCGGGTCGGTAATATCGCGCAGGCGCAAATAGGTGGTCTGCTGATCCAGGCGCAAGCCGCTCAGTACTTCTTCGGTCAACAGTGGTGCATAGCTCCAGCCAAACCCCTGCTGCATGCGTTCGGCCTCGGTCGGTGGCGTTACGGCATCACGGTAGATCGGCATCAGGATCAAAAAGGATTGCAGCGGTTTGCCCGTAGCCTGCACGAGCGTGATTGGCCCTGACAGCCGCACCTCGCCGCTCTGCATGGCGGCGAGCGCTGCTTGCCGGCGAGTGGTTTCGGAGCCAATGTCCAAACCGACTGCGGCCAGGTTGCGTTCGACAGGCTCGATGTACTGGATGATGAAACGCTCATCCTGGTGTGGTGTGAGGTAGCGGATGCTGAAATTTGCCCAGCCATCTGCCCGGGCTTGAGCTAGAAAGCTGCGCTCCTGTTGCACGGGAACACGGCGGATGAAGCCAAAGCCACGAGCGCCGGGAAACTCGCGATCGACGTCACGGGTCTTGCTATAGCGCAGGAACAGAGGCCGGCTGATGCCATGCTCGCCACTGGTCAGCACGGTACCTCTAACCCCGCGCAGGCCGTACTGATAGAGGTTGATGCGTCTGGCTACGGCGTCGGCTGTCTGTTCGGCTGCGCCGCTCAAGGCCTCTTGAAGTTGTTGTTGATTGGTGCGTTGTAGCCAGTTGGCCGTCAGTACTGTGATTGAGAGTCCTGCCAGCAGGACGAGGATAGTGCTCCACCTGGCAATGCGGAGTTTCTTCAACGGCAATTTCTCCCTAGCGACGTTCGGCGTTTGCCGGCGCCACGACCTTGATCGAGCCCTCGCCCAGAATCTGCTGAAGCTGCGCAAAGGGTACCGGGCGGCAGTACAGGTAACCTTGCATCGCATGGCAGCCTAGTTCCAGCAGCTTGTCGGCCTGGGCCTGTTCCTCCACGCCCTCGGCAATCAGCGCCAGGCCGAGAGCCTGTCCCATGCGCACGATGGCCTCGATGATGGCGGCGTCGCTGCGGTCGCTGAGCATATCGCGGATGAAGCCCTGGTCGATCTTCAATACGTCTATGGGCAGTTGCTTGAGGTAAGTCAGGCTGGAGTAGCCAGTGCCGAAGTCGTCGATGGCAATCCGCACGCCCAGACGCTTCAGTTCGACCAGCAATGTCGTTGCCTTGGCCATGTCATGGGCCAGTACCCCCTCGGTGATTTCCAGCTCCAGCAAAGTAGGGGGCAGGCCCGTTGTGGACAGTACGGCTTTGATCATGGAGAGGAAGGAGTCCTCGCGAAACTGTACGGCGGAAATGTTCACGCTGACGCTGATCGGCCTGCCACAGTCGAGCAGGCGTTTGGCATCGCTGCAGGCTTGCAGAAGCATGTACTTGCCTATCGGTACTATCAGGCCGGTTTCCTCGGCCAGTGGGATGAATTCGGCGGGGGAGACCAGTTGCCCATCGTTCCTTCTCCAGCGTATCAGTGCCTCCATGCCGCAAACGGCCTGGCGCTTGGCGTCGTACTGCGTCTGGTAGAAGGCCTCGAACACACCTTGCTCAAGGGCTCGGCGCATATGGCTTTCCAGGAGGTGCCGGGCTCGGGTGCTGGCTTCGATATAGTGGGAGAAGAAGTGATAGCGGTTGCGCCCCTCGCTCTTGGCCTGGTACATGGCCGCGTCGGCATGGCGGTGTAGGGCTTCCAGGTTGCCGCTATCGTCGGGATACACGCTGGCCCCGACGCTGGCCGAGAGGTCGTAGCGGTTGTCGCCAAGGAAGATGGGCGCCGCGATGTTTTGCAGCAGACGTTCGATGTAGTCGCCAATCGATTCCAGGCGGCGCATGTCGGGCAGCAAGATCAGAAATTCGTCACCTCCCGGACGGCAGACGGTGTCGATGCCACGAGAGGAGTCGACAACGCGCTTGGCAACTTCCTGCAGCAACTTGTCGCCAACTGAATGACCTTCCGAGTCGTTGATGCTCTTGAAGTTGTCCAGGTCGAGTAGCAGTAGGGCCACTTTTTCATCATTGCGACGGGCTTTTTGCAGCGCTTGCTCGACGCGGTCCTGCAGCAGGGCTCGATTGGGCAGCCCCGTCAGGGCATCGTAGTAGGCCAGACGCTTGGCTTCCCGGCGCAGCTTCAGGTGTGCCCGTACATGAGCCTTGGCCACCGGGATATTGAGGGGTTTCTGAATGAAATCGATGCCCCCCAGCTCCAGTGCCATGATCTCGTTGCCGGACTGGGTGTGAGAGGTGACGAACAGGATTGCCGCATCACACAGCTTGGGATCTGCCTTCATGGCCCGGCAGATATCGAAGCCATTCATATCGGGCATCTGGATATCCAGCAGCACCAGGTCTGGGCGATAAAAACGTGCGATTTCCAGCGCGTTTTTACCGTCGTGGGCGATGTGAATATCACCGAGGTCTGAGATCGCCTCGCTGAGTATCAGGGCATCGTTGGGTTGGTCTTCGACGATGAGGATGACAGGTGCCTCGGATGTCATGGCAGTAGTCCGAATATCCGTTTCTGCTTGAGAGACTAGCCTAAGCCGGATGCTGCGCGTGCTGTCAATCGATGCCGGCAAGGCTTTTCAGTCGTGCGGTGGTTTCAGCTGATTCGTCGTTGCACAAAGCCGCAGCCAGGCGCATCAGCACCTGCTCCTTGCGTACCTGGGTCTTGGGAAGACTGTAGATGGCGCCAATTAGTTCGCGCAGCTGCATCGGCAGCCCCCAATGAGCCTTGAGGGCTATGGCGAAGGAGCGCGAAAAGTCGCGCATGGCCTTGTTGAGAAGGTTGTCGTCGACGACTCGTCCCTGGGCGGTCCAGTGCTGAGCCTGAAACAGCACACTCAGCTCACCCATGCGGTGAAGCAGGGCTGCTGCATGCAGCGGGCCGGGGTCGAGTCGGCATTGCTTGGCCAGGTGGGTGGCCTGTTCCGCCAGGCGCTCGGAGGCGTTCAGATGTTCCTGCAGCAACAGTTCCAGCATGGGGTCGCTGCAGCTGCTGTTCTGGCGCAGCGCCAGGCCTATGGCCAGGTTGAGGCTGGTTCGCTCGCCCAGGCATTTGAGTGCTTCCAACAGGCTGGTGCAGGGCTTGTCGCCGTCACGATAGCCGGGACTGTTGGCCGCGGAGATCAGGTAGGCGGACAGGGCCGGGTCCTGTTGCCACTGCTCACTCAGTTCGCGGATGTCCTGGGCGGCTCCCTCACTGGCTTGCTTGAGCCTGTCCTTGACGCCACCGAGCAGGGGGATATCCAGGTTCTGGGCAGAGAGCTTGCCGAGGTGGGCAAGGAAATCATCCTCTTCGCTTGCAACGGTGGCGTCGTCTTCGGCTGGTGGCAGCAACTGGTCGAGATAGGCACTGACCTTGGGGATTTCGAACGGTTTGGTGATGTACGCGTTGATGCCCAGCGGCCGGGCAGCCAGCACGCTGTCACGGTCGGAGCGACCGGTGATCATGATCAGTGGCGTGCTGTGGTCGTCCTGGCGGATGTTTTTCAGCAGATTCAGCCCTGATCCGTCCGGCAGGTTCCAGTCGGCCAGCACCAGTTGATATTTCTGTCGTTTCCAGGCGCTCAGGGCGCTCTGGATATCGCCAAAGCAGTCGATCTTGGCGGTTGGACGCGCGTTGCTGACCAGTTGCTGCAGCAGGCCAGCCAGCCAGGGGTCGTCGTCCACGATCATGACGTGCATCCAGTGAGCCTCGCGAAGCTGTGGGCGATGGGGCGTTCCTTGTACATCACCTGCAAGGTAGCACTTTAGACGCAGCGGCAAGTTTATTCAGGTGTCGCGCAGCAGGTCATGCTCGTCCAGCAGGCGCCAGGCGATTTCCGGCTTGCGCTCCAGGCCACGACGGATGGCGGCGGGGATCGACTGACGAGTCTTGCGGCACAGGCCCGGATGTTCGGCGATCTCGATGGCGATGCCGCGCATGCTGCGCACTTCGTTGAAGCCGGGGGCGACTTCGACGCGGATGCCGAGCTGCTGGTGCATGCGTTGCTGCATATGACGCAGGTCGTCCAGATCGCGCAGGTTTTCCAGGCGCTCCAGCAGGCGCTTTTCTTCGTTGCGCGTGAGCAGGAGGATGCGCGTATCTGCGCCGGGCGTCTGCAGCAGGCGCTCGCGGTCGCAATCACAGGCGCCGGGTGGGCAGGGGGCTCGAAGCTGGGGGGCGGAGGTCATGGGCTCCGATCATAGCCAGCCTTGTGCCCCTGTGCGCAAGAGCCGTCGACCGGCTCGTTGCGCAAGGCCGCGGTTACCAGGCCAGGGGTTGCTGCTGGTAGTCGAGGAACAGGCAGTCATTGGTGCCGAGCTGGCTGGCGATGGTGGCCAGCAGGCCTTCGGCGCTAGTGGCTACATCGAGGTCGGCGCCGCTGCCGCCCATGTCGGTGCGCACCCAGCCGGGGTGCAGGGCCAGCAGGCTGGCATCCGGGCGGTCCTCGGCCTGGCTCCAGCTGCGCAGCAGGCTATTCAGCGCCGCCTTGCTGGCGCCGTACAGCGGCATGCTGGCGGAGCGGGCAAGTGCCACGCTGCCCATCTGCGAGCTCATGAAGGCCAGCACGCCGCCTTGCTTGAGTTGCGGGGCCAGCTGCCGGGCCAGGCGTAGCGGGGCGATGGCGTTGCTGAGAAACAGCTCGGCGATGTCCGTGGTGCTGGCCTGGCTCACGTCCTGATGGGCGGGGCCCATGACCCCGGCATTGAAGATGGCGATATCCAGTGTCTGCCCGGCGAGGGCGTCGGCGATCTGGCTGATGGCACTGGCGTGGTTGAGGTCGGCTGCGATCAATTGCAGCCGCTGCGGGTATTCCTGTTGCAGCTGCTGCAAGGCTGGTGAATCGGTGTTGCGCACCACGGCATGCACCCGGGCGCCGCTGTTCAGGTAGGCCTTGGCCAGGCCCAGACCGATGCCGCGTGAGGCGCCGGTAATCAGAATGTTCTGCATCCTTGTCTCCTTGGTTGCCGAAGCCGGCCGGTGCAGGACACCGGCCGGCGGGTATCACAGGCGTGGATAGTCGATGTAGCCAACCGGGCCCTGAGCGTAGAACAGCTCGGGGCGCGGCTCGTTGAGCGGAGCGTCCTGGGCCAGGCGGGCGGGCAGGTCCGGGTTGGCGATGAAGGGAATGCCGAAGGCCACGGCATCGGCTTTGCCTTCGCTCAGCCAGGCGTTGGCCTGATCCTTGGTGAAGCGTTCGTTGGCGATCACCAGGCCGCCGAACTGCTCCTTGATGAAGGGCGTCAGGCTGTCATCGCCTTCCTTCTCGCGGGTGCAGATGAAGGCAATGCCGCGCTTGCCCAGTTCGCGGGCGACGTAGCCGAAGGTTTCGCGCGGATCGGCGTCGCCCATGTCGTGGCTGTCGCGACGCGGCGCCAGGTGCACGCCAACGCGGTCGGCACCCCAGACGCCGACCACGGCATCGGTGACTTCCAGCAGCAGGCGGGCGCGATTTTCCAGCGAGCCGCCGTACTGGTCGTTGCGCTGGTTGGTGCTGCTCTGCAGGAACTGGTCGAGCAGGTAGCCGTTGGCACCGTGGATTTCCACGCCGTCGAAGCCGGCGGCTTTGGCGTTTTCCGCGCCGTGGCGATAGGCCTCGACGATATCGGCGATTTCCTCGGTTTCCAGGGCGCGCGGGGTGACGTAGTCCTTCATCGGGCGTACCAGGCTGACATGGCCTTTGGCGGCGATGGCGCTGGGCGCGACTGGCAGCTCGCCATTGAGGTACAGCGGGTCGGAGATGCGCCCGACATGCCACAGCTGCAGGAAGATGCGCCCGCCATTGGCGTGCACCGCCTGGGTCACGTTGAGCCAGCCGCGCACCTGGTCTTCGGACCAGATTCCGGGGGTGTCCGGGTAGCCGACGCCCATCGGCGTGACCGAGGTGGCTTCGCTGAGGATCAGGCCGGCGCTGGCGCGCTGTACGTAGTACTCGGCCATCAGCGCGTTGGGCACGCGGCCTTCGTCGGCGCGGCAACGGGTCAGCGGGGCCATGATGATACGGTTGGGCAGCTCCAGGCTGCCGATCTTGATGGGGTCGAACAGGGTAGTCATGGTGAAGCCTCCGGGTCAGTCAAGCACGGCATTGGCGAGGTTGTCGCCGCTGCGGGAAAGGTTGAGCAAAGCGACGATCAGCGCGGCGGCACCCAGGCCGGCGGCGGCAATGGGTACGGCGGTCAGGCCCAGGCCCTGGTCGATCACCAGGCCGCCGGTCCAGGCGCCTAGTGCGTTGCCCAGGTTGAAGGCGCCGATATTCAGGGTGGCTACCAGGTTGGGAGCACTCTGGCCGAAATTCATTACATTGATCTGCAGCGCAGGCACGGCAGCGAAGGCGGCCATGGCCCACAGCAGCAGGTTGATCTCCAGAGGAACCAGGTGTGGGCTGCTCCAGCGCACCAGGGCGCTGGTGATGGCCAGGGTGAGCAGCACGCCGATCAGGGCTGCCGCCAGGTTGCGGTCGGCCAGGCGCCCGCCGATGACGTTGCCGAGAGTCAGGCCCAGGCCGATCAGCAGCAGCGTCCAGGTGATGCCGCGCGGCGATACGCCGGTGACGTCGCCCAGCAGCGGGGCGATGTAGGTGAACAGGGCGAACATGGTGGCGGAGAACAGCACGGTGGTCAGCAGGGCCAGCCACAGGCCGCTGCCGCGCAGGGCGCGCAGCTCGCTGCGTATGTCGCTGCGGTGTTGTTCGCGTGGCTTGGGCAGCGCCCAGAACAGGCCGGCGAAGGCCAGCAGGCCGATGCCGGTCACCGCCCAGAACGTGGCGCGCCAGCCGGCGTATTGGCCGAGCGCGGTGCCCAGCGGCACGCCGAGCACGTTGGCCAGGGTCAGGCCGGTGAACATCAGGGCCACGGCCGAGGCGCGGCGGTTCTCCGGAACCAGGCTGGCGGCGACCACCGAGCCGATGCCGAAGAAGGCGCCGTGGCACAGGGCAGTGACGACGCGGGCGAACATCAGCAGCTCGTAGTCGGCGGCGGTGGCGCACAGCAGGTTGCCCAGCACGAAGATCGCCATCAGCACCAGCAGCGCCAGTTTGCGCGGCCAGTTCGAGGTGACCAGGGCCATGAACGGCGCACCGAGGGCCACGCCCAGGGCGTAGCCGGTGACCAGCCAGCCGGCGCCGGGAATGGACACGCCGAGATCCAGCGCCACCTCGGGCAGCAGGCCCATGATGACGAATTCCGTGGTGCCGATGGCAAACGCGGACAAGGCGAGGACGAGAAGCGGTAACGGCATCGGGCCGGCTCCTGAATGATGCGAATGAATTGTCCTGCCGTAGCAGGCGTTGCTTAGAGTTGGGCGTCTAGGTCGTGCAGGAAGGCCTGGATGGCTTCCTCGTTGCGTTTGTAGAAGCTCCACTGGCCGACCTTGCGGCAGGTCACCAGGCCGGCGCGCTGCAGGGTGGCCAGGTGGGCCGAGACGCTCGACTGCGACAGGCCGCAACGTTCGAACTTGCCGGCGCAGACGCCGAGCTCCAGCGGGTGATCCTGGTCGGCGAAGTGCTTTTCCGGCTCCTTCAGCCACTGCAGGATCTCGCGCCGTACCGGGTGTGCAAGGGCTTTGATGATGTCGTCGAGGTCGTTCATGGCGTGCGGTCGTGTATCGGGTTGAGACGAACTCTATATCGGGTTTTCCCGATATGCAGATCGTTTGTGCCGATACAGATCATCGACGGTGATGATGTTGCCCGCAGAGAGTGCTGGGCTGGCAGGTCAGTTTTGCAGTTTGACGAAGTCGTCCTTGCCCCGCACCGCGCAGTCCGGGCAGATGAAGTCGGCAGGTAGCTCATCCCAGGGCGTGCCCGGCGCAAGCCCCTCGTGGGGCTCGCCCGCAGCCTCGTCATAGCAGTAACCGCATTCCGGGCACTGGTAACGGCTCATGCCGGCTGTTCCTCCAGGCCATAACGGCGCATCAGTGGCTCGCGCAGGCCGGGCTGGAAGTTGATGCGCCTGGCATCGCCCTGTACGGCGCTGATCAGCCGTGGGTTCATCAGGTGAAACCATAGCGGCGGCACGTAGGCCACCAGGTACATGCCGAAGTAGCCGCTGGGCAGGCGCGGCAGGTCGGGGAAGTTGCGCAGCGACTGGTAGCGCCGGGTGGGATGGGCATGGTGGTCGGAGTGGCGCTGCAGGTGGAACAGCGCCCAGTTGGAGAACAGGTGGTTGCTGTTCCAGGAGTGATGGGGCTGGCAGACCTCGTAACGACCGTTGTCCAGCCGGCGGCGCAGCAGACCGTAGTGTTCCAGGTAGTTGGCCGAGGTCAGCTGGAAGGCGCCCCAGAAGGCGCTGAGCAGCAGGAAGGGCAGGATGCCGATGCCGAAGGCCAGCACCAGGCCTCCGTACAGCCCCAGGCTGATCAGGGCCGTTTGCAGTATCTCGTTGCCCAGCGACCAGGGACCCTTGGCGCAGCGGGCCAGGCGCTCTGTTTCCAGCTGCCAGGCGCGCAGCAGGCCACCCGGCAGTTCACGCAGAGCAAAGCGGTAAATGGATTCGCCCATGCGCGACGAGGCGCTGTCATCGGGGGTGGCGACGTCGCGGTGGTGGCCGCGATTGTGTTCGATATAAAAGTGCCCATAGCAGCTCAGGGCCAGCGCCAGTTTGCCCAGCCAGCGCTCCCGGGCGGGTTTCTTGTGGCCCATCTCGTGGCCGAGGTTGATGGCGAAGCCCAGGCCGCCGCCGGTGTTGATGATCATCGCCAGCAGGCCGCTCCAGCTCAGCGGCTGGCTGGCGACGAACGTGACCACGGCGATGAACGAGAGCCATAGCACCGGCACCAGCAGGTAGGTTATCCAGCGGTAATAAGGATCGGCTTCCAGCTGTGGCACTTCGGATTCCGGCGGGTTGCTCGGGTCTTCGCCGATCAGGGCGTCGAGCAGGGGGATGCCGAAGTAGAAGAACAGCGGTGATAGCCACAGCCACAGTTCGCTGGGTGATACCAGCAGGTACAACGCCGGGCCGATCAGGCCCAGGGTGGGAACGAACAGCGACAGCAGCCACAGTGGGCGCTTGCGGTCACGGTAGGGCAGGGCAGCAACGGGGGCATCCATTTATTGTTCTCTCCGGGGTTCTTCGACCTGAAGCCAGCATGCGCCGCTGCGGCCAGTCCGGTAACCGTTGAGGTGGGCAATAAATCGTCTTATGGTGACAGTATTGCCGGATGCGGAGTTCGCCATGCCCTCGACCGAAGACTCCTTGCAGCCTTGCCTGCACCCCATTTATGCGCGGATGCTCTGCGCCGCCCTGCAGCAGCGCGGCTTTACCTCGGAGCAGATTCTTGCTGGCACCGGGCTGGACTGGTCGCAGTTGCACGGCGACAACCGCAGCCTGTGCTTCGCCCAGGTGCAGCGTCTGATCCGGCGTGCCATTCAGCTCACCGACTGCCCCTGGCTGGGCTTGGAGATAGGCTGCGCTACCCAGGTATCCGCACATGGCCCGGTGGGCTACGCGGCGGTGGCCTGCGCCGATCTGCGTGGCGTGCTGCAGGTGGTCGAACGCTTCAGCGTGCTGCGCATGAGTGGCGTGCGCCTGACCGGGCAGGCACACGGCGGGCGCTACTATATGTCCGGTGACGAAGCCTTCGATCTGGGCGATGCCCGCGAGCACATCCTGGCGACCATGGCCGGCACCGCGTTGCGCTTGCTGGATGCCGTGTGCGGTGGCCTGGCACTGGCGGAGCTGGAGTTCAGCTTTCCCTTCGCCGAGCCGCCCTGGGCTGCGCGTTACCGCAAACTGCTGGGCCAGGTGGTGTTTGCCGCGCCCGCCTACGGCATCAGCTTGCCGCTGCAGTGGCTGGATCGCCCCAGCCTGAGCGCCGATCCCTTGGCCGCCCGCACGGCGCTGCGCGACTGCGAGCAGTTGTTGCAGGGCGCGCAACGTGGCGGTGACTGGACGCGGCGAGTGCAGCTGCGCCTGCTGGCGTCCGAGGGCCGCTATCCGACGCTGGAGCAGCTGGCGGGGGAGTTCAATGTGTCCGAGCGCACTCTGATCCGCCGCTTGCGCGAGGAGGGCGTGCACTATCAGCAGTTGCTCGATGAGGTGCGCCAGGAACTGGCCTGCTGGCTGTTGCAGAACACGCCGCTGAGTGTTGATGCCATTGCCGAGCGGGTTGGCTATCAGGACAGCAGCAATTTCAGTCGCATCTTTCGTCGCTGGCTGGGCGTCACGCCCAGGGCCTGGCGCCAGGGGGCGGCATGAACTACCTGGCCCATTTGCATCTGGGCGGTAGCGCGCCGGAGCAGCTGCTGGGCAGCCTGTACGGTGACTTCGTCAAGGGACGCCTGGGCGGGCGTTTCCCGACGGAGGTCGAAGCGGCGATTCGTCTGCACCGACGTATCGATGCCTTTACCGATCAGCACCCTCTGGTCGAGCGTGCGCGGGGCCGTTTCCCCCGAGAGCGGCGGCGTTCGTCGGGGATTCTGCTCGATCTGTTCTTCGACCACTGCCTGGCGCGGGATTGGGCCGAGTTTGCCGATGAGCCTTTGGATGGCTTTACCGCGCGTGTTTACCTGCTGCTCGCCGAGCAAGCCGAACTGCCCGAGCGCCTGGCCTTTATCGCCCCGCGCATGGCCGCGCAGGACTGGCTGGGCAGTTACCGGGACTTCGCCGTGCTGGAGCAGGTGTTGCTCGGTATGGGGCGGCGCCTGTCGCGGCCGCAACTGCTGGACGGAGCGATGGTTGAGTTGGAGTCACTCTATGAGCCGCTGTATGAAGACTTCCGTGCCTTCTATCCGCAGCTGCAGGCCTTTGCGCGCTGCGAGCTGGCGGACGCGTTTCAGGCCGGCACGACTTCCAAGACTCTGATCTGATCGGGGGTCGGGTAATGCCAGCGTACCTGCACGTCCCACAGCACTACGCCGTAGCGTCGCTCCGGCTGCGGGCTCTGGTAGGCCGGGCGCGGATCCTGGGCCAGGCACTGTTCGATCAGCTCCACCAGCGGCTCTTTCAGGCGCAGGGCATGTTGCCGGGCTTGCTGCAGGGCTTCATCGCTCCAGTTCACCGCAACTTGCGGCGGGGCGCTTTCGGCAATGGCGTTGTGCGCTTCGTCGACATGGTCCGCATAGGGCACGTAGGGCTTGATATCCAGTACCGGGGTGCCGTCCAGCAGGTCTATGCCTGAGAGGTACAGCCGCCCCGGCTCGACGCTTTCCAACTTCACCACCGATTGGCCGATACCATTCGGGCGATGGGTCGCCCGACTGGCGAACACGCCCAGCGAGGCATTGCCGCCCATGCGAGGCGGGCGCACCTTGAGGCGCGGTTTGTCTTCCAGGGCCTGATGAAAGAGGAAGATCAGCCAGACATGGCTGACCTGTTCCAGCCCTTGCACGGCTTCGGCCCGGTCGAATGGCGCTACCAGTTCCAATACCCCGCGCGCGGCAGGGGCCAACTGCGGTTGGCGAGGAATGGCGAACTTCTCCTTGAAGCAGGAGCGCAGAAAACCGATAGGGCTGACGGAGTACATGGGGGCACGCGTGGCTGGCTACCCGCGCATGGTAGCGGATTGCGTGGCCAGCCAGCGCAGCCTGTTGCCGGTCATGCGCTTCAGGAGCGGCGAGGGAGCATTCGCGTGAGGGTGTTGTCGCGGCTGATGTAGTGGTGGAACAACGCGGCGGCGGCGTGCAGGCCGATCAGCCAGTAACCGGTTTGAGCGGCCAGGACATGCCAGTTCTCGATCTGTTCCGCCAGGTCAGTGTTCTTGCCGATCAGAGCGGGTAGCTCGAAACCATAGAACGGAATGGGACGGCCTTTGGCGCTGAGGATCAGCCAGCCGGCCAGCGGTGCTCCGATCATCAGCAGGTACAGGGCCAAATGCATGAGTTTGGCCGGGATGGCCTGCCACAGTGGGATAGCCGGGACTATCTGCGGCGTTGGCGCGATCACTCGGGCCAGCAGGCGCAGCCATACCAGGGCGAAGACGGTCAGGCCGAGCATGAAGTGAGCCTGCATCATCAGGCCGCGCTCAGTGCTGCCCTTAGGGAAGATGCCGCGAAATTCCATGCTGATGTAGACCGCGGCGATCAGTACCAGCATGAGCCAGTGCAGGGTGATGGACAGACTGCCGTAGCGGTTTGGGGTGTTTTTCCAGCTCATGCGCGGCCTCGTTGCTGAACTTGCTGGGCACAAGCATAGCGCTGCCTTCCTTAAGGAAAGCTTAGTGAGACTTTTCCAGCACAAAAGAAAACGCCCCGATCAGTTGCCTGATCGGGGCGTTTGGTAGCTGGTTGCGGGAGCCGGATTTGAACCGACGACCTTCGGGTTATGAGC
>JAYQUJ010000087.1:0-17164 GCA_038147895.1 Pseudomonas sp.
GTGCAGACCATCACCCTGGCCGATGGCGGCAGTTATCTCGGCGAATGGCGCTTTTATGACCGCAACCTGACCCTGCTGAAATCCGAGATCAGGCCGGACTACCGCTTCGATCCGCGTACCCGGCCCTGGTTTACCGAAGCGCAGATGAGTGCCAGCACGGTGCTGACCAACCCTTACGTGTTTTTCACCACCAGGCAGATCGGTCTGACGCTGGCCCAGCGCAGTATCGATGGCGCTGCGGTGCTGGGCCTGGATGCGGCGGTGGACGATCTGGCCAGTGAAACCCAGGATCTGCGCATGACGCCGGGTACCGAGATCGCTGTGGTGGATGGTCAGGGCTCGGTGGTGGCTTACCCGGACATGCAGCGGGTGATTGTCGAGGAAGCGGGCGGGCTGCGCCTGTCGCGCGTCGAGGAGTTGGGCGTGCCGAGCATCGAGCGGGTCTTTGCTGATCGCTCGCTGAGTACTCTGGCCCGGCCGCTGCAGGCTGACGGCCAGAACTGGTATGGCATGCGTGTGCCGTTGTCGACCTTTGCCCAGCAGGATGTGCAGGTGCTGATTGCCATTCCGGCCAGGGAGCTGTTGGCCGGTGCTCGCAAGGTGTTGTTCGAACAGTCCCTGTGGGCGGCAGGGCTTATTGCCCTGCTGTTGCTGGTGGGCTGGGCGCTGGGGCAGCGTATCGGCCAGCCTCTGCGCATGCTGGCCGATCAGGTGCAGGCCTTGGCCAATTTCGACTTTGCGCAGGCGGTGGGGGTGCGCTCGCGGGTGCGTGAGGTGAGCGAGCTCAGTCACGTGTTGTCGCGTATGTCGGGCACCACCCTCAATTTCCAGTCGATCACCCTGACCCTGAGTCGGGAAACCCGCCTGGACAGCATGCTGGGCGGTGTGCTGACGCAGCTGGTGGAGGCCACTGGCGTGCCGGGTGGCGCGGTTTACCTGCATGACGATGAAAGTGGCAGCCTGCGCTTGGCGGCCGAGTGCAACGGCCTGGGTTATCCCCGGCAGCTGCAGCTGGCGGCGAATAGCCATGAGGGGCTGGCCGCTGCCGTTGCCAGAGTGCTGGAGTTGCGCGGGCACTGCATGGCCGTGGCGCTCAATGATCGCGGGCATGAACTGCTCGGCATCCTGGTGCTGCAGCTGGACGACGAGCACGAGCTGGACGAGGTGCGCCAGCCGTTTCGCCGCTTCGTCGAGGAGCTGTCTGGCGCCGCGGCCGTGGCCATCGAAACACGCCAGCTGATCGAAGCCCAGCAGCGCTTGCTGGACGCCATCATCAAGTTGTTGGCCGACGCCATCGACGCCAAGAGCCCTTACACCGGAGGACACTGCGAACGCGTGCCGCAACTGGCGCAGATGCTGCTCGAACAGGTGGTGGCCAAGCGCGAAGGGCCCTATGCCGGCTTCGATATGAACGAGGTGGAACTGTACGAGTTCCGCATCGCCGCCTGGCTGCACGACTGCGGCAAGGTCACCAGTCCGGAATACGTGGTGGACAAGGCGACCAAGCTGGAGACCCTGTACAACCGCATTCACGAGGTGCGCATGCGCTTCGAGGTGCTCTGGCGCGATGCCGAGGTCGATTATTGGCAGGGGCTGGCTTCAGGGGGCGATCAGGAGGCGCTGCAGCTGACCCTGGAGCGGGTGAGGGCGGAACTGCAGGAAGAGTTCGCCTTTGTCGCCAGTGCCAACGTCGGTGGCGAGTTCATGAAGGACGAGGATGTCGAGCGTCTGCAGCATATCGGCCAGCGCCGCTGGGTGCGCCATTTCGACAACCGCATTGGCATCTCCCATGACGAGGCCGAGCGTTTCGAGGGTGTGCCGCAGGTGCAGCTGCCGGTCGAAGAGCCGCTGCTGGCTGACCGTCCGGAACACCTGGTGCACTGGGGCGAGCGCAAGCCGCCGGTGGTCAAGGACGATCCGCGCAATCTGTGGGGCTTCGACATGCGTCTGCCGGCCTACGCCTATAACTACGGTGAGCTGTACAACCTCGGTATTCGTCGCGGCACCCTGAGTGAAGAGGAACGTTTCAAGATCAACGAGCACATCGTGCAGACCATCATCATGCTCAGCACCTTGCCGCTGCCCAAGCACCTGAAGCGAGTGCCGACCATCGCTGGTAGCCACCACGAAAAGATGGACGGCACGGGTTACCCACGGCGAATCGGTGCTGCGGACATGAGTGTTCCCGAGCGAGTGATGGCCATCGCCGATATCTTCGAAGCGCTGACGGCCGCCGACCGCCCCTACAAGGCGCCGAAGACCCTGTCCGAGTCGGTGAAGATTCTCAGTTTCATGGCCCGCGATCAGCACATCGACGTGGAGCTTTTCCGCCTGTTTCTCACCAGTGGCGTCTATCGCGACTATGGCGAGCGTTTCCTCAGGCCGGAACAGATCGATGAGGTGGACATCCAGCATTGGCTGGATGTGGTCAAGGAGCTCTAGCTGAGTGCGAAGGGCGCCTGATGAAAGCCGGATTCGTCGACTTGCAGGGCCCAGCCCTGCCTGTCCCAGTCGCCGAGCACGATGCGCTGAGCCGGTTGGCCGTTCACCTGTAGCTCATGCGCGGCAGGGCGATGGGTGTGGCCGTGGACCAACCTGCGCACGCCATGCTCGGCCATGACTCGTGGTACTTCGTCCGGAGTCACGTCGATGATGTCGCTGGCCTTCATGCGGGTCTGTGCGCGGCTCTCGCTGCGCAGCTTGCGTGCCAGCTTGTGGCGAGTGCTCAGTGGCAGGTTGCGCAGGATGAACAGGCTGAGGGGGTTACGCAGCAAGCGGCGCAGTTTCATGTAGCCCACATCCAGGGTGCACAGGCTGTCGCCGTGCATCAGCAGCACCGGCTCGCCATTGAGCTGCACGATGCTCGGCTCTTTCAGCAGGGTGCAGCCGGCCTCGCGGCAGAAGGCGCGGCCGATCAGGAAGTCGCGGTTGCCGTGCATCAGGAAGATGCGCGTGCCGGCATCGCTCAGTTCGCGCAGGGCGCTAGCGATGCTGTGCTGGAAGGGCGACATGCCGTCGTCGCCGATCCAGGCCTCGAAGAAGTCACCGAGGATATACAGCGCCTCGGCTTCACGGGCGCGGGTCTGCAGGAAATGCAAGAACGCCCGGGTGATGTCCGGGCGTTCTTCTTCCAGGTGCAGATCGGAGATCAGCAGGATCATCGAGCTTATTCGACGATCTCTGCTTTTTCGATGATCACGTCGTCCACCGGAACGTCCTGGTGACCGGACTTCATGGTGGTGGCCACGCCCTTGATCTTCTCGACCACGTCCATGCCCTCGGTCACCTGGCCGAATACGGCGTAGCCCCAGCCCTGCATGGTCGGCGCGGTGTGGTCGAGGAAGCCGTTGTCGGCGACGTTGATGAAGAACTGTGCGGAGGCCGAGTGCGGGTCCATGGTGCGGGCCATGGCGACGGTGCCGACCTTGTTGGAGACGCCGTTGTTGGCCTCGTTCTTGATCGGGGCGCGGGTGGATTTCTGCTTCATGCCCGGCTCGAAACCGCCGCCCTGGATCATGAAATTGCTGATTACGCGGTGGAATACGGTGCCGTCGTAGTGGCCTTCACGCACGTATTGCTCGAAGTTGGCAGCGGTTTCCGGGGCCTTGTCGGCGAACAGTTCCAGGGTGATGACGCCGTGGTTGGTGTGCAGCTTGATCATGGAGAAATGCTCTCGAATTCGGGCAAGGCGGGCAGGGCGGCGGCGCGTTTGCAGCAAAAGGCCACTCCCGGTCGCTTTGCGGCTGTCAGGGGGTTGACGGGTTGGTTATCATACGGGCTTTGTCTTGACCGGCCTACTGTCTTGGCAGTGGCCGCCCTTCAGCTTAAGGACATCATGAGCAAGCCTACCGTCGAAAAAGCCGCCAACTTCCTGCGTCCCATCGTTCAGGGTGACCTGGAAAGCGGCAAGCACGCCAAAGTCATCACCCGCTTCCCGCCGGAGCCCAACGGCTACCTGCACATCGGCCACGCCAAGAGCATCTGCCTGAACTTCGGCCTGGCACAGGAATTCGGCGGCGAGTGCAACCTGCGTTTCGACGACACCAACCCGGCCAAGGAAGACCAGGAATACATCGACGCGATCAAGAGCGACGTCGAGTGGCTGGGCTTCAAATGGGCCGGTGAAGAGCGTTATGCCTCCAACTACTTCGACCAGCTGCACGCTTGGGCCGTCGAGCTGATCAAGGCCGGCAAGGCCTTCGTCTGCGATCTGAACGCCGAGGAAATGCGCGAGTACCGCGGCAACCTGACCGAACCGGGCAAGAACAGCCCGTTCCGCGAGCGCTCAGTGGAGGAGAACCTGGACCTGTTCGCCCGCATGAAGGCCGGCGAGTTCCCTGACGGCGCCCGCTCGCTGCGCGCCAAGATCGACATGGCCTCGCCGAACATCAACCTGCGCGACCCGATCCTCTACCGCATCCGCCACGCCCATCACCACCAGACCGGCGACAAATGGTGCATCTACCCGAGCTACGACTTCACCCACGGTCAGTCGGACGCCATCGAGGGCATCACCCACTCCATCTGCACCCTGGAGTTCGAGGACCATCGCCCGTTGTACGAGTGGTTCCTGGCCAACCTGCCGGTGCCGGCTACCCCGCGTCAGTACGAATTCGCCCGCCTCAACCTGAACTACACCATCACCAGCAAGCGCAAGCTCAAGCAGCTGGTCGATGAGCAGCACGTGGCCGGCTGGGACGACCCGCGCATGTCGACCCTCTCCGGTTACCGTCGCCGCGGCTACACGCCGGCTTCGATCCGTACTTTCTGCGACATGATCGGCGTCAACCGCGCCGGTGGCGTGGTCGACATCGGCATGCTGGAGTTCGCCATCCGCGAGGACCTGGATGCCAATGCCGCGCGTGCCATGTGCGTGCTCAAGCCGCTCAAGGTAGTCATCACCAACTACCCGGAAGGCCAGGTCGAGAGCCTCGAACTGCCGCGCCATCCGAAGCAGGACATGGGCGTACGCGTGCTGCCGTTCAGCCGCGAGATCTACATCGACGCCAGCGACTTCGAAGAAACCCCGCCGGACGGCTTCAAGCGCCTGATCCCCGGTGGCGAAGTGCGCCTGCGTGGCAGCTACGTGATCCGCGCCGACGAGGCGGTCAAGGACGCTGCCGGCAATATCGTCGAGCTGCGCTGCTCCTACGACGAGAACACCCTGGGCAAGAACCCGGAAGGCCGCAAGGTCAAGGGCGTGATCCATTGGGTGCCGGCCGCCGAGAGCGTGGAATGCGAAGTGCGCCTGTACGACCGTCTGTTCCGCTCCGCCAACCCGGAGAAGAGCGAAGAGGGTGGCAGCTTCCTCGACAACATCAACCCGGAATCGCTGGTGGTGCTCACCGGCTGCCGCGCCGAGCCGTCGCTGGCCACTGCCGCGCCGGAAGAACGCTTCCAGTTCGAGCGTGAGGGTTACTTCGTTGCCGACCTGAAGGACACCCAGCCCGGCAAGCCAGTCTTCAACCGCACCGTCACCCTGCGCGATTCCTGGGGAGCCTGATCCATGGCGTTGTCCATCTACAACACCCTGAGCAAGGTCAAAGAGCCGTTCCAGCCGCTGGAAGGCAACAGCGTGCGCATGTACGTGTGCGGCATGACCGTGTACGACTTCTGCCACATCGGCCACGCCCGCGTGATGGTCGCCTTCGACGTGGTTACCCGCTGGCTGCGTCTGCGCGGCTACGACGTGACCTACGTGCGCAATATCACCGACATCGACGACAAGATCATCAAGCGTGCCCAGGAGAACGGTGAGCCGTTCGAAACCCTGGTCGAGCGCATGATCGCCGCCATGCACGAGGACGAGGCGCGCCTGTCCGTGCTGCGTCCGGACATCGAGCCGCGTGCCACCGGGCATATCCCTGGCATGTTCGCGATGATCCAGACCCTGATCGACAAGGGCTACGCCTACGCTCCGGGCAATGGCGACGTGTACTACCGCGTTACCAAGTTCGAAGGCTACGGCAAGCTGTCGCGGCGCAAGATCGACGAGCTGAAGATCGGCGCGCGCATCGAGGTCGACGAGATCAAGCAAGACCCGCTGGATTTCGTGCTGTGGAAGGCCGCCAAGCCGGGCGAGCCGAGCTGGGAGTCGCCTTGGGGGGCCGGTCGTCCGGGCTGGCACATCGAGTGCTCGGTGATGTCCACCTGCTGCCTGGGCGAGACCTTCGACATTCACGGCGGCGGCCCGGACCTGGTGTTCCCGCACCACGAGAACGAGATCGCGCAGAGCGAGGCGGCCACCGGCAAGCTCTACGCCAAGGCCTGGATGCACGCCGGTGCGGTGCGCGTGGACGGCGAGAAGATGTCCAAGAGCCTGGGCAACTTCTTCACCATCCGCGAGGTGCTGGAGAAGTACCACCCGGAAGTGGTGCGCTACCTGCTGGTGTCCAGCCACTACCGCAGCCCGATCAACTACTCCGAAGACAGCCTCAAGGAAGCCAAAGGCGCCCTTGAACGCTTCTACAACGGCCTCAAGGGCCTGCCGGATGCGGCGCCTGCCGGCGGCGAAGCCTTCGTCGAGCGCTTCGGCGCGGCGATGGACGACGACTTCAACTCGCCGGAAGCCTGCGCCGTGCTGTTCGAGATGATCCGTGAGGTCAACCGCCTGCGTGAGTCGGACGAACAGGCCGCCGCCGGCCTGGCCGCCCAGCTCAAGCAGTTGGCCGGCGTGCTCGGCGTGCTGCAGCTGGAGCCGGATGCCTTCCTCCAGGCTGGCGCCGCCGGCAAGGTCGATGCTGCCGAAGTGGAAGCGCTGATCGCCGCGCGTCTGCAGGCTCGCGCCGACAAGAACTGGGCTGAGTCCGACCGCATCCGCGACCAGCTCACCGCCATGGGTGTGGTGCTGGAAGACGGCAAGGGCGGAACCACCTGGCGTCTGGCTGAATAAGCGATTGCACCGCAAAAAGGCCGCCCTCGGGCGGCCTTTTTCATGCCTGCGCGCTTAACGTTTGCCGGCGAACCAGATCACCCGGCTGACACCACGGGTTGCTGCCACGTAGGCCAGGCGCAGGCTCTCGTCGCGCATGGCCTGGTCGTAGCTGTTGCGGAACAGGCCGCAGTGGGCATACAGCGCGTTGCGCAGTGGGTGCGACTCGGAGCTGCCGCCATCGTCGAGGATGATCGCCACTTCGCCCTGCAAGCCCTTGGCGCGGTGGATGCTGTAGGTGCGCACCGGCAGGCTCGGGTCCAGCTGGGCCTGAACCTGCTTCAGTGCGTCGTTGCGTCGGCCCAGCAGCAGCACTGGGTTGCGTTCGCGGCTGCCGCGCTGGGTGACATGCGCGCACTGCGCGGCGACTTCCTTGAGCAGCTCGGGCAGCTGGCGCTTGAGATCGAAACCCTCGATACGGCGTACGCCGTGGTCGCCCGGCTGCGCGGCCTTGATTGCCTGGCTGCGCTTGGCCTGCTTGCAGGCGACCCCCTGTAGCAGCGCCTCGGCATCGCGCAGGATTGGCTCGATGCTGCGGAAATTGGTGGTCAACATCAGCACTTGGCTCTTGGCTTTGCCACGGCTGGGGAAGTGGCGGTCGAAGTCGAGGAACAGCTCCGGCGAACTGCCGCGCCAGCCATAGATCGACTGCCAATCATCGCCGATGGCCATCAGGCTGACCGCCTTGCCACGCCCGGCCAGCGCGCGGTGCACGGCCTGCAACCAGTGGACGATATGCGGCGAGATGTCCTGGAACTCGTCGATCAGCAGATGGCGCAGCGGCTCGATGGCCTCCGCCGGCAGCTCCTCGGAGCCGGCCAAGTGCTCGCCGAGCTGGCGGAAGGCGGTGTCGAAGGTGATAACGCCTTGCGCCTGCAGCAGTACCTGGAAGCGTGCCCAGAAGCTGGCGAGTGCCTGCAGGAACAGGCGCTCGCGCGGCGCGCAGTTCAGCGTGGTGGCGTTGATGCGATCCGGACGCAGGCCGAGGCTCTCGGCGAAGCAGCCCTGCTGGTAGAAAGCCTCGAACAGCGGTGTGGCGCGCAGCTCGCCGGCCAGGCGCAAGCCATCCTGCGGTGGCCTACCGACGTTATCGGGCATGGCCACGCCGAGCAGCTCATGCACCTGTTGGCGGAAGGTGGCGTAGCTGGCGTAGAGCTCGTCGTAAGCCTGACGCAACAGGCGCTGCTGTGCGGGTGGCAGGCGGCCGCCAGTTGGTGCGTCCAGCTCATCGCCGGCGCTACCGCCAAGTTGCTCGAACCAGTTCGACGTACCCAGTAGCGCCTTGGCCTGCTGCGCCATGGCCGAGTGGAAGGTGCGTACACACTGGCGTGCCTGTGCCTCGTCGAAGGGAAATTGCCAAAAGGCCAGCAGACGCAGCAGTTGGCCACGCAGCTCGGCGCAGGAGGCGTTGGTGAAGGAGATCACCGTTAGGCTGGCGGCGGGAGTTTGCAGGTGGCAGAGCATGAACACCACGCGCAGCAGCAGGGTGGTGGACTTGCCCGAGCCGGCGCCGGCGAAGATGCGCGCCAGCGGGGCGCGGCAAAGGATCATTGCCCACTGTTCTTCGGAGGGCTCACCGATCAGCCCGGCCACCACCGCCTCGGCGACGCGGGCGCGCATGGCGGCGATTTGGCTGTCGTTGACCTTCAGGCGGGCGCTGGAATAGATGCCGGTTGCTGCGGGGGCTGGGCCGTCGCTGGCCTTCTTCTTGCGCCCGGTAGCCTTGGTTTTACCGGCAGTGGCAGGGCGCTTGGCACGCGGCTGGGGTTGGCGCAGCTTGGCCGCGGCTTCGCGCTCGGCGCGCAGGTACTCGGTTGTGCGGGGGAAGTAGCGTGCCAGGGCGCTGGAGAACAGCGCCTTGTAGCGTTTTGCGGCGGACAGCATGGCGACTCGGAAAGCAGATGCGGCCGGCCATCATACGGGCTTTCCATCGCCGGCTGGAGCGTGGCAATGGGCCAGTGCTCAGGGCTCCAGGGTCGAGAGGATCTGCAAGGCGATACGCACTCGTTCGGCATTCGGGTAGTTGCGGTTGGCCAGGATCACCAACCCGGTGTCGCGGGCGGGCAACAGCAGCACGTAGGCGCCGAAGCCATTGGTCGAACCGGTCTTGTTCAACAGCAGGTCTCCTGCGGCGGGTTGCGGCTTGGCAAAGCGCTCGACCGCATGCAGCTCCAGCGCCATTTGCGATGAATTGCCTTCCTGCAGTTGCTCCAGGCTGATGGGGTATGTGTAGCGCTCCCAGCCCAGACCCTGGGTCATGTCGCCGATTCGGTAGTGGCCCAGGTGTGTGGTTGCGATGGCCTGGTGCAGTGGTGCCGGTAGCCGCGAGGGATCGAGGTTGACTTCGACGAAGCGCAGCATGTCGGCAGCACTGGACTTCACCCCGTAGGCTTCGGCATCCAGAGGGCCTGGCTGCACGCGAATTGGCGTTTTGTCGCGGTAGCCCCAGGCGTAGCGCGCCATCTGCGCCTCTGGCACGTGAACATGGCTCTCCGTCATGCCCAGTTGTGGGAACAACCGGCCTTCCAGTGCCTGCGCGAACGGCTCGCCCAGGCTGGCGGCGGCCAAGTGGCCGAACAGACCGATGCTGGGGTTGGAATACAGGCGCTGGCTGCCGGCCGGGTAGGCAGGCTGCCAGGAGCGGTAATAGTCGAGCATCTGCCGTTCGTTCTGTACCGCACCCGGGAACTGCAGCGGCAGGCCGCCGGGGATGTAGGTGGCCAGGTCGAGCAGGCTGATATGGTCGAAGGCGCTACCGCGCAGCGCCGGCAGATGCCGGCTGGCCAGGTCTGCCAGGCTCAGCTTTCCCTCGGCCTGGGCATAGGCGCCTAGGGTGGCGGTAAACAGCTTGCTAACCGAGCCCAGTTCGAACAGGGTGTGTTCGTTCACCGCCCGGCTGCTTTCATGGGAGGCGACGCCATAGTTGAAGAAGTGCCGTTCGCCGCCGTGGGTGATGGCCACGGCCAGGCCGGAAATCTGGTACTGCTCGATGGCGGGCTGCACCGCGGCATCGACGGCGGCGCGCAGCTCGGTTTGGTCGGCCATGGCTGTCTGGCCGACCAGCAGCAGGGCCAGTGCGGTGATTCTGAGTCGCATGGGTTTTCCTTCAATTCATTGGCGGCAGCCGGCGCGGCACCGAGGTCTTCTTGACGATGGCAGTGTTGGTCTCGGCATAGACGTTGATGCGGTCTAGCAGCTCGTCGAGTTGTTCCATGGAGCGTACATGCAGGCGGGCGACGAAGCAGTCCTCGCCGGTGATCTTGTCGCACTCGGTGAATTCGGGGATCGACTGGATCTGCCGCTCCACCTCGTGCAGCTTGCCGGGTAACGGGCGCACGCGGACGATGGCTTGCAGCTGGTAGCCGAAGTGGCGCGGGTCTACCTCCACCGTGTAGCCCCTGATCACTCCGCGCTCCTCCAGGCGGCGCAGGCGCTCGGCCACGCTGGGCGAGGACAGGCCGCTGATCTGCGCCAGAGCCTTGAGCGAGCGGCGCGAGTCTTCCATCAGGGCGTTGAGCAGGAGCTGGTCGATATCGTCGGTCATGGTGCGCTCGTTCGAACCTGTCCACGATCTCCTGGCTCGCGGCCATACGGCGTTAAAAACGCCTAGGCCTTGTCTGGCTCTAATCCAGAAGATCGTGAACAGGTTCTTAGGTGATTTCAGGTAAGTGCCTTCGCAATAAAGGCTGCTGTGTGATTTCACCTTAGATTAGCCATGGAGTAGTCGGGCTGGGTAGCCGAATAATAAGCGCACCCCAACCGGAGACTCCGACCATGGACAAGACTCTCAAGCGCGGCTCGCTGGAAATGATCGCGGCGATGCTGATTTCCGGCACCATCGGCTGGTTCGTCCTGGTATCCGGCCAGTCCGTGGTCGACGTGGTGTTCTGGCGCTGTGTGATTGGCGGCGCCATGTTGCTGCTGGTATGCGCCGCGCTTGGCCTGCTGCGCCGCGAGCTACTGAGTCGGCGGGTGCTGGTCCTGGCACTGGTCAGCGGGGTGGCCATCGTCGGCAACTGGCTGCTGCTGTTCGCCTCCTATTCCAAGGCGTCGATTGCCATCAGCACGGCGGTGTACAACGTGCAGCCGTTCATGCTGGTTGGTCTGGCCGCGCTGTTCCTCGGTGAGCGCATCACCTTGGCCAAACTGGCCTGGTTGGGCGTGGCCTTCCTTGGCATGCTGGCCATCGTCAGTGCCCATGGCGGCGGCACCACGGGCGAGAACTACCTGCTGGGCATCGCCCTGGCCCTGGGCGCCGCGTTGCTCTATGCACTGGCTGCGTTGATCGTTAAACGCCTCGCCGGCACACCGCCGCACCTGATCGCACTGGTCCAATTGCTCACCGGCATCCTCATGCTGGCGCCGCTAGCCAGTTACCAGCTGCCCGAGCAGCCGCAGGCCTGGGCCAGCCTGGCGGCGCTGGGCATCGTCCATACCGGGGTGATGTACATGCTGTTGTACAGCGCCATCCAGAAGCTGCCGACGGCGCTGACCGGGGCGCTGTCGTTCATCTATCCGGTCGCGGCGATCTTCGTCGACTGGCTGGCCTTCGGTCATCGCCTCAGCCCGCTGCAGTGGCTGGGCGTGGTGGCCATCCTGCTGGCGGCGGCCGGCATGCAGCAGGGCTGGAACTTGTCGCGGCGCCGCCTGGCGATCTAGCGGACCGGGGCTGGGCCGAGTGCAGGCAAGGCGACCCTTAAAAGGATCACGTCTGGACGCGCCAGCGAGTGCATTTTGCCCGGTGCTCCGCTAGGATTAGCCACTTCCGCCACCCTAAGTCGCGACGGTTTTTCATGAGTTATCAGGTTCTTGCACGCAAATGGCGCCCACGCAGCTTCCGCGAGATGGTCGGCCAGACGCATGTGCTCAAAGCCCTGATCAACGCCCTCGACAGTCAGCGCCTGCACCACGCCTATCTGTTCACCGGCACCCGCGGCGTGGGCAAGACCACCATCGCGCGGATCATCGCCAAGTGTCTGAACTGTGAGACCGGCATCAGCGCCAGCCCCTGCGGCCAGTGCTCGGTGTGCCGGGAGATCGACGAGGGTCGCTTCGTTGACCTAATCGAGGTGGACGCCGCGAGCCGTACCAAGGTCGAGGATACCCGCGAGCTGCTGGAGAACGTGCAGTACGCACCGACCCGCGGCCGTTACAAGGTCTACCTGATCGACGAAGTGCACATGCTCTCCACGCACTCGTTCAACGCGCTGCTCAAGACCCTCGAAGAGCCGCCACCCCACGTCAAGTTCCTGCTGGCCACCACCGACCCGCAGAAGCTACCGGTCACCATCCTCTCGCGCTGCCTTCAGTTCTCCCTGAAGAATATGCCGCCGGAGCGCGTGGTCGAGCACCTGACCCATGTACTGACTGCCGAAAGCGTGCCTTTCGAGGAAGACGCCTTGTGGCAGCTCGGCCGCGCCGCCGATGGCTCGATGCGCGATGCCATGAGCCTGACCGACCAGGCCATCGCCTTTGGCGAGGGCAAGGTACTGGCCGCCGATGTGCGTGCCATGCTCGGCACCCTCGACCACGGCCAGGTCTACGGCGTGCTGCATGCGCTGCTGGATGGCGATGCCCGTGGGTTGCTGGAAGCCGTGCGTCATCTGGCCGAGCAAGGGCCGGACTGGAGCGGCGTGCTTGCGGAAATGCTCAACGTGCTGCACCGCGTGGCCATTGCCCAGGCCCTGCCGGAGGCCGTGGATAACGGCCAAGGCGACCGCGACAAGGTGTTGGCGCTGGCCCAGGCCCTGCCGGCCGAGGACGTGCAGTTCTACTACCAGATGGGGCTGATCGGCCGCCGTGACCTGCCGCTGGCGCCGGACCCGCGCGGCGGCTTCGAGATGGTGCTGTTGCGCATGTTGGCCTTCCGCCCGGCCGATGCCGATGGAGCTGCACCGAGATCACCTTTAAAGGATCTGGGGATCAGCAAGGCCACAGCTGATTCCGACAAGACCCCGGTGGCCGGTGCGGCCCCCGTGGTTGCTCCGGCTGCTATCGTTGCTCCGGTTGCTCCGGTTGTTGTGCAGCCTGTACCTGCCCCCGAACCTGTCACTGCTCCGGCTCCGGCTCCGGCTCCGGCTCCGGCTCCGGCTCCGGCTCCGGCTCCGCAGCTCGCGGCCGTCGTGCCGCCCGCGCCTGTTGCTGCTGCCGAGCCCGAGCCGGTTGCCCCTGTAGTGGCTGAAGCGCCGGCGGCTGAGGCTCCGGTCGATCTGCCATGGGAAGCACCTGCTGCGCAGCCTGCGGTAGAAGTTGCCGAGCCGGTCGCGCAGACTGCTGCACCTGCACCTGCACCTGCACCTGCACCTGCACCTGCACCTGCAGCCTCTGCCGTTGTGGCGCCGCCAGAGCCGGCGCCAGTCGCACCGGTTGCCGAGGTTTCGCCGGTTGCGGCACTGGTCGAGGAGGGTGATGACGACGAGCCACCGCCCGGTGACTACGACTATTACGAAGCCGATGCCGACAGCCTCGACTACGACTTCGATGCGCCGGCTGAGAAACCGGCCGAGCCTGAGCCATTGCCAGCCGCTGCACCTGCCACCGGCCTGGCCGCTGAGTGGCTGGATCTGTTCCCGCGTCTGGGCCTGTCCGGTATGACTGGCAGCATCGGCGCCAATTGCACCTTGGTCGAGGCCAATGGCGACGACTGGTTGCTGCACCTGGACCCGGCACACAGCGCGCTGTTCAATGCCACCCAGCAGCGTCGTCTGAACGACGCGCTGAACCAGCATTTGGGGCGTAACCTCAAGCTGCGTATCGAGCTAATCCGCCCCGAGCAGGAAACCCCTGCTCAAGCCGCTTCGCGCAAACGCGCAGAGCGCCAGCGCCAGGCAGAACAGTCGATCCATGACGACCCGCTGGTACAGCAGATGATTCAACAGTTCGGCGCTACCGTTCGCGCCGACTCCATCGAACCCCTGACTCCCTGAGTCACATAGCTGAGGAATACCACCATGATGAAAGGCGGCATGGCGGGCCTGATGAAGCAGGCCCAGCAGATGCAGGAAAAAATGCAGAAGATGCAGGAAGAGCTGGCCAACGCCGAAGTCACCGGCCAGTCCGGCGCCGGCCTGGTGAGCGTGGTGATGACCGGTCGCCACGACGTCAAGCGCATCACCCTGGACGACAGCCTGATGCAGGAAGACAAGGAAGTGCTGGAAGACCTGATCGCCGCTGCGGTCAACGATGCCGTGCGCAAGGTCGAACAGAACAGCCAGGAGAAGATGTCCGGCATGACCGCAGGCATGCAGCTCCCCCCCGGCTTCAAAATGCCGTTCTAAACCGGGCCGCCCAGTCGACGCACATGGCTGCGTTGCTCGAAGGCGCGGGCATCCTCATTTACGCCAGTAAACTCCGGTGCCCACGCCTTCTCGCGCCTTGCCCTGCACGCCGCCTGAACGCCCCTTTGCCCTGTACGGTTCACCTATGAGCTCCAGCTCGCAGCCCGGATGCAATCCGGGGCTCCCGCGCCAGGTTTCCCGGATTGCATCCGGGCTACGATTCTAAAAGCACGCACTTGGTAGTTTCTCCATGAGCTTCAGCCCCCTGATCCGCCAACTCATCGACTCGCTGCGCATTCTCCCCGGCGTCGGGCAGAAGACCGCGCAGCGCATGGCCTTGCAGATGTTGGAGCGCGACCGTAGCGGTGGCATGCGCCTGTCGCAGGCTTTGGCGGCGGCGATGGAGGGCGTAGGGCATTGCAAGCAGTGCCGTACCCTGAGCGAGGATGAGCTGTGCCCTCAGTGCAGCGACCCGCGCCGCGACGACGCGTTGCTGTGTGTGGTGGAAGGCCCGCTGGACGTGTTCGCGGTGGAGCAGACCGGGTATCGCGGGCGCTACTTCGTGCTCAAGGGCCATCTGTCACCGCTCGATGGCCTGGGGCCTGAGGCCATTGGTATTCCCGAGCTGCTGGCGTATATCGGTGCCAGCCAGTTCAGTGAGATGATCCTGGCCACCAACCCGACGGTGGAAGGCGAGGCCACCGCCCACTACATCGCGCAGATGCTGGCCGGCAAGAACATCGTCTTGTCGCGCATCGCCCACGGCGTGCCACTGGGCGGTGAGCTGGAGTTGGTCGACGGCGGTACCCTGGCTCATGCCCTGGCCGGGCGTCGGCCAATCAGCGGCTGACGTATACGCAGGCGCACGCGAAGCTAATATCGCTGGAAAAAATTTTGAGAAGCATTACCATTTGCGCTCTTTCGGCGTGGATGGCGGATGTTTCCCATGGCGGTCAGTGCGGCCCCTCAGCAGCAGGCTTTACAGCAGCTCTATCTTGACCACCACGGCTGGCTCCATGGCTGGCTGCGCCAGCGCATGGGTTGCAGCCATAACGCGGCTGACCTGGCACAGGACACCTTCCTGCGTCTACTGAGCAAGGAGCGCGATCTGTCGCCGTTGCGCGATCCGCGTGCCTATTTGTCGACCATCGCCCACTCCCTGCTGGTCAACCATTGGCGCCGTCAGGCTATTGAACGTGCCTATCTGGAGGCCCTGGCCCTGCAACCGGAACAGTACGCGCCGTCGCCGGAGGCGCGCGAGCTGATCATGGCCACGTTGCTGCAGATCGATACGATGCTGCGCAGCCTGCCGAGCAAGGTGCGCAGCGCCTTTCTCATGGCTCAACTGGATGGCCTGACCTATGCGCAGATCGCCATCAGTCTCGGCGTGTCCGAGCGCATGGTGAAGAAGTACATGGCCCAGGCCATGCTGCACTGCCTGACGCTGGCGCAGCACTGAACATGAACAATCCCGACTTTGCCGTGCTGCAACAGGCCGCCGAGTGGTTTGCCGTGCTGCGTGACGAGCACAGCGAGCAGGACAGACATGCCTGGTTGCAGTGGCTGGAGGCCCATCCGCAGCATCGTCAGGCCTGGCTGAGGGTCGAGGGCATCAGTGCTCAGTTCGAGCGTCTGCCCCAACGCCAGGCTGCGCGCACCGCCCTGCAGGCCCGCGGGCTAGGGCGCCGCCAGGCACTCAAGGCCTTGTCGATCATCGGCGGCGGCGCTGTGCTGGGGCTGGGCGGTCGCGAACTGCCCTGGCAGCAGTGGCAGGCCAATCAGCGCACGGCGGTGGGCGAGGTCACGGGGCGGCAGCTGGCCGATGGCAGCCGCCTGTGGCTGAACACCGATACTGCCCTGGATGTGGATTTCAGCAGCGGGCTGCGGCGCCTGGCGCTGTATCGCGGCGAGGTATTGGTCGAGCTGGCCACCGATGCTCGTCCTTTGTGGTTGGAGACGGCCAACGGCAGCCTGCGAGTGCAGGAGGGGCGCTTCAGCGTGCGCCAGCTGGAGGATGAATCCCTGGTGGCTGCCTATGACGGCTCTCTGGATATCCAGGCGCCGCGCCAGCAGCACCTGCAGGCCAACCAGCAGGTGCGTTTTGACCGCCAGCAGGTGGGCCAACCAATGCCACTGCGCACCGCCATGCAGGCCTGGACCCACGGCGTGCTGCAGGCCGACGACATACCGCTCGGTGAGTTCATCGCCGAGCTGGCGCGCTATCAGCGCGGCCATCTAGGTTGCGACCCGCAGGTGGCCAACCTGCGCCTGGTGGGCGCTTTCCCGCTGGACGATCACGAGCGCATCTACGCCGCCCTGGAGGCCAGTCTGCCGGTGCGTGTGGTGCGGCGCCTGCCGTGGTGGGTCAGCATCGAACCGCGAGGCGATGGGCTCGCCTGAGGAGCATTAAAAAATTTTGCATTCGCGGTTCCCCTTTTTCGATCTCGCTTGGCTTTAAGCACAAAAGGGCGATTCAGCTCGACTTAAAACCACACCTTGGGGAACTTCATGTCTGCTTCCACGCTTGCCCGCCATTCACTGCGCCACGCCATCCGTGCGGCCGTTCTGGCTATGCCGCTGGCCGCCGTCCAGCCTCTGCTGATGGGCGTCGCCCAGGCTGCAGAGGCCGAACAGGCCGTACGCAGCTACTCGATCCCTGCCGGTCCGCTGTCCAGCGCGCTGAGCCAGTTCGCCAGCGAGGCGCAGGTACTGCTGGCGGTGGATGGGCAGTTGACGGCGGGCAAACAGAGTGTCGGTCTGCAGGGGCAATACGGCGTCGAGGAGGGCATGGCCAAGCTGCTGCAGGGCTCTGGCCTGCAGGTGGTGCGTGATGCGCGCGGTGGCTACTCGCTGAGCGCAGCGGGTGATAACAGCAGCATGGCGCTGCCGGCGACCATGGTCGAAGGCTTCGCCCTGGGTAACGCCCTGGGCAGCATGGATGGCTACAACGCCACCC
>JAYQUJ010000088.1:0-17042 GCA_038147895.1 Pseudomonas sp.
GGCTGGGTAGAGCACCGCGAAACCCAGCGATGAGTCATGCAGGTGGAGATGAGGCCCTTGCTTCATCGCTGGGTTTCGCGGTGCTCTACCCAGCCTACGAAGCGCCCCTGAGGCCATCAGTCCAGCGCTCTGGCCAGCTGGATCAGCTCACTGCGCCAGGCTGCGGCCTGCGGCAGGCCGAGGAAGGACGGATTGAGGTAGCTCTCGCGGGCCTCGTAGGTCAGCGCCTCACCCTTGAGGTCAAGCACCTCGCCGCCGGCACCTTCCAGCACGCCCTGGGCCGCCGCCGTGTCCCACTGCGAGGTGGGCGCCAGGCGCGGGTAGCAGTCGGCATTGCCTTCGGCCAGCAGGCAGAACTTCAGCGAGCTGCCGATATTGGCCAGTTGCAGGTCGCCGAAACGCTCGGCGAGGCCTTCCAGCAGGCGTTCCTGAGCCGGGCTGGAGTGGCGCTTGCTGGCCACCAGGGTGAAGGCCTCGGCCGGAGCCAGACGCACGCTGATGGCCTGAGCCTCGCCACCGGCCTCCTGGCGCCAGGCGCCAAGGCCAGCACCGCCGTAGTAGCAACAACCGGTGGCCGGCACACCGACCACCCCCAACACCACGCGACCCTGCTCGATCAGGGCGACATTGACGGTGAACTCCTCACTGCCGGCAATGAACTCCTTGGTGCCGTCCAGCGGGTCGACCAACCACCAGCGTTGCCACTGGGCGCGCTCGCTCAGCGGGATGACACTGTCTTCCTCGGACAGCACCGGCACCTCGGGGGCCAGCTCGCGCAGGCCGGCGGCAAGAATTTCATGGGCTGCCAGGTCGGCGGCGGTCACCGGCGAGGCATCGGCCTTCTCGACCACGGCCACATCGTTGCGCCAGTGCGGCAGGGTGGCCTGACCGGCGCGCTGAACCAGGGAGATCAGCGCCGGCAGATAGGGGTGAATCACTTGAATTCTCCACGTTGGGTCAGCAGATCGCGGACCAGATAGAGGGCGGCCAGAGCGCGCCCCTCGGTGAATTGCGGGTGCTGCAGCAGGGCGCTGATTTCGCGCAGGCTGACCTTGTCCACCCGCATCGGCTCCGGCTCATCGCCCGGCAGGCGCTCCTCGTACAGGTCACGGGCCAGCACCACCTGGATCTTCTGGCTCATATAGCCGGGCGACAGGCTCAGCTCGGCCAGCAGCTCCAGGCGCTCGGCGCCGAAGCCGGCCTCTTCCTTGAGCTCGCGATTGGCCGCCAGGAGGATGTCCTCGCCAGGCTCGACCAGGCCCTTGGGCAGCGAAATCTGGTAATCGTCAGTGCCGGCGCAGTACTCCTCAACCAGCACCGCGTGCTCGTCATCGAGCATCGCCACCACCATCACCGCCCCGTAGCCGGAGCCTTTGCCGACCAGGCGCTCGTAGGTGCGCTCCACACCGTTGGAGAAGCGCAGCTGCAGCTCCTCGACGCGGAACAGACGGCTGCTGGCGACGATCTCGCGGGCCAGCACCTGAGGTTTCTCACGCATCATTCGCTCCTTGACTCGTGCGGGTATCATACCCGGCAAACCCTATCTGCCGAGCGTGATCTTGTAACGCTGCGCCACTGCCGGATCTCACCATGCCTCTTTTGCCCTGGGCCGATATCGACACCGTTCTGCTCGACATGGACGGCACCCTGCTCGACCTGCACTTCGACAATCACTTCTGGCTGGAGCACCTGCCGCAGCGCTACGCCGAGCTGCATGGCGTCAGCCGAGCGCTGGCTGACGCCGAACTGATGCCGCTGTTCCGCCAGCATGCCGGCACCCTGCCCTGGTACTGCACCGACTTCTGGAGCCGCGAGTTGAAGCTATCGGTACGCGACCTCAAGCGTGAAGTCGCCCACCTGATCGCCCTGCGCCCGGATGCGGATGTCTTCCTGCAAGCCCTGCGCAACGCCGGCAAACGCGTGGTGTTGATCACCAACGCCCACCGCGACTCACTGTCGCTGAAACTGGAGAAGGTCGAGCTGGCGCCCTACTTCGACCGCCTGATCAGCTCCCACGACTACGGTTTTCCCAAGGAAGATCAGCAGTTCTGGTTCGCCCTGCAGCAGGACGTCCCCTTCGAGCCGGCGCGCAGCCTGTTCATCGATGACAGCCTGCCGATTCTGCGCAGTGCCGGACGCTATGGCGTGGCCCATCTACTGGCCGTGCGCCAGCCGGACAGCCGCGGCCAACTCAAGGACACCGAGGAGTTCGCCGCGGTAGAGGATTACCGAGACCTGGCCGCAGGGCTCGTGTGCTGATCAACCCTGGGCGATAACCGTGAAGCGGCGCAGTTCCTCGCCTGCGCCACTTTTTGCGCAACTCGTGATGCACCTCGCAGCCCGCACATGCCGCACTTGCTGCCGCCAACAGTGCTGGCAGCATCCGCGCCATCTCCCTGATTAGGTCTGCCTTCATGAAATACCTGCTCCTGCTTTCTCTTTCCCTGGCCAGTACCAGTGCCCTTGCCGGCAACACTTCGGCCGGCGTCGGCGGCGCCTTGGGCGGGGTGCTTGGCACCGTGGTCGGCGAGCAGGTCGGCGGCAGTACGGGGGCAGCCATTGGCGCCGGCGTTGGCGGTGCAGCCGGCAGCGCGGTGGGAGCGGACAAGGGCAGCCGGACAGAAGCCGCCATCGGCGGCGGCCTTGGCGCGGCCGGTGGCCAGGTCATCGGTAGCAAGGTTGGCGGCAGCACCGGCGGCCTGATCGGTGCGGCAGTTGGCGGCGGCGCTGGTGGCGCGCTGGGCAATGCCTACGGTGACGACGATGACGACCGTGATGGTCGTCGTTACCGCGATGGTGGTCACTACCATGAGTATGACGGCCATCCGGGCCGCGCCTTGGGCCACAAGAAAGACAAGTGGCACAAAAAGCACCGTTAATAATGCACAAAGCACAAGGCCCGCAAATGCGGGCCTTGTGCTTTATCGGGTCTGCAACCGGTCAGACTCAGATACCACCACTGCGCAGAGCAGCTGCGGTGAAGTCACTCTTCTTCAGCTGCACGTTGTAGTCATACATCGGCTCGTTGTTATCCAGGCCATCGACGAAGTAGCGGCTGCCCTTGAAGTCGTAGATGGTTTCCAGGGTACTGGCGAACACCGGCACATCGTAGTAGCTGATCGGATGGGCTTCCTGCATACCAATCAACTCGCCGTCCTTGTCGTACAGGTCGACGGCGAGGATCTGCCAGCTGTCTTCGTCCAGATAGAAGCGGCGCTTGGCGTAGGGATGGCTGAAGCCCTTGCGCAGATCGGCCTCGACCACCCATACGCGGTGCAACTCGTGGCGCATCAACTCGGGGTTGATATGGGCCTTCTGCAGGATCTTGTCGTAGGGAATACCCTTCTGGTGAACGGCATAGCTGTTGTAGGGCACGAGCATTTCCTGCTTGCCCTGCAGCGTCCATTCGTAGCGATCCGGCGCGCCGTTGTAGGTGTCCACCACGTCGGCCGTGGCCATACCACTGGTGTCCGGCTGCATGGCGTCATAAGCCAGCATCGGCAGACGACGCACGCGACGCTCGCCACGGCTGAAACGCCAGGCCTTGCGGATCGCCAGCACTTGGTCGAGGGTCTCCTGCACCACCAGGGCGGAACCGGCCAGCTTGCTCGGCGCGGTGATCACGTACTTGTAGTAGAACAGGGTGTTGTCCAGATCACCGGGGGTCATGCCCTCGCGGCCATAGACGAACATGATATCGCGGTCACGCTTGAGCAGCACGTAGCTGCCGCCATTGAGCACCACCGCCTGGTTGGTCTCCATGCGCAGCTGCTCGCCGCGATAGCGGGTGATGTGGTTCCAGATGGCTTCCTGACCGTTCTGCGGAATCGGGAAGGGCACGCCGGCTGCGGCACCTTCGATACCGTTACCGCCCGAGATCAGCGAGGCATTGGTGGCATTGAAACGCGTGGCGTCGTAGATGCGCTGTGGCGAGGCGGCGCTGCGGCGAGTCGGGAACACGCGCAGGTAGTAGTCCGGGTTACGCTCCAGCAGCTTCTGGTAGCCGGGCGTCAACAGGGCCTTGTACTGGGCCATGTTGTTCTTGTCGACGCGATACTGCTCGGCATCGGCGGCGAAGGGATCCGGATGGTGCATGCCCGGCTGATAGTTGGCCGGCGGCGTGGCCACCCCACCTTCCCACGGCGGAATGGTGCCGGCGGCATTGCCGGCGCGCTCGCCACCCAGCGGCATCAGATCCTGCCCCAGACGAGCCGCCTGGGCCGCATCGACACGGGCGTGCGCGGGCAGTGACACAGTAGCTGCCAGGGACAGGACTGCAATTGTTCTCAGCACAGCGTTCTCCTCGCGGCGCGCCATGGCGCCGCTGCTCTTATTCGTACGACCAGTGTAGGTCGTGCCTGCAGATTGCCGTTGGTGGTGAGGCAGAGGCCATCCTGGCGCCGGGTTAGCCCGGTCATATAGCCCCGCATCCTGCGGGGCCTGAGTGATCATTCGCTACGTTGGAACTTGAGGTCCCAGACACCATGGCCGAGACGCTCGCCGCGCTTCTCGAACTTGGTCACCGGACGCTCGCTGGGACGCTCGACATAGCCTGCATCACCGGCAACGTTATGGTAACCGGGCGCCGCCGACATGACTTCCAACATATGTTCCGCGTATGGCTGCCAATCGGTGGCCATGTGCAGGATGCCGCCGACCTTGAGCTTGCTGCGTACCAGCTCGGCGAAGCTCAGCTGGACGATGCGCCGCTTGTGGTGACGCGCCTTGTGCCAGGGATCGGGGAAGAACAGCAGCACGCGATCGAGGCTGGCATCGGCCACGCAGTCACGCAGCACTTCCAGAGCATCGCAGCTGTATACACGGATGTTGGAGAGGTTCTGCGTAAGCATGCCGTTGAGCAGGGCACCGACGCCCGGCTTGTGCACTTCCACGCCGATGAAGTCCTGCTCCGGTGCCGCAGCGGCCATCTCCAGGGTGGCGTGGCCCATGCCGAAGCCGATCTCGAACGTGCGCGGCGCGCTGCGACCGAACAGCTGGTCGAAGTCGCGCAGGCCGTCGGCCAACTCCAGGCCGTACTTCGGCCAGCCCTGGTCGAGGCCACGCTGCTGGCCCTCGGTCATGCGCCCGGAGCGCATGACGAAACTCTTGATGCCGCGCAGCGGCCGCTCGGCAGCACCTTCGTCTGCCGGCTCGATGATGTCGCTCATGAAATGCTCTTACTTGATCAAACCGTCCAGCGGCGAAGACGCGCTGGCGTACAACTTCTTCGGCATGCGCCCGGCCAGGTAGGCCATGCGCCCGGCGATGATCGCATGCTTCATCGCCTCGCCCATCAGGATCGGATCCTGGGCATGGGCGATGGCGCTGTTCATCAGCACCGCCTCGCAGCCCAGCTCCATGGCAATGGTGGCATCCGACGCGGTGCCCACGCCGGCATCGACCAGCACCGGCACAGTCGCTTCTTCGAGGATGATGCGCAGGTTGTAGGGGTTGCAGATACCCAGGCCAGTGCCGATCAGGCCGGCCAGCGGCATCACCGCGATGCAGCCCATTTCGGCCAGCTGGCGGGCGATGATCGGGTCATCGCTGGTGTACACCATCACGTCGAAGCCTTCCTTGACCAGCACTTCGGCGGCCTTGAGGGTCTCGATCACGTTGGGGAACAGGGTCTTCTGGTCGGCCAGCACTTCCAGCTTGACCAGCTTGTGGCCGTCGAGCAGCTCGCGGGCCAGGCGGCAGGTGCGTACCGCTTCCTCGGCGTTATAGCAGCCGGCGGTGTTGGGCAGGATGGTGTACTTGTCCGGCGAGATCACATCCAGCAGGTTCGGCTCGCCCGGGTTCTGCCCAAGGTTGGTCCGCCGCACAGCCACGGTCACTA
The DNA here is from genome assembly GCA_038147895.1 of Pseudomonas sp. GTDB lineage: Bacteria > Pseudomonadota > Gammaproteobacteria > Pseudomonadales > Pseudomonadaceae > Aquipseudomonas. The sequence continues at coordinate 5,840 of JAYQUJ010000088.1, forward strand.
TCTCGGCACCGCTGGCCTCGATGGCCAGGCGGGTCTCTTCGAGATCCTTGTACTTGCCGGTACCCACCAGCAGGCGCGACCCATAGGTGCGGCCGGCCAGGGTGAAGGGCTTGTCGATGATGGCGCTCATGGGCAGATCCTCGGGCGACTAGCCGCCGCCGATGGCGTGGACGACTTCCAGCTGGTCGCCCTCATGCAGGACAGTGGCGCCGTGCTGGCTGCGCGGCACTATGTCCAGATTGAGTTCGACCGCCACCCGCTTGTCGGCAGCATCGAGGCGCACGAGCAGGTCGGCGACGGTGGCGCCGGCGGGCAACTCGAAGGATTGGCCGTTCAACTGGATGAGCATGGCTGGTCGGTCAGATTCTGAAAGGGTCGGCATTCTAGCCCGATCACGGGCAGTGACCAAGCCGCCTGCCCGCCATTTGTCCGTCTGCACGCCTCAACGCAGGCGCCAGGCAGCCAGCCCCAGGCATAACCAGCCCGCCAGAAAGCACAGGCCACCCAGCGGCGTGATCATCCCCAGCTTGCCCAGGCCACTGAGGGTCAGCGCATAGAGGCTACCGGAGAACAACAGAATGCCGGCCACGAAAAGGCAGCCAGCCGCGCCTGCCAGACGCCCAGGCAGACGCTCGGCCAACAACGCAACGCCAAGCAAGGCCAGGGCATGCAGCATCTGGTAATGCACACCGGTCTGAAACACCGCCAGGTACTCGGCACTCAGGTGTGCCTTCAACCCATGGGCGGCAAAAGCGCCCAGGGCAACGCCGGTAAAGCCGAAGACGGCGGCCAGTAGTGCAAAGGTACGCAACATGATGCAGTCCCGATCGATTTCCAAGCGGCCGCTATAATGGCCGCTCCCTCGAACCGGGCCAAGCCATGTTGCGCAAACTGTTCCGTCGCCTGACCAAACTGCTGCTGTGGCTAGCAGCGGCCAGCGCCCTGGTGGTGCTCCTGCTGCGCTGGGTCGACCCGCCCGGCAGCGCACTGATGGTCGAGCGCAAGATCCAGTCGTGGATCGACGGCGAACCCATCGATCTACAGCGCAGCTGGCGCCCCTGGCACGAGCTGCCAGATGACCTGAAGATCGCCGTGATCGCCGGCGAAGATCAGAAATTCGCCGAACACTGGGGCTTCGATGTCACGGCCATTCGTCAGGCTCTGGCCCATAACGCCGAGGGAGGCAGCCTGCGCGGCGCCAGCACCATCAGCCAGCAGGTGGCCAAGAACCTGTTCCTCTGGTCCGGCCGCAGCTGGCCACGTAAAGCACTGGAAGCCTGGTTCACCGGGCTGATCGAGCTGCTCTGGCCCAAGCAACGCATTCTTGAGATCTATCTCAACAGCGTGGAATGGGGCGACGGCGTGTTTGGCGCAGAAGCCGCCGCACGCCATCACTTCGGTGTGGGAGCGCCTTACCTGTCGAGCCAGCAAGCCAGCCTGCTGGCGGCTGTGCTACCGAACCCGCGGGCCTGGAGTGCGAGCCAGCCGGGGCGCCATGTACAGCGCCGCGCCGCCTGGATTCGCCGGCAGAGCTATCAGCTGGGCGGCAGTCACTACCTCAGCCAGCTATCGTCAGCGCTGACGCCACCCCAGTGGTGGCCACAATGGCTGCCCAAGCCCTGAGCACATCAGCACGGCCTCAACCCAGTCAGTGCTGCAGCAGGCGCTTGGGCACAGCACGCAGCAGCTGCACGCGCTCATCGCGGATATGCGCGGTCAGCCCCTGTTGCGGATAGACCCAGGCCTCGCCTTCCTGCAATTGCAGGCGCAGACGCGGCGCCCCCAGGCTGGCACTGAGTGCCGTCGCCATGACGGCACGTTGCGGCAACAGATTGAGCCCCTCGATCCGCTGCCCGGCCAGCTGCTCCAGCATGCTCGCCGGCAGCGGCTGCTCGGGATCATTCGGCCGCGCCTGGCTGACCTCGGCGAGGCTGGCGCGCTGGCTATCGCTCAACGCCAGTTCGCCTTCCACCGTCCAGAAATCACGCTCGCCGCGCAGCAGCAGGTGCGGGCCATCCATGCGCGGTTGCAGCCACAACTCGGCACCGGGGAGAAAAGCGCTCAACTGTCCCGCCGTCAGGCGCTCATCGACTTGCGGGCGAAACAGCTCGGCATCCCACTGTTGCAGCTGCGGCAAAGGTTCGGCCTGCTCTTCATCCGGCAGCAATAGCCAGTAGCCGAGCAGACAGCTGGCCAGGGCCACGATGGTGAACAGCAAGGCAGGCGGACGACGTCTCACAGGCAAACTCCGGACAGAAAAAAGCCGCACCTGGGTGCGGCTTTTCGAGGTGATGCGATTTACGCCTGGATCGAGCCTTTCAGCTTGTTCATGGCGTTTTTCTCCAGCTGGCGGATGCGCTCGGCGGAGACGTTGTACTTGGCGGCCAGATCATGCAGGGTCGCCTTTTCCTCGGCCAACCAGCGCTGGTAGAGAATGTCACGGCTGCGCTCGTCGAGGCCTTCCAGCGCTTCGTGCAGGCTGGCGTTGGCGCTGTCGCTCCAGTCGGCATCTTCCAGCTGACGGGCCGGGTCGTAGCGATGATCTTCCAGATAGTGGGCCGGAGATTGGTAGGCGGCATCGTCATCGGCGTCGGCCGCCGGGTCGAAGGCCATGTCCTGACCTGTCAGGCGGCTCTCCATCTCGCGCACTTCGTGCGGCTCCACGCCCAGGCTATCGGCCACGGCATGCACTTCATCGTTGTTCAGCCAGGCCAGACGCTTCTTCTGGCTGCGCAGGTTGAAGAACAGTTTGCGCTGCGCCTTGGTGGTGGCGACCTTGACGATGCGCCAGTTGCGCAGGATGAACTCGTGAATCTCGGCCTTGATCCAGTGCACGGCGAAAGACACCAGGCGCACACCCATTTCCGGGTTGAAACGCTTGACCGCTTTCATCAGGCCGACGTTGCCTTCCTGGATCAGGTCGGCCTGAGCCAGGCCATAGCCGGCATAGCTGCGGGCGATGTGCACGACGAAGCGCAGGTGAGCCAGCACCATCTGGCGGGCGGCTTCCAGGTCTTGCTCGTAGTAGAGACTCTCGGCCAGCTCGCGCTCCTGCTCGACGGACAGCAACGGAATGCTGTTCACCGCATGCACATAGGCCTCCAGGTTGGCGCCTGGAACAAGGGCATGTACAGGTTGCAGAGAAGTGGTCATCAAAAACCTCCGGTATTACAAAACTGGCGCAGTCTAGCACTGCATTTTCAGAGCAGGGAACCCGTGTAAAAGTTCCGTTACAGATGCGCCAATGACTACAAAAAACATCAACTGTTATCGCGGCGCCAGCTCACTCAGGTGCCGCGCCACGGCCAGCCAGGCGCCAATATAGCCAAGGAACAGCGCGCCCAACAGCAGCGACAGACCATCGGCAGCCGGCACGCCGGCCAGGGCGAAGTCGCTGCCGTACAGGCCCGCCAGACGAATCACCGCCGCATTCAGCCAGTCCAGGCCAAAGGCCAGCAGCCCCCAGGCCAGCAGGCCGGCGCCGATGCCATAGAGCGCGCCCATATAAAGGAAGGGCCGGCGCACGTAGCCGTCGGTGCCGCCCACCAGCTTGATCACCTCGATCTCGCTGCGGCGGTTCTCGATATGCAGACGAATGGTATTACCGATCACCAGCAGCAGGGCCATGACCAGCAGCAGGGTCAGACCAAAGACGAAACGGTCACCCAGGCCCAGGATCGCGGTCAAGCGCTCGACCCATTGCAGGTCGAGCTGCGCCTGGTCGACGCCGGGCAGCTCGCTGAGTTTCTGACGCAGGGCTTCCAAGCGGGCTTTGTCGATTTCCTTGGGCGTCACCACCACCACGGCGGGCAGCGGGTTGTCCGGCAGCTCACGCAGTGCCTGACCCAGGCCGGACTGTTGCTCGAACTCGACCAGGCCGGCTTCGCGGCCGATGAACTCGGCCTCGGCCACATCAGCCATCTCGGCGATTTCGTCGCGCAGCTGCAGGCCGGCGTCGTCGCCGCCCTCGACCTTGAGGTAGAGGGAAATCTGCGCGGCCTTCTGCCAGGAGCCACCGAGACGCTCGACGTTATCCAGCAACAAGGCCAGGCCCATAGGCAGCGACAGCGCCACCGCCATCACCAGGCAGGTGAAGAAGCTGCCGATGGGCTGGCGCACCAGCCGGCTCAGACTGTCGACCAGGCTGGCGCGGTGGCTTTCGACCCAGGCAGCGAACAGGGTGGAGAAATCCGGACCTTCCTTGATCGGCTTGTCGGCCTTGGCCTGAACCGCGCCAACCCGCTCCGCCGCCTTGATATTGCGCTGGGTCTCGCTCATGCCGCTTCTCCATCGCCGATCAGGCGGCCGCGCTGCAGGGTCAGCATGCGATGGCGCATGCGCGCGATCAGGGCCAGGTCGTGACTGGCGATCAAGACGGTGGTGCCGAGGCGGTTGATGTCTTCGAACACGCCCATGATCTCCGCGGCCAGGCGCGGGTCGAGGTTGCCGGTGGGTTCATCTGCCAGCAGCAGGGCCGGGCGATGCACCACAGCGCGGGCAATGCCGACGCGCTGCTGCTGACCGGTGGAGAGGTCGGCCGGGAACTGTTCGGCCTTGTCGGACAGCGATACGCGCTCCAGCGCCGCGCTGACGCGCTTGGCAATATCCGGTTTGGACAGGCCGAGGATCTGCAGTGGCAGGGCGACATTGTCGAACACCGAGCGGTCGAACAGCAGCTGGTGGTTCTGGAATACCACGCCGATCTGCCGACGCAGGAAGGGAATCTGCGCGGTGGTGATCTGGCTCAGATCCTGTCCGGCCAACAGCAGCTTGCCGCTGGTCGGTCGCTCCATTGCCAGCAGCAGGCGCAGCAGGGTGGATTTACCGGCACCGGAGTGGCCGGTCACGAAGAGGAACTCGCCACGCTGCACGCGAAAGCTCAGTTCGTGCAGGCCGACATGGCCGTTGGAATAACGCTTGCCGACTTGCTCGAAACGAATCATGCACGCTCCCTTTCCGCGAACAGGGCCTGGACGAAGTCCTCGGCGACGAAACTGCGCAAATCATCGATACCCTCGCCCACCCCGATGTAACGGATCGGCAGGCCGAACTGCTTGGCCAGGGCGAAGATCACCCCGCCTTTGGCGGTGCCGTCCAGCTTGGTCAGGGCCAGGCCGGTGAGGGTCACGGCCTGGTGGAACTGCTTGGTCTGGTTGATGGCGTTCTGCCCGGTGCCGGCGTCCAGCACCAGCAGCACTTCGTGCGGCGCGGTTTCGTCCAGCTTGCCGATCACCCGGCGCACCTTCTTCAGCTCTTCCATCAGGTTGTCTTTGGTGTGCAGGCGGCCGGCGGTGTCGGCGATCAGCACATCCACGCCACGCGCCTTGGCGGCCTGCACGGCGTCGAAGATCACCGAGGCGGAGTCGGCGCCGGTGTGCTGGGCGATCACCGCGATGTTGTTGCGCTCGCCCCACACCTGCAGCTGCTCGACGGCCGCCGCGCGGAAGGTATCGCCCGCGGCGAGCATGACCTTCTTGCCCTCGCCCTGCAGTTTCTTGGCCAGCTTGCCGATGGTGGTGGTCTTGCCGACGCCATTCACACCGACCACCAGTATCACGTAAGGCTGCTTCTCGGCGGTGATGGCCAGCGGCTGTTCGACCGGTTTGAGCAGGCCGGCCAGCTCTTCCTGCAGCGCCTTGTACAACGCGCCGCTGTCGGCCAGCTCCTTGCGCGCCACGCGCTTGGTCAGGCTGCCGATGATGGCGGTGGTGGCTTCGACGCCGACGTCCGCCATCAGCAGGCGGGTTTCCAGCTCTTCGAGCAGGTCGTCGTCGATCGCCTTCTTGCCGAGGAACAGGCTGGCCATGCCCTCGCCCAGGCTGGCGCTGGTCTTCGACAGGCCCTGCTTGAGGCGGGCAAACCAGCCGCCCTGATTGTCTCCGGGCTTGCTCTGCTCGACCTGAACCGGTGCAGGCTCAACCACAGGCGGTTCGGGCTCGACCGGCACGGGTTGCTCATGCACCGGATGGGTCACTTCACTGCCGGCGTTGATGCGAAAGCGCGAGAACGCCGGCTTGCCTTCGCTCGACTCGGCTACCGATGCGGGCGGCGCGACGGGCTCAGCAGCCTGCGGGGCAACGACCGGCTCAGCCACGACCTGCGGCTCGACAGGAGAAGACTCTATGGCTGCAGATTCGACAGGAGCGCTGACAGGCTCCGGCGCCACAGACTCAGCACTGACCGGCGCCTGGACTACCGGCGCAACCGGCTCGGCGGCCGGCGCGTTCGACTCAGCCGGCTCAGGACTGGCGGGAGCGGCTGGCTCAGGATTGCTCGGGGTTTCCTGCGGCTTCTTGCGCAGCCAGCCAAACAGGGATTTCTTCTCGCCGGCGTTGTCCGGCGATGGCTTGTCGTCGTTGGAACCAAACATGAGTCTTGGGCATCTCAGGGGAGCCGCACGGCTAGCCGCGCCGCCCTGGAAAAGGATGCGGTATCCTAGCACCTCTTCGCCCGCCGGCGGTACGACCGCCCGGGCCGCCCGACAGGTCACGACTCCCTATGACATCACTTGCCCGCCGCTGCGCCGGCCTGCTGCTGATTGCCCTGCATACACCGCTGGCCGCGTTGGCCGCCGAGCCACAGGCTACCCACGAATTCCAGCTGAACAACGGCCTCAAGGTCATCGTCCGCGAGGACCATCGCGCTCCGGTGGTGGTTTCGCAGATCTGGTACAAGGTCGGTTCCAGCTACGAGACGCCTGGTCAGACCGGGCTGTCCCACGCCCTCGAACACATGATGTTCAAGGGCAGCCGCAAGCTCGGTCCCGGCGAGGCCTCACGCATCCTGCGCGAGTTGGGCGCCGAGGAGAACGCCTTCACCAGTGATGACTACACCGCCTACTACCAGGTGCTGTCGCGCGACCGCCTGGCCGTGGCCCTGGAACTTGAGGCCGACCGCATGGCCAGCCTCAAGCTGCCGGCGGAAGAATTCAACCGCGAGATCGAGGTGATCAAGGAAGAGCGTCGCCTGCGCACCGACGACAAACCGTCCTCACTGGCCTATGAGCGCTTCCAGACCATGGCCTACCCGGCCAGCGGTTACCGCACCCCGACCATCGGCTGGCGCACCGATCTCGACCGCATGAAGGTCGAGGAGCTGCGCGCCTGGTACCAGGCCTGGTATGCGCCGAACAACGCCACCCTGGTGGTGGTCGGCGATGTCACCAAGGAAGAAGTGCAAGGTCTGGCCGAGCACTACTTCGGCGCCATTGCGCGCCGCGAGGTCCCGGCGGCCAAGGCTCCGCTGGAGCTGGCCGAACCCGGCGAACGGCGCATGACCCTGCACGTCAAAACCCAGCTACCCAGCCTGTTGATGGGGTTCAACGTACCCGGCCTGGCCAGCGCCGCCGACACCCGCCAGGTACACGCACTGCGCCTGGCCTCGGCGCTGCTCGACGGCGGTTACAGTGCGCGCCTGCCCGCGCGCCTGGAGCGTGGCGAGGAGCTGGTGTCAGGTGCCTCCGCCTGGTACGACGCCTTCGCCCGCGGCGACAGCCTGTTCATGCTCTCGGCCACGCCCAACGTGCAGAAGGGCAAGACCCTGGAGCAGGTCGAAGCCGGCCTCTGGCGCCAGCTGGATGACCTCAAACAGAACCCACCCAGCACCGAGGAACTGGCCCGCGTGCGCGCCCAGGTGATCGCCGGACTGGTCTATGAGCGCGACTCGATCAGCAGCCAGGCCACCACCATCGGCGAGCTGGAAACCGTCGGCCTGTCCTGGAAACTGATGGATCAGGACCTCGCCGCTCTCGAAGCCGTGACCCCGGCCGACATCCAGAAGGCCGCGCAGACCTTCTTCACCCGCTCGCGCCTGTCCGTCGCCCACATCCTGCCCGAAAGCCACGCCACAGAAGGAGTTCAGCCATGAACGAGCGCAACGGTATGCGCTATGGCCTGCTCGGCCTCGGCGTGATCGGCCTGATCGGCGGCCTGGCCCTGCTCGCCAGTCGCCCGGCCGAAGCCCCGGCACCCACCACTTCGCCCAACGCCCAGCTGGAGTCGCTGGCCAAGCTCAATGGCCAGCCGCCGAGCAAGCGCACCCTTGAAATCCAGCGCTGGCAAACCGCCGAGGGCGCCCGCGTGCTGTTCGTCGAGGCGCGCCAGTTGCCGATGTTCGATCTGCGCCTGACCTTCGCCGCCGGCAGCAGCCAGGATGAGCGCGTGCCCGGTCTCGCCACCCTGACCAACGCCATGCTCAACGAAGGCGTGCCCGGCAAGGACGTCAGCGCCATCGCCGAGGGCTTTGAAGGCCTGGGTGCCGACTTCGGCAACGGCGCCTATCGCGACATGGCCATCGCCAGCCTGCGCAGCCTCAGCGCCAAGGAACAGCGTGAGCCGGCACTCGCCCTGTTCGAGCAGGTGATCGGCCAGCCGAGCTTCCCGGAGGACTCGTTGGCGCGCATCAAGAACCAGTTGCTGGCCGGCTTCGAGTATCAGAAGCAGAACCCCGGCAAACTGGCCGGGCTACAGCTGTTCGAGCGGCTGTACGGCGAGCACCCCTATGCGCACCCCAGCGAAGGCACCGAGCAGTCGATTCCTAACATCACCGTCGAACAGCTACGCGCCTTTCACCAGCGCGCCTATGCCGCCGGCAATGTAGTGATCGCCCTGGTCGGCGACCTGTCCCGCGCCGAGGCCGAAAGCCTTGCCGCTTCCGTCTCTGCAGCCCTGCCCAAAGGCCCGGCATTGCCGCTGATCGGCCAACCCCAGGAGCCAGAGGCCGGGCTTAGCCATATCGAGTTCCCGTCCAACCAGACTCACCTGATGCTGGCCCAGCTCGGCGTCGACCGCCGCGAGCCGGACTACGCCGCCCTGGTGCTGGGCAACCAGATCCTCGGTGGTGGTGGCTTCGGCACTCGCCTGATGGAAGAGGTGCGTGAGAAGCGCGGCCTGACCTATGGTGTCTACTCCGGCTTCAGCGCCATGCAGGCACGCGGCCCGTTCATGATCAACCTGCAGACCCGCGCCGAACTCAGCGAAGGCACCCTGGCGCTGGTGCAGAGCATCCTGCGCGACTACCTGGCCAACGGCCCGACCGAGAAGGAACTGGACGACGCCAAACGCGAGATGCTCGGCAGCTTCCCGCTGAGCACCGCGAGCAACGCCGACATCGTCGGCCAGCTTGGCGCCATGGGTTTCTATGATCTGCCGCTGACCTACCTGGACGACTTCATGAGCGAGGTGCAGGGCTTGAGCGTCGAGCAGGTCAAGGCCGCCATGAACCGACACCTGAGCGCCGACAAGCTGGTGATCGTCACCGCCGGCCCCACGGTCGAGCAGAAACCACTGCCACCGCCCACCGACAAACCCGCCGAACAACCCAGTGGCGTTCCGGAGCACTGATGCGCAAACCCAGCAAGAAAACCGCCCCCGTCGCCGACAGCGGCCAGCTACGCATCATCGGCGGCGAGTGGCGCAGCCGGCAGTTCTACTTCCCCATGGCCCACGGCCTGCGGCCGACGCCGAACCGGGTGCGCGAGACCCTGTTCAACTGGCTGGCGCCCTATGTGCCGGGCGCCCAGGTGCTGGACTGCTTCACCGGCAGCGGCGCGTTGTTCCTCGAAGCCCTGTCGCGCGGTGCCAGCCGCGCCCTGGCCCTGGACAGCAACAGCAGCGCCATCGCCGCCCTGCGCCAGACCCTGACCACGCTCAAATGCGAGAACGGCCAGCTGCTGCAGACCAATACCCTGCAGTACCTGGAAAACCAGGCAGCCACGCCCTACGACCTGATCTTCCTCGACCCGCCGTTCGGCCAGGATCTGCTGCGCCCGGCCTGCGAGCTGCTGGAAGAAAACGGCTGGCTGGCGGCCGACGCCTGGATCTACACCGAAAGCGAAGCGCCGCCCTCGGCCCTCGGCCTGCCCGGTAACTGGCGTCTGCACCGCGAGCAGAAGGCGGGCCAGGTGTATTACTCGCTGTGGCAACGTACGGCGTAGAAAAGCCGTAGGTTGGGCTTCGCTGCGCTCAACCTACGCGGCCCGACCCAACCTACACGGTCCATCCTAGTCTCGCGGACAGCGCTGTTTCTGCTGTCCGCCCTGCGCAACAGCCACAGTTGAAGCCCATTCGCCCGGCCAATGGTGCTTCCGCTTTATTGCGCCAGGCTCTAGCCTGACGCTTTGCGCCGTTACAGAAACCGCTATGACCCCCGACTTCCAACCCGCCTGGTGGCTACCCAGCCCGCACCTGCAGACCTTGTGGGGCTCGCTGTGCCGCACGCCGCCCAAGCTGGAGCGCCGGCGCGAACGCCTGTGGCTGGAAGATGGCGATTTCCTCGACCTCGACTGGTACGGCCCGCACGAAGCCAACGCACCGCTGGTGCTGGTGCTGCACGGCCTGACCGGCTCTTCCAGCTCGCACTACGTGCTCGGCCTGCAGCAGCAACTGGCCGCTCAGGGCTGGGCCAGCGTGGCGCTGAACTGGCGCGGCTGCTCCGGCGAGCCCAACCTGCTGCCGCGCGGCTACCACTCCGGCGTCAGCGAGGACGTGGTCAGCGTGATCCAGCACCTGCAAGCGCAACGACCACTGGCGCCGCTGTATGCGGTGGGCTACTCGCTGGGCGGCAACGTACTGCTCAAGTACCTGGGCGAAAGCGGCGCGCAGTCCGGCCTGCAGGCCGCAGTCGCTGTCTCGGTGCCGTTTCGTCTGGATCACTGCGCCGAGCGTATCGACCGCGGCTTTTCCAAGGTCTATCAGGCGCACTTCATGCGCGAGCTGGTGGCCTACGTGCGCGACAAGCAGCAGCGCTTCACCGACGAGGGCCATCACGAGCGCCTGGCGGCACTACAGGCCCTCGGCCCGCTGGACGGCATGCGCACCTTCTGGGACTTCGACGGCCGCTTCACCGCGCCGCTGCACGGCTACACCGATGCCGACGACTATTACCGCCGCGCCTCCAGCCGCTACTACCTGGAGCAGATCCGCACCCGCACGCTGATCATCCAGTCCAGCGACGACCCCTTCGTCTTCCCCCACAGCGTGCCCCAGGCCCACGAACTCTCGGCCAGCACCCGCCTGGAGCTGCACGCACGCGGTGGCCACGTCGGCTTTATCGGCGGCTCACCACGTTTGCCGGACTACTACCTGGAGCGGCGCATTCCCAACTGGCTGGCGAGCTAGGCTCTGGTGCCGCACCACTGAGGTCTGATCGGCGCACCTAACCGCTTTTGTAGGAGGGGCCTTGGCCGCGACACAGGCAACTCCGG
>JAYQUJ010000089.1:0-16294 GCA_038147895.1 Pseudomonas sp.
ACGCTCAACAGCTTCGAAACGGGTGTTCTGCTTGCGCAGGATTTCCAGCATGTTGTCGACGTCGCTGTCGGCAACATCAGCCTGCAGACGCTCGACGGCAATGCCATCGAAACCAGCCAGCTGAATTTCCGGGAACACTTCGAAAGTGGCGACGTACTCGAGATCCTTACCCTTCTCGAAGGTTTTCGGCTCGACGGACGGAGCACCAGCCGGGTTCAGCTTCTGCTCGACGATGGCTTCATAGAAGGTAGCCTGGATCAGATCGCCCAGAGCCTCCTGGCGAGCAGAGTCTTCATAACGCTGACGAATGACGTTCATCGGCACTTTGCCAGGACGGAAACCAGCAACCTTGGCACGACGCGCAGTCTGTTGCAGACGCTTGGTCACTTCGGTCTCGATGCGCTCGGCCGGCACGCCGATGGTCATGCGGCGCTCAAGAGCGGAGGTGCTTTCAACAGAAACTTGCATGGATATTCCTCGTTGCACAGACATAAGCCGGCCGTTCCGGCCCCAAATCAAAGGCGAGCATTCTAGTGGCTCGAATAGCAGAAGTCACCTGCACAATCGAGCACAAAAACTGGCGGGATATAAAAGGAAGGAAGAAAGAAGATGGTGCGGACGGAGAGACTCGAACTCTCACACCTTGCGGCGCCAGAACCTAAATCTGGTGTGTCTACCAATTTCACCACGTCCGCGTGGTAACGCTTTAAATGAAAACGCCAGGCCTGGGGCCTGGCGCTCTCTCGAATATGGGGTGGACGATGGGAATCGAACCCACGACACCAGGAGCCACAATCCTGTGCTCTACCAACTGAGCTACGCCCACCATATTGCGTTGCTTGAGCCCGATTCGCCAATGGCGCACCCGGCAGGACTCGAACCTGCGACCATCCGCTTAGAAGGCGGATGCTCTATCCAGCTGAGCTACGGGCGCTTAATCATCTGCGAGCAGACTTTTTAAGCTACAGCCACAGTCATCGCTGACTGTCGCCTTCTTACCCAGCGACTGGCTGTGCTCGACAAGCGGGGCGAATCTTATAGAGCCACCGAACATGCGTCAACACGAATTTCAAAAAAATTTCTTAGAGATAAAGGAGTTACAGGAAAGGACAGTGCATGTGCCTTTGCCCCACCGACCACCCATGCGAGAATGCACGACCCTTTTCTCATCCTTCCTCATGGTTTAAGCACGCGTCATGACCGCACAACTGATTGATGGCAAAGCCATTGCCGCCAAGCTCCGCCAGGAAATCGCCCAACGTGTTACCGAACGTCGCCAGCAAGGGCTGCGCGCACCCGGCCTGGCCGTCATCCTGGTAGGCAGTGATCCAGCCTCGCAGGTGTATGTCTCGCACAAGCGCAAAGATTGTGAGGAGGTCGGCTTCGTTTCCGTCGCTCACGACCTACCCGCCAGCACCACTCAGGGCGAGCTGCTGGGGCTGATCGACCAACTCAACCGCGATAACGCCATCGACGGCATCCTGGTACAACTACCCCTCCCCGCCCACTTGGACGCCTCGCAACTGCTGGAGCGCATCAGCCCGGACAAGGACGTGGACGGCTTCCACCCCTTCAACGTCGGCCGCCTGTCGCAGCGCATGCCACTGCTGCGCCCCTGCACCCCGAAGGGCATCATGACCCTGCTGGAAAGCACTGGCGTGGACCTGCACGGCCAGCATGCGGTCATCGTCGGCGCCTCCAACATCGTTGGCCGGCCAATGGCCCTTGAGCTGCTGCTGGCCGGCAGCACTGTGACCGTGACCCACCGCTTCACCAAAGATCTGCCGGGCCACCTGGCCCAGGCCGACATTGTCGTTGTGGCCGCCGGTAAGCCGGGCCTGGTGAAAGGCGAGTGGATCAAGCCAGGCGCCATCGTCATCGACGTCGGCATCAACCGCCAGGCCGATGGCAAGCTGGTGGGTGACGTGGAATATGACGCCGCTGCAGAGCGCGCCAGCTGGATTACCCCGGTACCGGGCGGCGTCGGCCCGATGACCCGCGCCTGCCTGCTGGAGAACACCTTGTACGCCGCAGAGCACCTGCACGCGTAAGCCAGCTGCGCAATGAAAAACGGCGCCCAACGGCGCCGTTTTTTTGTTTCCAGCCCTATTGGGCTTTCTGCCAGGACTTGACCAACTCCTCGTAACTCACGGTCTCGCCCTTGGGCTTCTCGTTAGCCAGCTTGGGCTTCGGCGCACCCGGTTGATCGAACCAGTACTGCGGGTCCTTCTCTTCGTTCAGCTTCGGCCCACACTCACCCTGCACCCCGGAGCGCTCGATGCGCGCCATCATGGTGTCCTGAGCAGCCGCCAGGCCATCCAGCGCTTCCTGCGGGGTCTTGTCGCCACTGGCCGCCTCAGCAATGAACTGCCACCACAGCTGCGCCAGACGCGGGTAGTCGGGCACGTTGGTGCCGGTCGGCGACCACTGCAGGCGCGCCGGGCTGCGGTAGAACTCCACCAGACCGCCCAGCTTGGGCGCCGCGTCGGTCATCGCCTGGGAGTTGATGTCCGATTCGCGAATCGGCGTCAGGCCAACCAGCGTCTTCTTCAGCGAGACCGTCTTGGAGGTAACGAACTGGGCATAGAGCCAAGCCGCCAGGCGCTGCTTCTCCGGGGTCGACTTGAGGAAAGTCCAGGAGCCGGCATCCTGATAGCCGAGCTTCATGCCCTCCTCCCAATACGGCCCTTTGGGCGACGGTGCCATACGCCATTTCGGTGTACCGTCCTCGTTGACCACAGCCAGCCCCGGCTTGGTCATGTCGGCGGTAAAGGCGGTGTACCAGAAGATCTGCTGGGCAATATTGCCCTGCGCAGGCACCGGACCAGCCTCGGAGAAGGTCATGCCCTGTGCCTCGGGCGGCGCGTACTGACGCATCCAGTCGACGTACTTGGTGGTGGCATAGACTGCCGCCGGACCATTGGTATCGCCGCCACGCGACACGCTGGAGCCCACCGGCCGGCAACCTTCGACGCGAATACCCCACTCGTCCACCGGCAAGCCGTTAGGCAGACCCTTGTCGCCGCCACCGGCCATGGAGAACCAGGCATCGGTGAAACGCCAGCCCAGCGACGGATCCTTCTTGCCATAGTCCATGTGGCCATAGACGCGCTTGCCGTCGATTTCCTTGACGTCCTCACTGAAGAACTTGGCGATGTCCTCGTAGGCCGACCAGTTCACTGGCACGCCCAGCTCGTAGCCGTATTTTTCCTTGAACTTGGCCTTCAGCTCCGGCCGCTCGAACCAGTCGGCACGGAACCAATAGAGGTTGGCGAACTGCTGATCGGGCAGCTGGTAGAGCTTCTTGTCCGGCCCGGTGGTAAACGACAGACCGATGAAGTCCTCCAGATCCAGCGTCGGCGAGGTGAAGTCCTTGCCCTCGCCCGCCATCATGTCGCTGATCGCCACTGCTTTGCCGTAGCGGAAGTGAGTACCGATCAGGTCCGAGTCGTTGACCCAGCCATCGTAGATGTTCTTGCCCGACTGCATCTGGGTCTGCAGCTTCTCCACCACGTCGCCTTCCTGCATCAGGTCGTGACGCAACTTGATGCCGGTGATTTCGCTGAACGCCTTGGCCAACACCTTGGCCTCGTATTCATGGGTGGCGATGGTTTCGGACGCGACGTTGATCTCCATGCCACGGAACGGCTCGGCGGCCTTGATGAACCACTGCAGTTCGGCGAGCTGTTGCTCCTTGGTCAGGGTCGAGGGCGAAAACTCGCTGTCGATCCACTTCTTCGCCGCCTCTTCATAGGCATCGGCCCAGGCCGCGCCACTCAGTCCGGACAACGTCAGCAAGGCAGCCAGCACCATGCTATGTCGGGTCTTGTTGTTATTGTCGAACATAGACTCCTCCTTGGGGGTTAAGGGAAACCTCGCGGCCAGGCAGCCGCTCAGCCCCAGCGCATCACTACAAGCAACCACACAACGGACAGCGCCGTGGCCATCCACACGCTCCAGTCGGTGATACCCACCACCAGCAGGTGCAGGTAGGCACTCCCGAGCAAACCGATGAACAAGCGATCGCCACGACTGGTAACGATCGGCAGAAAACCCTTGCGCTCGACGCAGGGCGAGCGGATTTCCCACACGGTCATGCCGCTCAGCAACAGCGCGATGCCGATGAAGAAAGCCGCCGTGGGCGTGGTCCAGGCCATCCATTCCATTGTTGCGCCTCCTCAGACCCGGCCCAGGGCAAAGCCCTTGGCCACATGATTGCGAACGAACCAGATCACCAGCATGCCCGGCAGGATGGTCAGCACGCCGGCCGCCGCCAGCACGCCCCAGTCGATGCCAGACGCCGAGACAGTGCGGGTCATTACTGCGGCGATGGGCTTGGCATCCACCGAGGTCAGGGTGCGCGCCAACAGCAGCTCGACCCAGGAAAACATGAAGCAGAAAAACGCCGTGACGCCGATCCCCGGCCCGATCAACGGGATGAAGATCTTCAGGAAGAATTTGGGAAAGCTGTAGCCGTCGATATACGCCGTCTCGTCGATCTCCTTCGGCACACCGGACATGAAGCCTTCGAGAATCCACACCGCCAGCGGCACGTTGAACAGGCAGTGGGCCAGCGCCACGGCGATATGGGTATCGAACAGGCCGATGGAGGAATACAGCTGGAAGAACGGCAGCAGGAAGACCGCCGGCGGCGCCATGCGGTTGGTCAGCAACCAGAAGAACAGGTGCTTGTCGCCGAGGAAGCGGTAGCGCGAGAAGGCGTACGCCGCCGGCAAGGCCACCGTCAACGAGATCAGCGTGTTCAGGCACACGTAGTAGAGGGAGTTGAGGTAGCCATCGTACCAACTGCGGTCGGTGAAGATCACCTGGTAATTGGCCAGGGTGAACTCCTGCGGCCACAGACTGAGACCACCGAGAATCTCGGTATTACTCTTGAACGACATGTTCAGCAGCCAGTAGATCGGCACCAGCAGGAACAGGATGTAGCACAGCAACACCAGGGTTTTGCGCAGACTCATGGCGGGCTCCTCAGCGCTGCTGGTCACTGTGGGTCATGGCCGTGTAGAAGGCCCAGGACACCAGCAGGATGATCAGGAAGTACACCAGCGAGAACGCCGCCGCCGGCCCCAGGTCGAACTGCCCCACCGCCATCTTGGTCAGGGTCTGACTGAGGAAAGTGGTGGCATTGCCCGGCCCGCCGCCGGTGAGCACGAAGGGCTCGGTGTAGATCATGAAGCTGTCCATGAAGCGCAGCATCACGGCGATCAGCAGCACGCTCTTCATCTTTGGCAGCTGGATATGGCGAAACACCGCCCAGGCCGAGGCCCGGTCGATGCGCGCCGCCTGGTAGTACACATCCGGAATCGCGCGCAGGCCCGAGTAGCACAGCAGTGCCACCAGCGAGGTCCAGTGCCACACGTCCATCACCAGCACAGTGACCCAGGCATCCATGGTGTTGGCCGCGTAGTTGTAGCTAATGCCGAGCTCGCTCAGACTCCAGCCCAGCAGGCCGATGTCGGCGCGACCGAAGATCTGCCAGATGGTGCCGATCACGTTCCACGGGATCAGCAGCGGGATAGCCATGACAATCAGGCAAACCGAGGCCCAGCGGCCCTTGGCCGGCATGCACAGCGCGATGGCGATGCCCAGAGGAATCTCGATCAGCAGCACGCAGGCGGAAAAGATGAACTGGCGCAGCAGCGAATCGTGCAGGCGCTCGTCCTGCAGCACCTGGCGGTACCAATCGACGCCAACGAAGGTGCGGGTGCTGGCGTCGAAGATGTCCTGCACCGAGTAATTGACCACCGTCATCATCGGCAAAATGGCGCTGAACGCAACCAGCAGGAATACCGGCAGCACCAGCCACCAGGCCTTGTTGTTGACGATCTTGTTCATGGCCGCCCCTCCACCAATACCTCATTGGCATAGAGCATCAGCCACTGCTGCGGCAGACCTATGTAGGCAGTCTTCTGTGGCACCGGCAGGTCCTCCTGCAAGCGCGCCTTGAGGCTCACCCCCGCCAGCTCCAGGGTCAGAATTTTGTAGGTGCCCAGGTCCTCGACATGGCGCACTTCGCCGCGCAGTGCATCGACGAAAGGCTCATCGCTGACATGCACGAACTCCGGCCGAATACCCAGCTTCAGCGGCTGCCCACCCAGCTCAGCCAGGCGCTGGCACAGCGGCGCTGCCAGAGGAATACGCACCGGGCCGAAACACACGCCGCCGGTATAGGGCGATACCTCGATCAGGTTCATCCCTGGACTGCCAATGAAGAAACCCACGAAGGTGTGCCGCGGCCGCTCGAACAGCTCACGCGGAGTACCGAACTGGACGATCTGCCCGCCGTACATCACTGCAATCTTGTCGGCGAAGGTAGAGGCCTCCAGCTGGTCGTGGGTGACGTAGATCATGGTGATGTTGAACTGCTCGTGGATCTGCTTGAGCTTGCGCCGCAGCTTCCACTTCAGGTGTGGGTCGATCACCGTCAGCGGCTCGTCGAACAGGATGGCCGACACATCGTCGCGCACCAGCCCACGCCCCATGGATACCTTCTGCTTCTCGTCGGCGGTCAGGTTGCGCGCCTTGCGGTGCAGTAATGGGTGCAGCTCCAGCACCTCGGCGATCTCATGCACCTTGCTGGTCACCCGCGCTTCGGCCAGGCCCTGGTTGCGCAAGGGGAAAGCCAGGTTGTCGAACACCGTCATGGTGTCGTACACCACCGGGAACTGGAAAACCTGGGCAATGTTGCGCGCCTGCGGCGGCAGTTCGTTGACCTCGCGCATGTCGAACAGCACCTGGCCCTCGGAGGGGCTGAGCAGCCCGGAGATGATGTTGAGCAAGGTCGACTTGCCGCAACCGGACGGCCCGAGCAGCGCGTAGGCGCCACCCTGCTCCCAGACGTGGGTCATCTCACGAATGGCGTAGTCGTCGGCCCCGCTCGGCTGCGCGCTGTAGCTGTGGGCCAGGTTCTGCAAGCGTATTTCAGCCATGGGCGCTCCTCAGATCCGCCGACTGGGCGCCAGGACCAACTGATCCCGGGCATCGAAAACGAACAGCTTGTGAGTGGGGATGTAGATGCGAATCGACGCGTCCACGTCGTACTCGTGAACGCCTTGCAGGTGCAGAACCAGGGCAAAGTGCTCGCTGCGCACGTGCAGGAAGGTCTCCGAACCGCTGATCTCGGCCAGCTCCACCGTCACCCGCAGCTCCAGATCATCGTCATTCGACGGCACCAGTCCGATATGCCCGGGACGTACGCCAAAGCGGTACTGCCCCTCCGGCAGGTCACGCAGTTCAGCGGTCAGCGGAAAGTGCACGAAGTCCTCGAAACTCACCTCGTTATCGCCAATGCGCCCATGCATCAGATTGATCGGCGGCTCGGAGAACAACTCGGCGGCCAGCACCTGCTGCGGTCGGTGGTAGACCTCGGTGCTCTTGCCGCTCTGGATCACCCGCCCTTCGTGCAGGATGGTGGTAGTGCCACCCAGGGCCAGCGCCTCGTTGGGCTCGGTGGTGGCATAGATGGCGATGCTGCGCCGGGCGCGAAACAGCTCGCGCATTTCCTGGCGCAGCTCCTCGCGCAGCTTGTAGTCAAGGTTGACCAACGGCTCATCGAACAGCACCAGGTCGGCATCCTTGACCAGCGCCCGAGCCATCGCCGTGCGTTGCTGCTGGCCACCGGAAAGCTCCAGCGGGAAGCGCCCGAGAAAAGCCTCGATGCGCAGCATTTCTGCGGCTTCACGCACCTTGCGCTCGATATCGACCTTGCTCACGCCCGCCTGGCGCAGAGGAGAGGCGATGTTCTCGAACACCGTCATATTCGGGTAGTTGATGAATTGTTGGTACACCATCGACACGTTGCGCAGACGCACCGGCACACCCGTGACATCGGCGCCGTGCATCAGAATACGTCCGCTGCTCGGGCGGTCCAGCCCCGCCATCAGGCGCAGCAACGAGGTCTTGCCAGCCAGAGTGCGACCGACCAGCACATTGAATGAGCCCGGCTCGAAGCTCAGGCAGGCGTCGTCGATGTATACCTGCTGGTCGACCACGCGACTGACATGCTCCAGCGTTAACGACATGGCGTGTCCTTATGATTATTTCGCCCCCGCACTGCGTGCTATGCAGTGACGGCTGTCGTTGCAGAGCGACATTCGTGCCAGCCCCTGCCGCTCAAACCTACCTCATTGTTTTATAAGCAATTCAAGCCAAAACCGAGCACCCCAGGCGCAGCAGCTTGAACAACTGTGAACAGCTACGACTGAACAATTGAACAATCCCGCCGTTGACTTTGAACATCAATCAACAACACTGGAAGCACGCTTCACGGGCCAAGGCTCGTCAACGCAAGGGGCAGGTCCAACCACTGCCCCAGATCGGCTCGCTTACTGCAGTAACGGCGAAGCCCGCCATGACGCCAATAACAACAACAGGCGACAACATGACTGCTACTGCCCCGGCGCCAAGCCATGATGCCATCGTCCGCGACTCCTGGAGCCGCTGCCGCGACTTCGGCCTCGATCATCAGAACCAGCCAGCCTTTGGCCAGGCATCCCCCGGCGAGGTTTCCGCACTGCTGGAAAGCCAGCACTTTCTGGTACAGACCACCCACCAGGAAGTGCTGCCCTACTACGAGAACATCCTGGCCAATTCCAACTGCCTGATCATGCTGGCAGACAACCAGGGCCAACTGCTGCAGTCCTGGGGCGATCGCCGCTTCGTCGAGCCCAATCAGGCCGCCGGCTTCGTCCCAGGCGCCTGGTGGCAGGAGCGCTACACCGGCACCAACGCTATCGGCACCGCCCTGGCCTGCGGGCAGTCCGTACATATCCAACGCGACGAGCACTTCCTCAAGGCCAATCGTTTCATGACCGGCTCGGCCTCGCCGATCTTCGATGCCACACGGCAGATGATTGGCGTGCTGGATGTCTCCAGTGACAGCTATCTGCCGCCGGCTCACACCCTGGGCATGGTCAAGATGATGAGCCAATCGGTGGAGAACCGATTGATCCTCAATCTGTTCAAGGACGACTACTTCCAGATCAGCTTCAACACCAGCCTGGACAATCTGGACAGTCAATGGGCTGGCCTGCTGGTGTTCGACGAAAGCGGGCAGATCGTCTCGGCCAACCGCCGCGCCGATAGCCTGTTGGGCGTTGGCCTGTCGCGAATGAACATCGCCAGTCTGTTCGACGTACCGTTGCAACAATTGCTCAACCAACCCGAGCACCAACCCTTTGCCCTGCGTGCCGCGGGCCGCTATCGCTTCCACGGACTCTTGCAGCGCCCGCGCAAGCCACGCATTCAACCGCGCGACTTCCGCCCACCACCGCAGCAAACCAACAAGGCCGAAGAGCTGACGCTGGCGAGCATCAACCTGGGTGACAGCAGAGTAGAAAAGGCCGTTCGCCAGGCTGAGCGTCTGATTGAAAAAGGCATTCCCATCCTGATTCAGGGCGAAACCGGCGCGGGCAAAGAGGTGTTCGTCAAAGCACTACATAACGGCAGCTCACGAGCAGGACGACCACTGATCGCAGTCAACTGCGCGGCGATTCCCGCCGAACTGGTGGAGTCTGAACTGTTCGGCTATGAGAAAGGCGCCTTCACCGGCGCAAACCAGAAAGGCA
This sequence comes from Pseudomonas sp., assembly GCA_038147895.1. Classification (GTDB taxonomy): domain Bacteria; phylum Pseudomonadota; class Gammaproteobacteria; order Pseudomonadales; family Pseudomonadaceae; genus Aquipseudomonas. The sequence goes on from JAYQUJ010000089.1 coordinate 9,588, forward strand.
GCATCGGCCTGATTCGCAAAGCCCACACCGGCACCCTGTTTCTCGACGAAGTGGGCGACATGCCCTTGGCCGTGCAGGCCCGACTGTTGCGCGTGCTGCAGGAACGCAGCGTGCAACCGCTGGGCGGCGGCGAGCCCTATCCGGTGGACATTCGCCTGGTCTCGGCCACCAACCGGTCTTTACGCCAGGATGTAGACACTGGTCTGTTCCGTGCCGACCTTTACTACCGCATTAGCGGCCTCAATCTGGAGCTGCCGCCGCTGCGCCAACGCCGGGACCGCACCGAGCTCTTCCAACAGGTGTGGAAACAGCACCGCGAGCCCAACCAATGGGCAGGCCTCAGTCGCGAAGTCATAGAACTGTTCCAGAACCACCCCTGGCCCGGCAACCTGCGCCAACTGAGCAGCGTGATACAAATCGCCCTGGCCATGGCCGAAGACCAGCTCATCCGCCCCGAGCACCTGCCGGACGACTTCTTTGCTGACCTCGAAGAGTCGCAATCCTCGTCGCCACCGCCCCCCACCACCGAAAGCCTGGCCGACCAGTACCAGGCTTGTGGAGGCAATATCTCTCACCTGGCGCGCCAGCTCGGGCTAAGCCGCAACACGCTCTACAAACGCCTGCGCGAACAGGGGCTGAAGGTATGAGAGCCGACCATCACACCGAAGTGCGCTGCCGCTTGGCAAATACAGCAAGCTCTGTTGCCGGCATCGGTTGGGCGAATAGGTAGCCCTGCCCCTGATCACACCCAAGTTCGGCCAAAAGCCTCCGCGAACCCTCGTCCTCGATGCCTTCGGCCGTGGTCTGCAACCCCAGACTATGGGCCATCTGCACGATGGCAGCGACGATTGCGCGATCCTGCGGGCTTTTCGGCAGATCGCGAACGAACGACTGGTCGATCTTCAACTTGTCCACGCAAAAGCGCTGCAAATACGCCAGGTTCGAATAACCGGTGCCGAAGTTATCAATGGACAAGCGCACACCGAGCGCCTTCAGCCGCGCAAGAACGGCACCGAGCGCTTCCGAGTCACTCAGCAAAATCGACTCGGTCAGCTCAAGCTCCAGACAACCGGGACTCAACCCATAACGCTCCAGGGCTTCGCGCACCATGACCTCAAGGCTACCTCGGCGAAACTGCACAGCCGACAGATTGACTGAGACCACAAAGCGCGGCAGGCCAGCCAGCTGCCAGAGCATGGCCTGACGGCAGGCCTCATCCAGTACCCACTGACCAATCTCGATAATCAGCCCGCACTGCTCCGCTACCGCAATGAAGCGATCCGGACCGAGCATGCCATGCTGCGGGTGCTGCCAGCGCAACAGCGCCTCAACAGCCAGCAAGCGACCACCGCGCAGATCGACGATGGGTTGGTAGTAGAGAACGAACTCTCCCCGCTCCAGCGCCTGCCGCAAATCCAGCTCTAGGCCCAGACGCTCACGCGTGTCGGTATTGACTCGCTCATCGAAGAAGCAACAGAGGTTACGTCCCGCTGACTTGGCCTGATACATCGCCATATCGGCATGCTTGAGCAAGGTATCGAAATCATTCCCGTCGGCCGGAAACAAAGAAACCCCCATCGAAAACGATGTGACCACCCGCATACCCTTGAGCAGAAAAGGCTGCGCGAGTCGCGCCTGAATCTGCGTTGCCAACTCGGAAATTGCAGCCACGCTCTCAACGTCCGTAACAGCGACCAGGAACTCATCACCGCCCTGCCGGCTCACCGTATCCCGAGCGTTGACCGTCTCGGCCAGCCGCCGCGCCAACTCCTGCAACAACTCATCGCCAGCAGCATGCCCCAGGGAGTCATTGACGGTCTTGAAGTTGTCCAGATCCAAAAAAAGCAGCGCCACCTGCGTGCCATACCGACGCGCCCGCTCCATCGCCTGCTCCATGCGATCACGCAGCAGCAGGCGGTTGGGTAGATTGGTCAAGGCATCATGCTGAGTCAGATGATCAAAATTCGCCTGCGAGGCCTGCGCCCGGGCAGCCTCTTGCTGCAAGCGCTGCAATGTCTTGCGCAGATCACTGGCCAGCAGCCACACGGCAATCGCACACATGAGCAGAATGGCACTGACATTGAGCAAACGCCCCACGCCCATAGGCAAAGGCACAAAGGTTTGAACCCCACTCATAGCAGCCCATGTCAGCCCGGCCACCGTAGCCAGCATTGCCAACAGCAGACCGAAAAACAGCCGACTGGGTGCAATCATGCCGGCAACAATGAGGATCGCCGGGAAAGCCAGCAGCGCCCCACTGTAGAGCCCCTGACTAAACCATAGCGACATGCTGACCAGCGCAGTCAGAGAGAAAAGAACCAGGGAGATCGAGGCCTCCACCCTGCCCCGCCGATTAAGCCAGCGCCCCAGCAAAACGGCCATGAGAGCCAACATCACCAGGCCTGTATTGATCCAGCTGCGCGCCAACAGGGTCTGCATACCGATCAGCAGCAGAATCAGGCACAAGACATTGGCAATCTGCATCAGACGCCGCGCCTGCAGCTGACGGGCCAATGGATCGTCCGATAATTCCGAGATGTACGCACGCGTCATAACGACTTCACTTCCATGATGCGACTGCTGCGTTGGTTGTAACCAGCGGAATCGAACGCTAACGAAAAACCGGCGGCAACCGCAATAAAAAATGGGAGCCCAATCATTCGCATCCAACTAAAGTCGAGGCAAATCGCATAACGCAAAGCAACCGTTACATTTCTGCTAGTTCTATACCCCAACCAAACGCCATATGCGAAAGCAGAATCCTGACCGAGAATAACCTCCACACAGCCCCAGCCACACTCGAACAGAAAACCCCGAACAGAGAAACAGATGAGCAATCAACTGAAAATTGAAGACCTGCAAATCGGAGATGGTAAAACTGCCGTCAAAGGCGCCCTGATCACCACCCAATACCGAGGCTGGCTGGAAGATGGCACAGAGTTCGACTCGTCCTACTCTCGCGGCAAAGCCTTCCAATGCGTCATCGGCACACGCCGAGTAATTCAAGGCTGGGATCAAGGCCTGATGGGCATGAAAGTGGGGGGCAAACGTAGGCTCTGGGTTCCAGCCCACCTGGGTTATGGCGAACGGCAAATGGCTGTCATCCCACCCAACTCCAACCTGATTTTCGAGATAGAACTATTGGAGGTTCTGACGCGCGACGACTGAGCCGACAATCTGAGCGAGCCTTGGCTGAAGACGCCACGCCGCCAATGCGCACAATTGGCCAAGGCAGCCAAAAATATCCGTACAGACTCACCAAGGCCGGCACAGCCCAGAGCAAACCGGAACGAGCCACCCCGTAAAACGCCCTGAAACGAAAAAGGCCAGTTCATTAGTGAACTGGCCTAAGTCGTGGAGTTATTTGGTCGGGACGGAGTGATTCGAACACTCTACCCCTTGCACCCCATACAGGTAATAACCCTTCCGAGCTTGTCCAGGCCATTCCAAGCCGAACCCGCCAAACCCCTGATTTTACTGGCCTGCGGCCAATTTATCGTCCAAAATCGCTCAAAGCGATTCGGTCAAAGCCAATCTCAATTGGCAACGAATTGGCAACCAGAGAATCTCAATTGGCAACCAATTGGCAACGGGAAAACTGAGCAAATGGCCAAGATCACAGACCGCCAGATGACGGCCAAACCTGGCGCAAGCGATAAGTGGCTCAGCGAAGTCGCCATCTGGGGGCATGGCAGCCTGGTAGCTCGCATAACACCCAGCGGCGAGCGACTCTTTTATTTCCGCTACACAAATAGCAGTAGTGAACGCATCACCTTCCCTATAGGCACCTACAGCCGCGATGGAAGCGAAGGAACAATGACCCTGGCAGAGGCAGGACAGCGAGCGAAGGAGCTTGCAGGACTCCATAAGTCTGGAGTCAGGGATTTGAAGGAGCATCTGGAAGCCGAGGAAGCTGCTCGTGTGGCAGCGCGCGACGCCGAGCTTGCACGGATTGCTGCGGAGCAAGCGGCACTGGAGGAAGCCAAATCCAGACAAGCAGCCAGAAAAACTGTCCAGCATTTGTTCGAACACTGGGCCAAGGTCGACTTAATCAACCGCAAGGATGGCGGCGCAGAAGTTCGCCGAATGTTCGAAAAGGATGTCTTGCCTTATCTAGGCAAGCTTGCGGTCGAAGACGTGAAAAAAGGTCACATCACAGAAGTTACTGATGCGCTGCTCTCGCGTGGCGTTAACCGCATGGCGAAGATGATTTTCAGTCTGATGCGGCAAATGTTCAGGTTCGCAGTAGATCGTGACTTGATTGATCACGACCCGACTTCGAGCATTCGCAAAGCCAAGATAGGTGGCAAAGAGGTTGAGCGTGATCGCGTTTTGAGCGAGGAGGAAATCCGCACATTATCAAAGCTCGCCCCTGAGGCTGGCCTACTACCATCCTCAGAAGCTGCAATCTGGATTGCTTTATCGACCTGCTGCCGCATTGGTGAGCTGCTTAACGCTCGATGGGAAAACGTCGATCTTGAAAAAGCAAACTGGCACATTCCCGCCGATCACAGCAAGAATGGCAAGGCCCACAACGTAACCCTCTCACCTTTCGCCATCAAGCAGTTCAAAAGAGTCCGGGCATTCACTACTGCTAGTGAGTGGTGCTACCCCAACGTCCAAAACAGCGGACCAGTCTGTTCAAAGACAGTAACGAAACAGCTTGGTGATCGGCAACGCATGCCTGGTCAGGGGACTTTGAGCAATAGAAGCGCGAATGCTCAGGCGCTGCTACTCCCTGGTGGAAAGTGGACTCCTCATGATCTTAGGCGAACTGGGGCCACTATCATGACGGCGCTCGGCGTATTACCAGAAGTGGCGGAGCGCTGCCTCAACCATACCGAGGAAAATAAAGTTAAACGAATCTACCAGCGCCACAGCTACACCAAGGAAATGGCAGAAGCTTGGCTGGCTCTTGGTCAATATCTGGAAAAAGTTGTCAACACCAAGTAGCTAACACTTAGACTTACAAGGATATCCCGACCCAGAAAAGCACTCAGTATAGATAATTTAATTCCGAAATTATATTCGGAGTTAAATTCATGAAACCACTTATACCTGACATTAAAAGCACAAGGCAATACTGCGCAATTTATACAACGCATCTTGCGGCACAAGTATTATGTTTATACCCCTATCACGCCAGCAGCTAACACCCAATCAAAATCATGATTAATCTTTGATTTAATTAAATCAAAAAAATCAGTAAACAGAAAACCCAACAACACAATTGACCGATCACAATCCAATCTATTGAGTAATTTTTTAAATTAATAATCACCTATTGAGTATGAGTTAAACCATAGAGTTCATGATCATGCTCAACGACACTGATACCATCCAGCACTACCCACTCAGACACCCTGATAATAAAAACCTCCACCTGCACCACGATGACACATTTGAAGGCTTCCAACTAATGCGTGACAAGGGGCCTTTCATTCGGGAGAGTCTCGCCGCCCTAAAGCATACTATTGACTTGGCTCTAGCTGACTATCCGAGAGTCCTGGCCTTCAGATTGGATCTTTACGTACCTAAAAAAATCAAACTACCCGACTACGCACATACGAACAAGGTCATAACCAAGTTCTTTGAATCGTTTACAAAGAAGATCAAGTACCACCAGAATCAGGTGGCTGAGCGTGGTTACTCACGTGGCTGCAAAGTACGGTACGTCTGGTCGAGAGAGATCGGCCAGGGAGGTCGGCTGCACTATCACCTATTGATCCTTTTAAATCGCGACGCATACTACAAATTAGGCTTATTACGATCGGAAAGAATCAATATGTTCAGACGAATTGAAGAATCTTGGGCAAGTGCACTTGGATTATCAGTCGATCAGGTTAGGGGATTGGTTAACAGACCACCGAACCCTGAGTACTTTATCAATCGAGCAATCCGTCAAGACAAGGTTGATGAAATGCCTGAAATGTTCAAACGAGCCAGCTACCTGTGTAAGAAAGCGACCAAGCACTACGGGGACCGTCAGCGGAGTTTCGATACCAGTCGGGGGTAGGAAGCGGTCAGCACAACCCCCATGGGCTCACAGCTTGGATGAAAGGCCTAAGGGCAATCGGTGCTGTCAGATTGGCGGATGTTCAAAACTGGACGCCTCGCGCCATTCGGAAGATTGCTCATGGGGATGCCTTGCTATGCTATGCAGCTTAAGACCAAAATAAAGACCTAAAAAAGGAGCTATGGTATGCAGAGTGTTTTGGCTGACGTTGCCGTGAGCGTTTCTGAGCTGAAGAAAAACCCCACTGGCGTCATGGCTGGTGCCGGTGGCATGCCGGTCGCCGTTCTCAATCATAACCGTGTGATGGGGTACATGGTGCCTGCCGAGCTGTACGAGCAGATGCTGGACCGTCTGGACGATCTGGATCTGATCGATGTCGTTAACGCACGCTCCGGTGAGAAGGGTGTGCCGGTGAACCTGGATGACCTATAAGCTCGAATTCCTGCCCTCAGCGCTGAAAGAATGGGAGAAGCTGGGTCATACGGTGCGTGAGCAGGCAAAGAAAAAACTGCGTGAGCGGCTGGAAGCACCAAAGGTACAGGCTGATGCCCTCAGGGATCTGCCAGGGCACTACAAGATCAAGCTCCGAACAGCAGGCTATCGATTGGTATATCGGGTCGAAGATGATCGGGTGGTTGTGATGGTGGTCGCCGTGGGCAAGCGCGAACGAAGTGCAGCTTACAAGGCAGCA
>JAYQUJ010000090.1:0-15772 GCA_038147895.1 Pseudomonas sp.
TCCCCAATGCTGCCGGCGCAATGCCGGCGCTGATGGTGCCCCAGCGCCGGCCACCGACGTATACCGGGGTGTAGATCACGAACACGATGGTGCTGGTGCCGGGGATGACGAAGGTGCCCATGCTCAGGTGTTGGCACTGGCGCACGCTTTCCATTTCGCTGGCGCTGACCGGAATGAAACGCTGGTGCATGCTCTTGGCCGCGTCGATCTGCGGGTTGCCGGTCGGCGGCTGTGAGACGGCGCTGCGTGCGGCGGCCAGGTAGCCGCGTTCGGTCATCGGTACCAGATAGAGCACGCCATCCTTGCCGCCCTGATCCCACTCGTCGAGCAACGGCTGGATGCGTTTGCGGTAGGGCTCGACCCAGCTGACATCGTGCTTCTGAGGGCTGGTGTTGGCAATCGGCCGGTAGTTCTGGTCGAACAGGTCGACCCCGGAGGCTTTCAGCTCTTCCAGCTGCGTCTCGATCAGGCTGCGGCGCTCGAACAGCATGTCGGTGATGGCTTCCAGGCCTCCGCTCCCCAGGCGGAAATTGCACAGTTGCTGCACCAGCTGGTTGGTGGTGTCGCGCAAGGTGTCGGCCTGGGTGAAGTTCTGCTGCATGCGTTCGCCGATACCCAGGCTGAGTTCGCGGATGCGGCTACTGTGCTGGTGGGTTTCCTGGTTGGTGGCGTTGAGTTCTTCCAGGGCGCTGCTGACCATCAGCAGATCATCGTTGGCCTGCTGGAAGTCATTGACCATCAGTTCGAATTGCTCGGTAGCGGTGTTGACCACTGCGCCGGTGGAGGTGCTCTGCTCGATCATGCGCAGGGTCTGCTCGTCGGCGCCGTTCATCGCGCTGGTCATTTCCTCCATCAGAACGCCGATTTGCTGGGCGGCGCTGCCGACCTTCTGCGACAGGTTGCGCACCTCGTCGGCGACCACGGCAAAGCCGCGTCCGGCTTCGCCGGCACGGGCCGCTTCGATGGCGGCATTGAGTGCCAGCATGTTGGTCTGGGTGGAGAAGTCCTGCACGGTGACCAGGATCTCGCGCACTTTGCCTGTGGTGGCGCTGAGCGCCTCGATGTTGTGGCGAAAACCATCCATGGTCTGGTTGACGTCCTGCATCTGCCGGCGTGCATCGCCTAGTTGCTGCTGGGACTGGTGAGCCATGTCCAGATTGCGGCTGTTCATCTCTGTGATGCCGCCGGCCCGGGCGGAAATGTCCTGCAGTGCCGCGCTGGTCTGTTCGCTGGCGTGGAAGATCAGGTCGGACAGGCTCTGCTGTTCGCCGGCTTCCTGGGCGGCCTGCTCGGACTGCAGGCGGGTCGCCGCCGAGGTCAGGGCAATCCGCAGGCTGCTGTGCTGCAAGCTGGTGATGCTCTGGCGCAGGCGCGCCGCCAGTTTCTTCAGGTTGGCGCTGCCTTCAAGCTCGTCAGCTCCTGCGCTTTCGGTGAGGTCGATCAGCGTGCCGTTGATGGCGTCTAGGCGCGCAGCCAGCGGATTGCGCTGACCACCCTTGCCCAGGTGCCAGGTCAGCAACAGCAGCGGCAGGGCCAGCAAGCCGGCAACCAGGCGCAGACCGTTGTCGGCCTGGATCAGTACTGCGGCAAGCAGGACTACCTGGCAGAGCAGGAGTAGATAGACTGGGGCGAGAAAGGTGGGGGTTGGAGCGGGGGCAGCAGTGGACTGGATGTCTTGCATGGGGTACACCGGACTTGTTTTTATTTGAACTTATTTGTCGGTCAATCTAGCAATATCGTGAACGCGGTCACGTCGCTCAAAAGTGTTAATGATCGCCTCATACTTTTTGCTTAAAGGGAGTTTCATGCAGCTTTCCGCGCTATATCGCTACCCGTTGAAGTCCGCTCGTTATGAAAGCTTGATCAGCTCCCAGGTTGAGGCGCTAGGCCTGCAGGGCGATCGCCGCTGGATGCTGGTGGAGGAGAGCAATGGCCGCTTTCTGACCCAGCGTCTGCTGCCGCAGATGGGGCGTATCGAGGCACGTTACAACGACGAGGGTGGCTTGAGTCTGAGTGCTCCGGGCTGCGCCAGCATCGAGGTGGCGCTGCCTGGACCTGATACCGAGTTGCGCGGCGTTACGGTCTGGAGCGACAGCCTGCGAGTGCCGGATGCCGGCGACGAAGCGGCTGCCTGGCTTAGCACCTTCATTGGTAGGCCATGTCGCCTGGTGCAGGTACCGGAAAGCCGGGCGCGTCAGGTCGATACCGGTTATGCCGAACCGGGCGACAAGGTGGCTTTTGCCGATGGGTTTCCGCTGCTGCTGATCGGTCAGGGCTCTCTGGATGATCTTTCGGCGCGCGTGGGGCGCTCCCTGGAGATGCTGCGCTTTAGGCCCAACCTGGTGATAGAAGGGGCCGAGCCTTATGCCGAGGACAGCTGGAAGCGTATCCGTATCGGGGCATTGGAGTTTCAGGTCGCCAAGGGCTGCAGTCGCTGCATCCTGACGACGCTGGATCCGCACACCGGCGAGCGTAGCGCCGACCGGGAGCCGCTGGCCACCTTGAAGACCTATCGCGAGCGCGAAGGGCAGGTGTACTTTGGCCAGAACCTGCTGCCGCGTGGTGTCGGTGAGTTGCGTGTCGGTATGCCGGTGGAGGTGCTGGAGTAGGCATAACCTCTCCAGCAGGCGTGGCTTCGAATGCAGGCCGCGCATGAAATGAAAAGGGCGCCAGAGGCGCCCTTTTTGTGTTCACTGGTCGTCGAAGAAACGTTCATGCCAGTCCACCAGTGGTGTCGGCGAGCCCAGTTTCTGGCCGTAGATCACGGCGTAGGCCAGAACGTTCTGTACGTATTGGCGGGTTTCATCGAACGGGATGTTCTCCACCCAGACATCGAACGACAGGTGATCGGCGCCGCGCAACCACTGGCGAACACGGCCCGGCCCGGCGTTGTAGGCGGCAGAGGCGAGCACGCGGTTGCCGTTGAACTGGCCGTGCACCTGGCTCAGGTAGGCGGCGCCGAGCTGGATGTTCTTTTCCGGCACCAGAGCCTGCTGCGGGTTGCCCAGGGGGATGCTGAACTTGCGCGCGGTTTCCTTGGCGGTAGCCGGCATCAGCTGCATCAGGCCCATGGCACCGACTGGCGAGCGGGCGTCGGCCATGAACGCGCTTTCCTGGCGGGTGATGGCGAACACCCAGCTGGAATGCAGGCCGCGTAGCTTGGCCTGGCTGACCAGGCTGTTCCTGTAGGGCATGGGGAAGCGGATATCCAGATCATCCCAGTACTTGGCCTGGCTGATGGTGCGGATGGCCGGGAAGTACCACTGCTTGTCGTAGGCCAGCTTGGCCTGCGCCACCAGCTCTTCACGGCTGAACAGGCGGCTGACGTGGTACCACTCGCGGCGACCGTCGACGATCTGGCCACGGTCATGAAACTCCATGGCGCGGCGGATGCCGGCGGTGCTGCGTACTTTCTGCATCACCTGCGGGTCGATGGCCATTGGTTTGTGGTTGAGGCTGTAGGGCGCTTTGACCCGGTCGGCGGCGAGAAAGCCATAGAAGTCGCGTTCTTCGGCCAGCTGGCGGTAGAGGGCCGCGGCCTGCTGATCCTGTGGCTTGGCCAATTGCAGGCTGCGCGCGTGCCAGTAGCGCCAGCGGCTGGTAGTGGCCAGGTCGGCAGGCATGCGGCTGGTCAGTTGGTAGGCTTCGTCCCAGCGCCCGTGGCGCAGCAGCAGGCGGGCGTGCCACTCGGAGACGGTGTTGTCGCGCAGCTCCGGATCGTACTGAGCCATGACCTGCAGGGCGCGTACGTCGAAGCGTTTGGCCAGGGTCAGGCCGACCTCGCGGGCGATGGCGACTTTCTCCTCGGTCGAGAAGGGCAGTTTGCGGGCGTAGACGTCGAGCAGGCTCAGGGCCTTTTCCGGATCCTGGCGCGCCAGGCGGCGCAGGCCGAGGCCGGCAGCATCGGCCATATGACGGTCGGTGGGAACGAAACGTGCTGTCTGGCTCATGACCTGCGGCTTCTGTGCCGCCTCCAGCAGCATCTTGCCCTGCATGTCGAGAGTCGGCAGGCCTTTGACCAAGTAGCTGGCCAATCCGTAGTTGCGGCTTTCTGCCGCCAGTTTGGCGCGCTTCCAGCGCAGTTCCTCGGTCAGTTGGCCGTCGCTGCGCCAGGTGTTGAACAGGGCATCGCAGGCTTCCGGCTGGGACTTGCCCACCAGCCAGAGCTTTTCCGCGGCTGCCCGTGCTTCGGCTTTCATGTTCTGCCGGTACAGGTATTGGCCGTACAGGCAATCCAGCTCGGTGAAGTTGAGTTGCGGGTCGTAATGGTTGGCGAAGGTCTGCCATTCGCCGCGTTCGGTCAGCCAGCGCAGCCAGCGCAGTTTCATCCAGCCTGCCTGGGGCAGATCGCCGTGTTCGGTGAGGAAGGCCTCGATCTCGTCATTGCTGGCTGACTTCAGGCGGGCAGTCAGCTCGTCGTACGCCAGGTAGGGCTCCAGCGGGTAGTCGCGCAGGGCGCTGGCGTACTGCCGATAGGGGCTGCTGTCACCCTTGGCCAGGGCCCGTTTGGCCTGGTCATACATTTGGCGCTGCTGGGCCAGGTTTGCAGCGTGAGCGTTGGCCAGGGCGAGGGTGCAGGTGACGAGCGAGGACAGCAGATAGAGCAGAGGGCGGCGCATGACACATCCGTGATGAGAACTAATCGAAGCGGGGTGCTTCCAATGGGCCTAGCTTAGCCTGTTGTGCCAGACCGGAAAAACCCGCCGTTGATGATGGGCAAAGGCCAGTATGGTGGCCTCGCAACTCGGTTAGAATGCGCCCCCCGTTTTTCAAGGTGTTGCCCATGAGCCTGCTCAAATTTGCCGATGTATCCCTGGCCTACGGCGCCATGCCGTTGCTGGACCGCGTGTCCTGGCAGATCGCCCGCGGCGAGCGGGTGTGCATCATCGGGCGCAATGGCACGGGCAAGTCGAGCATGCTGCGCCTGGTCAAGGGTGAGCAGATGCCCGATGACGGCGAGATCTGGCGTGCGCCGGCGCTGAAAATTGGCGAGTTGCCGCAGGAATTGCCGCGCGCCGATGAACGGACAGTATTCGATGTGGTGGCCGAAGGGCTGGCCGGCGTCGGCGAGTTGCTGGCGCGTTACCACCATCTCAGCCAGAACATCCACAGCGACGACGATCTGAATCAGCTCATGCACGTACAGCAGGAGCTGGAGGCAAAGGATGGCTGGCGTCTGCAACAACTGGTGGAAAGCACCCTGAGCCGCCTGCAGCTGCCGGCCGACAAGACCCTTGCCGAGCTGTCCGGTGGCTGGCGCCGCCGCGTGCTGCTGGCCCAGGCGCTGGTCTCCGAGCCGGACCTGCTGCTGCTCGACGAGCCAACCAACCACCTGGACATTGGCGCCATCGCCTGGCTGGAAGAGGCGCTGAAGGATTTTGGCGGCGCTGTGCTGTTCATTACCCACGACCGTTCCTTCCTGCAGAACCTGGCCACGCGCATCCTCGAACTGGATCGCGGTGGGCTGATCGACTGGAACGGCGACTACGCCAGCTTCCTGGTGCACAAGGAGCAGCAGTTGGCAGCCGAAGAGACCGCCAATGCGCTGTTCGACAAGCGTCTGGCCCAGGAAGAAGTGTGGATTCGTCAGGGCATCAAGGCTCGCCGTACCCGTAACGAGGGCCGTGTGCGTGCGCTCAAGGCCATGCGCCAGGAACGCAGCGAGCGGCGCGAGCGCCAGGGCAAGGCCAGCATCCAGCTGGACGCGGCGGAGAAGTCCGGCAAGCAGGTGATAGTGGCGGAAAATGTCAGTTTTGCGCACCCAGGGGGAGCCGCGCTGGTGCACGACTTCTCCATGGTGCTGCAGCGCGGCGACCGTATCGGCCTGCTCGGGGCCAACGGAACCGGTAAGACCACGCTGCTCAAGCTGCTGCTGGGCGACCTGCAACCGACTAGTGGCACGATAGTGGCAGGGACCAAGATCGAAGTGGCTTATTTCGATCAGCTACGCCATCAGTTGGACCCTGAAAAGACTGTGATAGACAACCTCGCCGAAGGTCGCGACTTCATCAGCATCGACGGCCAGAGCCGCCATGTACTGAGTTACCTCGGTGACTTCCTGTTCAGCCCGCAGCGGGCCCGCACGCCGGTCAAGGCGCTGTCTGGCGGTGAACGAGCACGCTTGCTGCTGGCCAAGCTGTTCAGCAAGCCGGCCAACCTGCTGGTGCTGGACGAGCCAACCAACGACCTGGACGTGGAAACCCTGGAGCTGCTGGAGGAAGTGCTGCTGAACTTCCCGGGCACCGTGCTGATGGTCAGCCACGACCGGGCCTTCCTCGACAACGTGGTGACCAGCACCCTGGTCTTCGAAGGCGAGGGGCGGGTGCGCGAGTACGTCGGCGGTTATCAGGACTGGCTGCGCCAGGGTGGTTCGCCGCGCCTGCTGGGCGTCGGTGAGAGCAAATCGGGTAAGGCCGAACTGGCTGCGGTGGCACCCGCCGCGGCCCCCGTTACCCCGGTGGTGGAGGACGCTCCGGCCGCCAACAAGAAGAAGCTCAGCTACAAGCTGCAGCGTGAGCTGGAAGCCATTCCTGGGCAGATCGATGCCCTTGAGGTCCAGCTGGCAGAGCTGCAGGCGCAGATCGCCGATCCGGCGTTCTACCAGCAGGCCGTGGCTATCACCGGGCCGGCGCTGGAGCGCTTGCAAAGCCTGCAAGAGGAACTGGACCAGTTGCTGGAGCGCTGGGCCGAATTGGAAGCCTGAAACGCTTGTCGGAGACATGCATGGCGATTGAGTACCGCGTCACGCTGGATGACAACCATCAGTTCAGCTACAGGATCGAGCTGGACCGTCAGTACGATGCCCAGAGTGCCGAAGCTGCGCCCAAATGGACGCGCCTGGAACACCATCAGTGCAGCAATTGCCCGCTGAGTCGGGATCAATTCAGTCGATGCCCGGCAGCGGTCGATCTGCATCGGGTCATCGAAGACTTTCAGGGCTTGCCGGCCTTCAAGAAGGCTCAGGTCTGGGTGCGTACTCCGGAGCGCGAGTACAGCAAGCTGGTGGGCCTGGAAGAGGGGCTGCGCTCGTTGCTGGGCGTGATCATGGCTACCAGCGCCTGTCCGGTGCTGGCGCGCCTCAAGCCCATGGCACATAACCATCTGCCGTTTGCCAGTAGCCAGGAGTTCATCCTGCGCACCATTTCCCTCTATCTGGCGCGGCAGTATTTTCATTTTCGCGAAGGCCGCCGGGCCGACTGGGAACTGAAGGGGCTGGTCAAGCAGTTCCAGCAGTTGCAGCTGGTCAATCAGGCCTTCTGGCAGCGCATCCTCGACGTGTGCGAAGGGGACTCCAACCTCAAGGCGTTTCTCACCTTCTTCTCCATGTCGTCGAGCATGACGGTGTCGCTGGAAACCCAGTTGCAGAAGATTCGCCCGCTGGTGATGAGCGCGGGCGAGACTCAGGACTAGCGCGCTAGTCCTTGGGTTTCTTCAGGCGTACCGCCAGTACGTCGCAGGGCGCACCGTGCAGCAGGTCATTGGCGGTGGAGCCGAGCAGCAGGGCCAGACCGTGGCGCCCATGGCTGCCGACCACGACCAGGTCGCAGCCTTGTTCGTCGGCCAGGCGATGGATTTCCTGGCGAGGCTGACCGTAAGCGAGGTGGCGCTGTTCGCTACCGAGTTGCGGGTATTTTCCGGCAAAGCTGTCCAGGCGCTCGCGGGCCTGGTCGAACTGCTGCTGCTGGAGCATGGACAGGTCCATCGGTACGTCGCCGCCGAAGGCCATGGCCATCGGCTCCACTATGTGCACCAGGGAGGCCTTGGCGCTACTGCTGGCGGCGATGGCCAGGGCGCGTTCTACCACTGGATGACACTCGTCGGTGAGGTCGACGGCAATCAGGATGTGCTGGTACGGCATCAGGTTTTCCTCCATCGAATGGGCATGCTTGCAGTATGGCGCTGTCCTCTTCATAACACAGGCTTTAGTGATCACGTGACAGATATGACTTGGTGGGTAGTGGTTTTGTTGGTCGGGGCCGCGCTCAGTCCGTTGGTCTGGCTGCGCCCCTCGCCGCGCCAGCGCGGACAGATGGCGCTGCGGCTGGCGGCTCGTCGCTTGGGGCTGGGCATGCAGCTCAGCCAGCAGGACTGGCCGCACTGGCTGGAGAGCCACCCTCCCGTCAGTTGTGCGCAGTACCATCGTGGTCGGCGTCGCGGCAACGGCGACAGCTGGAGCTACTGGCAAACGGCACCTGGGCAGTGGTGCAACCAGTGGCGCGAGCCTTGTGCCGATGCAGGTTTGTTGGCGCAGTTGCAGCGTTTGCCGGTGGATGTCTACAAGGTCGAGGCTGGGTCGCAAATGGTGGCGCTGTACTGGGGCGAGCGGGGGGAGGAAGCCGAGCTGCAGCGGGTCGCCGAGTTCCTGGCCGCAGTGGCCTGATAGCGATGTGTAACCTTCGCAAACTGCTCTAGTGCGGGTGTTTGCTATAAATTCATGAATGAAATGCCATTCATGGTCACTTGGTGACGCAGCTCTCACAAGTGGCGCCCGTGACGAGCAATTGACAATTGCCCGGTTTTCACTGAATGTACGCCCACCCAAATCAAACGGGCGTATGAATTGAGCGTCTGCCGCTGTAGGTAGCGCCTTTACCGCCCGATTATCGCGTCGGCGGGTGTGCCGGATCGAATGGGACTATGCTCGTCGGCCTGTGCCACGAGCGGCCCCGGCCGGTTGGCTCCGATGTGTACCGTTCAGCTTCCATACCGTGGAGATCAGTTGATGATTTACGAAGGTAAAGCCATCACGGTTAAGGCTCTTGAGGGCGGCATCGTCGAATTGAATTTCGACCTCAAGGGTGAGTCCGTTAACAAGTTCAACCGTCTGACCCTGAGCGAACTGCGCCAGTCGGTCGATGCCATCAAGGTCGACGGTTCGATCAAGGGCGTAATCGTCACCAGCGGCAAAGACGTGTTCATCGTCGGCGCCGACATCACCGAGTTCGTCGAGAACTTCAAACTGCCCGACGAAGAGCTGGTTGCCGGCAACCTCGAAGCCAACAAGATCTTCAGCGATTTCGAAGACCTGGCCGTTCCGACCGTCGTCGCCATCAACGGCATCGCCCTGGGTGGCGGTTTCGAAATGTGCCTGGCGGGTGACTACCGTGTTGCCTCCGAGAACGCCAAGATCGGCCTGCCGGAAGTCAAGCTGGGTATCTACCCGGGCTTCGGCGGCACCGTGCGTCTGCCGCGTGTGATCGGTACCGACAACGCCATCGAATGGATCGCATCCGGTAAGGAAAACAAAGCTGCCGACGCCCTGAAAGTAGGCGCCGTCGACGCAGTAGTTGCTCCGGCCAAGCTCAAGGACGCCGCTCTGGATCTGGTCAAGCGCGCCATCTCCGGCGAGCTGGACTACAAGGCCAAACGTCAGCCCAAGCTGGAAAAGATCAAGCTCAACGCCATCGAGCAAATGATGGCCTTCGAGACCGCCAAAGGTTTCGTCGCTGGCCAGGCTGGCCCGAACTACCCGGCCCCGGTCGAGGCGATCAAGACCATCCAGAAAGCCGCCAACTTCGGTCGCGACAAGGCGCTGGAAGTTGAAGCCGCTGGCTTCGTCAAGCTGGCCAAGACCTCGGTTGCCGAGAGCCTGGTCGGCCTGTTCCTGAACGATCAGGATCTGAAGAAGAAGGCCAAGCAGCACGATGAAATCGCTCGCGACGTGAAACTGGCCGCCGTTCTCGGCGCCGGCATCATGGGCGGCGGTATCGCCTACCAGTCCGCCTCCAAAGGCACGCCGATCCTGATGAAGGATATCCGTGAAGAGGGTATCCAGCTGGGTCTGGGCGAGGCTTCCAAGCTGCTTGGCAAGCGCGTCGAGAAAGGCCGTCTGGCCCCGGCCAAGATGGCCGAAGCCCTCAACGCCATTCGCCCGACCATGTCCTACGGTGATTTCGGCAACGTCGACATCGTCGTCGAAGCCGTAGTCGAGAACCCGAAGGTCAAGCAGATCGTTCTGGCCGAAGTGGAAGGCGTGGTGAAGGAAGATGCCATCCTGGCTTCCAACACCTCGACCATCTCGATCAACCTGCTGGCCAAGGCCCTGAAGCGTCCGGAAAACTTCGTCGGTATGCACTTCTTCAACCCGGTGCACATGATGCCGCTGGTGGAAGTGATTCGTGGCGAGAAGTCCAGCGACGTGGCGGTTGCCACTACCGTGGCTTACGCCAAGAAGATGGGCAAGAACCCGATCGTGGTCAACGACTGCCCGGGCTTCCTGGTCAACCGCGTGCTGTTCCCGTACTTCGGTGGCTTCGGCAAACTCCTTGAGTTCGGTGTCGACTTCGTGCGCATCGACAAGGTCATGGAGAAGTTCGGCTGGCCCATGGGCCCGGCCTACCTGTCCGACGTCGTCGGTATCGACACCGGCCACCACGGTCGTGACGTAATGGCTGAAGGCTTCCCGGATCGTATGGCTGTCGAAGGCAAGACTGCCGTCGACGTGATGTACGACGCCAATCGTCTGGGCCAGAAGAACGGCAAGGGCTTCTACGCCTACGAAACCGACAAGCGCGGCAAGCCAAAGAAAGTCTCCGACCCGGTCGCCTATGAGCTGCTGAAGTCCATCGTCAAAGAACAGCGCGAGCTGACCGACGAAGACATCATCAACTTCATGATGATCCCGCTGTGCATGGAAACCGTTCGTTGCCTGGAAGACGGCATCGTCGACACCGCTGCTGAGGCCGATATGGGCCTGATCTACGGTATCGGCTTCCCGCCCTTCCGCGGTGGTGCCCTGCGTTACATCGATTCCATTGGTGTAGCTGAATTCGTGGCCCTGGCTGACAAGTATGCCGAGCTGGGCGCGCTGTACCACCCGACCGCCAAACTTCGCGAAATGGCCGCCAAGGGCCAGAAGTTCTTCGGTTAATCGCGCAGCGAACAGAGCGAGAGTAGAAATATGAGCCTGAATCCGAGAGATGCAGTCATTGTCGACTTCGGTCGTACCCCGATGGGTCGTTCCAAGGGCGGCATGCACCGCAACACCCGTGCCGAGACCATGTCGGCACAACTGATCAGTGGCGTCCTGGCACGCAACACCAAGCTGGACCCGGCTGAAGTCGAAGACGTGATCTGGGGCTGCGTCAACCAGACCCTGGAGCAGGGCTGGAACATCGCACGCATGGCGTCGCTGATGACCCAGATCCCGCACACCAGTGCCGGCCAGACTGTCAGCCGTCTGTGTGGTTCCTCCATGAGCGCTCTGCACACTGCCGTGCAGGCGATTCAGACCGGCAACGGCGACGTGTTTGTCGTCGGCGGTGTGGAGCACATGGGCCACGTTGGCATGATGCACGGCGTCGATCCGAACCCGCATCTGTCCCTGTACGCCGCCAAGGCGTCGGGCATGATGGGTCTGACCGCTGAAATGCTGGGCAAGATGCACGGCATGACCCGCGAGCAGCAGGACGCCTTCGGTGAGCGTTCGCACCGTCTGGCGCACAAGGCGACCGTCGAAGGCAAGTTCAAGGATGAAATCATCCCGATGCAAGGCTACGACGAGAACGGTTTCCTGAAAGTCTTCGACTTCGACGAAACCATCCGCCCGGAAACCACCCTCGAGAGCCTGGCGGCCCTGAAGCCGGCGTTCAACCCGAAGGGCGGCACCGTGACTGCAGGTACTTCCTCGCAGATCACCGACGGCGCTTCCTGCATGATCGTCATGAGCGCCCAGCGTGCTCAGGATCTGGGCATCCAGCCGATGGCCGTGGTTCGCGCCATGGCGGTGGCCGGTGTCGATCCGGCGATCATGGGTTACGGCCCGGTGCCGTCCACCCAGAAAGCCCTCAAGCGCGCTGGTCTGAGCATGGACGACATCGACTTCGTCGAGCTCAACGAAGCCTTCGCTGCCCAGGCTCTGCCGGTACTGAAAGACCTGAAACTCCTCGACAAGATGGAGCAGAAGGTTAACCTGCACGGCGGCGCCATCGCTCTGGGCCACCCGTTCGGTTGCTCCGGTGCCCGTATCTCTGGCACCCTGCTGAATGTTATGAAGCAGAACGGCGGTACTCTGGGTGTGTCCACCATGTGTGTGGGCCTCGGCCAGGGCATCACCACCATCTTCGAACGCGTCTAAGCGTCAGTCGATGTGAAGACCGGGGCCCAGTGCCCCGGTTTTTGTTTTTCAGGAGTCTTGCATGCAACTTCAACCAGGCTTGTATCGTCACTACAAGGGGCCGCATTACCGCGTGTTCGCCACGGCGCAGCATTCCGAGACCGAGGAATGGCTGGTGGTTTATCAGGCCCTCTACGGCGATTTTGGCTTGTGGGTGAGGCCGCTGGAGATGTTCTGCGGCACGCTTGAACTGGACGGCGAGACCGTCCCGCGCTTTGCTCTGATCGAGGTCGAATCGGCAGTGATTGGGCAGGGGGCAACAGGGGCTCGCCCTTGACCTGAGCTCGACGGCCACTATATATAGCGGTGCCTTTGTAGGCGCCAGCCGCTTATTCTTTCTTTTTCGTAATCAGGAATTCTCCAATCCATGGGTAAATCGCTGGTCATCGTGGAATCCCCGGCCAAGGCCAAGACCATCAACAAGTATCTGGGCAACCAGTTCGTGGTGAAGTCGAGCATCGGCCATATCCGTGACCTGCCCACCAGTGGTTCCGCCAGCGCCAGCAAGGAGCCGGCCAAGCGCGGCAAGGCCGCTGCCGCCGAGGCGCCGGCCCTGTCGCCCAAGGAGAAGGCCAAGCGCCAGCTGTTCTCGCGCATGGGTGTCGATCCCGAGCACGGCTGGAAGGCCAAGTACGAGATCCTTCCCGGCAAGGAGAAGGTGATCGAAGAACTGCGTCGCCTGGCCAAGGATGCCGACACCATCTATCTCGCAACCGACTTGGATCGCGAGGGGGAGGCCATCGCCTGGCACCTGCGCGAAGCCATTGGTGGCGATGACAGCCGCTACAAGCGTGTGGTGTTCAACGAGATCACCAAGAAGGCCATTCAGGAGGCCTTCTCTCAGCCGGGTGATTTGGACATCAATCGCGTCAACGCCCAGCAGGCGCGTCGTTTCCTCGATCGCGTGGTGGGTTACATGGTTTCGCCGCTGCTGTGGGCCAAGATTGCTCGTGGTCTGTCTGCTGGGCGTGTGCAGTCGGTCGCCGTGAAGCTGGTAGTGGAGCGGGAGAAGGAGATCCGTGCCTTCGTGCCCGAAGAGTACTGGGAAGTGCATGCCGACCTGGGCACCGCCAAAGATGCCCAGGTGCGTTTCGAGGTAACTCGTGAGAACGGCGAGGCTTTCAAGCCCCTCAACGAAGAGCAGGCCATGGCGGCGCTGGCGAAGCTCAAGGCTTCCAGCTACAGCGTGGCCAAGCGTGAGGACAAGCCGACCTCCAGCAAGCCTTCGGCACCTTTCATTACCTCCACGCTGCAGCAGGCGGCGAGCAATCGCCTGGGCTTCGGTGTGAAGAAGACCATGATGATGGCTCAGCGTCTCTACGAGGCCGGCTACATCACCTATATGCGTACCGACTCGACCAACCTGTCGAACGACGCCATCGAGATGGTGCGCGGCTTTATTGATAGCGAGTATGGGCAGAAGTATCTGCCGGCCAAGCCGAACTTCTATTCGAGCAAGGAGGGCGCTCAGGAGGCGCACGAAGCGATTCGCCCGTCCGACGTCAACCTGCGCCCGACCCAGCTGTCCGGTATGGAGCGCGACGCCGAGCGCCTGTACGAGCTGATCTGGCGTCAGTTCGTGGCTTGCCAGATGCCACCGGCGGAATATCTGTCCACCTCCGTGACTGCCAAGGCAGGTGGCTTCGACTTGCGTGCCAAAGGCCGCATTCTCAAGTTCGATGGTTACACCCGGGCTCTGCCTCAGCAGAGCAAACCTGGTGAGGACGATGTGCTGCCGGATATGAAGGAAGGTGAGGCGCTCAAGCTGATCAAGCTTGATCCGAGTCAGCATTTCACCAAGCCGCCGGCGCGCTTTTCCGAAGCGAGCCTGGTCAAGGAGTTGGAAAAGCGCGGCATCGGTCGCCCGTCCACCTATGCGGCGATCATCTCGACCATTCAGGACCGCGGCTATGTCGCCGTGCATAACCGCCGTTTCTATGCCGAAAAGATGGGCGACATCGTCACAGAGCGTCTCAACGAGAGCTTCTCCAATCTGATGGACTACGGCTTCACTGCCGGCATGGAGGAGCATTTGGACGATGTGGCTCAGGGCGAGCGCGATTGGAAACACCTGCTCGACGAGTTCTATGGCGACTTCAAGAAGAAGCTGGAAGTGGCCGGGGAAAGTGACAGCGGTATGCGCGCCAATCAGCCAACCCCGACTGACATCGCCTGTCGCGATTGCGGGCGGCATATGATGATCCGCACGGCTTCCACTGGCGTATTCCTGGGCTGCTCCGGCTATGCCTTGCCGCCCAAGGAGCGCTGCAAGGCCACCATCAATCTGATTCCTGGCGACGAGATCGCGGCGGATGATGAGGGTGAGTCTGAGTCTTTGGTGCTGCTGGGCAAGCACCGTTGCCCGATCTGCGCTACGGCTATGGATGCCTACTTGCTGGACGAGACCCGCAAGCTACATATCTGTGGTAACAACCCGGACTGCGCCGGCTACGAGATCGAGCAGGGCCAATACCGCATCAAGGGCTACGAAGGGCCGAGCCTTGAGTGCGACAAGTGTGGTAGCGAGATGCAGCTCAAGACCGGGCGTTTCGGCAAGTTTTTTGGCTGCACCAACAGCAGCTGTAAGAACACCCGCAAGCTGCTCAAGAGTGGTGAGGCGGCGCCGCCGAAGATGGATGCGGTGCCGATGCCGGAGCTCAAGTGCGAGAAGGTCGACGACACTTACGTGCTGCGTGATGGCGCCTCCGGGTTGTTCCTCGCCGCCAGTGGTTTCCCCAAGAACCGCGAAACCCGTGCACCGCTGGTTCTGGAGTTGATTCCGCACAAGAGCGAGATCGATCCCAAGTATCACTTCCTGCTGGATGCGCCGGCCAAGGACCCAGAGGGCCGTCCGGCGGTGATCCGGTACAGCCGCAAGACCAAGGAGCAGTATGTGCAGAGCGAGGTGGACGGCAAGCCCACCGGCTGGCGCGCCTTCTTCGATGGCGGTAAGTGGAAGGTCGAAGACAAGCGCTGAATCCTTTGTCCTCGGGCGGGGCGCCAATAGGCGCTCCGCCAGTGTCTGTTTCGTTCTCGATGCGGTGACTGATTGCCGCTCAGGAGTTGGTCATGGCCCATGAGCCTTACACCCGTACCAATCAGAAGATATTTTTCTCCGGGCTGGCGCTGGAAAGCCTGCGCAAGGCAGAGGGCGGTGCTGTGGCCAACGCGCCTGCCTTACAGCAGGCGGAGCGTGAGGCAGCACTCTTTCACCTCTACGGTGCAGTGTTGGGGCTCTGTCACGAAATAACCGATTACTACAAGCTGGCGCTGGCTGCGGCGCCGCGTGTCGACCTGATACTCAATCAGCAGGTATTGCGGGATTCGCCAACGCCGGAGCTGTCCGAGTTGCTCGAGATTGCCCAGCAGCCGGAAAGCTGGTTGGCGCAGTTGCTGGCAGCCCACGCGGATCTTTATCGCCCTCCGCAAGCGCCGAAAAAAGCCAAAGTCGACCCGACGCTGCCGTTGATCGAAGCGGTTAGTGTCGAGGAGCAGGCTGCGCCGTTGAGTAGCGCCGATCTTGAAGGTTGGCGGCAGGAGCTCAAGCGGTTGGTGTTGCGTTACCGCGAGTCGCTCAGCGAGTGCTGATGGGATCGAAGTGATAGGGTATGGCCAATCTGGCTGTTACACTGACCTTCTAGTCTGGAGGGTACATTA
>JAYQUJ010000091.1:0-15101 GCA_038147895.1 Pseudomonas sp.
GCGTCTTTCAATAACCATTGAGAAATACCGTTTCATTTTTTGAAACACCGCCACCCCCCACCAGATCAGCTCACCGTTGAGAATTCTTTTGATCAAGCAGAACATTCGTTTCATTTTATAGAAAAAAGCTTGCCCCTTCGGGCGAAAACACCCTCAGGTGCTTCTACCCGGCATGTCAAAATCGTCTCCATGTATCCTTTCGCCGCCCAAAAATGACAGCTATTGCAAAACTCATTTCGATCAAAATCCTTGTCGCTCACGATCACCCGGCACTGCGCTCACATATTCGAACCTGCCTTGAGAAGTTTGGCTACGAGGTAACAGAGACAGAAAGCTGCAAGCAAGCCACAATCGTCATGAATACATCAAAGTTCTCGGCGATGGTTTTTAATGGTGACGCGCCAGACTTTTTATCCGAAGCCCCTTTAATAATCAGGTGCTCAACTATAAACAAAGACACCCCATGCATTATTTTGGCGCAAGCTAATTCACTGATCATTAATAATAAAACCTTCAACCCGAAGATTGATGATTACTTGCTTAAGCCATTCAAAATTGAGGTTATTGCAAAGCGCATCGCCGCCATAATAAAACCGAAGAATCTAGGATCTATTACGTCTATAGGCAGCATGACACTTTGCGACAAAAAAGGGACGCTCACTATTGGCGGATCAACGTCGAGGCTTCCGAAAAGGCAACATCAAATACTCTTTACACTAGCCAAACATGCGCCTCGAGTAGTCCATCAAGATCTAATTATTGCTGCACTTGATGCTCAGAAAGAATGCAAATCAAGCGATGATACGACTATCAAGTCTACGATTTATCGATTGCGCAAGAGCTTGCGAGATGCTGGCAGTGATGTACGCATCAAAAACGTTCGGGGATGTGGATACAGAGTCCAAATCCCAGAATGCGAGCCATCGGACTGAAAGCCCACTCGGCCTCAGCTAAAATTCGCGGCAAATATTCAAATACGGATGAGGAACATATCCCCAATGGCATAGAGCGGGTAAGAGTCGTTACATCTACGCTTACTCTCGGCGAATTTTAAGGCCTCCCACTACCAATAAGGAATTCTGGTTTGGGTCTGACCGCATAATCCGAGCTGGCTTTGGTTTTTTATTTCCAAGCCTCCTCCACAGCGTGAGCGGGAATTTAATAATTAGAAGTGCTGCTTGGTGAGATGGCGCACAACATGGCTCACAAACTCGGCATGCGGAGCTCGATGCTCATCCCATCTTCTTGCGTTCTTTGGCCATGGCCTGTAATCCGCAGTTGTAAGCACAAGCCGGTTTTTGGCCCTAGAGATTCCAACAAAGAACACGCATCGCTCTTGGTCGAGTTGCCCCCAGAACGTTTGTTGCTCGACGCCAAGCACAACTACCGAATGAAACTCCAAACCTTTGCTTTTATGCATGGTTAGGAACCGAACTGCCGAATCGTCAGAAAGCCGTGCCAATGCTCTGAGTAAATCTGGCTCTGTAGCCAGTAGCCCTCTGATGCGCTCACGAACTTCGCGAACAATCTCTAACAGACGAGCCTTGGAGCGGTAGTCGGCGGAGAGTGCACTGACGGACGAGAAGCCTAGTTTTTTGAGGAATTCATTGGCCATATCCCACCATGAGGCATATGGATTCGCTGTTTTGCGCTCTTGCTTAACTTTCTTCAGGTGCTCACGATAGGTCTCTTCGAAGATCCGTTGGGCACTGCTTCGGCTGTCGTCGTCCTCGAACGGGGTGAAGTGGTCCATTAATCGAGACCATGCTTCTGCTTGCTCCTGGCCGTACAGGCAAGTGAGGTAGTCGACTACAAGGCTGACTGCCGGCTCTTTCAGGAGATCCTGAAGGTTGTGATCGTTGCGATGAGCGATTCCCAACTCAGTGAGTCGAAACATTAGGAATTCGCCGTACTCTTCAATCTGACGAGGCATCAAAACGGCGATCTGACTAGGTGGTATGCCTTCCTGAGAAATCCAGCGCTGAATAAGGTTCGCTACAGCCTGCGCTTCCTCCGCGGCATTTGGGAAACGCCCCGCCAAAATCTCCCCCCCATCACCCTTGGCAAGATCTTCCGGCATCACCGCATCAGCCTCAATCTCCCGAATGACGTCATTCTGCATCCGCAGAAGGGCTGGCTGGGACCGGAAGTTCAAGAACAGGCGCAGAGGGCGGGCACCAAAGTCGTCAGCGTAAGTTTTGAAGATTCCTTCAAGTGCGCCTGCCCAACCCATGATGGTCTGCTTGGTATCTCCTACAGCGGTCAGGATCGCTGGTGTACCGTGGAACAGCAGTTTTATCAGTTCGTATTGGTCTGCAGTGCAGTCTTGGAATTCGTCAAGGAACACATGTGAATAGGACTGACGTATTGCATTGCGGGCGATCACGCTCTCTTTCACGATCCGAAGGGCAAGCGGGAGCAGATGATTGAAGGTGATCTGTTTGCCTCGGATGTACTGTGGACCAATTTCGTAGTCTTGGCTCAACGCCTCATCCACCAAAATTGGGTGGAACCGATCAATGATCCTCTTCGCAAAGCCATGAAAGGTAACGCTGTCGAAGCGTGACGAGTAATCCCAGCCACAGCGAAGCTGAACCCGCTGTTTGAGATTCCGACTGGCATCGGTCTTGAACGAGACGGCAAGTATGCGTTTCGGGTAGCGGCAGGAGTTCGTACGTAGAAGAAAGTCCGCTCGCTGCGCAAGTACTTCTGTTTTGCCTGCACCAGGACCAGCAGTAAGCACTACTGACTCTTCTCGCTCCCGGATAGCCTCCCACGCATTTCTCTCCAGTCGAATTCCTGGGGAGGGAACCCAGCGTTCAGGCTTGATCATTCCGGTGACTCATCGAGCCGTTCGATAACTTTATCTGCGAGCCGATCCAGCGACTCAGGCAGGCCATCAAGAAGCTCCTGATCAGTGAGCCTTCCTAGCGCGCCCAAGTGGGCTGCAGGCTTGCTGCTCAACTTGAAAAGCTTGTGGTAAGCCTCGAACAAGCTCTGTTCATCTTCGTCGTATTGGTCGGGATTGAAATGGCTATCTCCTAAGACCTTGGTGTGGCTCTTTGGGGTTGCTGCGATGGCTTCAGCCTCATATGCCTGTGGGAAGGCACACAGCATTGCAAAGTCCAGATCCAAGGGGTCGGAGAAGAAAACGCTCCTTTTTTCGAGCTCGTTGAAGAGGCTTACTGTTCCACTCTCGAACCAGTTATGGGTTCGTACAGGCGTGTTGGGATCGTTCCATTCATGGTAAGGCCAGCCAGCGGGTAGGTTATTTTCAGGAGCATACTGAGCAAGCTGGTCCCTGACGTACTTCACGCGTCCCCACCCGCCCTGATGGCGGCCGACATCAAGGTCAAGGAGCGTGATGTAGGGAGTTCCGATCGCTGAGAGCAACCGCCAAAAGTGGTTCACATGGCGACCACCGAGCGGGGCAATTGCAACAGCAAATTCATCGACAGGTGCCCCCTTCGCCTGAAGGATTCTGGGCAGTACGATCTCTTCGCTATCACCTTCCCCCAGCACCACCAGTCGAGCGAAATAGATCTCAGGAAACGCCTGCACCGCCTCCCTAACAAACTTGTAAGCGTCGGTATGCTTCTGAGGTAGCTGAATAGTTGTGACTTGGGTGCGCCGATCTCCATTCAGTCGCAGGTACCGGATGTTTTCAGGCTCAACCCGCCGCAGCATAGAGGGCGCTTGAGTGGCTATCAGTGCTTGGGCATCCACGTCGACTGAGGACTTCAGCGAGTTGACGATGCGGCCGAGGTAATGTGGCGAAAGGCTGTTTTCCGGCTCTTCCACCGCGAGGATGGTGAATGCCGGCGGTTTCAATTTATGGGGATCGAAAGCCTTGTTCTCTCCCGACCTCACATCACGCCCTATCGTGAGTGCTGACAGGACCAGCGAGAGGTACAGCATGGACTTCTGCCCATCACTCAGGCGTGCAAAGTCAACCTGATTTTCTCCATGGCCAGGGCTGAAGGAGACAGTGAGGTGCCGAAGTAATGCTTCGATCTCAGAGTTCTCAAACGTCAGGCGGGGCGATGCAAAGAAGTCCCCCTTGTGCAGACGCTGCCAAGCAGTGGTGAGGCTATCGCTCAGTGTTTTAACTGACTCGTTCTCAACAAGGCAGTCAGTAATTTGCTCTGTGAGATCCTTTACCGTCTCTCGGTCTTCAGTCCAGTTGGCAGCTCGTAGGAGCCGCCCCAGAAGGGCTGTTGCGCCGTAGGCGACGTGATCGGAAGGATCGCGCTTGGCTGGGAGGTAGTGGAGATGGATTGTGTCACGATGCCGTTTTGGAACCGCCTGTTTCGATACAGGCTCGTCATTCTCGTCCGTCTTGGTGACGAAGAGAAATTGCTCTTCAATCTCCCCATCCTCGTACAGTGTTGCCTCTAGGCGAAAGCGTATCCAAGGGGTCCCTCCCACCTCGCGCATTGCCATTTGCCCGAAGAACGGCGGCACAGTGTCGTTATCATCGTCCTCGAGTGTTTCCTCAAACGTAAAATCTGCTTCAAGCCACAGATGACGCTGCTCGGGCTGCTTCGCTTCAGTGGCAGGGACGTGAAAGTCTGAACGGCGGATTCGGCGTAAGCTGGGATCAACTGAAAACATCCGGCAGAGTGCCTGCAGCGCGGCTGTTTTCCCTGCACCATTAGGGCCTAGGAGGTAGGTAACATCTTCGAACGAGATCTCCTCCGCTGCCGGCCCAAAGGACTGGAAGTTACTGATAAGCAGATTGCTCAGCCTCATCGCTCAGATTCCCTTCTGACTAATCTTGTTGTTCGTTTTCTTCGGGGCCGCAGGCTAGCGGATGGCACATCCTACAGCCGCTCTTGTTCGTCCCGAAGAAGTAGCTCTCTGAAGCATAAGTCAGGAATGAGCCAGCTTGCAGTATCAAATATGCCTGTCTGGCGAAGCTGCAGTCCGATCAGAGGCTGTTTCGTAAGCAGCTGGATTGTGGCCGCTCTAGCTGCTGAATCGCCCCATAATTCGTAGGCGCTGGAATGCCACTGTTAGTCCCTAGCTGTCCTCTACGGGATGTCCCTTTACGGCCGATTCTGTTGAAAAAGTCGGTTTCTGAGCGAGCTGCGTTTTGGTAGCTCAGAAAGCACTCGATTTCGGTGTTGCTACGTAAAAACCAAGACAGCTCTTCCTTCTGAGCAAGCCAGATTTCAACGTCGCTCACGCTCTTTCATGGGGAAAAATTGCGACGGGACTTTTTCAACAGAATCGGCCAATAGCGGACGCTGGACTATCACTCCCTCGGCTTCTGAGCTATCGAGCGAAGTGGCGACAGCACCTGCTTCTTGGTCTCACTGACTAACGACTCCTGCTCGAAGACTGGTAAGGCTGCTTTTATTTCCCTCGCTGGGCGGACCTGCCGAGTTTTGTTCAGGACAGCAGATCGCTCCTCCCGCGTAATGTTGCCAGGCCAACGAAAACTTCACGTGCACTTGACAGGCACTTCACACCTTCGCCTCTAACCTCCTTCGCATTTCTTGGCAAAGGCGGTGGGTGTACACGCATCCCGGCGAGCCTCGAACAACGACAACACGGAGGCTCCAGCATGCGAGTGGACAATAGTGATTGGGCCGATGCCCTGCAGAACAAGGTTCCAGTGGTGGCACTGGTGTTTTGGGTGATCAAGATCCTGTCGACCACGGTTGGGGAGACGGGGGCTGACTTCCTGATCTTCAAACTGCATTTCGGGCTACCGCTGACCTCCTTGATCATGGGGGCGTTGCTGGTGGCGGTCATGTTCATCCAGTTGCGCAGCGAGCACTACGTGCCCTGGAAGTACTGGTTGGCGGTGGTGCAGGTGAGCATCTTCGGGACTCTGGTTACCGACAGCCTGGTGGACACCTATGGTGTGGCGCTGACCACCACCACCGCGGTGTTCAGCGTACTGCTGGTACTGACCTTTGTGCTCTGGTTCGCCCAGGAGAAGACCCTGTCGATCCTGGCCATTTACCCGGGGCGGAGGGAGTTCTTCTATTGGACGGCGATCCTGATGACCTTCGCGCTCGGAACCGCCGCCGGTGACTTAGTCGCGGAAGAGCTGAAGCTGGGCTACGCGATCTCGGCCCTATTCTTCGCCGGGTGCATCCTCGCTGTGGCGATCGCCCACTATTTCTTCCGCCTGGATGTCGTGACGGCCTTCTGGGTCGCCTATGTGCTCACACGGCCGTTCGGAGCATCCGTGGGCGACTGGCTATCGCACTCAGCCAAGAAAGGCGGGTTGGGGCTTGGAACGGTCGGAACCAGCGAGGTGTTCGCCGTCATCATCATTGCACTGGTGTGCTACCTGAGCTGGCGCGATCGCCCACGGGTCCAAGCAGGCAGGTGACTTGGGAAGGCTGGCGGCGAGAATGCCGCCAGCCTGTTGTCATTCCAGTTCGGACAGTCGATTGCCACGTTGATCATTACTTGAATGGCTAACAGTGGTTGGCTGCCCGGCTGAGCACGAAGATTGAAATTCCAACCTGCGGCCAAACGAATACTACGTGTCCGGCAAGCTGCTGTTCACCGACAACTTTATCCAGCGTGTATGTGAGTCGCCTACAGGGCTCATTCACCAACCACCGCAGCAGCTGAGCCCACTGCTCGCCAACCCGGGCGAGTGGGCTTGCCCGGCAACCTAGGTGTAGGCAGCACCAGTAATTGAGGGCGCCCCCCCCGTATTGGCCGATCCTCGCGGCCATGATTTGACACAAAGTTGGGAGCTGCCTAGCAAACGATAATGCTTATATTTGCGAGCTGTGGTGTTCCAGGCCTCAGATCCATAAGCTTCGGCAAACGCTAGACAAGCCATTCGGCACGCCCTTGCTACATACTATTCGAGGCGTAGGGTTTCGGCTCGCTGATCTTAATGAGTAGGGCGAATGATCAAGGGGTGAACTTTTTCCGTTCCACACTACCTTATCAAGCTACGCATACCTGCCAGCATAGGTATTACGAAGCTCGTTAAGGGATAATGATGGATGCTCAATCCGCGCTACGCGCAAAATTGGCTTTGTCTGCTCGCATTGAGCGTGATCGCCTTCGAACTGCCATGCAGGCGCCAATTTCTGCGCCTCGGTACCGTGTGCTTTATCTGAAGGACGGTAAAGAAAAGCACTCTGCGTGGTTTTACAAGCATGACTACGCTAGGGTGGCACTTCAGTTAATGCAGAAGAAATACGGAGATAAGAAAGCAATTATCTACATCGATTAGGCGTTTTCGTGCCAAGCTAGAGCACATGCCAATCGATGATCATGGTTCTTTATATATCACCGCTTCTACGCGCTTGAGTGGGGTGCTTTGCCATGAAATGGGTGGGGAGGTATCAGGCTTCACTAGGCCGTACGGCATAAATTTAGTGCATTGGTCGACCTATTCGTCGTTAATTTCCTCGCTGCAGATGGCTCGTGTTAGAGTGATTTAATCCAATACACCCTAATAAAGGTTTGTCTATGTCTAAGCTTGCAGAATTCAAGGCTCTTGAGGCTCAGCTTGCCGCTCAGATTAAGCAGCTCGATGTGCTTAAAAATGATGGTGGTTTGAAGCGTGAAATTGAGTTTGAAGAAAAGCTACGCAAGCTCATGGCTGAATACGGCTTTAATTTGGGAAGCGTCATTTCTCTTCTCGACCCACAAGCAAGTCGCCGCTTGGCTCCGGCAATGCAGGGGCAGCGCCGGAAACGCCAGGTCAAGGTTTATAAGCATCCAGAAACCGGTGAAGTGGTTGAGACCAAAGGTGCCAGCAAAGTGCTGAAGGCTTGGAGGGCGCAATACGGAACTGAAAAGGTAGACGGGTGGTTGCAGTAAGTCAGCCGCGTCGATTGCGAAAGGCCAGGCATTGCCTGGCTTTTCTTTTGGAGAGCGGTTGGGTAGATATCACGTAAATTAGTGTTCGGAATCCAATTGCTTTTTCTTCGAGAAGGCCTCACCCATTCGAGATTTTACATGCCTACGCCACTCGTTATCCTCGTCGGTAGGCTTGTTGGCGATCCTGTCTTCCTCTGCTTGAAGTGCGTCTTTGCACTGGCTAAGCCCATCCTCCCACCCCATTTTGTACAGCGAGTCGTTCATGTACTGCCGTACATCTTTTCGAAATGGTTCTAGACCTCCTCCAGCATGCCGACCGCTGCTGCAGCCTGCATCGAAGCCATCAACATAGGTTGGTGGGTAGCCCTCGTATAACATCTGTTCTTGAGTGTTTTGGCAGCCAGATATGAGCGCTGCTGAAAAAATTAGACATGCAGCTAATAGGGGTGAATTTTCATTATTTAGTAATGAAAATGATGTATGCGGGCGATGCATTGACTGATTCCAGGGTGTAGCCTTGAAGTCAGTCTGTTCTTTCTGTTGTTAAGCAGTCGTCAAGATATTGTGAAAAAAACATCAAGCTTAATTGAGTGTTACTGCCACACTGCTCGACGCTGAAATATTAAGTAACCGTTGCTCCGCAGTTGACGAATTTTTCGCATTTTTTTAACGAGTGCTTGATGCCCGGATCTCTAGGGTGGTCAACCAGACCATCTGGAGCGCTATCTCATGCTCAAGCAAGACCCTATCGAGCTCGAATTTTCCCGCAAGTACGACCGCGACCATGCTCAGCAATACTTTGCTAAGCATCAGGATGGTCTGGCTCGACGAATTTCCCATTGGCGGGATGTGGAGGTTGCACGACAAGCACTTAAGCTTGCGGGCGATCCCGCACAAGTTCTGGATCTGCCTAGTGGCGCAGGCCGCTTCTGGCCGCTGCTCTGCGAGAACCCTAATCGAGTAATCCTTGCTGCTGACAACTCTGCTGAGATGCTTGAGATAGCTAGGCAGGGGCAGCCGAAGGATGTTGTCCGGCGGATCACTACCTTCCAAACCTCCGCTTTTGATATTCAACTCAATGACAGTGAAGTGGACTGCGTCTTCTGTATCCGACTGCTGCATCACATCGAGTCTTCAGAGCATCGCCTTGCGATGCTACGAGAGTTCTCCAGAGTTAGTCGCGATAGCGTCATCGTCTCTCTCTGGGTTGACGGCAATTTCAAGGCCTGGAGGCGCCGGCGCCTTGAGTCGAGACGAGCTCTGAAAGGTCGCCCAGCGCAGAACCAAAACCGCTTCATCGTTCCTCGATCGGTGATCGAAAGTGAGTTTAAAGAGGCAGGTTTCCAGGTCGTTGGCCACCTGGACTTCTTGCCGGGCTACGCCATGTGGCGCACATATGTCTTGCGTAAGGCTCCCAAGCTATGAGCCTGCATACGATTACCAGTGCTGCAGGGCGGGTGCAGAAGGGCGCCAAAGGCCTTCGCTCATTTGATCGTTGGTGGGACAGTGGTGGGGAATGGGTAGAGCCAGCCAATAAGCGGCGGGGAGGAGAGAGCGGAGTGCGCATTTTGCGCTCTCTTAACGATGAGCGGCCGGATCTCTACTGCAAGCGTCAGATCGGCCACATCTATCGTTCTCTTCAGCACCCAATGGGACTACCTACGGTGCTGCGTGAGCGAAAGGCGTACCTGGCATATGCTCGCCTCGGTATTCGAACACCAAACATTGTTTACTGTGGAGCCCGTCGCAGTGACGGAAATTGGCAAGCGCTACTGGTGACAGAGGCGCTTCGTGGTTTCGTTAGCCTTCAGGACTGGTATCGAGTTCAGGGTGAGACTCACGTTGCCCAACACCTCATGGCGGCGCTTGGCACAGAGCTGGCTCGGTTGCACAAGGGTAGGTGGCAGCATGGCTGCTTGTATCCCAAGCACATCTTTGTCAAAACCCTCACCAATACCTTGGGGGGAGTGCAGGTCGAAGTTGCTTTGCTCGATCTGGAGAAGAGTCGGCAGAGATGGAGTGTCGGC
Source organism: Pseudomonas sp. (assembly GCA_038147895.1). GTDB lineage: Bacteria > Pseudomonadota > Gammaproteobacteria > Pseudomonadales > Pseudomonadaceae > Aquipseudomonas. The sequence goes on from JAYQUJ010000091.1 coordinate 9,837, forward strand.
AAGGCCTCTCGAAAAGATCTATTCCAGCTGAGGAGGCACTGGGGAGAGCTCCCCAAGGATGATCTGCTAGCTCTCGAGGGATCCTACCAGCTTGCTCTAAGAGGGGCTTTGTAGGGGGCTGTGGCTGTATATCTGTGATGGCGGTGTCTGTGAAATGCGCCCCATGGCATTGCTGAATGCCAATTATTGGGGACGAAATAGTTGCAGATAACTCCTGCGGTCCTTGATCAGGCCGAGTGTGCTGGAGTCTTGTTTGATGCTCGGACGGGGACTTGGCTATCAGCCCTGCTACCTACCGGTGCGCACTCTGGAGCCACTGTTTCTATCTGGCTGAGCAATCTGCATTTTGGGGCTGCCTTACCGAGTCTTTGTCTGTGTGATGGGGTTGGGAGTAACCCTTCTAAGCATCACCGATGTAGTCATTTGTCAGACAAAACATCATGTCGGGGTTCGGACAGTTCATCGCTCAGTCAGTAGCAAAGAGCAGGCTCGTGCCTGTTCCTGAAGGGCGAAAATTCTCGCATAGCACTCACGTCTCAATCAGAAGTTACTGCTGCGTCATCAGAGTTCTAGATGCGCGCACGGCGTTGACAGCTTTTTCACATCTTCTTCACCAGTTTTCGACGGCGCACTTTGCAGACTGCCGGGCATTTCTACTGCTCGGACTCTCGTATGTTCACTCCCCGCACTGCGCCTATGCGTTTCCTACTACTGCTGCTGACCTGTTGGCTGGTGGTGTTTTTGGGTACTCGGGCAGTCTTGCTTGGTTCTCACCTTACTGAGGCTGGCGGCGCGTCCGCTGGAATCTTTGCTATTGGAGCACTTTATGATCTTGGCTTCCTGGCTTATGCAGCTTTCCCTCTAGGTTTGTATCTGCTGCTGTGCCCGCCAGTGCTTTGGCGACGTCCTGGGCATCGGATTTTTCTGATTACTCTGTTTTTGGTCAGCCTGTTTGCCATGCTTTTTGTCTCTACAGCCGAGTGGCTGTTCTGGGACGAGTTCGGAGTGCGCTTCAACTTCATCGCCGTGGACTACTTGGTGTACTCCGATGAGGTGCTTAACAACTTGCTTGAGTCTTATCCCATCGGGTTGCTACTGCTCGGTCTCGGCGCAGTTAGCGCACTGCTGGGGGGGATGCTCCGTCGCCCCCTCATTGCGGCCTTGAATGCACCTCTACCGACGTGGTGCTCTCGTGGCATCGCCGTGGCTGGGTTGGGTTTTGCTGTAGTTCTGTCCGCAGTGGCGCTCAATCAAGACAGTCCCCGAGGGATGGGGGGGAACGCATACCGCCACGAGCTAGCGAGCAATGGTCCATATCAGTTCTTTGCGGCGTTCCGGAACAACGAGCTTGATTATCAGCAGTTCTACAGCACGCTGCCTGATGCCCAGATCGGCCAGCAGTTGCGCCAGGAGATGAGCGAGCCGACTGCACAATTCACTAGCGATGATCCGGTGGATATTCGCCGGCAGATCAACAATCCAGGAGCGCCACGTAAGCTCAATATTGTCCTGGTGACCATCGAGAGCCTGTCAGCCAAATACTTGGGCAGCTTCGGTGATCCGCGGGGGCTGACCCCGAACATGGATGAGCTGCGTAAGCAGAGCCTGTTCTTCAACAATTTCTACTCAACCGGTACCCGGACAGACCGAGGCCTTGAGGCCATCACGCTTTCCATACCGCCGACGCCAGGGCGTTCCATCGTGAAGCGCATTGGGCGTGAGAGTGGCTATGGCAGCCTCGGCCAGCAGCTTGCGTCTCAGGGTTACGACAGCGTCTTTGTTTATGGCGGTCGCGGCTACTTCGACAACATGAACGCTTTCTTCAGCGGGAACGGGTACCGCGTGGTCGATCAGAGCAGTGTTGATGAGGCCGACATCCACTTTAAAAATGCCTGGGGCATGGCGGACGAGGATCTTTATGCTCAAGCACTTCGCTTAGCTGATGCTGATCATGCAGCTAGCAAGCCGTTCCTGCTGCAACTGATGACCACCTCCAATCACCGTCCATACACATACCCGAGTGGTCGCATCGACATACCTGCTGGCGATGGGCGTGAGGGGGCGGTTAAGTACACCGACTGGGCTATCGGTAACTTCCTTGAGCAGGCCAGAAAGAAGCCCTGGTTCGACAACACCCTGTTCGTCTTTGTAGCTGACCACTGTGCAGGTAGCGCCGGCATGGAAGATCTCCCGGTGGCCAATTACCACATCCCATTGTTCCTATACGCCCCCAAGTGGCTTCCGGCTCGCGAGGATGGTCAGTTGGCTAGCCAGATTGACCTAGCTCCGACCCTCCTTGGTTTGCTGAACCTTGACTACACCTCCACGTTCTTTGGCCGCGATTTGCTTAAGAGCAATGCTGCGCAGCCTCGGGTTCTTATTGGCAACTATCAGCACCTGGGCCTTTTCGACGGCAAAAACCTGGCCATTCTCAGTCCGCAAAATCATATGCGCCGGCATGACGATGCCTTGGGCGAAAGCCGGGAGTATCAAGTGGATGCTCAGGATCCTCTGATGCAAAGGAACATCAGCTACTACCAGGCGGCGAGTCATGCTTTCCAAAACGGTCTATTGGCCTGGAAGCCGTTTGAAAAGCAGATGGAGGTGGGGCAGCAATGAACCAGCAGCGATATTCAGTCCGTTTTGATAGACGATGGTGGTACGGCATCCCTCTCTTTTTCATTGCCCTGCTTTTAGCTTTTGAACCGACCAGGTTGGACTTCGCAATCGCGGACCTCTTCTAGGGGACGATAGAGAATTCGGAAAAAATCGTACGCTAAGCTTCGCGAGTTCTTGTAACCAATTCATTGTTTTTTCAATGGATGAAAGAAAATGGCGAAAGCTATTTGACAAACAAATCGGGATCTTATAACTTACCTACCAAGTAGTCGGTAGATGAAATAAAGCCATGAAACTCAATTCAGATCTTTCGCAGCGTGTTGTCGTCGAGCCTTCAAGCTTACAGTGGGTCGATTCGCCAGCGACCGGGATTCAACGCCAGTTACTGGAGCGTGATGGCGACGAAGTGGCGCGTGCCACCTCGATCGTGCGATACGCGCCGGGCTCCGCTTTTGAAAATCATAAGCACGACTTGGGCGAGGAGATTCTGGTCCTGGACGGCGAATTCAGCGACGAATCCGGGACCTTCGGGCCTGGGACTTACATCAAGAATCCACCAGGTTCTTCGCATGCACCGAGCTCCGCGACGGGTTGCACGTTGTTCGTCAAGCTGCGCCATCTTGATCTAGCCGACAGCCAACGCACCGTGGTCGACACCCGTAACGGCCCCTGGTTTCCAGGCCTCGTGCCGGGTCTGTCGGTGATGCCACTTTCTGAGTTCGACACACAACATACGGCTTTGGTGCGCTGGGCCCCGGGGACACGATTCAATTCGCATCGTCACTACGGCGGTGAAGAAATCTATGTGTTGGAAGGCGTCTTTGAGGATGAGTTCGGAAGCTACCCTACCGGCACATGGATGCGCAGTCCGCATTTGAGTGCTCACCGTCCCTTCAGCAATACAGGCTGCACCATCCTGGTCAAGACAGGCCACCTGCCAGTCGCCGAATCAAATGAGGCGCTTGCATGAAGCATTTCTCCGAAATCTCGCCGACCGCCGAGCGGGTGGTCGATGCCGCTGAAGGGTTGGTACAGCAGCACGGCTACAACGGCTTCTCATACGACGACGTGGCCCAGTTGGTAGGCATCAAAAAACCAAGTATCCACCACCACTTTCCCAAGAAGGGTGAACTCGTGGCCGTGGTCGCACAGCGCTACACGCACCGGTTTCGTGAGGAGTTGCTGAGCATCGAAGGGCAGCATGCGAAAGCGCCTGACAGGCTAACTGCGTATGCGGCACTTTTCGAACGCACCTTCGCCAAGGACCGGCGCCTTTGTGTCTGCGGCATGTTGGGTGCCGAGTCGGACTCGCTGCCGGACGCCGTTGTGAGCGAGGTCGAGCGATTCTTTAAAGTCAATCTCGACTGGTTGACTCTTGTCGTTGCCGATGGTCAGCGTGCCGCGCTGATCACCTCGAATTCCACCCCAGAGGCTCTCGCAGAGGCATTCTTGTGCGCGTTGGAAGGCTCGATGATGGTGGGCCGTGGCATGCGGTCGTCACGCGGACCGGCCGAAGTTGGAAACACTTTTCTTTCCACCGTGTTGACCTGAGGTCGGCACTTTTTTTGCAACACAACCCTACCATTTAGTTGGTAGTTAAGGAGATTATTATGAGTACTGAATTTAATGGCAAGAAGTTGTTGGTCATCGGCGGCACTAGCGGGATGGGACTGCAAACTGCCCGCATGGTTCTTGAGCAAGGCGGAAGCGTCGTCATCGTCGGTCACCGTGAAGACAAGGCCGAAGAGGCCCGCAAGGCGCTGTCGTCGTTGGGCACCGTGACCGCCCTGACTGCCGATCTCTCGCGAGCCGAAGATGTGAAGCGACTCCTGCATACCATCGATGAACACCACAAGGACATCAATCTTCTGGTCAACGCGGCTGGGGTGTTCTTCCCGAAGGCGTTTCTTGAGCACACGGAAAGTGATTACGAACAATATTTGACGTTGAATAAAGCGTTCTTCTTCATCACACAAAAAGTCGTGGCCAATCTCGTGGCCAGCGAGCGTCCCGGCGCCATTGTGAACATCGGCTCGATGTGGGGCAAGCAGGCGATTGCGGCTACGCCGTCGTCCGCGTATTCGATGGCAAAAGCAGGTTTGCATTCGCTGACCCAGCACCTTGCGATGGAGCTGGCATCCAAACAAATCAGGGTCAATGCCGTTTCTCCGGCGGTTGTCGAAACGCCGATTTACGAGGGATTCATACCCAAGGCCGAGGTTCATGGCGCCTTACAGGGATTCAACAGCTTCCACCCAATCGGCAGGGTTGGGACGCCACAAGACGTCGCCGAGGTCATCCTCTTCCTGTTGTCGGACAAGGCAGCATGGGTGACGGGCGCAATCTGGGACGTTGACGGCGGCGTGATGGCCGGGCGTAACACATAATGGGGGAACGAGAAATGAACACAAACATTAAAGGAACTCCCGGCAACGGGATCAACGTCGGCGCATTGCGTGAGTTTGCAGATCAGGTCGCAGCAAAGCCCGCCGCAGGCATCGCGACGTTCGGCGTCGTGACAACCTGGGAGGGTGGCACCCGGACGCGTGCGCGAACCATGCCGCTCGTACTAGGTGACACGGCCTTGGCGCGCGGCTTTGTCATCGACGCGGACGAACCGGCAGAATTGCTCGGTACCGACACGGC
>JAYQUJ010000092.1:0-14521 GCA_038147895.1 Pseudomonas sp.
ACGCGCGTGGGGGATTTCCATGCAATCCATGTCGTCCGTACAGGGCTGCACACTGCTGACGCTCGGGCTGTTCAGCTCGGCTGCGCAGGCCGCCGATGAGGCACAGCTGATCGAGGCGATCAACGCCTACCGCAATCAGACCCAGCCCTGTGGCGAGCAGGCATCGCCGGAGCTGCCGCCGCTGGCGGTAGATGCCCGCCTGATTCTGCCGGCCAGCGGTGGTGTTGACCTGCAGGACGCCATGGCGCGCGCCGCCTATCCCATGGTCAACGTGCAGGCCATTACCCTGTCCGGGCCGCGGGATGCCGCCGCGGCCATGCAGGCGTTGCAGGAGAGCTTCTGCCAGGTGGTGCTGGACCCGCAGTTCGTCGATATCGGCGTGAGCCGTGCCGACCGCGACTGGCGCATCGTGCTGGCGCGGCCTCTGCTCGGTGGCCGCCTGGCGGCTGCGCAGGTAGAAGGGGAAAAGCTGCTGGAGCGGGTCAATCGTGCGCGCAGCCAGGCTCGTCAGTGTGGCTCCAAGGACTTCCCCGCGGCTTCGCCGCTGACTTGGAATGCCACTCTGGCGAATACCGCCGAAGGGCACAGCCGGGCCATGGCCAACGGCAACTTCTTCGACCATCGCGACCCGGATGGCCGCACGCCCGGCGATCGGGCCGAATTGGCTGGCTACAGCGGTCAGCGGATTGGCGAGAACATCGCCGCCGGCCTGGATGAAGTGGAGAAGGTGGTGGTCGGCTGGCTGGCCAGCCCTGGCCACTGCGCCAATCTGATGAACGCCCAGTACAGCGAGCTGGGCGCAGCCTATGCGGTCGACCCGAAGAGCAATGCCGGCATCTACTGGACGGCGCTGTTCGGCGCGCCGTGAGGCGGAGGCCGGCTCGTTGGGCGAGTCAACTGCTCAGGCCTCTAATGCTGTTCACATAAGCCAAACCCGGCTCGGTTTGTCCCCTCTCCCTGCGGGGAGAGGGTTAGGGAGAGGGGCTGGGTTATTTCTCGTTTTCCCGGCCCTCTCCCCCAGCCCCTCTCCCGTAAACGGGAGAGGGGAGGTAAAGGCCGGCGGCTAACGGAACACGATCAAGCTCAGGTCGGCGCCTTGGCGGTACGCAGGTAGGGCAGTTTGATGTCGAGGGCGCCGTATTTCTGTTCGGCCTGCTCGTTGTTCAGCGCCAGGGCGACGATCACGTCCTGGCCGGCGGCCCAGTTAGCCGGGGTGGCCAGCGGCACGTTGTAGGTCAACTGCAGGGCGTCCAGGGCGCGCAGCACCTCGGCGAAGTTGCGGCCCACGCTCATGGGGTAGGTCAGCGACAGCTTGAGCTTCTTGTCCGGGCCGATGATGAACACCGAGCGCACCGTGGCGCTGTCGGCCGGGGTGCGGCCATCCGGCAGGTAGGCCTCGGCCGGCAGCATGTCGAAGAGCTTGGACACCGTCAGGCCGTCGTCGGCGATGATCGGGAAGTCAGCCGCGCAGCCACCGAAATGCTCGATATCGGCCTTCCACTTGCGGTGGTCGTCCACGCCATCGACCGACACGCCGATCACCTTGGTATTGCGCTTCTGCCATTCGCCAGCCAGCTGGGCCACGGCGGCGAACTCGGTGGTGCATACCGGGGTGAAGTCCTTGGGGTGGGAGAACAGGATCGCCCAGCTGTCGCCGATCCATTGGTGAAAGTCGAGGCTGCCCTGGTCAGTGTCGGCGGTGAAGTCGGGAACGCTGTCGTTGATGCGAAGTGCCATGGCCATCTGCTCCGTGTGAGTGAACCCCGGACACTCTAGAACAAGTTCTGCCGGCTGCCTGCCGTTAGCGCTCGCGGCTGGTTTTGCGCCTGCCGGAGGTTTTGCTGGCCAGACTCATCAGGCGCTGGAACTTGGCGCACTGCAGGTGGTTCTCCGCCGGGCATTCGGCCGCGTGGCGCAGGCCGTCGCGCACCGCGCTGAGACGGCGGATGGTGCGATCCAGCTCATCGGCGCGTGACTGCAGCTGGCTGCGGTCGATGGCCAGCTGGCCGTCGGCGGCGAGCATGCCGGCGATGTCATCCAGGGAAAACCCCACCGCCCGGCCCAGGGCGATCAACGCCAGGCGCTCCAGTACCGACTCGTTGAATACCCGGCGCAGGCCATTGCGGCCGATAGAGCGAATCAGCCCGCGTTCTTCGTAATAGCGCAGCGTCGAGGCTGGCAGGCCGGACCATTGTGCGACCTTGCCGATATCCATCTCTTTCATCCCTTGACCTCAAGTCGACTTTAACTGGCAGGCTTGTTTCCAGTGACTTTACGAGGAGTCTAATCATGCTGCTACAGATAGTTCTGCTGGGCCTGGGTGCCACTCTGGTGATGGATGTGTGGGCGCTGCTGCGCAAGCGGCTCTGGGGTTTGCCGTCGCTGGACTACGCGCTGGTGGGGCGCTGGCTCGGGCATATGCCGGCGGGACGTTTCCGTCATCCGGCCATTGGTCAGGCGCGGCCCGTGGTTGGCGAGCGGGCGCTGGGCTGGGGCTTTCATTACCTGACCGGGCTGGTGTTTGCTGCGTTGTTCGTATGGCTAAGTGGGCCGCAGTGGCTGTGCCAGCCGCGCCTGTTGCCTGCGCTGGGCTTTGGTGCGGTCACGGTGTTGTTGCCCATGCTGCTGATGCAGCCGGGTTTCGGCATGGGGATCGCCGCCAGCCGTACGCCTAACCCCTGGCTGGCCCGGCGTCGTGCCCTGCTGACGCATCTGGTATTTGGCCTGGGGCTGTACCTGGCAGGTTGGCTGGTGAGCAGCCTGGGCTGCGTCAGTTGATATCGCCGCAGAAGATGTCCACTGCGCCATCGGCCGGTGCAGTGCGCAGTATCAGCGCGTGAGGTGTGGCGCGCAGGGTGGCCAGTGTGACATCGGCACTGCGCGACAGGCGCCAGCCATCGACTGCGCCAATGCGCGAGGTCGTCAGGGTGTGGTTCAGTTCGTAGTCGGGGTTGGCGCCCGGCTGCGCACAGGTGCCGGGGTAGATGTAGGCGGCCAGACGCAGCGGAAGCGTGGTGCCGAAGGGTACGCCGCTGATGAAGGCTGACAGATCGGTCTGCCCGCCGCGCGCGCTGAGTATGGCCTGGCCGATCCTGCCGGCGTTGCGCGAGGTGGCGACGAGTTGGACGGCAACGCTGTCTGCGCCGCCGTCGTGCTGGCTGGTGCAGCCAGTCAAAATGCCACCCAGCAACAGAGCCGTCAGATACGCGCATGCTTTCATTGCCATTCCCTCGCCAGACATCCTGGCGAAGGAGTTTAGGGGCAGTTGCCGTGCGCGGGCGCTTATTTGATCGGGCTCAGCAGCCAGGTTTCGGCGCTGGCCTCCTGGCCGCGCTCGAAGGCCTTGATGGTCAGCCCGGGGATCAGCGCGCCTTCAATCTGGCTGGCCTTGCGTACCCAGGGCTTGTCGGCCACCACCGCCATGCGCTCGAAGCGCCGGGCGAAGCGAATCATCTGCGGTAGACGGGACATTTCCACGCCGATGGCGCCGAGCGTCGGCAGCTTGAACTCGCCGATGCGGTAGAGCATGCGGCCGTGTTCGATGCCTTGGGCCTTCTGCTCCAGCTCGTCGAGTGCGCTGCGCATCTCGGCGCTGTCGAGCTTGCCGGCGAAGTCCACGTCGAGACGGTTTTCGCCGTTACGGGTTACCTGGAACATATGCATTCCTCCCTTGTGGCTGTTCTTTCACCATACGCCGACTGGGAGGATTCAGGCTTTTCTGGACGGCCGGTAGAGTCGCTTCAGTGGCTGTAGCCCGGCTTGTTGCGGATGGTCTTGAGCAGGTCTTCCGGGCTGATGCTGGCGACCATCTTGCTGTGGGCCGCGCTGCCCGGTTGCGGCTGGTCGAGGATATGGCCCTTCATCTTGCCGATGATGTGCATCTCGCAGGGTTTGCAGTCGAACTTCAGGGTCAGCACCTCGTCACCCTGGATCAGCTGCATCGGCGCGACCTTGGTGCGCACGCCGGTAACGCCCTTGGCCTGCTTGGGGCACAGGTTGAAGGAGAAGCGTAGGCAGTGCTTGGTGATCATCACCGGCACTTCGCCTTCTTCCTCGTGGGCCTCGTAGGCCGCGTCGATCAGCTGCACGCCGTGGCGATGGTAGAAGTCGCGGGCCTTCTGGTTGTAGACGTTGTAGAGGAACGACAGGTGCGACTCCGGGTACGCCGGCGGCGGAGTGGTCTCGGCCTTGCGCTTGCCGCGCGGGTGAGCGGCGACGCGCGCCTCGGTCAGCTTGTCGATGGCTTCGCGGCGCAGGGCCTTGAGCTGCGAGTTGGGCACGAAGAACGCCTGCGGCGCGTCCAGGGCCACGTTCAGCGCGTGGTATTCGGTGGTGCCGAGCTGGGTCAGCAGGTCGCGCAGGCCGTCGAGCGCCTGTTCCGGCTTGTTGGCCACGCCGAACGGGCCGGGCAGGGCGACTTCCACGGCGATGCCTTCCTCGCTGGTGGCGGTCAGCTTGAGCTGCTGCTCGCGCAGTTCGGCCTTCCAGTTCACGCCGATACGGCGCTCGGCGCTGGTCTTGAGCAGCGCCTGCTGCCAGTTGTGATCCAGGTTGCGCGACAGCGGATGGTTGGGGCGCAGGCGGAACAGGCCCTCGGGCATCTCGTTGGGTTCGACGCGGTAGCGGTAGCGCTTCTCGCCGTCTTCCTCGAATTCGTTCTTCAGCTCGGCGATATTGGCGCGGAAGCCCACCACCTCGCGCTTGACCAGCACGTTGAGGCCATCGCCGTTGGACAGCGGCTCGCTGGTGACGGCGATCAGATCGCGCTTGTTCACTTTCTCCACGCTGCCGACCAGCAGGCCGGTGAAGGTCGGCGAGTCGAAGGCACCGATGTCGATCTTGCGATCCTGGACGAAGTAGTCGGTGCTGCCGCGGTGGAAGGTCTTGTCCGGATCGGGCACGAAGAAATGCGCGGTGCGGCCGCTGGAGGCGCGGGCCAGGTCGGGGCGGTCTTCGAGGATGGCGTCGAGTTCGCGGCGGTAGTGGGCGGTGATGTTCTTCACGTAGCCCATGTCCTTGTAGCGCCCCTCGATCTTGAACGAGCGCACGCCGGCCTCGACCAGGGCGCGCAGGTTGGCACTCTGGTTGTTGTCCTTCATCGACAGCAGGTGTTTCTCGTAGGCGATCACCCCGCCTTTTTCGTCCTTCAGGGTGTAGGGCAGGCGGCAGGCCTGCGAGCAGTCGCCACGGTTGGCGCTGCGCCCGGTCTGCGCGTGGGAGATGTTGCACTGGCCGGAGAAGGCCACGCACAGCGCACCGTGGATGAAGAACTCGATGGCGGCGTCGGTGGCATCGGCGATGCGGCGGATTTCCTGCAGGTTCAGCTCACGGGCCAGTACCAGCTGGGAGAAGCCGGCCTGGTCGAGGAACTTGGCCCGGTCCAGGGTGCGGATGTCGGTCTGGGTGCTGGCATGCAGCTCGATGGGCGGAATATCCAGCTCCATCACCCCCATGTCCTGCACGATCAGCGCATCGACGCCGGCGTCGTAGAGCTGGTGGATCAGCGTGCGCACCTGTTCCAGCTCGTCGTCGTGGAAGATGGTGTTGAGGGTGGTGAACACCCGCGCGTGGTAGCGGCGGGCGAACTTCACCAGCTCGGCGATATCGCTGACCTCGTTGCAGGCGTTGTGCCGCGCGCCGAAGCTCGGCCCGCCGATGTAGATGGCATCGGCCCCATGCAGGATGGCCTCGCGGGCGATGGCCACATCACGGGCAGGGCTGAGCAATTCCAGATGGTTCTTGGGCAGGGACATGGTGTTTCTTCTTTATCAGGCACGGCACGGTAAGGCGCGCATTGTAGCGACGTACGGGGAGGGTGGCACCAGCAGGTGCCGGGCGGTGCTCAGGCCTGGTGCTGGCGGCGCGCGCGCAGGTGCTCGATCAATGCCCACACCAGGCTGATCAGCAGGTACATGCCCAGGCCGCCGATACAGGCAAACAGGGCCAGGCCGGTGATCAGCGGTGCGCCGACAGCGCCGATGCGCTGCCAGATGGAGCGCTCGTCCGCCGCCGGTTCCAGCGGCACCGGCAGCTCCGGCGCGGCCTCGACCTCGGCGCCGGTGAGGCGCGCGCCGACCCGGTAGGCCGCGTAGTAGACCGGGGCGAAGGTGATCGGATTGGTCACCAGGGTGCTGGCCGCCGCCGCCGGCACATTGGCCCGCAGCACCACGGCGGCGCCGACCGAGAAGGGGATCTGGGCGATGGGGATCAGCAGGCCGAAGAAGATGCCGATGCTCACGCCCAGCGCCACGCCATGCCGCGACCAGACCCACAGGTGGGTGTGGTGCAGGAAAGGCTCCAACCAGCGCAGGAAGCGATTGCGGGCGAGTTGTTCACGGCTGGGCAGGTGGCGGGCGAGGAAGGGCGGCATGAAGGACTACGAATAACGGCGGCAGGGGGCTCTTTTACCCCAATCGGGCGATCGCGGCATGCGCGGGTCGGCCCTCAAGGGTTACCGCATATTACGGAGCCCGCTCTCCTGCACACAGGTTGAACGATCCCAGGGTTGCGGGCCTCTACCGGAATGTGGCGTCTGCTACCGAGCGATGCCTGGCGGGGGGCGCTGTCCTCCGGACTTCTGACGGGTTCTGCCGCGCGCCTGCGCGAGGAGGAAGAGTATGAGTACCCTGACTATCGAGGGCTGGTGCAAGCCCGACAATGCCCAGCGCTCTACGCCCCTGGGCGGTTTTCGTTTCTATGTAGGCGGTAGCAATCACCTGCGGCTGGAGGAGGCCGAGGTAATGCTGCAGAAGAACAATCAGCAGGAAACCATGATCGATGCCGATCTGGACGAGTTGAAGCTGGTGCCGCCGGAGGACTGCGGGCCGCTGTCAGATTGCCGTTTCCGTGTTTACCTCAGTGCCCAGGAGGGGCGCGGCCAGTTCCACCTGGTCGGCCGGCGCGCCAGCGACGGCAGCCTGGTATACACCAATGCGGTGTTGATCGATCAGCTCAGCTAGTGATCAGTGTAGCCGCCGTTCGCGTGCAACCACTTCAGCCTGATAGGCCAGTTGATCAAGCAGGTAGTCGCGTTGCTTCTCCGCATCGCGCATAGCCTTCTCGCCATGCTGTTTGATCAGGTAGGTGTGGATCTGCCCGACTTCCTTGGACTGGAATATCGGCGCCAGGTCCTGCACCGCCACCCAACCGTCTGAAGCCTGGCTGCGGGTGTTCATCAGCACTTGCGGCCCGCGCGCCCCCAGCACGCGAAAACCCAGGGGCTCGAAGGTATCCGCACGGCTCGGTGCGCAGGCCAGTGCGGCATGGGGATGTAGCCGCTGCATCTGCCCCAGCATGGCGCGGGTGATCCCCCGGCGGCGGTGGCTGGTCAGTACGGCGCAGTAGAGCAGGGTGCAGGCGGCCTCATCATCCGGGCTGGGCAGGTAGAGCGCGAAGCCCAGCACCCGGGACGGGTCTTCATCGTCCAGCGCCAGAATCAGTCGGGCGCTGCTGGCTGGCTCGCTGCCCATGGCCTGCAGGTACAGATGCACTTCGTAGCCGATCACGTACTGGTACAGCTGGTACAGCGGGTTGCTCGGCGTCAGCGGCGCCGGGCTGATGTCGCTGAAGTAGTCCACCACCATCTGCAGCACCTGGCTTTTCAGGGATTCTGGCGGCGGGGTGGTCAGGTGGCTGAGAGTGAACATCGGGACGCGGGCTCCGGGCAGGGCGACGGGGCGCCATTGTAACGCCCACTAGCCTTGGGTTTCCCCGACAAAACGTTGCAGGTCTTCGGCATTCATATAGCCGAGCAGGCGCGGGCGGCCACTGGCCCTGTCGACGAAGACGAACAGGGCACTGGCGTATTCGCTGTCGTGTTCGGCCCCGGAGTCGCTCAGGGCTTTGGCCACGCCCTCGATGCAGCCGCTGTGGGTGACCAGCAACAGGTTACGGTGCGCCTGCTTATGGTCGAGCATGCTCTGCGCCAGGGTGCTGCGGCAGTTGGCCAGCCAGTCGCGGGTGGCGATGCTGATATCGAACATGGAGTAGGCAGTTTGCACCGTGCGCAGCAGCGGGCTGGCGAAGATATCGACATTGCCCAGGCCGAGGGCCTTGAAGGCACTGCCCACGCCATCGGCCGCGGCATTGCCCGAAACGGTAATGCCGCTCTTGTCGCCCAGGCAGGGGCCGCTGGAGCGGTCGCAACGCTCGGCATGGCGTACCAGCACCACCACGTCACCCTCATCCCAGTTGGCGAACAGGCCGGACTTGCCCATGCGGTTGTCTTCGCCCAGGTTCTCCAGCGGCTCGCGCTGTAGCCACAGGCTCATCAGAGTGCCCAGGGCTATCAGGGTGGCGCTGAGAATGAGCAGGTGTTTTCTGCGCAAAGACGTTGCAACGCTGGTTGCATTGGCATGATGAATGATTGGCATCGGCCGCTCCAGAAATTATCAACGAGGGGCGGCAGGAGCTTTTCCCTGCGCAATGCCGCAAACCCGGGCCACTCTAGACAGCAGGGGGTTAACGGAATATGAAATTGCGGTGAACAAATCTGTTTCGGAATATGCCGGCCGGCGGTGTTAATGGCCTGACACAAGACTTCCCGCGCAAAAGCCGGATAATGGCGACCTTTTCGTCTCGCCTGCGCCCGGTAGCCCCATGGAAATCAAGGTCAACTTTCTCGACAACCTCCGTCTCGAAGCCAAGTTCGATGACTTCACGGTGATTGCCGACCAGCCCATCCGCTACAAGGGCGATGGCTCGGCGCCGGGGCCGTTCGACTATTTCCTGGCGTCCTCGGCGCTGTGCGCAGCCTACTTCGTCAAGCTGTACTGCCAGACGCGCAACATTCCGACCGAGAACATTCGCCTGTCGCAGAACAACATCGTCGACCCGGAAGACCGCTACAAGCAGATCTTCAAGATCCAGGTCGAGCTGCCGGCGGATATCTCCGAGAAGGATCGCATTGGCATCCTGCGCTCCATCGACCGCTGCACGGTGAAGAAGGTGGTGCAGACCGGCCCCGACTTCGTCATCGAGGAAGTGGAAAACCTCGATGCCGACGCCCAGGCCCTGCTGATCCCGGCGCTGACCGAAGGCGAGGGCACGCGCATCCTCGGCAAGGACCTGCCACTGGAGCAGACCATCGCCAACATGTCCGGCATCCTCGCCGAGCTGGGGATGAAGATCGAGATCGCCTCCTGGCGCAACATCGTGCCCAACGTCTGGTCGCTGCATATCCGCGACGCCCAGTCGCCGCTGTGCTTCACCAACGGCAAGGGCGCGACCAAGGAAAGCGCGCTGGCCTCGGCGCTGGGCGAGTTCATCGAGCGGCTGAACTGCAACTTTTTCTATAACGACCAGTTCTGGGGCGAGGAGATCGCCAACGCGCCGTTCGTGCATTACCCCAACGAGCAGTGGTTCAAGCCCGGCCCGAAAGACGCGCTTCCGGAAGAGATCCTCGACGAGTACTGCCTGGAGATCTACAACCCGGACGGCGAACTGCGCGGCTCGCACCTGTACGACACCAACTCCGGCAACAAGGCCCGCGGCATCTGCTCGCTGCCCTTCGTGCGCCAGTCGGACGGCGAGGTGGTGTACTTCCCATCCAATCTGATCGAGAACCTGTATCTCTCCAACGGCATGAGCGCCGGCAACACCCTGGCCGAAGCCCAGGTGCAGTGCCTGTCGGAAATCTTCGAGCGCGCGGTGAAGCGCGAAATCCTCGAAGACGAACTGGCCCTGCCAGATGTGCCGCAGGACGTGCTGGCCAAGTACCCGGGCATCGTCGCCGGCATCAAGGGCCTGGAAGAGCAGGGCTTCCCGGTGCTGGTCAAGGACGCCTCGCTGGGCGGTGAATTCCCGGTGATGTGCGTGACCCTGATGAACCCGCGCACCGGTGGCGTGTTTGCCTCCTTCGGCGCGCACCCGAGCTTTGAAGTGGCGCTGGAGCGCAGCCTCACCGAACTGCTCCAGGGCCGCAGCTTCGAGGGCTTGAACGATCTGCCGCAGCCGACCTTCGAGAGCAACGCGCTGACCGAGCCGAACAACTTCGTCGAGCACTTCATCGACTCCAGCGGCGTGGTGTCCTGGCGCTTCTTCAGCGCCAAGGCCGATTACGAGTTCGTCGAGTGGGACTTCTCCGGCCACGGCGAGGACTCGAACCAGCAGGAAGCCGCGACCCTGTTCGGCATCCTCGAAGACATGGGCAAGGAGGTGTACATGGCGGTGTACGACGACCTCGGCGCCAACGCCTGCCGCATCCTGGTGCCGGGCTACTCGGAGATCTACCCGGTCGAGGACCTGATCTGGGACAACACCAACAAGGCGCTGATCTTCCGCTCCGACATCCTCAACCTGCATAGCTTGAGCGATGTTCGCCTTAAGAGCCTGCTCAAGAGCCTGGAGAACTGCGAGGTCGACGACTACACCGACATCACTACGCTGATCGGCATCGAGTTCGACGACAACACCGTGTGGGGCCAGCTGACCATCCTCGAACTGAAGCTGCTGATCTACGTGGCGCTGAAGAAGTACGACGAGGCCAAGGCGCTGACCGAGGCCTTCCTGCAGTACAACGACAACACCGTCGAGCGTGGTCTGTTCTATCAGGCGCTCAACGTGGTGCTGGAAGTGCAGCTGGACGATGACCTGGAACTGGCCGACTACGAGGCCAACTTCCGCCGCATGTTCGGCAACGAGCGCATGGATGCGGCTATAGGTTCGGTCAACGGCAGTGTGCGCTTCCACGGCCTGACCCCGACCAGCCTGCAGCTGGAAGGCCTCGACAAGCACCTGCGCCTGGTCGAGAGCTACAAGAAGCTGCACGCGGCGCGGGCCAGGGCTGCCGGGCTTTCCGCACAGTAACCACCTGCCCCTGCTGTAGCCCCGCTCGGCTTCTGCGCTGAGCGGGGCCGTGCGTTGCCCCTCTCAATCGTCCACCAACACTCGGGTTCCCATGTCCGGCAACGCTCTCTACACCGATCTGTCGGGTTACTACGACCTGATGTGCGCCGATATCGACTACCGGGCGCAGAGTCATTGCATCCACCGGCTGCAGCAGCTGTTCGGCAATGGCGGCCGCCGGCATCTCGATCTGGCCTGTGGGACCGGGCCGCATGTGCGGCATTTCATCGATGCGGGTTACCAGAGCGCGGGTCTGGACATCAATCAGCCGATGCTCGACCGCGCGGCCCTGCGCTGCCCGGAAGCGCAGTTCGTCCTGCAGGACATGTGCGCGCTGCAGGTGAGCGAGCCACTGGACCTGATCACCTGCTTTCTCTACTCGATCCACTACAACGGCAGCCTAGAACGGCTGCAGGCGTGCATTGCCAGCGTGCATGCAGCGCTCCAGCCGGGCGGTGTGTTTTGTTTCAACGCGGTGGACAAGAACAGGATCGACAACGCGCTATTCGTCAGCCACGACGCCCGGCACGCCGATAGCCAGTTCATCTTCAGTTCCGGCTGGCACTACAGCGGCGCCGGTGAGCGCCAGACATTGCGCCTGCGCATCGAAAAGACCACGGCAGGCGAGACTCAGGTGTGGAACGACGAGCATCCCATGGTGGCGGTGGGGTTCGCCGAGCTGCAGGCGCTGCTGCAACCCTACTTCGAGGTGCATGTGTTCGAGCATGACTACGAGAAGCTGATTCCCTGGGATGGTGCCTCCGGAAATGCGCTGTTGGCCTGCGTGAAGCTCTGATCTGGCGGGAGCTCCTGGCTGCTGCCCCCATGACCGTTCCCACGTTCTGAGTGGAAACGGTCTGACAGGCATGTGCGGCAGGGTCAGGCTGGCTCCATCGCGCGCTCTGTGTGCAACGCCTGCTGCAGCTGCGCCACCAGCGCATCGACCTTCTGCTGGGCCTGTTCGACCGATGTGGCCAGCAGTTCACCGCCGAATTCCTGACCCTCGATGGCGATCTGGTGCACGCGGGTAATGCCGATGAAACCGAGGGCGGTGATCAGGTTCGGCTCCAGGTGGTTCATGTGCGCCATCTCGCCACCGGGGTCGAAGCCGATGCCGCCGCGGGCGCTGAGAATGACCAGGTGGCGTGGTCGGTCGGCCAGTTTCGCTACGTAGGGATCGAGCGGATTGCTGGTGTCGATGTCCACCGTGCGGCCAGCACGCACGACCTGGTCGACCCACGCCTTGAGGGCGGCCGGCATGCCGAAGTTGTACAGCGGTGTGCCGATCACCAGTACGTCTGCGCCCAGCAGTTCATCTACCAACATGTCGCTTTCCGCCAGGGTGTCGCGCATCCACGGCTCGCGCTGCGCTTCTGGGGTGAAGGCGGCGGCGATCCAGTCATGGTCGATGAACGACGGTGGGTTCTGGCCGATATCGCGGTAGGTGACGTTGTCCTGCGCGCGGCGTGCCAGCCACTGGCTGACGAAGCGCTGGCTGAGGTTGCGGCTGTGCGAACCGTGCAGGTCCTGGCCGGCGAGGCCGGGGCGGGCGCTGGCATCGAGGTGTAGTAGGTGTGGCATGTTGAGTCTCCTGCTTGAAGTTGTACTCATCTGTAATTCGCAGCAGACTCAGGCTATTGCCAGCCGATATTGGCGACAAACGATCATTATTTTTCGCTATGCCTGAGAGGAATTCATTCATGAGTCAGCGCTGGCTACCTTCGCTCTCGGCCCTGCGCGCTTTCGAGGCGGCCGCTCGCCATGAGAGCGCCAAGCTGGCCGCGGAAGAACTCTCGGTGACCGCCACGGCGATCAGCCACCAGATTCGCGCTTTGGAAGAGTCACTGGGCGTGGCGTTGTTCCTGCGCAAGCCGCGCCAACTGGAACTGACCGCTCAGGGCCGCGAGCTGCAGCAGACCCTGGAGAGCGCGTTCGACAGCATCAGCGTCACCGCCAAGCGCCTCAGTGCCAGGCCTTGCCGTCAGGCCATCACCCTCAGCACCACGCCGGCCGTGGCGGTGCGCTGGTTGCTGTCCTGGGTCTGCCTGTTGCGTGAATCGCATCCGGATATCGACCTGCGCATCCACGCCTCCCACGAACCGGTGGCGCTGGACGGCGTCACCGCCGACATCGCCATCCGCTACGGCGACGGACGCTGGCCGGGACTGGTGGCGGAAAAACTGTTCGACAACACCTTCATCCCGGCCTGCAGCCCGCGGCTGGGCCTGCAGGATGTGGCCGACCTGCCGCGGCACACGCTGATCCACTTCCGTAACCAGGCCGTGGTCTCTTCGCCGCTGGACTGGGCGCTGTGGCAGAAGCAGGCCCAGGTGCCGGGACTGGATGTCAGCGCCGGGCTGGTGTTCTCCGACGAGACTCATGCCGTCTCGGCGGCGATTGGCGCGCAGGGGGTGGCGTTGATGAGCCGGCAGTTGATCGAGGATGAGTTGAGGGAAGGGCGGTTGGTGCAGCCGTTCGGGCCGGAAGTGGAGGGGAAGCCGTTCTTTCTGGTGTATCCGGAGGGGCGACGGGATGAGCCGGCGATCAAGGCGGTAAGGGAGTGGGTGATGGCGGTGCCAGGGGGGCTTTGTACGCTGTAGGCCTGCTTCGCGGTTTTCGTGCCGCTGCTCGTTTTCGTGTTTGTTGATGCATCTGTTCCGCCCTGCTGGGCGGGTCACTTTTTCCAGTCACGGAAAAAGTAACCAAAAACGCTTGCCCCTGCATCCGGCCCTGCGCTTCGCTCCGGGTTCGTTCGCTCCATCGCCGCTCCAGGGGCACGCCGCGAAGGGCCATCCTTGGCCCATCGCGCCTCTCGCGGCATCCATGCCGCTCAACCCCTTCCACGACGATTTCGCTCACCCTCCTGAAGGGGCGTTTGGCGTTGCCTGAAAGTTCTAGTGCCGACTCATGCTTTTTTGTGTTTGTGGGATCGGCTGGGCGGCACTCCGCTTCAGCCGCGATAGCCGGCAACTGAGGAGTGGGTTTCATCGCGGCTAAAGCCGCTCCCACAAAGAATCCAGAGCTGCCTCCCCAGCCGCTCTTGCTGCTTGTAGGAGGGGTGGGGCGGCCATCCGCCTTGGCCGCGACCATTGCAACTGCAGTGCTGCCTGTGTCGCGGCCAAGGCCCCTCCTACAAAGACGGCTCGTGCCTCTACGAACCACCAGGCACCTCGGAGCCCGAGTCCCCGTCAGGAGGCCGAGTGGAGGTGTTGCGCAGGGGGACGCGAGGCAGGACGCCGAGCGAGGAACGATGGGGCAGGGACGCCCCATCGTGACGGCCCCCGGAGCGGCACCGGAGGGAGGGAAGTCTGGCCGCAGGCCAGACCCGGATGTCGGGGTGCCCTTCTCTTTGGTTACTTTCTCTTGGGCAAACAAGAGAAAGTGACTCGCCGTAAGGGCGAAAAGGGGATGTTCGGTTCGCTCAGTTGCCCAGAAATATATCTGTCCACTTCCTCAATAAATTGTGGTCTGTTCCCGTTTGTCTTTGGGGATGATCAGTTTGCTGAACTATTCTTCGGCAGCCAGTTTGGGCAACTCTTGCGTATGAGATGTGTTATGGAAATCCAATTCTTGTTCCTGAAGTCTTCAAGTCGGTCGTCTAAAACTACTGAACAACTCCTGAGCTTCATATCTTCGTCGTCGAGACTCATGAAAGTGTTTATCGCTTCATCATGGT
>JAYQUJ010000093.1:0-14102 GCA_038147895.1 Pseudomonas sp.
AGACAATGTCGAATCGTCAAACCGGCACCGTCAAATGGTTCAACGACGAGAAAGGCTTCGGCTTCATCACCCCTGAGAGCGGTCCGGATCTGTTCGTGCACTTCCGCGCTATCGAAGGTTCTGGCTTCCGCAGCCTGAAAGAAGGCCAGAAGGTTACTTTCGAAGCCGTGCAAGGCCAGAAAGGCATGCAAGCTGACAAGGTCCAGGTTCTGGCCTAATCGCTGCAGCGACGAAAAGCCCCTGATGGCGACATCAGGGGCTTTTTTATGCCCGGTGTTTTTTGTCGCAGCTAATAACACCCCGTACAATCCCGCGCAGTTTTTCTGTTGCAGAGCCCCTCATGCCCAAGCACATGCTGCGCCCGCAAGGTGAATTCCCTAGCGCCGGCCTGATTCGCCGCTTCGCCGCGATGTTCTATGACTTCCTGCTGTCCGTCGCCCTGCTGATGGTCACCACCCTGCTCTACAAGGTGGTGCAGATGGGGATCTACGGCCAGGAACAGCTTCGCCAGATGTCCGATGCCGGCGCCCTGGATGGTGACCCGCTGCTCTCCACCCTGCTGGTAATGACTCTGTTCGCTTTCTTCGCCAAGTTCTGGACCCACAACGGCCAGACGCTGGGCATGCAGGTCTGGGGCCTGCGCATCCAGAACGATGACGGCTCAGCCATCAGCCTGTGGCAGGCCCTGCTGCGTTTCGTCGTGGCCATCGGCTCCTGGCTGTGCCTGGGGCTTGGCTTCCTCTGGGCGCTGTGGGACAAGAACAAACGCAGCTGGCACGACATCTACTCGGACAGCCGTGTGGTGCAGCTGCCCAAGGGCATTCACAAGAAGGCCTAACCGGCAGCCAACCCCGGCAGCAGCACATTGAGCACCAGCCATGCACTGGCCAGCGCGCCGGCCAGACACAACAGCGCCGCTCCCGCCGCTTGCCAATAGAAGCCACGCGCCAGCTCATCCTCACCGCGCGTGGAAAGAATGAAGGGATAGGATTCGCCCGGGCGCCGCAACTGGTGATGCACCGGCGCCTCGCCTCGCACCTGCTGGCGGCGCTGTGCTTCGGCCCGCGCCGACTGGCGCATACGCTCCCACTCGGCCTGGTCCAACTGTCCATCGCCATTGCTGTCGAAGCGCTGCAGCAGCCCGGCGAAGTCGCTTTTCCACTCCCGAACCACGGCGCCCTGGGCCAGGGTCAGATCAAAAGCTTCGGCCCCGCCCTTGGTGCGGAAATCGCCGATGGCATAGAGCGGCTGTCCGGCATGCAGGCGCTCTTCGGTATAGCGATATTCACTGCCCGCCGAAAGCAGCCGGCCGAGCAGACTACTGTGCCCAGACAACCCCCGCGGATGGCGCTGACTACCGCGCCAGACCTGCCGTGTGCTGACCCGAACCTCGGCGCCCGCCGGGTTGATCAGACACTCGCCGGTGCCATCCTTTAAGCGTAACCAGGCCTCGCTGGTGCCGCGCTCCACCACCTTCCAGGACCGCCGCTTGCCATCGCTGTCGTACTCTTCGATCTTGAAACGCCACCACAGGCAAGGCGTGCCACTCAGCGGCGCTTCAACTTCACCACCCTCCAGCGCATGCAACACACCGTACAGCTCGACATAGCCCTGGGCAGCGGAGCGGATCTTCGAAGTCGGGGTATTGAGCAGAAAGCGCGCCTCGGACACGCGCTTGATGAACCACCAGCCGCCGCCCGCACAGGCGCCGACGCTGAAGGCCATGCTGATGGCCAGTCCCGCGACGTCCATCTCAGTTGAACAGCGATTTGAGGTCGACGTCAGCCTTCTCGGCCTCGCTGAACTGCAACAGTTCGGCCTCCTTGAAAGCAAACAGGCGGGCCAGAATCACATCGGGAAACTGCTCGATGCGCACGTTATTCAGATTGACCGCCTCGTTGTACAGCTCACGACGGTCGGCGATCGCGTTTTCCAGGCCGGATATGCGCTGCTGCAGATGCTGGAAGCTTTCGTTGGCCTTCAGCTCTGGGTAGTTCTCCGCCAGGGCGAACAGCTGGCCAAGGCCGGCACGCAGACCGCTCTCGGCCCTGCCCAGAGCGCCCACGTCATGCTGCTCGCGCGCACTGGCCACGGCGCTGCGCGCGGCGATCACCTGTTCCAGGGTGGTGCGCTCGTGCTGCATGTACTGCTTGCAGGTTTCTACCAGCTTGGGCAGTTCATCGTGGCGCTGCTTGAGCAGCACATCGATATTCGACCAAGCCTTGCTCACGCCATGTTTAAGGCGCACCAGGCCGTTATAGAGACTCACCGCCCAGGCAGCGAGCAGGAACAGGACGACGACAACGGCTACGAACGAAAGACTCATGCACGGTACTCCTTGTGGACTGTCGGCATTCTAGCGGCTGCACGAATGACATCTACAGAGGCGACAAACGGAAATCGCCTTTGCATTTAATGAAAATCTTTCGCATCATGGCGCGGTTTTCCCGCCTTCCAACACTAGAAAGCAAAGGACTCCGCTATGACTCGCATGCCCCTGGCTACCGCCAGCCTGCTGGCCCTCGCCATTTCTCTCGCCGGCTGTGGCGATGACAAGAAAGAGGCCGCCGCACCGCAAGCCGCCGCCCCTGCAGCCGCCACCAGCGCCGCTGCCCCGGCCAAAGTCGCGGACGCCGAAGCCAAGGCTGTTGTCAGCCACTACGCCGACCTGGCCCTGGCCGTGTTCAGCGATGCCGCCAGCACTGGCAAGCAACTGCAAGCCGCCGTCGACGCCCTGCTGGCCAACCCCAGCGAAGAAACCCTGAACGCCGCCAAGCAAGCCTGGCTGGCCGCTCGCGCACCTTATATGCAGACCGAAGTATTCCGTTTCGGCAACGCCGTGGTCGACGACTGGGAAGGCCAGCTGAACGCCTGGCCGCTGGATGAAGGCCTGATCGACTACGTGGCCAAGGACTACCAGCACGCCCTGGGCAACCCGGGCGCTAGCGCCAACATCATCGCCAACACCGAGATCCAGGTTGGCGAAGACAAGATCGACGTCACCGAGATCACCGGTGAGAAGCTGGCCGAGCTGAACGAGCTGGGCGGCTCCGAAGCCAACGTCGCCACCGGCTACCACGCCATCGAATTCCTGCTCTGGGGCCAGGATCTGCACGGCACCGCCGCCGGCGCGGGTGAGCGTCCCTATACCGACTACCTGACCGGCGAAGGCGCCACTGGCGAGCACAACGATCGTCGCCGTGCCTACCTCAAAGCGGCCACCGATCTGCTGGTCGCCGACCTGGACAGCATGGTCGAGCAGTGGAAGGCCGGCGTTGCCGACAACTACCGCGCCACCCTGGAAGCCGAGCCGGCCGAGAACGGCCTGCGCAAAATGCTGTTCGGCATGGGCAGCCTGTCCCTCGGCGAGCTGGCCGGCGAGCGCATGAAAGTCGCTCTGGAAGCCAACTCCACCGAAGACGAGCACGACTGCTTCAGCGACAACACCCACAACTCGCACTTCTACAACGGTAAAGGCATCCGCAACGTTTACCTGGGCGAGTACAAGAAAGTCGACGGCACCACCCTGACCGGCCCGAGCCTGTCCTCGCTGGTGGCCAAGACCGACGCCGCGACCGACACCACGCTGAAGGCCGACCTCGCCGATACCGAGGCCAAGCTGCAGGTACTGGTCGACAGCGCCGAGAAAGACAACGTGCACTTCGACCAGCTGATCGCCGCCGACAACACCGAAGGCCAGCAGAAAGTACGTGATGCCATCGCCGCCCTGGTCAAGCAGACTGGCGCCATCGAGAAGGCCTCCGCCGCTCTGGGCATCAGCGACCTGAACCCGGACACCGCCGATCACCAGTTCTGATACCCGCAGAGCTGTCCAGGACGGATGCGCCCACAAGGCGCATCCGTTTTTTTATGGCCTGCCCTCCCTGGCGGCCACCCTTAGAGCCGTCGCTCTGCGACGTTAAAAGTTGCTCCCGGCAATTGTTTTATGCCCGCGACAATCTGTGTCATGCACAAACGCTAATTGCTCTTATTTGATATCCATTAGCCTGCTAAGATTGCCCGCCTGTCCGACTGCCCCCAGGTTCGCACCGATGTCGTCCCCGTTGCGCCTCTGCCTTCTGTCGCTGTCGTTGCTCCTGGCAGCCTGCGAGCGCCCCCCGCCCCCCGCCGAACCCGGCGAAGCGCTCTCCGCCGGCAAAGCCACGGTGCGCCAGGCCGATCACAATGCCTTCTCCCTGCCCTCCGCCAACCTGGCTCCCTCGCGGCGTCTGGACTTCAGCGTGGGCAACAGTTTCTTCCGCAACCCCTGGGTCATCGCACCGTCCACCACAACGGCACGCGACGGACTCGGCCCGCTGTTCAACACCAACGCCTGCCAGAACTGCCACATCAAGGACGGTCGCGGCCATCCGCCAGAAGAGAACGCCAGTACAGCGGCCTCGCTGCTGGTACGTCTGTCGATCCCCGGTGACGACTCGCCAGCCCACGCCGAACTGCGCCAGCGCCTGGGCGTGGTGCCTGAGCCGGTGTACGGCGGTCAACTGCAGGACATGAGCAACCCCGGTCATGCTCCCGAGGGCAAGGTGCGCTTCAGCTACGAGCCGGTGTCCGTGCGCTTCGCCGATGGCACCCAGATCGAGCTGCGCAAGCCGCAGCTGCAGATCAGCAACCTCGGCTATGGCGCGATGCAGGCCGATACCCTGTTCTCCGCCCGCGTGGCGCCACCGATGATCGGCCTTGGCCTGCTGGAGGCGATTCCCGAGAGCGCCATCCTGGCCAATGCCGATCCGGATGATCGCGATGGTGATGGCATTCGCGGCATGGCCAATCGCGTCTGGGACGACGCCCGCGGTGAAACGGTGCTCGGCCGCTTTGGCTGGAAGGCCGGCCAGCCCAGCCTCAACCAGCAGAATGCCCACGCCTTCGCTGGCGACATGGGCCTGACTACCAGCCTGCTGCCACGAGACGATTGCAGCGAGGCGCAAACCCTCTGCCGCACCACGCCCGACGGCGGCAGCCCGGAGGTCAGCGACAATATTCTCGCCGCCGTACTGTTCTACAGTCGCAACCTGGCCGTACCGGCCCGGCGCAATGTGGACGATCTGGAAGTACGCCGCGGCAAGCAGCTGTTCATGGACGCCGGCTGCCAGCAATGCCACACCCCCAGCTTCGTCACCGCCGCCGATGCTGCAGAGCCGGAACTGGCCAGGCAGACCATCCGCCCCTATACCGATATGCTGCTGCACGACATGGGCGAAGGCCTGGCGGACAACCGCCCGGAGTTTCTCGCCAACGGCCGCCAATGGCGCACCGCGCCGCTATGGGGGATCGGCCTGACCGAAACAGTCAACGGCCATACTCAGTTCCTGCATGACGGTCGCGCCCGCAACCTGCTGGAAGCCATCCTCTGGCATGGCGGCGAGGCGGAACGCGCCAAACAGGCCATCCTCGAATTCGATGCCAGCGAGCGCGGCGCGCTGCTGGCCTTCCTCAACTCCCTGTAAGGAGCCCGGTATGATCCGCTCGCCCTTCGCCATCGCCCTGCTTGCTCTCGGCCTCAGCGCCTGCAGCCAGCCCGATCCCCAGCAGCGCGTCAGCGCCGCCTTGGCCGAGGGCGTAATGCTGCCGGCCTACAGCGCCTGGCAACAGTCCAGCCAGCAACTGGCCGACAGCGCCAAGGCCTACTGCAGCGGCAGCCAGGATCTGGGCGCGGCGCAGCAGGCATTTCTCGCCGACGTCAGCAGCTGGGCCGCCCTGCAGCCGCTGCTGGTCGGCCCGCTGGCCGAGGGCAACCGCGCCTGGCAGGTCCAGTTCTGGCCGGACAAGAAGAACCTGGTGCAGCGCCAGGTCGAGGCCCTGCTCAAGAGCAAGCCGCAGCTGACCCAGGCCGACGTGGAAAAGGCCAGCGTCGTGGTCCAGGGCCTGACGGCTTATGAATACGTACTGTTCGATGCAGGCGTCGATCTGTCCGACGCTGCGCAGAAGAGCCGCTATTGCCCGCTGCTGACTGCCATCGGCGAGCATCAGGTACAGCTGTCCAGCGATATCCTCCAGCAATGGCAAGCCGAAGGCGGTATGCGCGCCCAACTCAGCGAGTTCCCCAACGCCCGCTACGCCGAAGCTCCCGAAGCCATGGCCGAATTGCTGCGCGCCCAGGTCAGCGCCATCGACGGCCTGAAGAAAAAGCTCGGCACCGCCCTCGGCCGTCAGAGCAAAGGCGTGCCGCAGCCTTATCAGGCCGAGTTCTGGCGCAGCAGCGCCAGCCTGGCCAGCCTCTCGGCCACGCTGAGTAGCGCCGAGAGGATCTGGCTCGGTGCCGACAAGGACGGCGTACGCGCCCTGCTCGGTGATGACCAGGCCGAACTGGCCAAGAGCATCGACCAGCAGTACAGCGCTACCCGCCAGCAACTGGCCGCCCTGCAGCGCCCGCTCGGCGAGCTGTTGGCCGACGAGATCGGTCGCAAGGAGCTCAACGCCTTCTACGACAACCTCAACAAACTGCATCGTCTGCACGAGGGCGAACTGGCCAAAGTGCTCGGCATCCAGCTGGGCTTCAACGCACACGATGGTGACTGAATGAAACGCAGAGCTTTTCTGGGTCTTGGCAGCCTGGCCCTGGCCGGCGGCGCACTGGGCGGCTGGCAACTGATTGGCCACGGCCCGCAAGCCATGGTGCTGTCGGCCCGCGACGACGCCGACGGCAATCACTACGCCGTGGGCTACCGCCTGGACGGCAGCAAGGTATTCGCCACTCCGGTGAGCGAACGCTGCCATGACGTGGTGCCGCACCCGCACCTGCCGCTGGCGGTGTTCGTCGGCCGCCGCCCGAGCCGTGAAAGCTACCTGATCGATACCCGCGACGGCCGCCTGCTGCAGACCATCGCGTCGCCCGCCGAGCGCCACTTCTACGGCCATGGCGTGTTCCACAAGAGCGGCGACTGGTTCTACGCCACCGAGAACGACACCTCCGAACCGGGCCGCGGCGTACTCGGTGTCTATCACCTGCAGAACAGCCAGCTACAGCGCACGGACGAGCACAGCACCCACGGCATCGGCCCGCACCAATTGCTCTGGCTGCCCGGTGGCGAAGAGCTGGTGGTAGCCAATGGCGGCATCCGCACCGAAGCCGACAGCCGGGTGATGATGAACCTCGATGCCATGGAACCGAGCCTGGTGCTGATGCGCCGCGACGGCAGCCTGATCAGCAAGGAAAGCCTGCCTGAGCAGATGAACAGCGTGCGCCACCTGGCCGTGGCAGCCGATGGCACCGTGGTATCCGGCCAACAGTACGAAGGCGAGCCGCTGGACAAAGTACCGCTGCTGGCGATCAAACGCCCGGGCCAGCCGTTCCAGCCCTTCCCCCTGGGCGAAGCGCAGCGTGCAGCGATGAGCCAGTACACCGCCAGCCTGGCGATCCATGACGACCTGCGCCTGCTGGCGCTGACCGCGCCGCGTGGCAACCGCTTCTTCATCTGGAACCTGGACAGCACCGAGCTGCTGCTCGACGTACCGCTGCCGGACTGCGCCGGCGTCGGCGCGGTGGCCGACGGCTTCGTCGTCACCTCCGGCCAGGGCCGCTGCCGCCTGTACCACTGCCGTGGCGAGCGCATCGTCGCCGAAGCACTGGAGCTACCGGCAGGGCTATGGGACAACCATCTGCGCCTGGCCTGACCGAGCGAAACACAACTGCAACAAAACCGTCATCTTCACCCGACATAATCCTGTAACAAACGTCCCTGCGCAGCCAATTGGCTGCGCGGCGGCGCCCGGGCGCAATCACGGCTAAAGGCCATCTCGCCGCTGCCGACCTATACTCAACGGCACGTCACTTTCGCTGCGGGCAGCTGCTTCTGGCCTCTAGCGACAACGACGCTGCAGCACCGCCTGATAGGGATATCCGCAGTTCCGGTACTCAACCGAGTTCCGGGTGCCATTACTCCTCTAAGAGGCGTTCCCCATGTTCCTGCAGAAATCCCTGCGCGCGCAGATCCTCACGCTGCTTGGCGGCAGCCTGGCGCTGATTCTGATTACCGCCCTGGCCTGCTTCAGCTTCCTCTCCAGCGGCATGCGCGACTATCGCGGCCTGCTCGATGGCCCATTGCAGGCCGCCCGCCTGATCGACGTGGCCAACGTCGAATTCAAGATCCAGGTGCAGGAATGGAAGAACGTCCTGCTGCGCGGCCAGGACAGCGAGAACCTGAACAAATACTGGGCGCAGTTCGAAGAACAGGAGCGCAAGGTACAAAACACTCTCGGCGAACTGGCCCGCCTGGCCGGCGAAGATGCCGCCCTGAAAAGCCAGGTGGAACGCCTGCGCAGTGAACACCAGACCCTCGGCGTCAACTACCGCAAGGGCCGCGATGCCTTCGTCGCCGCCAATGGCGATGCCAAGGCCGGTGATGCCGCGGTCAAGGGCATCGACCGCGCAGCCAGCGAGCAGATGAGTGCACTGGTCGAGCAGCTGCGTAACCAGAGCCTGGAACAAGCCTCGCAGATCAACAGCACCGCCGAGCGCACCATCACCCTGGGCACGCTGATCATGCTGGCGGCAGCCGCCGTGATTGGCCTGTTCAGCCTGTGGCTGGTCAATACCCACCTGATCGTGCCCATCCGCCACCTGATCAACCATGTCGACCAGCTCAGCCATGGTCGTTTCGACCAGCATGTCGAAATCAAACGCAAGGATGAGCTGGGCATGCTCGCCAGGGCGGCCAACACCCTGCGCGACTTCCTCGCCAGCACCACCGACAGCCTGCGCCACAGCACCGGCAACCTGGACAACGCCAGCGGTGAGCTGAACCAGATCGCCACGCGCATGACCATGGGCATCAACGAGCAGTTCGAGCGCACCGACCAGGTCGCCACCGCCATGCACGAGATGTCGGCCACCGCCCAGGAAGTGGCACGCCACGCCGCCGAAGCCGCACACGCCGCGGACGACGCCGACAACTCGGCGCGCCAGGGCGGCAAGGTGATGGAGTCGACCATCCAGACCATCACCGGCATGCGCAGCGAAATCGCCAGCACCGCCGAGGTGATCCGCCGCCTGGAAAGCGACAGCGGGCGCATCGGCAAGGTGCTGGAAGTGATCCGCGGCATCGCCGAACAGACAAACCTGCTAGCCCTCAACGCCGCCATCGAGGCAGCCCGCGCCGGTGAGCAGGGCCGCGGCTTTGCCGTGGTGGCCGACGAGGTCCGCCATCTGGCTCAGCGCACCGCCGAATCCACCGCCGAGATCAATCAGATCATCGACACCGTGCAGACCGGCGCGCTCAACGCCGTGCGCGCCATCGAAAGCGGACAGAACCGCAGTGAGGAAGGCGTGACCCAGGTGACCGAAGCCGGCGCCATGCTCGAACGCATCACCGGCGCAGTGGAAGCCATTCGCGACATGAACCGGCAGATCGCTACCGCCGCCGAGGAGCAGACCTCGGTGGCCGAGGACATCTCGCGCAACCTCACCGAGATCACCGCCATCGCCAGCTCCAACCAGGAGAACGTCGAGCGCACCCAGGCCGCCAGCCAGAACCTGCGCGGCCTGTCCGGCGAGCTCAACGAAGTCACCCGGCGCCTGGGTTCCTGAGTCGGCGCAACGCCAGGCAGGTAAGCACAGTGGCCGCAGAAAATGCGGCCATTGGCGCGATTCGTGCGACAAGTCGTCGCAAAAATGCGCAACAGAAACCTTTTGCACAGGGCTTTTTTTGACTTGATCGTCAGGCGCGACTAACGTGCCCGCTTCGCCTATTCCCAGGCCACTCATTGCCCTGCCAAGGAACCGGAATATGTTGCTCCGCCGCATGCTCATCATGCTGGGCGTCGTCGTCCTCGTGGTGCTCGCCCTCGCCGCCTACAAAGGCTTCTCCATCTACCAGCAGATCCAGATGTTCTCGGCCCCACAGCCGGCCATCAGCGTGTCTGCCGCTAGCGCCGAAGAAAAACCCTGGCAGAGCCGTCTGCCGGCCATCGGCACGCTCAAGGCCTTCCAGGGCATCGACCTGACCGCCGAAGTGGAAGGTACCGTCGAGTCGGTGCTGTTCCAGTCCGGCGAGAAAGTCAGCCTGGGCCAGCCGTTGCTGCAACTGGACAGCAAGGTCGAACAGGCCATCCTCGCCACCGCCGAAGCAGTGCGCAGCCTGGCACGGGTGGAATACCAGCGCGGCGAAAACCTGATCAAGCGTCAGGCCATTTCCAAGAGCGAGTACGATCGCCTGAATGCCGAACTGCTCAAGGCCGAGGCCAGCGTTACCCAGCTCAAGGCCCAGATGGACAAGAAGCGCATCATCGCGCCCTTTGCCGGCACCATCGGTATCCGCCAGGTGGACACCGGCGACTACCTGAGCCCGGGCAATCCCTTCGCCACCCTGCAGGACCTGTCCAAGCTGTACGTTGACTTCTTCCTGCCCGAGCAGGACTACCCGCTACTGGCCATCGGTCAGCGCGTGCGCATCAGCGTAGCGGCCTATCCGGGCGAGGTGTTCGAGGGCGAAGTCAACGCGCTCAATCCCAAGGTCGAGGAAACCACTCGCAACGTGCAGGTGCGCGCCATGCTGACCAACCCGGACAACAAGCTGCTGCCGGGTATGTTCGCCAACCTGGAAGTGCTGCTGCCGGGCAGCAAGCCCCAGGTGCTGGTACCGGAAACCGCCATCACTTACACCCTGTACGGCAACTCGGTGTACGTGATTGGCGAGCAGAAGGATGAGCAAGGCCAGGTGGTGAAGGACGACCAGGGCCAGGCGCAGCTGGCTGTCGAGCGCCGGTTCGTCGAAACCGGAGAGCGCCGCGATGGCCATGTACTCGTGCTCAAGGGCCTCAAGGCCGGCGAGCAGGTGGTCACCGCCGGCCAGCTCAAGCTGGACAACGGCGCCCATATCAAGGTGGTCGACGACCCTGCGCTGGTCACCCAGCCCGAGTAAACGCCGCGAGAGCCCGCACTTCAGAGCAGTGGCGGGCTCCATTCGCTGATGCATAGGCCGCCCCGCGGCAGCCAAGGAAATCGTTATGGCTTTTACAGATCCCTTTATCCGTCGCCCGGTATTGGCCACCGTGGTCAGCCTGCTGATCATCCTGCTGGGCTTCCAGGCCTTCAGCAAACTGGTGATCCGCCAGTACCCGCAGATGGAAAACGCCCTGATCACGGTAACCACCGCCTACCCCGGGGCCAATGCCGAGACCATCCAGGGCTACATCACCCAGCCGCTGCAGCAGAGCCTGGCCAGCGCCGAAGGCATCGACTACATGACTTCGTCCAGCCAGCAGAACCTGTCGATCATCTCGATCTATGCGCGCATCGGCGCCGACAGCGACCGCCTGTTCACCGAACTGCTGGCCAAGGCCAACGAGGTGAAGAACCAGCTGCCGCAGGACGCCGAAGACCCGGTGCTGTCCAAGGAAGCCGCCGACGCCTCGGCGCTGATGTACGTCAGTTTCTACAGCGACGAGCTGTCCAACCCGCAGATCACCGACTACCTGTCGCGGGTGATCCAGCCCAAGCTGGCCACCCTGCCCGGCATGGCCGAGGCCGAAATCCTCGGCAACCAGGTATTCGCCATGCGCCTGTGGCTGGACCCGGTGAAGATGGCCGCCTACGGCATCGCCGCCACCGACGTGACCAACGCCGTGCAGCGCTACAACTTCCTCGCCGCCGCCGGTGAAGTGAAGGGCCAGTACGTGGTCACCAGCATCAACGCCAGCACCGACCTCAAGTCGGCCGAGGCCTTCGCCGCCATTCCGGTGAAGACCGATGGCGACAGCCGCGTGCTGCTGCGCGACATCGCCCGGGTGGAAATGGGCGCGGAAAACTACGACTCGATCAGCTCGTTCGACGGTATTCCCTCCGTCTATATCGCCATCAAGGGTACGCCCAGCGCCAACCCGCTGGACGTGATCAAGCACGTGCGCGCCGCCCTGCCGGAGCTGGAGGCGCAGCTGCCGCCTAACCTCAAGGTCTCCATCGCCTACGACGCCACCGAGTTCATCCGTGCCTCCATCGAGGAAGTGATCAAGACCCTGGGCGAGGCGGTGCTGATCGTGGTGGTCGTGGTGTTCCTGTTCCTCGGCGCCTTCCGCTCGGTGCTGATCCCGGTGATCACCATTCCGCTGTCGATGATCGGCGTGCTGTTCTTCATGCAGCTGATGGGCTACTCGATCAACCTGCTGACCCTGCTGGCCATGGTGCTGGCCATCGGCCTGGTGGTGGATGACGCCATCGTGGTGGTGGAGAACATCCACCGCCATATCGAGGAGGGCAAGACACCGTTCGACGCCGCCATCGAAGGGGCCCGCGAGATCGCCATCCCGGTGGTGTCGATGACCATCACCCTGGCTGCGGTATATGCCCCCATCGGCTTCCTCGAAGGCCTGACCGGCGCACTGTTCAAGGAATTCGCCCTGACCCTGGCTGGCGCGGTGATCATCTCCGGCATCGTCGCGCTGACCCTGTCGCCGATGATGTGCTCGCGCCTGCTGCGCCACGAGGAGAACCCCACGGGACTGGCGCACAAGCTCGACCAGATCTTCGACAAGCTCAAGCGCCGCTATCAGAAGGCCCTGCACGGCACCCTGGAAACACGTCCGGTGGTGGTGGTGTTCGGCGTGATCGTGATGTGCCTGATCCCGGTATTGCTCAGCTTCAGCAAGAACGAGCTGGCACCGGATGAAGACCAGGGCATCGTGTTCCTCTTCACCAACGCGCCGCAGCCGACCAACCTCGACTACCTGAACACCTACACCGGTCAGTTCCAGCAGATCTTCAAGGAGTTCCCCGAGTACTACTCGTCCTTCCAGATCAACGGCTTCGATGGCGTGCAGTCCGGTATAGGCGGCTTCCTGCTGCAGCCCTGGGGCGAGCGCGAGCGCACCCAGATGGAGCTGCTGCCGATCGTCCAGGAACGCCTGAACGATATCCCCGGCCTGCAGATCTTCGGATTCAACCTGCCGGCGCTGCCGGGCACAGGCGAAGGTCTGCCGTTCCAGTTCGTGGTCAACACGCCGAACGACTACGAGTCGCTGCTGCAGGTGGCCGAACGCATCAAGGCGCGGGCCATGGAGTCCGGCAAGTTCGCCTTCCTCAACGTCGACCTGGCCTTCGACAAGCCCGAGGTGGTGGTCGATATCGACCGCGCCAAGGCGGCGCAGATGGGCGTGTCCATGCAGGATCTCGGCGCCACCCTGGCCATCCTGCTCGGCGAGGGTGAGGTCAACCGCTTTACCATTGACGGTCGCAGCTACAAGGTCATCGCCCAGGTCGAACGGCCCTACCGCGACAACCCGGGCTGGCTGAGCAACTACCACGTGAAGAGCGAAAGCGGGCAGATGGTGCCGCTGGGCACTCTGATCAAGGTCAGCGACCGTGCGCGGCCGACCAAGCTCAAGCAGTTCCAGCAGCTCAACTCGGCCATCGTCGAGGGCGTGCCGATCGTCAGCATGGGCGAAGCGGCCGAGACCATCGCCCAGATCGCCCGCGAGGAA
This sequence comes from Pseudomonas sp., assembly GCA_038147895.1. GTDB lineage: Bacteria > Pseudomonadota > Gammaproteobacteria > Pseudomonadales > Pseudomonadaceae > Aquipseudomonas. The sequence goes on from JAYQUJ010000093.1 coordinate 13,432, forward strand.
GCGCCGCGCGGTTACACCTTCGACTACGCCGGCGCCACCCGCCAGTATGTGCAGGAAGGCAGCGCGCTGTACGTCACCTTCGGCCTGGCCCTGGCGATCATCTTCCTGGTGCTGGCGGCGCAGTTCGAGAGTTTCCGCGACCCGCTGGTGATCCTGGTCACCGTGCCGCTGTCGATCTGCGGCGCGCTGATCCCGATCTTCCTCGGCTTCTCCAGCATGAACATCTACACCCAGGTGGGCTTGGTGACGCTGATCGGCCTGATCAGCAAGCACGGTATCCTGATCGTCGAGTTCGCCAACCAGCTGCGCCGCGACAAGGGCATGAGCATCCGCGAGGCCATCGAGGAAGCCGCGTCGATCCGCCTGCGCCCGGTGCTGATGACCACCGCGGCGATGGTCTTCGGCATGGTGCCGCTGATCCTCGCCAGCGGCGCCGGCGCGGTGAGCCGCTTCGACATCGGCCTGGTGATCGCCACCGGCATGAGCATCGGCACCCTGTTCACTCTGTTCGTGCTGCCCTGCGTCTACACCCTGCTGGCCAAACCGGACCCGGCGCCAGTGGCGGTGCCCGCACACTGACGCGGGATGTTGCAGAAGGGGCCTTGGCCGCGCGCGTCTGTGTTCACAGCGTCGCGACCCAGGCCCCGTTCTGTTTCCGCTCCGGACGGCCG
>JAYQUJ010000094.1:0-14027 GCA_038147895.1 Pseudomonas sp.
GGGCAGCTGGGCGACTATATCGGCGGAGTTCTAAACCCCCTCCTAAGCTTCATTTCAATAGCTCTGCTCATCCAATCACTCACACTTCAGGCCGAAGCAAATAAAGGACTGAGAGTAGAAGTAGAGCTCACTAGGAGCACTGAAAAGCTGCGCTCATTTGAGATGCAGCTATTCAACATGCTTGAATCACAAAGAGTCTATTTTGACTCATTTAAAGCCCACAACAAAACCACTGGCGCAAAGTTTTTAGGCAGCAGCGCAGTTATAAAAATCGAAGATACGATTGAGGCAATGCGAGCAGCCAGCCCGGACCCGGAAATAGTTACAAAATATCTAGAGCGACTAGATTCGACAGATAAAATCTACAGCCTCATTAGAATATTCTGCAACATGACTAGAGTCATAGAGGAAAAACTAAGCAGCTCGAACGGATTTAGTGCGGAAGACAGAAAATCACATTACCTAACACTAATAAATTTCACAGACTTCTCGCTACTGCGCTTAATCATGCTGTACGTGCAATTTATAGATAACGCCTCATGCCACTATCTAAAGTCAAATAATGAATTCAACGCCGTACTGAAAGAAGTCGGCCTTGGCTTTGAATTATATTGACTTATTTTTTGAAAAAACCCGTCTCACGACGGGCATTTTCATTTAACACTCAGGCGTAATAATTGCATCAGGCCATCACTACGGCCTCTTTCTTACGCTCAGACTTCTTCGCCTGATACTCCCTCGCCGCCTCATGAAACGCCCCAATCAGCGCGTTGTAATGCGAGTTCTCCCAATACCGATACTCCGGATGCCACTGCACCCCGACAGCAAAGGCTTTTGCGCCAACAACGCTAACCGCCTCAATCTGCCCATCCTCAGCCACCGCCTCGACTTGTAGCCCCTCACCCAGCCGGTCAATCCCCTGCCCGTGCAGCGAGTTAACCATCACCTCACGCTCGCCAAACAGGTTATGCAGCAAACCACCCTCGGTGAGCGTCACGCTGTGCATCGGCCCATAGGCCACATCATCCGGCACGCCTTTACGCTCACGGTGATCGAGACGACCCGGCACCTCATGCACTTCACGGTGCAGCGTGCCGCCATACAGCACGTTCAGTTCCTGCACGCCCCGGCAGATGCCGAGGAACGGAATGCCACGCTCGATACAGGCACGCATCAGGCGCAGCACGGTGGCGTCGCGCGGTTTGTCGGCCAGGCCCAGGCCGGGATGCTCGTCGCCGTAGAAGCTCGGGTGCACGTTGGACAGCGAGCCGCCGAACATGATGCCGGAGACGCTGCCGAGCACGGTGTCGAGGTCGAGATCGTCGGCGAAGGCCGGGATCATCAGGGGGAAGGCGTCAAAGCCCGTAACAGCCTGGATGTACTTCTCGCCGACCAGGTGAAACCAGCCGATGTCACGGTCGGTCAGCTGCCAGCGGCACAGGGGTAGGCCAATCATGGGTTTGCTCATTTGGGTAGTCCTCTTCTGAGAACCGCCCAGGAGTGATTGCGCGTCGGAAAAACTGCGTTAAAAGCGGGCTCGGGCTGCTCATTTACAGGGCGTAAACTCCGCGCCCTCGCCCACTTTTACTCGCTTGCGCTCGCCCTTCGGGCCAGCCTTTGGCTGTTACTCCCGTTGGTCGTTGCACCTTGTTTTTCTCTAGCGCACCCACTCCTGAACCGGTTCTAAATGGTTGAAGTGGGCTGCCCTTGGGAGAGCGGGCTTGCGGTTCACATGAATCGTGAGTCCGCTCACCCAAGGGGTGCCGCGTTCCGATCTTTGCCGGTTCACTGCACCAATGCCGCGCCCGCGCGGCAGGTTGTTCGGTGTTGCTGGTGCTGCATTTGTGGGAGCGGCTTTAGCCGCGATTGGCCCAACCAAGAGCTATCGCGGCTAAAGCGGAGTGCCGCCCAGCCGCTCCCACAGAGACAGCATTTGTGTTGCCTGTGTCGCGGCCAAGGCCCCTCCTACGGAGCAATGGTCGCGCCATAAATGCAACGCAAAAAAAGGGCCGGTCCGAAGACCAGCCCTGGATGGTGCTTAGCTGTTGCTGTTGCTCGGGAAGGCGAATTGCGCCGCCTCGTGCGTGGCGCGCTGCGGCCAGCGCTGGGTGATGGTCTTGCGCTTGGTGTAGAAGCGCACACCGTCCGGGCCGTAGGCGTGCAGGTCGCCGAACAGCGAGCGTTTCCAGCCGCCGAAGCTGTGGTAGGCCACCGGTACCGGCAGCGGTACGTTGACGCCGACCATGCCGACTTCGATCTCGTCGCAGAACAGGCGAGCCGCTTCACCGTCACGGGTAAACAGGCAGGTGCCGTTGCCGTACTCGTGGTCGTTGATCAGCTTCATCGCCTCTTCCAGGCTGCCGACGCGAACGATGCACAGCACCGGGCCGAAGATCTCTTCCTGGTAGATGGTCATCTCGCTGGTGACGTGGTCGAACAGGGTGCCGCCGACGAAGAAGCCAGCTTCGTTACCCGCTACGCTCAGACCGCGACCGTCGACCACCAGCTTGGCGCCCTGCGCCACGCCAGCATCGATGTAGCCCTTGACCTTGTCACGCGCCGCGCCGGTAACCAGCGGGCCCATGTCCAGGCCGCAGGAGGTGCCGGCGCCGATCTTCAGAGCGTTGATTTTCGGTACCAGCTTCTCGACCAGCTTGTCGGCCACCTGATCACCGACCGCGACGACCACGGAGATGGCCATGCAGCGCTCGCCGCAGGAGCCGTAGGCGGCACCCATCAGGGCGTTGACGGTGTTGTCCAGGTCGGCGTCCGGCAGAACCACGGCGTGGTTCTTGGCGCCGCCCAGGGCCTGGACGCGCTTACCGCGACGGTTGGCCTCGGTGTAGATGTATTCAGCGATCGGGGTCGAGCCGACGAAGCTGATGGCTTTGACTTCCGGCGCTTCGATCAGCGCGTCCACGGCTTCCTTGTCGCCGTTGACCACGTTCAGCACGCCCTTGGGCAGGCCGGCTTCGTGCAGCAGCTGGGCGATCATCAGGGTCGAGCTCGGGTCGCGCTCGGACGGCTTGAGGATGAAGCAGTTGCCGCAGGCGATGGCCAGCGGGTACATCCACAGCGGCACCATGGCCGGGAAGTTGAACGGGGTGATACCGGCGACCACGCCCAGCGGCTGGAAGTCGCTCCAGCTGTCGATGTTCGGGCCGACGTTGCGGTTGTATTCGCCTTTCAGCAGCTCGGGCACGCCACAGGCGTACTCGACGTTCTCGATGCCGCGCTGCAGCTCGCCGGCGGCGTCTTCGATGGTCTTGCCGTGCTCTTCGCTGATCAGAGCGACGATGGCGTCCTTGTTGGCTTCCAGCAGTTGCTTGAAGCGGAACATCACCTGGGCGCGCTTGGCCGGCGGGGTGTTGCGCCAGGCCGGGAAGGCGGCCTTGGCGGTGTCGATGGCGGCGCGCAGGGTGGCCTGGTCGGCCAGCTCCAGCTGACGCACCGGCTCGCCGATGGACGGGTTGAAGACGGCCTGGGTGCGACCGTTGCTGTGCACGATCTCGCCGTTGATCAGGTGTCCGATGTTGCTCATGGGTTTATCTCTCGTCTTTTAACTTGTCTGGGGCGGTGGTAGTCGCTGTGCGGACTTTCACTCTTGCTGAGTTCTGGTTCCCTCTCCCTCTGGGAGAGGGCTAGGGCGGGCCGCGGAGGGTGAGGGAGTTGCAGGCGACTCGGAGCAGCCCGGCAGTCCCTCACCCCCTGCCCCTCTCCCAGAGGGAGAGGGGTGGAAGCAGTGCATCAATCCAGCTTGTTCAGGGTGTCGCCTACCGCGTTGAACAGGCGGTCCAGTTCTTCTGGCTTGGTGTTGAAGGTCGGGCCGAACTGCAGGGTGTCACCACCGAAGCGCACGTAGAAGCCCGCCTGCCACAGGGCCATGCCGGCCTCGAACGGGCGGATGGTCGGGTCACCGTCACGCGGGGCCAGTTGCAGGGCACCGACCAGGCCGCAGTTGCGGATGTCGATGACGTGCTTGCTGCCCTTCAGACCGTGCAGCACCTTCTCGAAGTGCGGCGCCAGCTCGGCGGACTGCTGGATCAGGTTGTCCTTCTCCAGCAGTTCCAGGGTGGCTAGGCCGGCGGCGCAGGCGACCGGGTGGGCCGAGTAGGTGTAGCCGTGGGTGAACTCGATCATGTGCTCAGGGATGGCCTGGTGCATGAAGGTGTCGTAGATCTCCTTGGAGGCGATCACCGCGCCCAGCGGGATAGCACCGTTGGTGATCTGCTTGGCGGCGTTGATGATGTCCGGGGTGACGCCGAAGTATTCCGCACCGCTCCACTTGCCCATGCGGCCGAAGCCGGTGATCACTTCGTCGAAGATCAGCAGGATGTTGTGCTGGGTGCAGATCTCGCGCAGACGCTCCAGGTAGCCCTTCGGCGGGATGATGGCGCCAGCGGAGCCGGACAGCGGCTCGACGATCACCGCGGCGATGTTGGAGGCGTCGTGCAGCTCGATCAGCTTGAGCAGCTCGTTGGCCAGCTCCACGCCGCCGGTCTCGGCCATGCCCTTGGTGAAGGCCATGCCCGGCTGCAGGGTGTGCGGCAGGTGGTCGGCGTCCATCAGCTGGCCGTACATCTTGCGGTTGCCGCCGATGCCGCCCAGGGCGGTGCCGGCGATGTTCACGCCGTGGTAGCCACGGGCGCGGCCGATGAACTTGGTCTTGGTCGGTTGGCCTTTCAGACGCCAGTAGGCCTTGGCCATTTTCACCGCGGTATCGGCGCACTCGGAGCCGGAACCGGTGAAGAACACGTGGTTGAGTTCGCCCGGCATCAGGTCGGCGATTTTCTCAGCCAGCTTGAAGGACAGTGCATGGCCGTACTGGAAGCCCGGCGAGTAGTCGAGGGTGCCCAGCTGCTTGGCCACGGCTTCCTGGATTTCGCGGCGCGAGTGGCCGGCGCCACAGGTCCACAGGCCGGACAGGCTGTCGAACACGCGACGGCCCTTGTCGTCGATCAGGATGTTGCCTTCGGCGGCCACGATCAGGCGCGGGTCGCGCTTGAAGTTGCGGTTGGCGGAGAACGGCATCCAGTGCGCATCCAGCTTGAGCTGGCTGGCCAGGGACGGGGTTTCGGTCTGCGGCATGTTCATTGTCTAGCTCTCGTAAGGGCCTGCGTTGTAGGTAGGAGCGAGCTCTGCTCGCGAAGGGGAAACCGCACGGGTCATTCGCGAGCAGAGGACTTGGCGTCGCCCTCGCTCCTACACCTTGTTGCAACGAAAGGTGCCACGGGCATAAAGTCACGAAAATTCAAATCTTCGAATATTTACTTTAGCCACGAGTAAACAATGAGTACACGCCGCCAAGACCCGCTCGCCCAGGTCAGTGATTTCGAGATTCGCCTGCTGCGCCTGTTCCGCAGCGTGGTCGAGTGCGGCGGCTTCTCCGCCGCGGAAACCGTGCTGGGCATCGGCCGCTCGGCGATCAGCCAGCAGATGAGCGACCTTGAACAACGCCTCGGCCTGCGCCTGTGCCAGCGCGGTCGCGCCGGCTTCGCCCTGACCGAGGAAGGCCGTGAGGTGTACCAGTCAGCGCTGCAGCTGTTCGGCGCGCTGGAGAGCTTTCGCAACGGGGTCAACGGCCTGCACCGCGAGCTGCGCGGCGAGCTGCACATCGGCCTGACCGACAACCTGGTGACCGTGCCGCATATGCGCATCACCCATGCGCTGGCGCGGCTCAAGGAGAAAGGCCCGGACGTGCGTATCCAGATCCGCATGACGCCGCCCTCCGAGGTGGAACAGGGCGTGCTCGACGGCAGCCTGCATGTCGGCGTGGTGCCGCAGAGCCACCCGCTGTCCGGTCTGGAATACCAGCCGCTGTATGAGGAGCGCTCGCTGCTGTACTGCGCCGTGGGTCATCCACTGTTCTACGTGGACGACAACCAGCTGGCCGACGAACGCCTCAACGCCCAGGAGGCCATCGCCCCGACCTTCCGCCTGCCGGCCGAGGTGCAGAGCCAGTATCAGGTGCTCAACTGCACCGCCAGCGCCTCGGACCGCGAAGGGATGGCCTTCCTCCTGTTGACCGGGCGCTATATCGGCTACCTGCCCGACCACTACGCCCAGCAGTGGGTGCAACAGGGCCGCCTGCGTGTGCTAAAACCCAACTCGCGCTTCTACGACCTGACCCTGGCCTCGGTGACGCGCAAGGGCCGGCGCCCGCAGCTGGTGTTGGAGACTTTTCTCGAAGCCTTGGCCAATACCGGCCCATGACAGGAGCCCGCGCATGAACGCCGATCAGCAAGCCCAGCAGTTCTTCGCCCGCTTCGCAGAGGACTTCGCCGCCGCCAACGGCGAGCTGATCGCCCAGCGCTACGGCCTGCCCTATCTGGCGCTGGATGGCCAGGGCCAGACCCGGTTGTTCAGCGAAACGCATCAGGTCGCTGCCTACTTCCAGCAGGTGCTCGATGAGTATTTCCGCCAGGGCTGCCGCACCTGCCGCTTCCACGACCTGCACACCCAGGCGCTGGGCGCACACAACCTGTTCGCCAGCCTGACCTGGGAGCTGCTGGATGAAGCCGGTCAAGCGCGGCTCAGCTGGCGTGAATCCTATGTGCTGACTCGCACGCCTGACGGGCTGCTGATCCACAGCTCGGCCGACCACGCCGACTGAGCTGGAACGCACGTACCACAGGCTTTGGTGTCGTTTTTCCAGCGCACCGGCAACGACCTGAACAGTCGAATTTCTGGCGCTTTTTCACCCCAGCCAACCAGTACAGTTGCACTTCCTACAAAAAGCACACGTTTTTGACACACAGGGGTTGTTTCGTGACTCCGCGTGGGGTATCTGTGCGCACACGAAACCGATCAATCAGTACGGACTCCCAGATGCCCGCTTCCTCCCCCGCCCCCAGCGCCGAGAAACCTGCCGGCCGCATCCGCCAGAAGAACGAACACGCCATCATCGCCGCCGCCGAGGTCGAGTTCGCCCGCCACGGCTACAAAGGCACCAGCATGAACAGCATCGCCCAGGCGGTGGGGCTGCCCAAGGCCAACCTGCACTACTACTTCAGCAGCAAGCAGGGCCTGTACATCGCCGTACTGAACAACATCCTCGACCAGTGGGACGCCACCTTCAGCAACCTGACCGCCGAGGACGACCCGGCCCAGGCGCTGTCGCGCTACATCCGCGCCAAGATCGAGTACTCGCGTACCCAGCCGCTGGCCTCGCGCATCTTCGCCATGGAAGTGATCAGCGGCGGCCAGTACCTGACCGCCCACTACAACCAGGACTACCGCGAGTGGTTCCGCCAGCGCGCCGCCGTGTTCCAGGCCTGGATCGACGCCGGCAAGATGGAGCCGGTTGATCCCGCGCACCTGATCTTCCTGCTGTGGGGCAGCACCCAGCACTACGCCGACTTCGCCAGCCAGATCTGCCTGTTCACCGGCAAAAGCAGCCTGAAGAAGTCCGACTACGCGGACGCCGCCGACAACCTCGAACGCATCATCCTCAAAGGTCTGGGCCTGACGCTGCCCAAGCAGGGCTAGATCGGCCAGTTTCTGACCGTAAAGAGTAGCGGTGGGAGCGGCTTTAGCCGCGATGCTCTGACATCGGCCGAAGCCCGACAACTCGCTACGCTGGGCTGCGGCGCGCGGCGCCTCAGCCCAACCTACCGCCGTTTCAGATCAGCTCGATGCGGTCATCGAAGATGCGGATCAGGCCCTGCTTGAACAGACCGCCGATAGCCTTCTTGAAGTTGCCCTTGCTGACACCGAAGGCCTTGCTGATGGCCTCGGGCGGACTCTTGTCGGACAGCGCCAGGCTGCCGCCGGCATCACGCAGGGCACTGAGAATCTCCTCGGACAACTCGTCACGAGCCTGCTGACCGACCGGCTGCAGGCTCAGGCTGATCTTGCCGTCGGCCCGCAGTTCCTTGATAAAGCCCTTCTCCTGGGAACCGCCACGCAGGAACTTGAACACTTCGTTCTTGTGGATCAGGCCCCAGTGCTGACCGTTGATGATGGCCTTGAAGCCCAGATCGGTCTGCTCCACCACCAGCAGGTCGACTTCCTGGCCAACCTGATAGTTCGGCGGCGTCTTGTCCAGGTAGCGATCCAGGCGTGCGGTGGCGGTGATGCGCCGGCTGCGGTCGAGGTAGACGTGCACCACGCAGTAGTCACCGACCTGTAGCGGACGCTTCTCCTCGGAATGCGGCATCAGCAGGTCCTTGGGCAGACCCCAGTCGAAGAACAGGCCGATGCGGTTGATATCCACCACCTTGAGGCTGGCGAAACCGCCGACCTGCACCTTGGGCTTCTCGGTGGTGGCAATCAGACGGTCTTCGCTGTCCAGGTAGATGAACACGTTGAGCCAGTCATCGACCTCACAGGGCTCATCCTTGGGGATGTAGCGCTTGGGCAGAAGAATCTCGCCGTCGCTGCCGCCATCGCGAAAGAGGCCGAAGTCGGCCAGCTTGGCCACCTGCAATGAGTTGAAGCGCCCGATCAGAGCCATGGTCGTCACCTGAAGCAAAAGTTCGACATTCTAAGCCGCGGCAGCATGCTGATACAGCCACCGCTGGCACACAGCACGCGCATGTTTCAGAATCGTGTCAGGTCGGAAACCTTCGACCTCGCTCGTCTGTCTCAATGACACGGACTCTCGCTGCCTTATCTCAGGAGCTCCTGTGCATCTTCCCAGCCGCTGGCTGCCGTATCCTGCCGCGTCGCTTCTGGCCCTCGGCTCGCTGTTTCTGCTTCTGCCCATGGCCTGCCGTTACTGGCTGGGCTGGTCGAGTTGGCCGGGCTATGTCTCCGATTTGGCCATCGGCAGCCTGCTACTACTGCTGAGCTATCGCCGCCCCTGGCTGGCCGCGCCGCTGGCTATCGTCTGGGCACTGTTGCTGCTGGGCAACGCCGAGCTGATCAACGCCGTCGGTCGCATGCCCGAGCCCAGCGACCTGAAGTACCTGAGCGACCCACAATTCGTCAGCCAATCCACCCAGGGTGGCGGCATCCGCTATCCACTGCTGGCCGGTGCACTGGTGGTGGCCGTGCTGGCCAGCCTGCTACTCGGCCGTCGCACCGGGCCGAAACTGCCCCGCTACGCCTATGCCCTGCCCGCCGCGCTACTGCTCGGTCATGCTGCCGAACAGTTCGTCGAGCCCAGCGAAGATGACCAGTGGCGGCTGTTCAACCTGCCGCACAAGCTGCTGGCCGAAGGGGTCAGTCATGCCCGCCTGGCCCTGGAAGATCGCTGGTACGCCAGCGATGAGTCGGGCCTGCCGCCGGATATCGACGGTCTGAGCAAACTGGATATGTCCGGCACACCTCTGCTGCCCGAGGACGGCAAGGCGCGCAACCTGCTGATCATCGCGATGGAAGGCATCCCCGGCGCCTATATCGCCAAGAACCGCCAGTTGATCGGCACCTCCTATGACGAAGACCTGATGCCACGCCTCAGCCAGTGGGCCGAGCGCAGCATGACCACGCCGGACTACGTGCTGCACAGCCACCAGACCATCCGCGGCCTGTACGCCATGCTCTGCGGCGACTACGGCAAGCTAGACTCCGGCACGCCCAAGGGCGTGGAGCTGCTCAACAGTGAAACGCGCAACCTGCAGTGCCTGCCGCATCAGTTGCGCAGCATGGGCTTTCGCACGCACTTCCTGCAGGGCGCCGGGCTGCGCTTCATGGCCAAGGACCAGATCATGCCGCACATGGGTTTCGAGCAGACCCACGGCCGCGAGTGGTTCAAGAACAAGCCGTACCTGGAATTCCCCTGGGGCATGGACGACAGGGCCTACTTCGAAGGCGCACTGAAATACGTGCAGCAGCTGCGCCACGACAGGCAGCCATGGATGCTCACCCTGCTCACCGTCGGCACCCACCAGCCCTACTCCGCACCCCAGGACTACCTGGCGCGCTACCCCACCGCCAAACAGGCCGCCATCGGCTACCTGGACGATGCGGTAGCCGACTTCCTCAGCGGCCTGGAAAAACAGGGCGTGCTCAAGGACACCCTGGTCATCGTCACCTCCGACGAGTCCCATGGCCTGGAGAACGTGCGCCTGGCCTCGGCCTGGGGCTTCAACCTGCTGCTGGCGCCGGAGCAGGACAAGCTGCCGGCGGTGAAAAGCGGGGTGTATGGCCATGTCGACCTGAGCGCTTCGCTGCTCGATTATTTCGACCTGCCGATACCGGACAACATCGCCGGCCGCTCGCTGCTGCGCGACTACGCCACGCCGCGCGAGATCATGTCCTACACCAATGGCCTGCTGCGCCAGCACGATGGCAAGGTGTTCACCGAGTGCAACTTTCAGCAGGTCTGCCGGCGCTACGAGAGCAGCGGTTTCATCGCGAGCTCGGCCAAGTATGTGGGCCGGGTCAGCGGTCGCCAGGCGCGCCTGGTCAGCCAGCGCGCTGCACTGCTCGACCAGTCCATCACCGGCGGACAGGTCGGCCAGCGCTACCAGTTCGCCAACCGCGAGCGCATCGACCTCAAGGCCGGACCGAACGACGACTGGGCCGACAACCTGATTGGCGCCCAGTATCTGGAAATGCCCAAGGGCACCCGCACCCGCGTGACACTGAAAATCGAGGCCGTGCGTCTGGATCGCAATGGCGCGACCCTGCGCCTGCTGACCAAGGAGTACGACCGCAACAACCAGCTGCTCATCCCGGCGCTGCCACGACTCAAGCGCGGCGAGAGCGTGGAATTGAGCTTCGACTTCGACAACCCCGAGACGCGCAAGGCCTTCTCCTTCCACCTGCTCGGTGAGGGCCACGGCGCCATTCGCATCAATGATTTCAGCGTGGTCACCGAGCCGTTACCGCCGGAGCTGGTGGCCGAGCAGAGTGTCGACACGGCGCTGGAGGCAGCAGCGCACTAACAGCGGTAGCCCGGATGCAATCCGGGGCGACGTTGTCTGCTTCCCGGATTGCATCCGGGCTACGACCGAGTTGCCTGGAAAGGGGCTAGCGCTATTGTCCCTTCTCCAGCCCCAGCCTGATCAACTTGCCATCCGCCGCATCGGTAAGCAGATAGAGGTAGCCGTCCGGCCCCTGGCGTACATCGCGAATGCGCCAGTCCTGGTCCTTCAGCAGGCGCTCCTCATGCACGATCTTGTCGCCGTCCAGTTGCAGACGAATCAAAGACTGATCCGCCAGCGCGCCGATAAACAGACTGTGCTGCCACTTGGGAAAGCGCTCGGCATTGTAGAAGGCCATGCCGGAAATGGCCGGCGACTTTTCCCAGACATGATGCGGCGCCTCGGTGCCGGCGACTGCCTCACCTTCGGCCTCGGGAATCGGCAGAAAGCTGTAGTTGACCCCGTGGGTGGCCAGCGGCCAGCCATAGTTGCGGCCTTTCTGGGGGATATTGATCTCGTCGCCGCCACGCGGGCCGTGCTCGTGCAGCCAGAGCTGGCCACTCCAGGGATTGAACGCCATGCCCTGAGGATTGCGATGGCCGTAGGACCAGATCTCGCCCCGCGCTGCGCTCTGGCCGACAAAGGGATTGTCCTGTGGGATGCTGCCATCGGCCTGCAGGCGCACCAGCTTGCCCTGCAGTTTGCCCAGCTCCTGTGCGGTGGGACGCTGGTTGTTCTCGCCCAGGCTGATGAACAGATAGCCTTCGCGGTCGAAGGCCAGGCGTGAACCGAAATGGATGCCGGTCGACAACTTGGGCTGCTGGCGGAAGATCACCTGGAAGTCGTCCAGCCCGCGCATGTCCTCGCGCAGGCGCCCGCGCCCGACCGCCGTGCCGGCCTTATCGTCCTGCGCATCACCCTCGGCGTAACTCAGATAAACCAGGCGATCCGCAGCGAACTGCGGCGACAGTGCCACGTCGAGCAAGCCGCCCTGGCCCTTGGCATAGACCTTGGGCACGCCGTTCAGGGGCTCGCTCAGTTGCCCCCGCTCATCCAGCCAGCGCAAACGCCCCGGCCGTTCGGTAATCAGGCTGCCCTGCCCATCCGGCAGGAAGGCCAAAGCCCAGGGATGCTGCAGGCCGCCTACTACCTCATGCAGCTGCAACTCGCCCAGTTCGCTGCGCTCGGCCATGGCCACGGGGCTCAGTACCAGCCACAGCGCCATCAGTAGATGCTTCATACACGCCCTCCTTCTCGACGCTAACCTTGTAGCCCAACACCGGCACAGAGCCCAGGCCGGGTACAATGCCTTTCATTTCCCGATGTGACACTCGCCGCCATGACCGAAGCCGAACGCCTGTCCAAACGCCTGATCCAGCAAATCGCCTGCTCCCGGCGCGAGGCGGAGCTGTATATCGAGAACGGCTGGGTCACGGTGGACGGTGTGGTGATCGAGGAGCCGCAGCACCCCATTACCCACCAGCAGATCGCCCTGCTACCCGGCGCCAAGGCGGAAACCCAGCCACCGATCACCCTGCTGCTGAACAAACCCGCCGGCCTCGGTTGCGGCCTGGGCGCCAACTCCTGCCACCAGTTGCTCAGCCACGACCATCGCTGGGCCGAAGAAGCCAGCGGCACGCGACCGCTGCAACGCCACCTGCGCCGCCTGGAGCTGCTCACGCCCCTGGAGACCGATGCCAGCGGCCTGCTGGTGTTCAGCCAGAATCCGGGGGTGATTCGCCTGTTCAAGGACAAGGGCGCGACTCTCGAACAGGAATACCTGGTCGAAGTCGCCGGCAGCCTGGACGAAAAAGGCATGAAACGTCTGTCGTTCGGCCAGACCTACAAGGGGGTCACGGTGCCGCCGTGCAAGGTCAGCTGGCAGAGCGAGAACCGCCTGCGCTTCGCCATCAAGGCGGTGCAGCCGGGACAACTGCGCCACATGTGCGAGAGTGTCGGCCTGCAGGTGCAAGGCATTCGCCGTCTGCGCTTTGGCCGCACCGGCCTGGCCAAGCTACCCGTTGGGCAATGGCGCTATCTGGGCTCTAACGAAAAATTCTAAGGCGCGCTCAACGGTAATCCGCATAGCGCCGTTCGATCTGCAGGTATTCGCCACTGTCGCGAATCGCCTGCAAGCCCTGGTCGAAGCGGTCGCGCTGCAGGGGTTGGCGAAAGCCCACGCTGTAGGGGGTGGGCGGAAACAACGCATAGAAGGTCAGCGGCTGGGTGACATCCACCTGATCCGCCACCTGGGGGTTGAAATAACGCAGGATGCGCGGATCGCCGATCACCACATCAACCCGCCCGCTGTAGAGCAGGCGATTGCGATTGATCTGCAACGCCTCCTCGCGGTAATGCGGATTGGCATCGGCCATGGCCTGGAACTCCCCGCCCAGCAGATAGCGCGAACGCTGAAAGCTGCTGATCGAATAACCGCCCAGATCGGTAATGCTGTCGATGCGATAGTCCCGCGAAGACAAGGCCACTGCCTGGTTGTGGTAGTGGATATAGGTCGCCGAGTAATGCGCTTCGATGCCACTGCTCGGGTTGGTGGTGGCGATACCGTCAAGCTGGCCACGGCGCAAGGCCAGGTGCAGGCGCTCCATGGGCGCGTGGCGCACCTCCATGTCGTAGCCGGCTTCACGCAGGGCTGCCGCCACTATGTCGAACTCCAGCCCACGATTTTCGCCCTCGAATACATAGGGCGGCTTATTGGTGCCAAAGCCGATACGCAGGGTTTCCGCCGAGACAGCAGACGCTGATAGGGCGAACAACAGCGGCCACAGACATCGATACATGTATTCCCCTCAGACAATGGCCCAAGCATAGGCGCCAGACACCCTCGGGGCCATCATGCCAAGCGATGTCGCCCCATTCATCCGTTGCCGGCAGACAGGCGCTAGACTTTGCGCTCACTGCCTGGAGAACCCTCATGCTCAAAGCCGAATACCAACAGCGCGGCCGGGTGCCGCAGGACGTCATCGCCGCCGTCGAATTGCAACTGCCAGCGCTGGCCGCTGGCCAGGCCCTGGTCAAGGTGCTGGCCGCGCCGATCAACCCGTCCGATGTCCTCACCCTGACCGGCGAATACGGCATGTTGCCGCCGCTGCCAGCGATTGGCGGCAATGAGGGCGTCGGCCGCGTCGAACAGCTCGGTGAAGGCGTAAAACACCTGAAAGTCGGCCAGACCGTGCTGCTGCCAGTCGGCTGCGGCAC
>JAYQUJ010000095.1:0-13722 GCA_038147895.1 Pseudomonas sp.
TTGTAACACCAGGCGCAGAAAAGTCCGCGGGGTTTGAGCAGGCGGCTTACTTCGGTAAAGAAGGCTGGCGTGGCGAACCAGTGCAGGGCCTGGGCCACGACGATCAGGTCGAGGCTGCTGTCCTCCAGTGGCTGGCTGCAGGCGTCGGCTGCGAAGCAATTGATGCCTTGCAGGTCTGCGGCACGCAGTTGCTCCAGGCTGGCGTCGCAGGCCAATACCTGGTCGAAGTGGCGCTGCAGTGGTCGGCTCGCCTGGCCGTTGCCGCAGGCAATATCCAGTGCGCGCTGGCGAGCAGGGCTGTGCTTGGCCAGCCAGGAGAACAATATTTCCGGGTAGTGGGGACGGAAGCTTGCGTAGGCGCTGGCGCGATTACCGAACAGGCGGGCGATTTCGCTCATTCAGGGCGATAGCGCATGCGGGTGCCGAACTGCATGGAGAGCAGGATTTCATCGGCGCCCAGCTGCGCCGGGAAGTAAGCCCCGGAAATCTGCGCATGGGCGATGCTCGCGCCCTGCAGGTTGGCTTCGCGCAGATCCAGGCCGCGCAGGTCGGCGCCGCGGAAGTATGCGTCGGTGAAGTCGATGCGGCTGGCGTCCAGCTGGCGCAGGTCGAGGCCGCGCAGATCGGCGCCGCGCAAGTCGACGGTACCGTCCTTTGGCTTTTGCTGGTTGAACTCGCTGACTTTCTCGTTATGCAGCAGGCGGTACAGCGGCGAATCCAGTTGCTGGGGCTGGCTCATGGGGTGCCTCCATTCAGGGCCTGTCGGCAGTATAGACAGGCCCTGAGGGGGCGCTTCAGAGCCCCGGCAGGCGTTGGCGAACGCTGTCGATCAGGCTGTCCAGGCTGGATGCCTGGTGCGTGTCGACGCGGCGGCTGTGGGCCTGTTCGTCGGCACTCAGCTCTTCCCGGCCAGCCAGCTGCGCTTCGATCACTTCCAGGGTGGCGTCGGAGGGGTCGTTGCCTTCGTCCTGGCGCTGCTGCAACCAGGCGGCGATGACATCCATAGGCGCCTGGCAATCCAGAATCAGGAAAGGCGCGCCGTTCTGCTCGGCAACCTGCCAGGCTGCAGCGCGCTGGTCGCTTTTGAGGTAGGCGGCGTCCAGCACCACCGGGAAACCAGCATGCAGGGCGCTTTCCGCCAATTGATGCAGGCGCTGGTAGGTGGCCGTGGTGGCCTCGGTGCTATAGATACCGGCGCGCAGGGTGCCCTTGTCGACTTCCGCCTGCTCGCCGAACAGACGCTTGCGCTCCACATCCGAGCGGATGCGGATGGCGCCCAGGGCCTCGACCAGGCGCAGTGCTACATGGCTCTTGCCAACGGCCGATACACCACTGGTGATAGCCAGGAAGGGCGAGGGGATGGCGCTGTAGCTTTCCGCCAGGTTGGCGTAGTTGCGGTACTGGCGCAGGGTGGCGGCCTTCTGTACGGCGTCGCTCTGGTACGCCAGGCTGAACAGCGCGACTTTGGCCCGCACCAGTGCGCGATGGGATTTGTACAGGTTGAGCAGCTCCAGCGCCGCGTAGTCACCGGTGCCTTCCAGCCAGGCACTGATGAAGCGTCGCGACAGGGATTTGAGTCCGCGATCTTCCAGGTCCATGGCGAGAAAGGCGGCATCCAGGGCGATATCATTCAGACGGAACTCTTCGTTGAACTCGATGCAGTCGAACAGCACCACGTCACCGTCGAGCAGGGTCGCGTTGCCCAGGTGGATGTCGCCATGGCATTCGCGGATCGCGCCGGTCTTGGCGCGTTGTGCCAGCAGAGGCTCCAGGCGGCTGATGCTGGCTTCTGTCCAGGCTTCCAGGGCATCCAGTTGGCGCAGGTCGGCAGCATCGGCCAGCAGCGGGCGGATCTGTTCGAAGTTCTGCCGCATCGGCGCGACTATGGCTTGCGGCGCGCACAGCGGATGCTGCTCGTCCACTGCCGGCGTACGGGCATGAAAGTCTGTGATTTGTGCGGCCAGGGCGTCGATATGCGCCGGGGTCAGCTCGCCACGGGCCTGTACGGCGCTGAGTAGTTGCGTCTGCGGAAACTCGCGCATTTTCAGTGCGTATTCGATAACAGGCCCTTCTCCGCCCAGTTGCGGGGCGTTCTCACTGCCGGTGATCGGTAGCACTTCCAGATACAGGCCGTCGGTCAGGCGTTGGTTCAGGCGCAGCTCTTCGCCGCAGAAATGCTGGCGCTTGTCGAGGTCGGTGAAGTCGAGGAAGCCGAAGTTCATCGGTTTCTTGATCTTGTAGGCGAAGGTGCCGGTGAGCAGTACCCAGGAGATATGGGTTTCGATTACCTGGAAGCCGTCCACCGGGTGAGGATAGAGGGCGGGGTTCTGCAGTGCGGCAATCAGAGCTTGGCTCACGGTCTTTCCTTGCTTTCGAATACGGTAAGAGGCGGCATTATGGCCGCTGTGCGGCACTCTGCAAACCGCCGGAGCGCGCCTGGCTGGGCTTGGCAAAGTGCGTATAATCCCGCGCCATGACTCGATCCCGTACCCCCCGTAAAGGCGCCAAGCGCCGCTCCGGCAGCTCCCGTTCCTGGTTGGGCTGGTTGTTCAAACTGTCGCTGGTCGGCCTGGTGCTGCTGGCCGGCTTTGCCGTTTATCTGGATGCCGTGGTGCAGGAGAAATTCTCCGGCAAGCGCTGGACGGTACCCGCCAAGGTCTACGCCCGGCCATTGGAGCTGTTCGTCGGCCAGAAACTGAGCAAGACAGACTTCCTCACTGAGCTGGATGCCCTCGGCTATCGCCGTGAAGGTGCGGCCAATGGTCCGGGCGCGGCTGCGGTGAACGGCAATCTGGTCGATCTGCATACGCGCGGCTTCCAGTTCTATGAAGGTGCCGAGCCCGCGCAGCGGGTGCGGGTGAAGTTCTCCGGCGATTACGTGGCTGGGCTGACCCAGGGCAATGGCAGCAACCTGGCCGTGGCGCGTATGGAACCGCTGTTGATCGGTGGTCTGTACCCGGCGCATCACGAAGACCGCATCCTGATCAAGCTGGACCAGACGCCGCCTTATCTGGTGGAAACCCTGGTGGCGGTGGAGGATCGCGAGTTCTTCAGTCACTTCGGCGTTTCGCCCAAGGGCATCGCTCGTGCCGTATGGATCAACGCCACCGCCGGTCAGCTGCGTCAGGGCGGCAGTACTCTGACTCAACAGCTGGTGAAGAACTTCTACCTCACCAGCGAGCGCAGCCTGACCCGCAAGCTCACCGAGGCCATGATGGCGGTGCTGCTGGAGCTGCACTACGACAAGAAGGAAATTCTCGAGGCTTATCTCAACGAGGTATTCCTCGGCCAGGATGGTCAACGCGCCGTTCATGGCTTCGGTCTGGCCAGCCAGTATTTCTTCAGCCAGCCACTGGGCGAGCTGAAGCTGGAACAGGTGGCGCTACTGGTCGGTATGGTCAAGGGGCCGACCTTCTACAACCCGCGCCGTAACCCCGAACGCGCGCTGGAACGCCGCAACCTGGTGCTCGACTTGCTGGTGCAGCAGGGCGTGGTGACTGCCGAAGTGGCCGAGGCTGCGAAGCAGAAGCCGTTGGGCGTGACCAAGCGCGGCAGCCTGGCCGACAGTTCGTTCCCGGCATTCCTCGATCTGGTCAAGCGTCAGCTGCGCCAGGACTACCGCGAGGAAGACCTGACCGAGGAAGGCCTGCGCATCTTCACCAGCTTCGATCCGATCATCCAGCTCAAGGCCGAGTCGGCCCTTGGCGAAACCCTCAAGCGCCTGTCCGGGCGCAAAGGGGTGGATGAGGTCGAGGCGGCCATGGTGGTCACCAATCCGGAAACCGGCGAAGTGCAGGCGCTGATCGGCAGTCGTCAGCCGCGTTATGCCGGTTTCAACCGGGCGCTCGATGCCAACCGGCCAATCGGATCGCTGATCAAACCTGCGGTTTACCTGACCGCGCTGGAGCGCCCCAGTCAGTACACCCTGACCAGTTGGCTGGAAGACACGCCGTTTTCCGTGAAGGGCCAGGATGGCCAGGTCTGGCGGCCACAGAACTACGACCGCAAGGCGCACGGTACCATCTACCTCTATCAGGGGCTGGCCAACTCCTACAACTTGTCGACGGCCAAACTCGGCCTGGAACTGGGCGTGCCCAATGTACTCAAAACCCTTGCGCGGCTGGGTGTCGAGCGCGAATGGCCGGCTTATCCCTCGATGCTGCTGGGCGCTGGCGCCCTGAGCCCGATGGAAGTGGCGACCATGTATCAGACCCTGGCAAATGGCGGTTTCAATACGCCGCTGCGCGGTATCCGCAATGTGCTGGCTGCCGAGGGCGAGCCGCTCAAGCGCTACCAGTTCCGCATCCAGCAGCGCTTCGATCCCGGGGCGATCTACCTGGTGCAGAACGCCATGCAGCGGGTGATGCGCGAAGGTACCGGGCGTTCGGTTTACAGCCAGCTTTCGGCCAATCTGACCTTGGCGGGCAAGACAGGCACCAGTAACGACTCGCGCGACAGTTGGTTTGCCGGCTTCAGTCAGGATTTGCTGGCCGTGGTCTGGCTGGGGCGTGATGACAACGGCAAGACGCCGTTGACTGGTGCCACGGGAGCGCTGCAGGTCTGGACCGGTTTCATGAAAAAGGCCGATCCGCTACCGCTGGACATGCCTATGCCGGATAACGTGACGTCGGCCTGGGTGGACGCCAGTAGCGGGCAGGGCTCTGCGGCGGGTTGCCCGAATGCGGTAGAAATTCCCTATATACGGGGTAGTGAGCCCGCCGCGGGTGCCCCGTGCGGTATGGGCGCCCCGGCGGACTCGGTCATGGACTGGGTGCGCGGTTGGCTCAATTGATTGCGGAGTGAATGTGCATGGCTAAGTGGTGGGTTGCGGTAGTAGTGGCATCTGCGTTGCTGACGGGCTGTGCCGGCGTGCAGCAGGGCTCAATTCCCGTGGTGGACTCCAGTGGTCGTCTGCTCGATGACGAGCAGGGCGGAGGTTATGGTTCGCCGGCCGCGCCGACAGCGCAGGCGCAATCGCAGAACCTGCCGCAGGACTCCGGTGTCGTGGTGATGGTGCCGGGTGGTACAAGCTCGGCGCCCTTGCAGACCTTTCCGGATGGCAGCAGTGCCACGCCCTCGACCTTCGAGCCGGCTCCGCTGAGTAGTGCACCGTTGCCCGGCAGTGGTGATGTCTATCAGCAACAGCCGATGGCCCCCAGCGCGCCCAGTGGTATTCCCAGTGGCACCACGCTGGCCGCCGATGAGCAACTCGACGGCCCGGTGCTGGCGCTGCTGACCAGTGCCCAGCAACAGCAGAGCAGCGGTGATCTGGATGGCGCATCGTCCAGCCTGGAGCGCGCTCAGCGCATCGCGCCGCGTGAGCCGCAGGTGCTCTATCGTCTGGCCGAAGTACGTCTGGCTCAGGGCGACGCCGCCCAGGCCGAGCAGTTGGCACGCCGTGGTCTGACGTACTCCAATGGCCGTCCGGCTCTGCAGGCCGGCCTGTGGGACCTGATCGCGCAGGCGCGAGAGCGCCAGGGCGATGCCGCTGGCGCCGCGCAGGCTCGCGAGCGCGCACGAGTCAATCTCTGATGGATTCGCGTCTATCTGCGTTGGCCGACCAGCTACTGCTGATCGAGCGTGAACTGCGTGTACTGGGGTTCTGGTCTGTGGAAGCGCCCAGTGCCGAGGCGCTAGCCAGTGTGCAGCCGTTCTGCGTCGATACCATGAGCTTCGAGGCCTGGCTGCAGTGGCTGTTTCTTCCGCGGATGAAGGTGTTGCTGGAGTCGGGAGGCCGTCTGCCGGCTGCTTCGGGTATCCGCGAGATGGCCGATATGCGCTATCGCGGTCGGGAGGCGGAAGTGCTGGGCTTGTTGCGCGAGCTGGAGACTTTCGATCGACTGATCAAGAGCGCTCACTGAGCGCTCTTGTGCGGAGCGGTTACTGGCAGTTTTCCTTGATGGACGCCTCGCTCTTGCTGATGCGTTCCTGGCGTTCTTCCTCGGTCAGTCGTCGCAGTTCGCCGCCGTCTTCAATGCGTACCCGTGGGTTGGCTTTCATCTGGGCCAGGTCTTTGCGGATGCGCTCGCAGTAGGTCTTTCTCTCCGCATCATTCTTGGCCGCTTCCTTGCGCGCCTGCTGGTCTAGCTTCTCTTGGACGGCGTCTTCGCTGTCTACTGATTTAGGGGCGGTCTGAGGTTCTGGGGACTTCGGCTGAGAAATGTTCGGGTTCACCTCGGCAGCCTTCTGGCCTTCCGGCGGCTGCGCGCCGAAGTGGACATTGCCCTGAGCGTCCACCCACTTGTAGATCTGGCCGGCATTAACGGTGGTGCTCAGGGCGAGCAGCACACTGCACGCGAGAATCATGCGACGCATGTCATATCCTTCTTGAAGTCGGCAGCAAAAACCTGCCGGTTACTATAACCAAATCCCGTGAATCTTCATCCTGCGCCATGTCACACGCCGTGATTGCAAGAAACTGCTCGTTGCGGCTTGACTTGCCGTTCAGTAATCCGAACAATCGCCCCTTCCTGCTGTTGTGGAGTCCGCCGCAAGCGTCCTTCAGCTCAGTGGAAAAAGGCGCTACCCGCGCCGCCCCCCGTTACACCCGCAACGCGTTACCTCGCGCTGGGAAGGAAAGGCTCCGCAAGATTGGGCCGTTCCGCTACTCGTCAAGCAGGCCTCTGCACTATCTCGCGATCACAGTCGCGATCGTCTGCCGACCAGTAAGACCTACTTCAAGGACCATTCGTTGTCGGGTGGTAATCTGGCGTTCTAGAGGTGAACAACGTGGAGCTTTTATCCGGCGCTGAAATGGTCGTCCGCTCGTTGCGTGACGAAGGCGTAAAGTACATCTACGGGTACCCGGGCGGTGCCCTCCTGCACATCTACGATGCTCTGTTCAAAGAGCCTGAAGTGACCCACATCCTGGTTCGTCACGAGCAGGCTGCTACCCATATGGCGGACGGCTACGCCCGTGCCACCGGCAAGGCCGGTGTGGTACTGGTGACTTCCGGTCCGGGGGCGACCAATGCCGTAACCGGTATTGCCACTGCTTATATGGACTCGATCCCGATGGTGGTCATCTCCGGTCAGGTGCCCAGCACCGTGGTCGGTACTGATGCCTTCCAGGAGACCGACATGGTCGGTATCTCCCGCCCGATCGTGAAGCACAGCTTCATCATCAAGCATCCTTCGGAAATCCCCGAAGTGATCAAGAAAGCTTTCTATCTCGCCCAGTCCGGTCGTCCCGGTCCGGTGGTCGTGGATATCCCCAAAGACATGGGTGATCCGACCCAGAAGTTCGAGTACAGCTACCCGAAGAAGGTCAAGCTGCGCTCCTACAGTCCGGCTACCCGTGGTCATTCCGGGCAGATCCGCAAAGCTGCCGAGATGCTGCTGGCGGCCAAGCGCCCGGTCATGTACTCCGGCGGTGGCGTGGTCATGGGCGGCGCTTCCGAGCAGCTCACCGAGCTGGCGCGCATGCTCAATATCCCGGTGACCAACACCCTGATGGGCCTTGGCGCCTACCCGGGCACCGATCGCCAGTTCGTCGGCATGCTCGGCATGCACGGCAGCTACACTGCCAACCTGGCCATGCACCACGCCGATGTGATCCTGGCGGTGGGCGCGCGTTTCGATGACCGCGTGATCAACGGCGAGACGGGTGCCAAGTTCTGCCCGAACGCCAAGATCATCCATATCGATATCGATCCGGCGTCGATCTCCAAGACCGTCAAAGCCGACATCCCGATCGTTGGTCCGGTGGACAGTGTGCTGACCGAGATGGTCGCCATCCTCAAGGAAATCGGTGAAACCCCGAACAAGGACACCGTTGCCAGTTGGTGGAAGCAGATTGACGAGTGGCGTGGCAGCGGCCGCCTGTTCCCTTATAACGAGGGCGACGGCAGCATCATCAAACCGCAAACCGTGATCGAGACCCTGAGCGAAGTAACCAAGGGCGATGCGTTCGTCACTTCCGATGTTGGCCAGCATCAGATGTTCGCGGCGCAGTACTACCGCTTCAACAAGCCGAACCGCTGGATCAACTCCGGTGGCCTGGGCACCATGGGCTTCGGTTTCCCGGCGGCCATGGGCGTCAAGCTGAACTTTCCGGATGCCGACGTGGCGTGCGTGACCGGTGAAGGCAGTATCCAGATGAACATTCAGGAGCTGTCGACCTGCCTGCAGTACGACCTGCCGGTGAAGATCATCAACCTGAACAACGGCGCGCTGGGCATGGTTCGCCAGTGGCAGGATATGCAGTACAGCAGCCGTTATTCGCATTCCTACATGGAATCCCTGCCTGACTTCGTCAAGCTGGCCGAGGCCTATGGTCATGTGGGCATCCGCATCACTGACCTGAAAGACCTCAAGCCGAAGATGGAAGAAGCCTTCGCCATGAAGAACCGTCTGGTGTTCCTCGATATCGCGGTGGATACCAGTGAGCACGTGTACCCAATGCAGATTCGCGGCGGTGCCATGCGTGACATGTGGCTGAGCAAGACGGAGCGGACCTGACCATGCGCCATATCATTTCCCTGTTGCTGGAAAACGAACCGGGCGCACTGTCGCGCATCGTTGGCCTGTTCTCTCAGCGCAACTACAACATCGAAAGCCTGACCGTGGCGCCGACCGAAGACCCGACCCTGTCGCGTCTGACCCTTACCACCGTTGGCCATGATGATGTGATCGAGCAGATCACCAAGAACCTCAACAAGCTGATCGAAGTGGTCAAGCTGGTGAACCTGTCGGAAAGCGCCCACATCGAGCGCGAGCTGATGCTGGTGAAAGTGAAGGCCACCGGAGCCCAGCGCGCCGAGGTCAAGCGCACCACCGATATCTTCCGCGGGCAGATCGTCGACGTGACCAGCAGTGTCTACACCATCCAGTTGGCCGGAACCAGCGACAAGCTGGACAGCTTCATCCAGGCCATCGGCACTGCGTCGATTCTGGAAACCGTGCGCAGTGGTGTCACCGGCATTGCGCGTGGCGACAAGGTGCTGAGCATCTGATCGGCATGTTGTGAAAAAGCCCCGCCCAGTGCGGGGCTTTTTATTTCTGGCGGTTCCAGAACGCGGCGATCAGCGGGTCCTTTAGGCGTTTCTGGAGGGCAAACAGGCCGATGTCATAGGCGGTCAGAGGCGGCTGGATATCGTAGATGCGGATGCGTGCGGTCAGCGGACTGTTGTCCAGCACGATCTGCGGTACCACGCCGATGCCGAAGCCCAGGCTGACCATGCTGACGATGGCCTCGTTACCGCTCACCTGGGCGTAGATACGTGGCTTGATGTTATGGCTCTTCAGCCAGCGGTCGGTACGGGCCCGTGCTAGCCCCTCTTCCGATAGGATCATCGGTACGTCTCGCCAGCTTTCCGCACCAGGGTGCTTCAACTGCTCATCGCTGAGCAGTTGAGATGACTGCGGGCCGATAAAGCGCAGCTCGGAGCGGGCGATGGGTTGAAACTCGATGTCGGCCGGCAGGCTGTCCGGGCGTGCGCCGATGGCAAGGTCTTCCAGCCCCTGCTGCACGCGTTCGACAGCCTTTTCCGGGTCTCCGGTATGCAACTTCATTTCGATGCGCGGATAGTTCTGCCGGAAGCTGCTGAGGATGTCGTACAGGAAGCTATAACTGGCCGTGACCGAGCAATACAGGGCAAGTTCGCCGTGCAGGATCAGTTGGTCCTGCTTGAATGTCTGGCGGATCGCCTGCCAGCCGTTCATCACTTCCTGGGCGTACTCGCGAAATTGCTGCCCCTCGCGGGTCAGCCGGACCGAACGATTGTCGCGCAGAAACAAGGGGGCGCCGAGCTCATCTTCGAGCTGCATGATACTGCGGCTGAGTGCTGAAGGGCTGACGTGCTGCTCGCGGCTGGTTTTGCCGAAGTGCAGGTTGTCTGCCAGGGCAAGGAAAAGTCTGAGTGCGTGGCTATCCATGGCGTTTCATATAGCGGCATGTTGTGTTGCAAATATATCATTTTACGCAATAGGCGCGATCGCTTAAGGTGCCTCTGTAGCGGTGCTGCGCACCTCATCCCATTCGATCTGCAAGAGCCAAGAACATGAAAGTTTTCTACGACAAAGACTGCGACCTCTCCATCATCCAGGGCAAGAAAGTCGCCGTGATCGGCTACGGCTCCCAGGGTCACGCTCAAGCGTGCAACCTGAAGGACTCCGGTGTGGACGTCACCATCGGTCTGCGCAAAGGCTCCGCTACTGTTGCCAAGGCTGAAGCCCATGGCCTGAAAGTCACCGATGTGGCCACCGCCGTTGCCAACGCCGACCTGGTCATGATCCTGACCCCGGACGAGTTCCAGGGCCGCCTGTACAAGGAAGAGATCGAGCCGAACATCAAGAAGGGCGCCACCCTGGCCTTCTCCCACGGCTTCTCCATCCACTACAACCAGGTTGTTCCGCGTGCCGACCTCGACGTGATCATGATCGCGCCGAAAGCCCCGGGCCACACCGTGCGTTCCGAGTTCGTCAAAGGCGGCGGTATCCCTGACCTGATCGCCATCTACCAGGACGCTTCCGGCAATGCCAAGAACGTCGCCCTGTCCTACGCCGCAGGCGTCGGCGGTGGCCGTACCGGCATCATCGAAACCACCTTCAAGGACGAGACCGAAACTGACCTGTTCGGTGAGCAAGCCGTTCTCTGTGGCGGTTGCGTCGAGCTGGTCAAAGCCGGTTTCGATACTCTGGTTGAAGCTGGCTACGCGCCGGAAATGGCCTACTTCGAGTGCCTGCACGAGCTGAAGCTGATCGTCGACCTGATGTTCGAAGGCGGCATCGCCAACATGAACTACTCGATCTCCAACAACGCCGAGTACGGCGAGTACGTGACCGGTCCGGAAGTCATCAACGCCGAATCCCGTCAGGCCATGCGCAACGCTCTGAAGCGCATTCAGGACGGCGAGTACGCCAAGATGTTCATCAGCGAAGGCGCTGCCAACTATCCATCCATGACTGCCTACCGCCGCAACAATGCCGCGCACGGCATCGAAGTGGTTGGTGAGAAGCTGCGTGCCATGATGCCGTGGATCTCTGCCAACAAGATCGTCGACAAGACCAAGAACTAAGGTCTCTCGATGCTCGAAAAAACGCGGCCTTGGCCGCGTTTTTTTATGCCTGGGCAGGCTTCTGGTATAAAGCCCTCTCGCTGAACCGTGTCGCTGGCGAACCTCCATTGTCGGTGCCGGTCGTAGTCCTATTCAATCGCTGCAAGGTATTGCTCATGAACGAACGCCCCGAGGACTCTGCCAAGAGCTCCGAAGAAGAAAGCCTGCTGCCTATCGATGAGCATGTCGAAGAAGGGCATGACGACGAAGGGCGCAAGGTGCGCCATCGGGGGATCTACCTGCTACCCAACCTGTTCACCACTGGCAATCTTTTTGCCGGGTTCTTTGCCATCGTCAGTGCAATGAACGGCAAGTTCGAATATGCGGCTGTCGCGGTTTTCATTGCCATGGTGTTGGATGGTCTGGACGGGCGAGTTGCTCGCCTGACCAATACCCAGAGTGCCTTCGGTGCCGAGTACGACTCGCTGTCCGATATGGTGGCTTTCGGGCTTGCTCCTGCCTTGCTGGCTTACCAGTGGGCGCTGTCCGAACTGGGTAACGTTGGTCTGACCGTGGCGTTCATTTACACGGCATGCGCAGCTCTGCGTTTGGCTCGCTTTAATACCCAGATCGGCAAGGTCGACAAGAAATGGTTTGTCGGCCTGGCTAGCCCTGCCGCTGCGGGTGTCGTCGCTGGCATGGTGTGGGCGCTGAAGGACTTTGGCGTTGATGGCGTGGACATGCCGGTACCGGTAGTGATGCTCTATGCCTTGCTGGTGGCCATGGCTGGCGTGCTGATGGTCAGCAACATCAAGTTCTACAGCTTCAAGGATCTCGACTTCAAAGGCCGCGTACCCTTCGTGGCGATTCTGGTGGTCGTGCTGGTCTTTGCGGTGGTGTTCAGCGATCCGCCCCGTATCCTGCTGCTGATCTTCCTCGCCTATGCAGTATCCGGTCCGGTGCAATACCTGCTGCAAATGCGCCGCCGCAAAGTGGTCGAGTGATGTAATTTTTCCCCGGCTCCGCAGTCTATTGGCGCATCAGTCGTCAAGGTTGTGGAGCCCGCTATGCTCATCAAGACTCCTCTCGTCTCCGCTGCGCGCGAATGCGAAGTCACCCCCGAAGCTGTTTATCTGTCTCGTCGCCGTTTTCTGTCTGCAGCTGCTGGTGCGCTGGCTGCGGGGGCGACGACTGCATATGCAGATGAGGCGCGCTATGCAGATGTCGAAGCAGGCGCATCACCCGCATGGTTCTCCAGCAAGCTACCCCAGGTGCACTGGCAGGCGGTCACTGCAGGTGAAGAGGCGCTGACGCCGTATTCCGACGTTACCCGTTACAACAACTTCTACGAGTTCGGCACTAACAAAGGTGATCCTGCGCGCTATGCAGGCAAGCTGGAAGTGGAGCCATGGTCGGTGATGATCGACGGTGAAGTCGCCAAGCCGGGCATGGTTTCTCTGGAGAGTCTGGTTCGGCCACATCGTCTGGAGGAGCGGATCTACCGATTGCGTTGTGTCGAGGCTTGGTCAATGGTCATTCCTTGGTTGGGCTTTCCGCTGGCCGAGCTGATCAAGCGCGCTGAGCCCACTGGCGATGCCAGATACGTACGCTTCGAAACGCGAGTGGCGCCGGAGCAGATGGCGGGGGTTCGCTCGGGCTTCTCGCTGATTGACTGGCCTTATGTCGAAGGTTTGCGCATGGATGAAGCCATGCATCCTCTGACGATTATGGCTGTGGGGCTCTATGGTCGTGTTCTGCCTAATCAGAATGGCGCGCCATTGCGCTTGGTGGTGCCATGGAAATATGGCTTCAAGAGCATCAAGTCCATCGTGCGTATCAGTCTCGTGGCGGAGCAGCCCAGGACGACTTGGGAGAGTCTCGCGCCCGACGAGTACGGCTTCTATGCCAACGTCAATCCACAGGTGGATCACCCGCGCTGGAGTCAGGCGACCGAGCGGCGCCTGCCCAATAGCCTGTTCAATCCTAATGTAATGCCGACTCGGCTGTTCAATGGCTATGACGAAGTGGCGTCACTCTATGGTGACCTCGACTTACGGAAGTACTACTGATGCGCTATTCGCTTTGGCGTGGGGCTGTGTTCGTGGTGGCACTGTCGTTCCCTTTGTTTTGGCTCTACCAGGGAGTGATGCAGTTGACGGGGCCGGATCCCGGCAAGGTCCTTGTGGATAGGTTGGGGCAGGGGGCATTGATTCTTTTGTTGTTCACACTGTGCATGACGCCATTGCGGCGTTTGACCAGCTGGGCTGGTTGGCTGGCTGTGCGTCGACAGTTGGGCTTGTGGTGCTTTGCTTATGTCCTGCTGCATATGGCGGGCTACCTGCTGTTCATTCTTGGGCTGAGCATGGAGCGGTTGCAGGCTGATTTGAGTGAGCGCCCCTACATCATTGTGGGGGTGATAGCGATGCTGGGGTTGTTAGTGCTGGCTCTGACGTCAAATCGGTATAGCCAGCGTCGCTTGGGCTCTCGCTGGCGTCAGCTGCACAAGAGTGTCTATGTGATTCTTGGGTTAGCGCTGCTACATATGCTGTGGGTTGTCCGCTCAGATATTGCTGAATGGTCTGTTTATGCGGCTTGCGGAGTTGTCTTGCTGGCGCTGCGCCTACCTTTGTTAGCAGGACGTTTGTCAGTTGCGGGGGGGGCAAGATGACAAAAACTTTGCAAAAAGCCGTTGACGGGTAAATTTGAGTGCCTATAATGCGCGCCA
>JAYQUJ010000096.1:0-13361 GCA_038147895.1 Pseudomonas sp.
AAGCGGTTGGTGTTGCGTTACCGCGAGTCGCTCAGCGAGTGCTGATGGGATCGACGGGCTAGGGTAGGGCCGATCTGGCTGTTACACTGACCTTCTTGTCTGGAGAGTACCTTATGACCACATCCTTCCTTGAAATCGTCGAAATGCCCGATGGCCGCATTATCTTGCGTCGTGCTGAAGACGAGGAAGTATTGGTAACGCTGGACTTCTCTGCCGATGCGCGGGCATTCATGCAGGGACACCATGTCGAGGTCGCCAAGGCCATGCTCAATGTTGGTGTGCAGATGGCTGGCCGGCTGGCTGAGGGCGATATCGAGCAGGAAGAGCAGCCGCGCGTGCTGCATTGAGTGTCGATGCCCGCAATGGGCATCGGTTTGGAGCGGATGCTCCGTCTTTGAGTTAATCCAGTCGAATATTCAGGCTTTGGGCGCTGCCTACTCGTGCAGCGCCGCTTAGCTGTGCGCGCTGAGTTCCCTGCAAATCAAGCCAGCTGACCACGGTGTGGCTGCGCCCCAGTCGCAGCGCTTCCTTGGTCAGCTCCAAGGCATCCTGGCCAGTGCGCAATTGCAGCAGGAGGAGGCGATCCAGGTTGAGGCCCACGCTGCGCAGCCAGTTGCTGGTGATCGAGTCGGGCGGTGCGACCAGAGTCAGCCAGCGTGCATCCTGGTGTTGGCTGAGCTCGCGAAGCATCGGGCCGAGCAGGTGGCGGCAGTTGCCTGGGGAGCCGGATAGGCGCAGTTCGCTGAAAGGTTCTGGCTCTTCGATCCAGGGTGCTTCGATCAGTTCGTCGAGCAATTGGGGCATCGAGTTGCCAATGAAGGCTTCAAACAGAGGGAGTTGCGAACGATTCAGCGACTGCGGGAACTGCATGAAGCTCTCCTTAACTCAGCGGCGGATGACGCCGACACTCAAGCCTTCGATTACCAGATCTTGTTCTTCCAGATTCACCTCTATTGGGGCGAACTCCGGGTTTTCTGCGATCAGCAGTACCTTGTTGCCGCTGCGCTGAAAGCGTTTCACGGTCACTTCGTCATCGATGCGCGCTACCACGATCTGGCCGTTGCGTGCTTCGCGGGTGGTGTGTACCGCCAGCAGATCACCGTCGAGGATGCCGATGTCCTTCATGCTCATGCCGCGTACACGCAGCAAATAGTCCGCTTTCGGATGAAAGAATTCGGGGTTGATCTTGCAGGAGTCCTCGACGTTCTGTTGCGCGAGGATCGGCGCACCTGCAGCCACGCGGCCGATTACCGGCAGGCCTTCTTCTTCATTGTTTGCAGGTTCGAAGCCGGGGATGCGGATGCCGCGCGATGCGCCAGGCGTCATCTCGATGGCGCCTTTGCGGGCGAGAGCTTTGAGGTGCTCCTCGGCGGCGTTAGGTGACTTGAACCCCAACTCCTGAGCGATTTCCGCCCGAGTAGGTGGATAGCCGTTGTCTTCCAGGCAGCGTTTGATGAAGGAAAGGATTTCAGTTTGACGCGGCGTCAGTTTGAGCATGCTGGCGGTCTGTCTGTTTATACAGTTGCTGTGATTATATACAGTGATTTGCCGCTGGCAACAGCTGTTTCCTATCCAGGGCCAAATAGTCAAACAAGCTGCTTGCCAGGTGGCGGCGATGTTGCGGTCATTGCTCTATGGTTTAATGCGTGACCGGTCAGCCATGAAAGGGCCTGTCAGGCTTGACAGGGCGTCTGCCTGATACGTATGTTTCAAACAAGTGTTTGTCAGGTGAGAGTGTCATGGCTCAATCAGAAACCGTTGAGCGCATCCTGGATGCAGCTGAACAGCTGTTTGCCGAAAAGGGATTTGCCGAAACCTCCTTGCGTCTGATTACCAGCAAGGCAGGGGTCAATCTGGCGGCGGTGAATTACCACTTCGGCTCCAAGAAGGCGCTGATTCAGGCGGTGTTCTCGCGTTTTCTCGGGCCGTTCTGCATCAGTCTGGAGCGGGAGCTGGATCGTCGCCAGGCCCGCGCGGGCGAGAAGGCGAGCCTGGAAGATCTGCTCAATATGCTGGTGGAGCAGGCTTTGGCGGTGAAGCCGCGTAGTGGCAACGACCTATCGATCTTCATGCGCCTGCTCGGCCTGGCCTTCAGTCAGAGTCAGGGCCACCTGCGCAAGTATCTGGAAGAGGTGTACGGCAAGGTCTTCCGTCGCTACATGCTGCTGCTTAACGAAGTCGCGCCTAAATTGCCGCCGCTGGAGATCTTCTGGCGCGTGCATTTCATGCTCGGCGCTGCGGCTTTCAGCATGTCGGGGATCAAGGCGTTGCGTGGCATGGCCGAGAACGACTTCGGCGTCGATACCTCGCTGGAGCAGGTGATGCGCCTGATGGTGCCGTTCCTCGCGGCGGGTATGCGCGCCGAGAGCGGTGTGAGTGACGAAGCTCTGGCCAGCGCCCAGTTCAAGCCACGTAGCAAGCCGGTCGCCGCCAAGGCGGGCTGACCCTGTGCCCGAGCGGGTCGATGGGCTAAGCTAGCGGCCCATGTATCCGCTCGACTTCCTGCATATCTCTATTGCTGACCAGTGCCTGTACGGCTTCGCCGATGGGCGCCTGCGTGTACGCTTGCCCGTTTCCACCGCGCTGAACGGGCCGGGGGAGCGCAGCGGCTCCAACTGCACCCCGCGTGGTCGTCATCAGGTGCGCGCCAGGATTGGCGAGGGTCTACCCGAGGGCGCGGTGTTGCGTGGGCGGCGCTGGACCGGAGAAGTCTGGTCTGCCGCTCTGGCCGAACAGTTCCCCGGTCGCGACTGGATTCTGACCCGCATTCTCTGGCTTAGCGGCTGCGAACCAGGCGTCAATCGTCTCGGCGCGGTCGATACCTTTCGCCGCTACATCTATTTGCATGGCACGCCGGATACTGAACCCATGGGCGTGCCGCTGTCTCATGGCTGCGTGCGCCTGCGCAACAGCGATCTGCTGGAACTCTTTCCCCGTGTACCGCCGCACTGTGCGGTATTGATCGACGAGGCGGCATGCCCCGAGTGGGCGGCAACCGATCTCGCCTAAGGACTTTGTTGTGACGACTC
This sequence comes from Pseudomonas sp., assembly GCA_038147895.1. Taxonomy (GTDB): domain Bacteria; phylum Pseudomonadota; class Gammaproteobacteria; order Pseudomonadales; family Pseudomonadaceae; genus Aquipseudomonas. The sequence continues at coordinate 3,030 of JAYQUJ010000096.1, forward strand.
CTCTGTACGGCTCCCTGATGTTGGATATTCATGGCACCTGGCTGACCGCCGAGGATCGCCGGATACTGCGCCAACCCGAGGTCGGTGGCCTGATCCTGTTCGCGCGCAATATCGAGGCACCGCGTCAGGTGCGCGAGCTGTGTGCGGCTATCCGTGCCATACGCCCCGATCTGCTGTTGGCGGTCGATCAGGAGGGCGGGCGCGTGCAGCGCCTGCGCAATGGTTTCGTGCGTCTGCCGGCCATGCGTGCGCTGGCGGATCACCCGGCGGCCGAGTACCTGGCCGAGCAATGTGGCTGGCTGATGGCCAGCGAGGTTCTGGCGGTTGGCCTGGATCTGAGTTTTGCTCCCGTGCTGGACCTGGATCACCAACGCAGCGCGGTGGTCGGCAGCCGTAGCTTCGAAGGTGAACCTGAGCTGGCCACTCGCCTGGCGGGCGCCTTCATTCGCGGCATGAGTGCGGCCGGCATGGCTGCCTGCGGCAAGCATTTTCCCGGTCACGGTTGGGCGGAGGCGGACTCCCATGTGGCCATTCCGGTGGACGAGCGCAGCCTGGACGAGATCCGCATCAAGGACCTGGTGCCGTTCCGCCAGCTCAGTCGCCAGCTCGCGGCGGTAATGCCGGCCCATGTCATTTACCCGCAGGTGGATGAGGGACCGGCCGGTTTTTCGCGCCGCTGGCTGCAGGAAATCCTGCGCGGGGAGCTGGGCTTCGAGGGGGTGATCTTCAGCGATGACCTGTCCATGGCTGGCGCTCATGTGGTGGGCGACGCGGCCAATCGTATCGAGGCGGCGCTGACAGCCGGGTGCGACATGGGGCTGGTGTGCAATGACCGCGCTGCAGCCGAGTTGGCGTTGAGTGCTCTGCAGCGCCTCAAGGTGCTGCCGCCCAAGGGCTTGGCGCGCATGCGTGGCCAGGGTTTTGCGCGTACCGACTACCGCGAGCAGCCGCGCTGGCTGCAGGCCGTGACGGCGTTGCGCGATGCACAGCTGATCAATTGAGGAGGGCGCATGACGACCTACGCGATCATCGGCGGCACCGGCCTGACCCAGCTGGAAGGCCTGAGCATCAAGCAGATGCACAATCTGGATACTCCTTTCGGTTCGCCTTCCGCTGCGGTGTTGCGGGGCGAGTACGGCGGCCATGAGGTGTTGTTCCTGGCACGCCACGGCCATCCGCACCGCATTCCGCCGCATCAGGTCAACTACCGCGCCAACCTCTGGGCGCTCAAGCAGGCTGGCGCCGAGGCGATTCTCGCGGTCAATGCCGTGGGGGGTATTCATCCGATCATGGGCAGCGGCCATCTGTGCGTAGCGCATCAGCTGGTCGACTACACCTGGGGGCGGGCGCACACCTTTTTCGAGGGCGAGATCGAGCATGTCACCCACGTCGATTTCAGCTATCCCTACGACGAAGCGCTGCGCCAGCGTTTGATCGAGGCACTGCAAGTGCTGGGTTATCCGCACAGCAACCATGGCGTATATGCCGCGACCCAGGGGCCGCGTCTGGAAACTGCCGCCGAGATCGTGCGCTTGGAGCGTGATGGCTGTGACATCGTCGGCATGACCGGGATGCCCGAGGCAGCGCTGGCGCGCGAGTTGGACCTGCCGTATGCCTGCCTGGCGCTGGTAGTCAATCCGGCTGCGGGCAAGGCTGCTGGTCTGATCACTATGGCCGATATCGAGCGTGAGCTGGCCCAGGGGATCGACAAGGTGCGGGCCGTGCTGGGGCGAGTGCTGGCTCAGCCCTGAAGGCTACTTCGGCAGCGGGGCGAACAGGGCGTCGATGTCTTCGGCGCGCAGCTGCCAATCGCCCTGGCTGTCGCCCTCCAATAAACCGGCGCTGAGTGCTGCCTTGCGCTGCTGCAGTTGTTGGATCTTCTCTTCCACCGTGCCGCGGGCGATCAGGCGGTAGACGAATACCGGCTTGTCCTGGCCGATGCGATAGGCGCGGTCGGTGGCCTGGTTCTCCGCTGCCGGGTTCCACCAGGGGTCGTAGTGGATGACGGTGTCCGCCGCGGTCAGGTTCAGGCCCGTGCCGCCCGCTTTGAGGCTGATCAGGAACAGTGGTACTTCGCCGGACTGGAACTGCTGTACGGGGGCGCGCCGATCGCGGGTGGCGCCGGTCAGCAGGGCATAGGCAATGCCACGCCGTTGCAGTTCGACCTCGATCAGCGCCAGCATTGAGGTGAACTGGGAGAACAGCAGCACCCGTCGGCCTTCGGCCAGCAGCTCCTCCAGCATCTGCAGCAGGCTGTCCAGCTTGGCCGAATGCGCATGGCCATCCTGCTGTAGCAGGCGCGTATCGCAGCACACCTGGCGCAGCTTGAGCAGTGCTTCGAGGATGACGATCTGGCTGCTGGCCAGGCCCTTGCGGCCGATCTCCTCGCGTACTTTGCGATCCATGGACAGGCGCACCGTTTCGTACAGGTCTCGCTGACTCTGGCCAAGGTCGACCCAGTGGACGATCTCGCTCTTGGCCGGCAGCTCCTTGGCCACCTGATCCTTGCGCCGCCTGAGCAGAAAGGGTCTGACCCGCGCCTTGAGGTGCTCCAGGCGCTGCTGGTCATCCTGTTTCTCGATGGGGGTGCGGTAGTCCTGATTGAAGCGTTTGGCGTCGCCCAGCCAGCCGGGCATGAGGAAGTGGAACAGCGACCACAGCTCGCCCAGATGGTTTTCCAGTGGCGTGCCGGTCAGGCACAGGCGTTGGCGGGTATCCAGCTGGCAGGCGGCCTGGGCGGCCTTGCTGGCGGGGTTCTTGATGTATTGGGCCTCGTCGAGCAGCAGCACATGCAGCGGTTGCTTGCGCCAGTGCGGTAGATCGCGGGGCAGCAAGGCGTAGCTGGTCAGCAGCAGGTCATATTGGTCGAGACGGGTGAAGTCGGCGCTGCGCTTGTTGCCATGCAGGGCCAGCACGCGCAGTTCGGGGGCGAAGCGGGCGGCTTCATCCAGCCAGTTGGGGATCAGGCTGGTGGGCATGACCGCCAGTGCCGGGCGATCCAGGCGGCCGGCGTGCTTTTCACAGAGCAGGTGGGCGAGGCTTTGCAGGGTCTTGCCCAGGCCCATGTCGTCGCCCAGTACGCCGCCGACCTGCAGCTCGCGCAGGGTCTGCATCCAGCGCAGGCCATCGAGCTGGTAGGGGCGTAGCTCGGCCTGCAGACCAGGCGGTGCCGTGTGCTGTTGGGCGTCGCTGTGCTGCAGGCGTTGCGCGAAGTCACGCAGGCGTTGGCCGCCCTGCCATTGCAGGGGGATGTCGTCGAGCTGGCTCAGGCGCGCGGCATCCGGGGCGGACAGGCGCAGGCTCGGGCTGGGATCGGGTTCGCGCAGGTACAGCTCGCCCAGGGTGGCCAGCACCGGCTTGAGGCGGGCGAAGGGTAGGGCGACCTGCAGGGGCTGGTCATCGCTGCTGCGCTTGTGTTCCAGCTGCACGGGCAGCAGTTCGTCGTCGCCGCGTTTGGCCAGGTTGCCGGGCGCCAGTAGCTCGGGGCGGTTGCGGATCAGGCGCAGCAGCACCGGCAGCAGGCTGATGCGCTGACCGTCGACCAGAATGCCCAGCTCCAGATCGAACCAGTCCTGGCTCGGCGCTTCCTCGATATTGGCGTACCAGCCCTGCAGCGGACTGAGATCGAAGTGGAAGCCGGGTTTGACCTCGATCTGCCAGCCCTTGGCGCGCAGTTCGGGCAGGGCCTGTTGGACGAACTGCAGCCAGGCGCCGTCGCTGTATAGCTCGTACATTTCGCCGCTGCCCTCCGCCAGGGCTAGGCTCTGACGCATGGCCGGGCGCAGACCGAAACTTTCCAGTTGCTGGCGCAGGCGCTGTTCGCTGTCGGCCTGACGGGCGATGCCGACAGCCTGGCCGTCGAAGTTCTGGCGAATGCGCTCGCCACTGGCGATGCGCTTGCCATGTACCTGGCGCCCGGCGTAGTCGAAGCTCAGCCCGGCGCGGTGCTGCCATTGCTGCACCGTGCGCCGGTTGCCCGGCTGGTAGGTGCTCAGAAGGTGGCTGCCGAGGGCCAGGTGAGCTACCGGCTGCAGGTCGTCAATTTGCCGTGGTGGCGCGCTATCCGGGCTGAAGGCGTTGATGTCGAGCTGGAACAGCACAGCGGCGCAGTGCTTGCAGTTGTGCCCGACCGGGCAGTTGCAGCGCGCCAGCAGGAGGATGCCGGCGCCGCTGGGCCGGATCCATTGCTGGTAGCGGTGTTCTGCACTGCCTTGGCAGCTGGCGTGGATCAGCTGCGGTTCCTGGCTGATAACCCGTACACGCCCTTGCGCGGCGTAGTGGCGACCGCGCTCCAGGGCGCCCGGGTCGAAGCTCGCTTGCCAGGCGTCATGCTGCAGCAGCTCCTGCAGCGTGGTCATATCAGGGCTGGGTAACCTTGACCAGCAGGCCGAGGCTGCCGTTGTCCAGGTAGGTCAGTTCGCCCAGGCGCAGGCGGGTACGCTGGCGTACGCGCTCGCTGCCGCTGAGCAGGCCGTCGGCCTCGAAACGATTGATCCAGATATTGGCTTCCAGATCGACCAGGCGTTCCTGTTCGCTAAGGCTGACCGAGCCTTCGACCGGGTAGTGGCCGAACTGCTCGTCGCCGGTGCTGACGGCCGAAGCGCTGGGCACTGCCGACAGGTTCTGCGCCCAGGCCTTGTGCAGCAGCACCTGGTAGCCGTTTCCTGGGTTGAGCTTGGCCGCTTCCCCGTCCAGCGCGGTGCCGCGCTCATTGCTGCTGATTGGGGCGGCACCCATGGCCCAGTCATCGGGTGCGGGTTGGCTGCTGCTCAGCGCTTCGCCAGCCTGGCGGAAGACGATGAGTTCGATCTGGTACAGGCCGTCAGCGAAGGCGGCTGGGGCCAGCAGGCAGAGCAGCAGGGGGATGAGGCGAAACGCACGCATGGGTCAGTCCTTTAGGCGGATTGCGGGGCGAGGCGCTCCAGCAGCGCCTCCAGAGTATTGAAGCGTTCTTCCGGGCGCTCCATGGGCACCTGGAATTTGAAGACGGTGGCGCCTTCGAACTTGTAGCGCGTTGGTGCGCTCTGGATCAGCTTGATCAGGGTCAGCGGATCGACACAGGTATTGGCGGCGAACTCGATGCGCCCGCCCTGTGGGCCGGCGTCGACCTTGGTGATGCCAAGCTTTTCCGCCTGCAGCTTGAGCAGGGTCAGGCGGATCAGGTTCTTGGTCGGCTCGGGCAGCAGGCCGAAACGATCGATCATCTCCACCTGCAGCTCCTTCAGACCATCCTCGTCAGTGGCATTGGCGATGCGTTTGTAGAGGATCAGGCGGGCGTGCACGTCCGGCAGGTAGTCGTCGGGGATCAGCGCCGGCACGCGCAGGTTGACTTCCGGGCCGCCGCCCAGCGGTTGCTCCAGGTTGGGCTGCTCGCCTTTGCGGATCGCCTTGACCGCTCGCTCAAGCATCTCCATGTAAAGAGTGAAGCCAACGGCCTGGATCTGTCCGCTCTGGCCGTCGCCGAGCAGCTCGCCGGCGCCGCGGATTTCCAGGTCGTGGGTGGCCAGGACAAAGCCGGCACCGAGGTCCTGGGCATTGGCGATGGCCTCCAGGCGCTTCTGCGCGTCGTCGGTCATGCCCTTGCGTGGCGGGGTGAGCAGGTAGGCATAGGCTTGGTGGTGGCTACGGCCAACGCGGCCGCGCAGTTGGTGCAGCTGGGCCAGGCCGAATTTGTCGGCGCGCTCGATGAGAATGGTGTTGGCGCTGGGCACGTCGATGCCTGTTTCGATGATGGTCGAGGCCACCAGCACGTTGAAGCGCTTGTGGTAGAAATCGCTCATCACCCGTTCCAGGTCGCGCTCGTGCATCTGCCCGTGGCCGACGGCGATGCGCGCTTCCGGCACCAGTTCGGCCAGGTCGGCGGCGCATTTCTCGATGGTCTTCACATCGTTGTGCAGGTAGTACACCTGGCCGCCGCGCAGTAGCTCGCGCAGCAGCGCTTCCTTGATGGTCGGCTTGTTCTCTTCCATGACGAAGGTGCGCACCGACAGGCGCCGCGCCGGCGGCGTGGCGATGATCGACAGGTCGCGCATGCCCGAAACGGCCATGTTCAGCGTACGCGGGATCGGCGTGGCGGTGAGGGTGAGGATGTCGACCTCGCTGCGCAGCGCCTTGAGCTGCTCCTTCTGGCGCACGCCGAAGCGGTGTTCTTCGTCGATGATGACCAGGCCGAGGTTCTGGAACTTGACGTCGTCCTGCAGCAGCTTGTGGGTGCCGATGACGATATCGACCTTGCCTTCGGCCAGCTTGCCGACCGCTTCACTCACTTCTTTGGCGGTCTTGAAGCGGCTCATCACCTCCACGCTCACCGGCCAGTCGGCGAAACGGTCGCGGAAGCTGTTGTAGTGCTGCTGGGCGAGCAGGGTGGTGGGCACCAGTACTGCCACCTGCCTGCCGCTGTGCACGGCGATAAAGGCAGCGCGCATGGCCACTTCGGTCTTGCCGAAGCCCACGTCGCCGCAGACCAGGCGATCCATCGGCTTGGCGGCGAGCATGTCCTCGCGCACGGCGTCGATGGCGTTCTGCTGGTCCGGGGTCTCCTCGAAGGGGAAGCCGGCGCTGAAGGTGGCGTAGTCGGCCGCCGGGTCCTTGAACGCGTAGCCTTCGCGAGCGGCGCGGCGGGCGTAGATGTCGAGCAGCTCGGCGGCGACGTCGCGGACCTGTTCGGCGGCCTTGCGTTTGGCTTTCTGCCAGATTTCCGAGCCGAGCCGGTGCAGCGGCGCCAGGGCGTCGTCGCTGCCGGTGTAGCGGGCGATCAGGTGCAGGCTGGCTACCGGCACGTAGAGCTTGGCCTCGTCGGCGTATTGCAGGGCGAGGAATTCGGCGGCCTGGCCATCGAACTCCATGGTGATCAGGCCCAGGTAGCGACCCACGCCGTGGTCGATATGCACCACCGGCGCGCCTTCACGCAGTTCGGTGAGGTTCTTGATCACGTTGTCGCCGCCATCGCGCGATTTCTCGCGGCGGCGGCGCTGCATCACTCGTTGGCCGAACAGCGGGCTTTCGGCGACTAGGGCGATGTCGTCGAGTAGCAGACCTTCGTCCAGCGGCGCGATGCAGATGGCCAGGCGCTCTTTGCTAGCGGTGAACTCGTGCCAGTCAGCGACTTCACGCGGCTTGAGCTTCAGGCGCGCCAGCAGCTCCAGCAGCACCTCGCGGCGGCCGGCGGACTCGGCGCTGAACAGCACGCGGCCCGGGTATTCCTCGATAAAGCGGCGCAGCGCCGCCAGCGGTTCGCTGGCCTTGGCCTGGATGGCCAGGTCGGGCAGGGCGCGGGCGCTGAAACGTTCGCGGCCGACGCCGGTTTCGATGTCGCCCTGGTCGACGACTACGCGCGGCCAGCTCTTCAGGCGGGCGAAGCAGTCCTCGACCGGCAGGAAGATGTCGGCCGGCGGCAGAATCGGCCGCTCCGGATCGACGCGGCGGTCTTCATAGCGGTTGCGTGCGTCCTGCCAGAACTGCTCGGCGGCCTTCTCGATGCCTGGCAGGGAGAACACCTGGGTGTCCTGCGGCAGGTAGTCGAACAGGGTGGCGCTTTCTTCGAAGAACAGCGGCAGGTAGTACTCGATACCGGCCGGGGTGATGCCGGTGGAGAGGTCCTGGTAGATCGGGCAGCGGCGGAAGTCGACGTCGAAGCGCTCGCGAAAACGCCCACGGAAGTCGGTGACAGCTTTCTTCTCCAGCGGAAACTCGCGGGCCGGCAGCAGGCGGATGGACTCCACCTTGTCTATCGAGCGCTGGGTTTCCGGGTCGAAGGTGCGCAGGGTCTCGATTTCGTCGTCGAACAGGTCGATGCGGTAGGGCGACTCGCTGCCCATGGGGAACAGGTCGATCAGCGCGCCGCGCACGGCGAATTCGCCGTGTTCGTAGACGGTATCCACGCAGCGGTAGCCTGCGGCTTCCAGGCGTGCGCGCATTTCTTCCGCGTCGAGCTTCTGGCCAACGTCCAGTAGCAGGCCGGAACCGAGTAGGAAGCGGGTCGGCGCCAGACGGTGCAGGGCGGTGGCGATCGGCACCACCAGCACGCCGTGCTTGATCTCAGGCAGGCGATAAAGGGTGGCGATGCGCTGGGAAATGATGTCCTGGTGCGGCGAAAACACGTCGTAGGGCAGGGTTTCCCAGTCGGGGAAGTGCAGCACCGGCAGGTCCGGGGCGAAGAACGCCAGCTCCTCCTGCAGGCGCTCGGCGCTCTGGCTATCGGCGGTCAGCAGCAGGGTGAAACGTTTGGCGGCGCTGGCGGCTTCGGCGACGGCCAGGCTCAGCGCGGCACCGGGGAGGTTGCCCCAGTGCTGTTTGCCGGATGCGGCCGGCAGTTTCGGCAAGTGCAGTACGGACACAGGTGTCGTGGCCCCAGGCGAAATGAAGGGGGCGATTGTAACGAGGGGATACGGCTACTGTCAGTCGCGACAGGCGCGCATTGCTCAGGATGGCGCGCGTCGTCATAATGTAGCCCCTTTTTTCAGCCCCTACATTTGGAAGGTATTGCCCGTGACCCAGAAGCCCGACCAGTGTCTCGGTGAGTGGATTGATCGTGAAGCCATCGCGGAAGCGATGATTCCCATGATTGGTCAGCTGTACCGCAACAACAGCGTGGTGACCTCGATCTACGGCCGTGGTCTGATCAACCGTTCGGTGATCGACATTCTCAAAGCCCACCGTTTCGCCCGCCATCGCCTGGAAGGTGAGGTCGAACTGTCGGTTCACGATACTTTCCCGATTCTCAAGACCATGACCGAGCTCAAGCTGGGCGCGGCGTCTGTGGACCTGGGCAAGCTGGTCAGCAAGTTCAAGAGCGAAGGCGCTGGCCGCAGCATCGAGCAGTTCACCAAAGACGAACTGGCCGATGTGGCCGGTAAGCAGAACGGCGCTGCCCGCGAAGGCACTGACGTGGTTCTGTACGGTTTCGGCCGTATCGGCCGTCTGCTGGCGCGCATCCTGATCGAGAAGACCGGTGGTGGCGACGGCCTGCGTCTGCGTGCCATTGTTGTGCGCAAGGGTTCCAGCAATGACCTGGTCAAGCGTGCCAGCCTGCTGCGTCGGGACTCGGTACACGGCAAGTTCGACGGCACCATCACCATCGACGAAGAAAACAACACGCTGACCGCCAACGGCAACCTGATCCAGGTGATCTACGCCAAGGACCCGAAGGAAGTCGACTACACCCAGTACGGCATCAAGAACGCTCTGCTGGTCGACAACACCGGTGTATGGCGTGACGCCGAGGGCCTGGGCCAGCACCTGGCCTGCCCAGGTGTTGATCGCGTCGTTCTGACCGCTCCGGGCAAGGGCGCGCTGAAGAACATCGTGCACGGCATCAACCACAGCGAAATCACCGCTGAGGACAAGATCATCTCCGCCGCTTCCTGCACCACCAACGCCATCGTGCCGGTGCTGAAGGCAGTGAATGACCAGTACGGCATCGTCAACGGCCACGTTGAAACCGTTCACTCGTACACCAACGACCAGAACCTGATCGACAACTTCCACAAGGGCAGCCGTCGTGGCCGCAGCGCCGCGCTGAACATGGTGATCACCGAGACTGGTGCCGCCACTGCAGCCGCCAAGGCTCTGCCGGTACTGAAAGGCAAGCTGACCGGCAACGCCATTCGCGTACCGACGCCGAACGTGTCCATGGCCATCCTTAACCTGAACCTGGAAAAGGCCACCACTCGCGAAGAGATCAACGAGTACCTGCGCCAGATGGCCATGCACTCCGACCTGCAGAAACAGATCGACTTCGTCCAGTCGCAGGAAGTGGTGTCCACCGACTTCGTCGGCTCCCGCCACGCCGGTGTGGTCGATGCCGAAGCCACCATCTGCAACGACAATCGCGTAGTGCTGTACGTGTGGTATGACAACGAGTTCGGCTACAGCTGCCAGGTTGTGCGTGTGATGGAAGACATGGCTGGGGTCAACCCGCCAGCCTTCCCGCAGTAAGCGCAGGCAGGTATGCAAAACGGGAGCTTCGGCTCCCGTTTTGCATTTCTAGGGGCTCGACTTTGGTCTAGTAGACGGATGGTGGTGGTGTTTTCGGGCGTGAGAGTAGGGCGGCTGCTTAGCTCTGGGTCGGGGCTGCTCTGTTGCTTGTTGTTACGACTGGCAGGTCGCAGACAACACCCGTGGGTGTGCAGTTCGTTTATATCTCCTTATAATCGTTGCGATTTTTTGCCCCGGAATAGCGCGAAAGCGAGTGATTGCAAGGCTGCTGCAGTCGCTCTCTATTGCCTTTCCGGTCGTGTTGAAGCCTGCGGAAACACTGCCTTCAGTGTTTGGGATAAAGAATGATAAAGATCAAACGAGGGCTGGATCTGCCCATTAGCGGCGCCCCGGAGC
>JAYQUJ010000097.1:0-12524 GCA_038147895.1 Pseudomonas sp.
CGCTTGCCTGGTTACGACCTGATCGGATACTGTATATCCATACATATAAACCCTATAGCTACAGGAATGAGGTGATGAATGGCCGTCGAAGTGGTGTATCGCAGCAGCCGCGATCCGGAGCGCCTGTTCATGGATAAGGCCGAAGCGGATCGTTACGACAAGATGCTGGAGCTGGCCGAGGCGCTGTCCTCTGCCCTGCACAAGGCGGTGCCTTCGCTGAGCGAGGAGCAGGTGGAAGAGCTGGGTATCTTCATGGCCAAGAACCGCGACACTTTCGCCAAGGCCTTCAAGAACCAGCCGGACGCGCTGGCCGAGCTGGAAGCCGGCTCCGCCGACGCCTGATCCGCACCCAGGGCCGCTGCACGGCGGCCCCGGCATCAATCCTCGCCGCGCCCTGCTGCGTCTCGATCCCGGGCATAGCAGCGCAGGCCGGCAAACTCCGGCAACCAGGCCTCACGGCGAATCGTCCACAGCTCGTAGGTGGGGCGTAGCTGGTCGATGTCATCCAGGGCGCCCAGATTCACTTCGACCTCATCTGCCGTGCGGGAAAACACCGACGAGCCACAACGCGGACAGAAATGGCGGCCGGCGTAGGCCTGGGTTTCGCCGTCGATGGCCAGCGCCGTCTCGGCAAATACCGCCGAGGCGTGAAACAGCGCGCCATGCTGCTTACGACAATCCAGACAGTGGCACAGGCCGATCCGATACGGCCGGCCCCGCGCTACGAAACGCACGCTGCCGCACAGGCAGCCGCCGACAAATTGCTCCATCACTGCTCCTCCGTTGCCTGCTCCAGCGCCTGTACCAGCGCCTTGAGAAAACGCGCCGCCTCACCACCGGTGGCCGCGCGATGATCGAAAGTCAGTGACAACGGCAGCACCGGATGCACCGCTGGCTGGCCCTGCCAGGCCACCACTTCATCGCGGATGCCACCGGCACCGATTATCGCCACCTGCGGCGGCACCACGATGGGATTGGCGTAGCGCCCGAACAGGTTGCCGAAGTTGGACAGGGTGATGGTCGCGCCCATCATCTCCTGCGGCGGGATGGAGCGCGCCTGCACATCGGCGCGCAGGCGCGCCATGCCCTCCTTGAGTTCCTCCGCGCTGCGCCCGCCAACATTGCGCAACACCGGCACGAACAGGCCGTCCGGCGTATCCACGGCGATGCCCAGATCGAGCGTGTCGTGCTGGCGAATCGAAGGCCCGCGACCGTCGAACCAGCTGTTGAGCACCGGCTCCACCGTGCAGGCGTGGGCAATGGCCTTGGCCAGGCGGATCAACGGATCACGCGCCTTGCCCCAGCGATGCAGGTCGGCGTCGCCATAGATGGTCACCGGCACCACCTCGGCATGCGACCTGGCCATATTGATCGCCATGCTGCGCCGCACTCCGCGTAGACGCTCGCCGCCGATGCGCGACGAGGCGACCTGAGCGGCGCCTTCCACGTCGGCGGCGGTGATCAGGCCATCGGCGCCGCTGCCGCTCAGCCCCGCCAGGTCTACCCCCAGCTTGCGCGCCAGTTGGCGCACGGCCGGCGTGGCACGGGGCGCCAGGTGCTCACGGGTCGAGGGCGCGGCGCCAACGAAGAAGCTGTCCTCCTGGGCCGAATGGCCACCCTCCAGGCGCCCGACCACGGTGCCGGCATCCGCCTCGCCCTCGTAGGCCAGCAGCGGCTCGCCCACATGCAGCAGATCGCCTGCGGTGCCGAAGGTCTTGGCCACCACGCCGTCATAGGGTGCGGGGATATCGACGATGGCCTTGGCGGTTTCCACCGAGACCAGCAGCTGATCCGCCGTCACCGAGTCGCCGGCCTTGACGTGCCACTCGACGATCTCGGCCTCCTGCAGGCCTTCGCCCAGGTCGGGCAGCTTGAAGTATTTCATCGTTCCTCCTTTTACTCTCTTCTCACTCCGGGAGAGGGAGTTGTTATGCGTAGTTCAAGGTGGTATCGCACGCGGCGAGGATGTCCTCGACACCGGGCATGTACAGCTGTTCCAGGCGATACAACGGCGGCGGAATGTCTGGCGCGGTGACCCGCTGGATCGGCGCCTGCAGATCGAGCAGCGCCCGTTCGTAGAGACTGGCAGCGATCTCCGCGCCGACCGCGCAAGATCTCGGCGCCTCGTGCACGATCACGCAACGCCCGGTCTTGCGCACCGAGGCTTCCAGGGTGTCGAGATCCAGCGGCTTGAGGCAGGCCACGTCGATGACTTCGGCGCTCGCCCCCTGCTCGGCCAGGCGCTCGGCGGCCTGCAGGGTTTCGTGCACGCTGGCGCCCCAACTGACCAGGGTGATGTCGCTACCCTCGCGCAGGGTGAAGCAGGTATCCAGCGGCAGGCGCTTGCCGTCATCGAGCAGCGGCTGCGGATTCATCCGGTACAGCCGCGTGGGTTCGAGAAACACCACCGGGTCGGGGTCATCGATGGCCGCCAGCAGCAGGCCGTAGGCCCGTGCCGGCGAGGACGGAATGACCACGCGCAGCCCCGGGATATGGGCAAACAGCGCCTCGGTGCTTTCACTGTGATGCTCCGGCGCACGAATGCCGGCACCCATCGGGCTGCGCAGCACCATGGGGCAGGTCAGCCGGCCACGGGTGCGATTGCGCATCCGCGCGGCGTGGGCCAGCACCTGTTCCATGGCGGCGAAGACGAAGCCGAGGAACTGGATCTCCATAACCGGTTTCAAACCCTGGGCGGCCATGCCCACGGTCAGGCCGGCGATCATGGTTTCCGCCAGCGGCGTGTCGAGCACGCGCTTGAAGCCGAAGCTGTCGCGCAGCCCCTGAGTGGCGCGGAACACACCGCCGTTGACGCCGATGTCCTCGCCAAGCACCACCACATCCTGATCCTCGGCCATGGCCCGATGCAGGGCCAGGTTGACCGCTTCAAGCAGGGCATATTTCTTCATCTCATTCATGGCCCTGCCCTCCTGCGCGACGTGCCGCCCGCTCGACCAGCCATTCACGCTGCTCGGCCAGAGCTGCCGGCCAGCGCGCATAGACATGCTCGATGGCCGCCTCCGGCGCCGGGTCGCCGACCGCCTCGAAGGCTTCCACGGCCTGCTGCAACAGTGCCTGGCACTCGCCAATCAGCGCCTGCTCGCGGGTCTCGTCCCACACGCCCTGCTGCACCATGAAGCGCTGCAGGCGCTTGATCGGCTCTTCGTCCCAGGCCTTCTTCACTTCCTCGGCGCTGCGGTAGCGGGTGGCGTCGTCGGCGGTGGTGTGGTCACCCAGGCGGTAGCTGAGGCATTCCAGCAGGCTCGGGCCCTTGCCCTGGCGAGCCCGATCCAGCGCCACGCCGATGCGCTCGTACACCGCCAGCACATCGTTGCCATCCACCTGTTCACCGTGAAAGCCGGCTCCAACCGCCTTCTGCGCCAGGGTCGGCGCGCCGCTCTGGATGCGCCGTGGCGTGGAAATGGCCCACTGGTTGTTGTTGACCACGAACACCACCGGCAGCTGCCAGGCGCCGGCCACGTTCAGTGCTTCGAGGAAGTCGCCCTTGCTGGTGGCGCCGTCGCCGCAGGTGGTCACCGCCACCCGGTGCTGGCCGCGAATCTTGAACGCGCTGGCCACGCCACAGGCGTGCAGGGCCTGGGTGGCGATGGGTACGCACAGCGGGAAGTCCTCGGCCACCGCCGGGTCGGCATAGGCACTGCCGCGCTCGTCACCCCCCCAATAGAGCAGGATCTCTTCCATCTTCACCCCGCGCATCAGCTGCACGGCGGTGTCGCGGTAGTAAGGCACCAGCACGTCCTCGGCGTGCATGCGGCAACCAATGGCCACGCCGATGGCCTCCTGGCCCAGGGTCGGCGCGTAGGTGCCGATACGCCCGGTGCGCTGCAGGGCCACGGCTTTCTGATCGAACAGGCGGGTCAGCTGCATCTGCCGGTACAGGCGCAGCAGCAGGTTGAAGTCATCGGCCCAGGCGGGCAGCTCGCCGAGCAGACTGCCATCGGGGGCCAGGTAACGGGTCAGGGGCAAATCGAGCGCATAGTGAGTCATCACACTTCTCCTCGCGGCACGCCGGGTAGGCATGCGGTGCAGCCCTGCGCTTATGGCGCCGGGGCAGAGTGCGGCAGCAGCGTCCGGTGGAACGTCAGCTGCCGTAGAGCAGGCGTTCGGCCAGGGCGTCGGCGACCCGGGCGGGGGAGCGCTTGTCGGCCTGGGCGTGGGCGTAGATTTCGGTCAGTCGCTGGCTGATCCGGGTCAGGTGCGCGGTGATCGCCGGCAACTCCTCGCCGCGATGCTTTAGGGCGACGTAGATCAGCCCGCCGGAATTGATCACGTAATCCGGCGCATAGAGGATGCCGCGTGCCTCCAGAGCATCGGCTACCTCGATGTCGGCCAACTGGTTGTTGGCCGCGCCAGCTACCGCCGCGCAATGCAGGGAGCCGACACTCTGCGGATTGAGCACCCCGCCCAGGCCGCAGGGAGCAAGGATGTCGCAGGGCGTCGAGAGCAGATCCTCGTTGTTCACCGGATGGGCGCCGAGCTCCTCAACCGCCAGCTGCAAACGCCCGGCATCCAGATCGCTGACATAGAGTTCGACACCGGCGGCGTACAGCTGCTGGGCCAGGGCATAACCGACATTGCCCAGGCCCTGGATGGCCACCCGCAGGCCGTGCAGGTCATCACCACCGAGGCGCGCCCTGGCGGTGGCACGAATACCGGCGAATACGCCCATGGCGGTGTGCGGTGAAGGGTCGCCAGCAGCCGTGGTACTGGTGACATGCCGGGTGTGCTGGGCAATGCAGTCCATGTCGGCGCTGGAGGTGCCGCTGTCGACAGCGGTGATATAGCTGCCATTAAGCGACTCGATCATGCGGCCAAAAGCCTCGAACAGCAGCGAGCGGCTGAGCACATGCGGCGGGCGGATGATCACTGCCTTGCCGCCCCCCTGGGCCAGGCCGGCCAGGGCCGCCTTGTAGCTCATGCCCTGGGCCAGGCGAATGGCGTCGCAGATGGCACTGCTGTCGTCGGGATAGACCAGGTAGCGGCAACCGCCCAGGGCCGGGCCGAGTTTGCTGCTGTGAATAGCGATGATGGCTCGCAGGCCGGTGGCAGAGTCTTGGGCAAGATGCAGGGCTTCGAGCCGGGCGTTTTCCATCATGGCGAACATGCGGACGACCTCTCTGGCTTTACGGCCAGTATAGGTCGCCTGCGGCATTCGCCTGGATCGGCCGGTTATAAGCCGGCGGGCGTTATATCCCGGTCAGGCGTGACGCCCCTGCACCTTCCACCAGGTGCAGAACTCCTCCAGCGCCGTCCAGATCGGCACCTGCGGGTCGTAGTCCAGGTACTGGCGAGCGCGGGAAATGTCGAGGGAGAAGTCACGCGCCATCACCGCCACGCCGAGACGGAACAGTGCCGGCTGCGGGCGCCCCGGCAGCAGTTTGCACACCGTCTCGTTGAGGGTCGCCGCGCTGTAGGCCAGCGGATAGGGCATGTGCTTGCTCACCGGCGGCAGGTTGAACTGGCGCAGCACGAAGTTGACCACGTCCCACAGCGGCAGCGGCGCGCCATTGCTGATGTTGTACACCTTGCCCAGCGCCGGGCCGGCGGCCAGCAGGCTGCTGAACAGCGCATCGTTGAGGTTCTGCACGCTGGTGAAATCGACCTTGTTGAGACCGTCGCCAATGATCATCAGCTTGCCCTTGCGGTGCATCTCGATCAGCCGCGGGAAGATGCTGGTGTCGCCGGCACCGGTAACGAAGCGCGGACGCAGGGCGATCACTTCCAGGCCGAACTCCTGGGCCTCCATCACCTTCAACTCGGCCAGGTACTTGGTCGCACCATAGTGGTCGACGAACTTTTTCGGCACCTGCTCTTCGCGCAGGCCGATATGCGACTTGCCGTCGAAATACACCGAGGGCGAGGACAGGTGCACCAGGCGCCGCACCTTCTGCCCCAGGCAGGCCTCGATGACGTTCTGGGTAACCCCGACATTGGCCTGGTGGAAGTGCTGATAAGTGCCCCAGGTGCCGACCGCACCGGCGCAATGCACCACCATTTCCACATCGCGGCAGAGCTTGTGCACCAGGTCGGCGTCATTCAGATCGCCCTGGACGAACTCCGCCCCGCGCTTGATCAAATGCTGCACCGCTTCGGGGCGCCGGCCATTGACGCGCACCGTCAGGCCCTGTTCCAGGGCAAAGCGGGCAAAGCGCCCACCGATGAAACCGCTCGCACCGGTTACCAGAATCTTCATCTGCAGTTCCCCAACTTCGATCTTGTTATGCCTGCGACTCTAGCAGCCACGGCGGCCCGCGCCTGTTGCCGAACGGGCCAAAAAGGCGACCTTGCAACACAGCGCTCGATTTTATTTACAGTCGTAAAACTATTTGCACGCTTCTTGCAGAATCTTTGACAGCCAAATCTGTTGTCACCTATCTACCCGCGGAGTCGTATTGCATGCCGTTGCGCCTCAAGCTCGCCCTCAGCTTCCTGCTGATCGGCCTTATTCCAGTACTGGCCATGGCCGTCACCGTCTACCTGCAGGCCAGCCAGGCCCTGCGCGACCAGGCGCTGAACAGCCTGGAAGCCGTGGCGAATATCAAACAGCAGCAATTGCAGGACAACTGGCAGGCGCGGCACAACCAACTGAGTACCCTGGCCAGCAACCTCGGTACCAGTTACGCCGGGCTCGACAATACCGCGCTGATCAGCACCTCCAACTATGACCGGCCGATCTTCCAGAATTTCATCGACACCTTCGGTTACCGCGAACTCAAGCTGGTGTCCCGCGACGGCCAGGTGCTGTTCAGCCTGCAGCGCGGCGCCGACTACCAACAGAACCTGAATGACGGTGCCTGGCGTGATACCCCGCTGGGGCGGGTGGTGCGCAGCGGGCTGAGCAGCGGCAAGGCCGTGATCGGCGACCTGGCGGTAAGCAGCCCCGGCACCGAACCCAGCCAGTTCCTGGCCGCACCGGTCAGCGAAGAAGGCGAGCTGCAACTGCTGCTGGTTCTGGAGCTGCCGCTGTCCGAGCTGAACCGAGTCATGCAGACCCGTCAGGGCCTGGGCGAGTCCGGTGAAACCTATCTGGTCGGTCCCGATGCACAGCTGCGTTCGGACTCGGTGCGCTTCGAGGATCGCCGCGTAGCGCGCCAGGACAACGAACCTTCTGCAGCGCTGCCGGGTAGCGCCATCGGCCGCGCCCTGAGTGGCGAGCAGGGCCGCCTGGCCGAGGCCGGCCTCAACGGACAGCCGGTGCTCAAGGCCTTCGTGCCGGTGCAACTGGATGACCAGCGCTGGGCGCTGATCGCCGAGATGGACCAGGCCCAGGCCTTCGCCCCCGTTCGCACGCTGATGTGGCAGGTGGTGGTACTGGTCCTGCTGACCATAGTCGGCGTCGCCCTGGCCACCTGGCTGATCAGCCGCAGCGTGATGCGCCCGCTGGGTGGCGAGCCGCGCAAGATGGCCGAACTGGCGCGACGCCTGGCCGCCGGTGAATTGCGCCTGCAAGGCGACAACGACCAGCAGGATGGCCTGATGCTGGCCCTGCACGAGATGGCCCGCGCCTGGCGCGAGGTGGTCGAGCGCCTGCGCCAGGCCAGCCAGGCGGTCGGCAGCGCCAGCGGCGATATCCTTGGCGCCGCCGGACAGACCAGCAGCAGCCTGGATCAGCAGCAGGAGGCCCTGGAACTGGTGGTCAGCGCCGTCGACCAGATGGCCGCCACCGTGCAGGAAATCGCCAGCAGCGCCAGCCAGAGCGCCGACGGCAGCGCCGCCGCACGCGACGCCTTCGTCACCGTGCAGGGCAGCCTGCAGCGCATGGTCGGCCAGCAGGATCAACTATTGGCCAACCTGCGCGACGCCGACCGCGTGGTGCAGAACCTGGCCACAGACAGCCAACAGATCGGCTCGGTGCTCGACGTGATCCGCGCCATCGCCGAGCAGACCAACCTGCTGGCCCTCAATGCCGCCATCGAAGCCGCGCGCGCCGGTGAGCAGGGCCGTGGCTTTGCGGTGGTCGCCGACGAAGTGCGCAACCTGGCCCTGCGCACCCGCAGCGCTACCGAAGAGATCGTCGGCATTGTCGCCACCCTGGGTGACTCGTCCACTGAAGCCAGCCAGCGCATGGACGCCTCCAGTCAGCAGGCCCGCGACCTGGAAGTGCAGACCCAGACGTTGATCGGCTCCCTTGACCAGCTCGACGACTCGCTACAGGGTGTGCACGCCCTGGCCTTCCAGATCGCCGCGGCGGCCGAGGAACAGGCGGCCACCACCCAGGAAGTCAACCAGCACATGCACCGCCTCAACGACATGACCGGCGAGAACCGCCGCACCGCCGCGCACACCCGTGACTGCGGCGAACACCTGCGCAAGGTGGCCGGCAGCCAGGAACAGCTGGTGGCGCAGTTCCAGCTTTGACCCCGCCCGACTCCCATCGGCCGGGTAGAGCAAAACCCGGCGCATTCCCGACTCCGCCGCTGGGTTACGGCCCTTGGCCTAACCCAGCCTACACAAACACATCGCCTCATCGACACGCAGCGGCCCCCGCTCCGCCCCCGTAGGCTGGGTTAGCCGCCCAGCGGCGTAACCCAGCGGTTGAGGCAACGCCGATCGCACGCTAGACCAACCAAGCCCCCACACCCTTCTCCAGATGGCCGGTGAGACTCCCCAGCAACTCCCCACCATTGCGCCAGTGATGCCAGTACAGCGGCACATCCAGCGGCCGCTCGGGCAGCAGCTCGACCAGCTCGCCACTGGCCAGTTCGCGCTGCACCTGCAGCTCCGGCACCAGTCCCCAACCCAGCCCCGCACCGGCTAGGCGAATGAAGCCCTCCGATGACGGGCACAGGTGATAGTTGAAGGCACCATTGAGCCCCAGGCTGGCCATATAACGATGCTGCAGCAGATCATCCGGGCCGAAGACGATGGCCGGCGCCCGCGCCATGCTTTCGGCATTCACCCCGGCAGCGAAGTGGCGAGCGATAAAGCCCGGACTGGCCAGCGCGCGGTAGCGCATGGCCCCCAGCGGCAGAGCTCGCGCCCCGGCCACCGGGCGCTCGGCGGCGCATACGCAGGCCGCCACCTCGCCGGCACGCATGCGTTTGAGGCCGACGTCCTGGTCCTCCACCACCAGATCCAGCAGCAGTTTGTGCTCGGCGCAGAAGTCGCCCACCAGCGGTGCCCACCAGGTCGCCAGGCTGTCGGCATTCAGGGCGATGCGTAGCCGCTCCACCGGCTGATCCTCGGCCAGGGCCGGCACCTGGCCCTGCAGGTCACGCTCCAGCAGGCGTACCTGCTGCACATGGTTGAGCAGGCGCCGGCCGACTTCGGTCGGGGCCGGCGGCGTGGCACGCAGCAGCACCGGTTGGCCGACCCGCGCCTCCAGCAGCTTGATCCGTTGCGACACTGCCGACTGCGACAAGCCGAGCAGCTGCGCCGCACGCTCGAAGCCACCCTGCTCCACCACGGCGGCCAGAGCGGCGAGCAGCTTGTAGTCGAACATAAGTTTTCCTAATGAGAGATCAGCATGATTTGTTTTTCTTATACAGCGCCAACGCCCAGACTGACCAGCATCCACTCACCGCCACTCAGGAAAACACCATGGCCGGAGAAACCGATCTGAACAAACTGCTGGCCAGCCTCTCGCCTCGTCTCAATCCCGGCGAGTTCGTGTTTTGCTGCGTCAGCGATGCCGCAGTGATCGCCACGGCCAAGGCCCTCGGCAGCTTTCAGGAAAGCGAAGGCACCACGCTGATCCTTGCTCGTGACGAAGCCGAGCGCCTGAACCTGCCATACGACTACGTGGCCGCCTGGATCACCCTGGAGGTGCACTCTGCGCTGGCCGCCGTCGGCCTCACCGCCGCGTTTGCTACCGCTCTTGGCCGCGCCAACATCAGCTGCAACGTGATCGCCGGCTATCACCACGACCACCTGTTCGTCGCCCATGCTGACGCGGAAAACGCCTTGGCCGTTTTGCGCCAACTGGCCGTGGAGGGCTGCTGAGATGTGGCAGAGCTACCTCAACGGCCTGCTGGTGGCCGCCGGCCTGATCGTGGCCATCGGCGCGCAGAACGCCTTCGTCCTGGCGCAAAGTCTGCGCCGCGAGCATCACCTGCCCACCGCTGCGCTGTGCGTGCTGTGCGATGCCCTGCTAGTCAGTGCCGGGGTGTTCGGCCTGGCCGCCGTACTGGCACAAAACCCCACGCTGCTGGCCGTGGCCCGCTGGGGCGGCGCGGCCTTCCTGCTCTGGCTCGGCGTGCAGGCCCTGCGCCGGGCACTCAACCCGCAGGCCCTGCAGCAGCAGGACAGCGGCCCGCGCTCGCGCCGTGCGGTGCTGCTGGCAGCCCTGGCGGTGACCCTGCTCAACCCCCACGTGTACCTGGACACCGTGCTGCTGATCGGCTCGCTCGGCGCCCAGCAACCGGTGCCCGGCGCCTACGCTCTGGGCGCCGCCAGCGCCTCGGCCCTGTGGTTCTTCACCCTGGCCCTGGGCGCTGCCTGGCTCGCCCCCTGGCTGGCACGACCGGCCACCTGGCGCCTGCTCGACCTCACGGTGGCCGCCATGATGTTTGCCATCGCCGCACAACTGATCCTGCACGCACCCGGAGCATGACCTGAGTAGCGGCGCGGCGGTATGCTGCGCCGCTCACGACCAGAGCATGGAGAGCGTTCTTGGATACGACGGTGTTTGCCATAGTGATGGCCGCCGCGGCGCTGCATGCGGGCTGGAACGCCCTGCTCAAGATCGGCCTGGACCGCTACCTGACTGCCTCGCTGATCCAGATCGGCGCCGCCTGCGTGGCCCTGCCGGCACTGCCCTTCTTCGCTATCCCGGTGGCCAGCGCCTGGCCCTGCATCGCCCTCTCCGCCCTGCTGCACATTGGCTACAACATCTTCCTTTCCCGCGCCTACCAGCATGGCGACCTGTCGCAGGTCTACCCCATCGCCCGCGGCAGCTCGCCGCTGCTGGTGGCGCTGCTCGCCCTGCTGGCCGGCGATGTTCTGCAGACGGGGCAATGGGCAGGACTGCTGGTTCTGGTCGGCGGCATCTGGCTGATGGCCTGGCGCGGCGGCCACCAGGGCAGCACGTTGAACGGCCCGTTGCTGTTCAACGCCCTGGCCACCGCCGCCTGCATCGCCGGCTACACGGTGGCTGATGCCCTCGGCGCGCGCAGCAATGGCGACGCCATCGGCTACGCGCTGTGGTTGTTCCTGGTCAACGGCGTAGTAGCGACCATCGTCATTGCCCTGCGCCGAGGGCCGCGCATTTTCCTTCAACTCGGCCCGCACTGGCGCGGTGGCCTGGGCGGGGGCGCCATGTCCATGCTGGCTTACAGCCTGGTGATCTGGGCTACCACCCAGGCGCCGGTCGCCCTGGTCTCTGCACTGCGCGAAAGCAGCGTGCTGTTCGCCCTGTTGATCGGCTGGCTGTTTCTCAAGGAATCCATGCGCCCGCTGCGCCTGCTCGCCTGTCTGGTCATCGCGTCCGGCGTAGCATTAATGAAACTGACCTGAAGCAAGCTGCACTTTTACTGCCCGCATCTGTCCATCCCCAAGATGGACAAAGCCCCTGGCACCGGCTTTTCCACACAGTTGCTGCGTGGTTAAGGCCCGGCTCGGGTGCTATGATCCCGGGCTCGCGGCACACTAAAAGAGCTTTAGCTCTCGCCGCCCGCATTCCGGCCGCCCGTGAACGGCCTGCGCTAGTCGCACATATATCCCGACCTGATGAAGGAGATAGACCATGGCTTTCGAATTGCCGCCGCTGCCGTACGAGAAAAACGCTCTCGAGCCGCACCTGTCCGCCGAGACTCTGGAATTCCACCACGGCAAACACCACAACACCTACGTGGTGAACCTGAACAACCTGGTGCCGGGCACCGAGTTCGAAGGCAAGAGCCTGGAAGAGATCATCAAGACTTCCTCCGGTGGCGTATTCAACAACGCCGCGCAGATCTGGAACCACACCTTCTACTGGAACTGCCTGAGCCCGAACGGCGGTGGCCAGCCGACCGGCGCCCTGGCTGATGCCATCAACGCTGCCTTCGGTTCCTTCGACAAGTTCAAGGAAGAGTTCAGCAAGACCTCCATCGGCACCTTCGGCTCCGGCTGGGGCTGGCTGGTGAAGAAGGCTGACGGCTCCCTGGCCCTGGCCAGCACCATCGGCGCTGGCTGCCCGCTGACCAGCGGCGACACCCCGCTGCTGACCTGCGACGTGTGGGAACACGCCTACTACATCGACTACCGCAACCTGCGTCCGAAGTATGTAGAAGCGTTCTGGAACCTGGTGAACTGGGACTTCGTGGCGAAGAACTTCGCTGCCTGAGTCCAGCTGTAGTCGCCTCGGCGACTGCACCACAAACGCCCCGGCATTGCCGGGGCGTTTGCGTTTTCAGCAGACAGAAAACGCTGGCGGATGGAACCGTGGGAGCGACTTCAGTCGCGAGGCCATTGCACCGCCTCAGTCGCGGCTGAAGCCGCTCCCACCCGACGGGGCTGCGTTTGTAGGAGGGGCCGTGGCCGCGTCAGCGTCTGCGCCGCAGGGCGCGCGGCCAAGGGCCCGC
>JAYQUJ010000098.1:0-12327 GCA_038147895.1 Pseudomonas sp.
TCATCATGGTTGCCAGCTAATGCCTGATAAAAGCCGATACTAACTGGAGCAAAAGAAATGTGTATGTGGTTTTCTTGTGTGAGGAGCTGAATCATTTCATTGATCAATGTATGAAATTCATTGCTGTCCTTGGGGGTTAGGTCGATAAGTCTGTATAGGGCGTCGTAATAGGTGATGGTCGTGTGGAACTTGTCTTCGGCGCTATAAAATCCTTTGCGTGCCAGTTCCAGTGATTTTAGTGTTAGCGTGCGAGCGGTGGCTTTATCTCGGAGGTTATCGGCAATTTTCATGTATGTATAACTAGCATGCATGTAATAGGCTCGATCGGCTGGCTTTCCCTTAGCCTCGTCAGCGATGTATTCGTTTATTAGTTGGCTAGCTGTTTTCAGATTGTCATTTTCGGGTGTGGGCTTTAAGTATTCACGCCACATTAATGCATTGGCGACACTGAGCTTGGCTTTGTTTGTATTTTGTGAAGAGAGTTTCTTTTGTTTCAGTAGGTAGGTCATGCCTTCTAGAGTATTGATTGCAAGTGCAGCTTTGCAACGTTCGTTATCTTGGTACTCGATCCACTTGTCTTGCTGTAGTGCCGAGAGTAGGAGGTACTCCTCTGGCTTTTGTGTGGTTTGTAGTTTGTGAAGTTGTTTTAATATGTATCTGTTTTGTTCGTGTTGGCAGGTTGAGTTTAATCGCTCAATCTGTGCCGAGATTTCGATGTTGTCAGGTGTGGGTAGGTCATGTAGAGCCGATCCGCTACATCCACAAAGTAGTAATGTGGTAATTGTTGAGATAAAGCGCATTTTGGTCTCGGGTAGTCAGTGCTTTAATGGTTTTTGTAAGTTGGTTTGCCTTTGTATATGTTATAATTTCATTTCGATATTTTTGTGGGCGTGTATTTTGTATGTGGCGAGTATAAAGACTTATAGGTAAAAATATGCCGTGCGGCTTGCGGGAATAACGTTGTAATCGGTTATAAAAAAGCCCTGCGAAGCAGGGCTGAATTTAGACGGCAGTAAGTATTTAATCCCAGCTCAATGCACCACCAGTCTGATACTCAATAACGCGAGTCTCGAAGAAGTTCTTCTCCTTCTTCAGGTCCATGATCTCGCTCATCCACGGGAACGGGTTGGTCGCGCCCGGATACTCTTCTTTCAGACCGATCTGGGTCAGACGACGGTTGGCGATGAACTTCAGGTAGTCCTCCATCATCGCCGCGTTCATGCCCAGCACGCCGCGCGGCATGGTATCACGCGCGTATTCGATCTCCAGCTGAGTGCCCTGCAGAATCATCTGGGTCGCTTCGTCCTTCATCTGGGCGTCCCACAGATGCGGGTTCTCGATCTTGATCTGGTTGATCACGTCGATACCGAAGTTCAGGTGCATGGACTCGTCGCGCAGGATGTACTGGAACTGCTCGGCGGTGCCGGTCATCTTGTTGCGGCGGCCCATGGAGAGGATCTGGGTGAAGCCGCAGTAGAAGAAGATGCCTTCCAGTACGCAGTAGTAGGCGATCAGGTTGCGCAGGAACTGGCGGTCGGTCTCCGGGGTGCCGGTCTTGAACTCGGGGTCGGAGATCGAGCGGGTGTACTTCAGACCCCAGGAGGCTTTCTTCGCGACCGAAGGAATCTCGTGGTACATGTTGAAGATCTCGCCTTCATCCATGCCCAGCGACTCGATGCAGTACTGGTAGGCGTGGGTGTGGATCGCTTCCTCGAAGGCCTGGCGCAGGATGTACTGGCGGCACTCGGGGTTGGTGATCAGGCGGTACACGGCCAGTACCAGGTTGTTGGCAACCAGGCTGTCGGCGGTGGAGAAGAAGCCGAGGTTGCGCATGACGATGCGGCGCTCGTCTTCGCTGAGGCCGTCCTTGCTCTTCCACAGAGCAATGTCGGCGTTCATGTTTACTTCCTGCGGCATCCAGTGGTTGGCACAACCATCCAGATACTTCTGCCAGGCCCAGTCGTACTTGAAGGGTACGAGCTGGTTGAGGTCGGCGCGGGCGTTGATCATCTGCTTGTCGCCGACGTGAACACGGGCGTCGGAGCCTTCCAGCTCGTCCAGGCCTTCCTGGATGTCCAGGTCGTTCAGCGCGGCCTTGGCGCGGGCCACGGCGTCGGAGTCGCTGGCCGATACGGCACGGGCTTCCTCGACGGAGCCGGCGGCTTCGCTGTCCAGTTTGTCGAAGCTGGCGCCAACGACTGCGGCGGCGGGTTTGGCGGTGGCCGCTTCGGCGGCGTCTTCCTTATCGAATTCGTCCCAGCTGAGCATGGTGGTCTCCTGCTTGGTGCTTACGGCCACACATTGGCGGCCTGTATGAATGTCCAGTGATTCTGATTATGTTCCGTTGCGAGCTGCACGCAAGGGTTGAATCCTGCCGCCTGACTGGCGGCGCCCAGGCCCGCAGGGCGGGCGAGGGGAGTGTTCGTGGGGGAGGGCTGGCGCTGGGCCGGGGTCCCTCACCCCTGGCCCTCTCCCCGAGGGGAGAGGGAAACAGCAGTCCGAGTTGTTTGGCTTTTTGCTCTTACCAGGCAACTCGGTGCAAGCGCGAAGCTGTGCGAGTTCCCGCTAGGCGCCGGGTAGCTCCGAGCCCCTGAGCGTGCTGGTGCACGTGATGGGGGCGGACCTGCCCGGCAACAACGCGGGCGCCGCTCAGATTCGTGCGGCCCCCATTACTGGCAGGCTTCGCAGTCGGGCTGGTCGATGGCACAGGCCTTCGGCACTGGGGCTGGGCCTGCCGGGGCGGCGAAGCTGCCCTCGTCGATCGCACCACTGGACACGGCGTTGAGCTTGCCGGTGTTGATGGTGGATTTCTCGGTGCTGGTGGCGGCCAGGGCGCGGAGGTAGTAGGTGGTTTTCAGACCACGGTACCAGGCCATGCGGTAGGTCACGTCCAGCTTCTTGCCCGAGGCGCCGGCGATGTACAGGTTCAGCGATTGCGCCTGGTCGATCCACTTCTGGCGGCGGCTGGCGGCGTCGACGATCCACTTGGTTTCCACTTCGAACGCGGTGGCGTACAGGTCCTTGAGGTCCTGCGGGATGCGCTCGATCTGCTGTACGGAGCCGTCGTAGTACTTCAGGTCGTTGACCATGACGCTGTCCCACAGGCCGCGGTTCTTCAGGTCGCGAACCAGGTAGGGGTTGATCACGGTGAACTCGCCGGAGAGGTTCGATTTCACGTACAGGTTCTGGTAGGTCGGCTCGATCGACTGCGACACGCCAATGATGTTGGAGATGGTCGCGGTCGGCGCGATGGCCATGATGTTGGAGTTACGGATGCCTTTCTTCACGCGCTCGCGGATCGGTGCCCAGTCCAGGGTCTCGGATAGGTCGACGTCGATGTACTTCTGGCCACGCGCTTCGATCAGGATCTGTTGGGAGTCCAGCGGCAGGATGCCCTGGCTCCACAGCGAGCCTTCGAAGGTGCTGTAGCTGCCGCGCTCGTCGGCCAGGTCACAGGAAGCCTGGATCGCGTAGTAGCTGATCGCTTCCATGGACTTGTCGGCGAACTCGATGGCCGCGTCGGAGCCGTAGGCGATGTGCTGCAGGTACAGGGCGTCCTGGAAGCCCATCAGGCCGAGGCCGACCGGACGGTGCTTGAGGTTGGAGTTACGCGCCTGCGGCACGCTGTAGTAGTTGATGTCGATAACGTTATCGAGCATGCGTACAGCGGTCTTCACGGTGCGGCCGAGTTTCTCGGTGTCCAGCTTGCCGTCGACGATGTGGTTGACCATGTTGATCGAGCCCAGGTTGCAGACTGCGATCTCGTCCTTGTTGGTGTTCAGGGTGATCTCGGTGCACAGGTTGGAGCTGTGTACCACGCCCACGTGCTGCTGCGGGCTGCGCAGGTTGCACGGGTCCTTGAAGGTCAGCCACGGGTGGCCGGTTTCGAACAGCATGGACAGCATCTTGCGCCACAGGTCTTTGGCGGCGATGGTCTTGTAGACCTTGATCTTGCCGTAGCCAGCCAGGGCTTCGTAGTACTCGTAGCGCTCTTCGAAGGCCTTGCCGGTCAGGTCGTGCAGGTCCGGTACTTCGGACGGGCTGAACAGGGTCCACTGGCCGTCGTCGAATACGCGCTTCATGAACAGGTCCGGAATCCAGTTCGCGGTGTTCATGTCGTGGGTACGGCGGCGGTCGTCACCGGTGTTCTTGCGCAGTTCGAGGAATTCCTCGATGTCCAGGTGCCAGGTTTCCAGGTAGGCGCAGACGGCGCCTTTGCGCTTGCCACCCTGGTTCACGGCCACGGCGGTGTCGTTGACCACTTTCAGGAAGGGTACGACGCCCTGGGATTTACCGTTGGTGCCCTTGATGTAGGAGCCCAGCGCGCGCACCGGAGTCCAGTCGTTACCCAGGCCGCCGGCGAATTTCGACAGCATGGCGTTGTCGTGGATGGCGCCGTAGATGCCCGACAGGTCGTCCGGCACGGTGGTCAGGTAGCAGGAGGACAGCTGTGGGCGCAGGGTGCCGGCGTTGAACAGGGTCGGGGTCGACGCCATGTAGTCGAACGAGGACAGCAGGTTGTAGAACTCGATGGCGCGTTCTTCACGGTTCTTCGGCTCTTCGATGGCCAGGCCCATGGCCACGCGCATGAAGAACACCTGCGGCAGTTCGAAACGCACGCCATCCTTGTGGATGAAGTAGCGGTCGTACAGGGTCTGCAGGCCCAGGTAGGTGAACTGCTGGTCGCGCTCGTGGTTCAGCGCGGCGCCCAGCTTGGCCAGGTCGTAGTCCTTCAGCTTGCTGTCCAGCAGCTCGAACTCGACACCGGCTTCGACGTAGGCCGGCAGGGCCTTGGCGTACAGCTCGGCCATCTCGTGGTGAGTGGCGCTGGCGGCGACGTTGAGGAAGCTCAGGGCCTCGGCGCGGATGTTGTCCATCAGCAGGCGGGCGGTGACGTAGGAGTAGTTCGGCTCGCGCTCGACCAGGGTACGGGCGGTCATCACCAGGGCGGTGTTGACGTCCTTCTCGGCGACGCCGTCGTACAGGTTCTTCAGGGTCTCGGACTCGATCAGCGCGCCGTCGACTTCGGCCAGGCCTTCGCAGGCTTCGCGGATGATGGTCTGCAGGCGGCCCATGTCCAGCGGCTGCACGCTGCCGTCGGCGGCGGTGACGCGGATGCTCGGGTGCGGCTGGGCGACGTCGCTGCCGGCACTGGCCTTGCGCTTGCTGGCCTGGGCTTCACGGTAGATCACGTAGTCGCGGGCGACCTTCTGCTCGCCGGCGCGCATCAGGGCCAGTTCGACCTGGTCCTGGATCTCTTCGATGTGGATGGTGCCGCCGGACGGCATGCGGCGCTTGAAGGTGGCGGTGACCTGTTCGGTCAGGCGGGCGACGGTGTCGTGGATGCGCGACGAGGCGGCGGCATTGCCACCTTCAACTGCGAGAAAGGCCTTGGTGATGGCGACGGTGATCTTGTCATCGGTGTACGGCACCACGGTGCCGTTGCGCTTGATCACACGCAGCTGGCCGGGGGCAGTGGCGTTCAGCTCCTGGCCGGCATCGGCAGCCTGCGGCGCGACGGCCTGCGGGTTCTCGCGAGTTGTGTCGGTGTGCATGAGGTTCTCCACTTCTAATTGGTTTGGACACCTGAGGTGCCTTGTGTTCATTCCATTGCAAAGCGTCGCGATAGCCGGCATTCCAGCAG
The DNA here is from genome assembly GCA_038147895.1 of Pseudomonas sp. Classification (GTDB taxonomy): domain Bacteria; phylum Pseudomonadota; class Gammaproteobacteria; order Pseudomonadales; family Pseudomonadaceae; genus Aquipseudomonas. Next base: position 5,645 of record JAYQUJ010000098.1, read on the forward strand.
GCCTCGTGAAAACAGTCTCGGCAGTACAGGCTGACCACAGGCCATCCTGGCTACAAAATCCAGCGCGATGCGTGGGCAGCAACACAACCTGTAGTGGTTGGTGCCGGCAGCGTCGCATACGTTCATGGAATGTAGGGGGCTTGTGGCGCAGTCCGTGCTGTCATCACCCGCGATGGTCGCGGATGTGTGGAAATGCTAACGGTAGCGCGGCAAACGAGCCCCTCTGCATTCTTTCTTTTTAGTGTCCCTGGCCTCGGATAACCCACTACATGTTGGGGTGAGGCGCGATGGAGATACAAGATAATGCGCTATGTGGGGCAATGCAAGGTGACTTATGGCCTGTTGCCTGTGGATAAGCTGTGAGTCATTTGTGGGTCGTTTGGTACAAAGCCAGCGAGGTCGCGGGGGCTGCGGTGAATGCCGTTCGTCGGTGCTGGATAGCCTGGGTTACAGGTTTTTTTCGTCGCCCTGACGAAGGCTGGCCAACCACAACATATAGTGTTTGTCCATGTCTCGGTGCTAAAGCCTATCGGCGGCATATGTCAATCCAATTTAACCCTTGGCACGCCTCTGGCTAGCATCTCTGGCCATCGACAGGGGAGGTGGGCATGGACGGGTTTCAAGGGGGCAAGGCACTGGTGGTCGAAGGCGGGGCCATGCGTGGCATTTTCGCCAGTGGCGTGCTGGATGCCTTTTTGCAGGAGCAGCACACGGCGTTCGATTTCGCCATCGGGGTGTCCGCCGGGGCTACCAACCTGTCGGCCTACGTCACGCGTCAGGCCCGTCGCAGTCACGCAGTCATCACTCGCTTCGCGCGCCAACGCGAATTCTACAGTCCTCTGCGTTTCCTGCGTGGCAGTCACCTGACCGATGTGCATTGGCTCTGGCACCACGCCCAGCAGCAGTTGCCGCTGGACTTGAAGGGGCTGGGCGCGGGCTTGCCGTTGTTCGTGGTGGCGACCCATGTGGCGACAGGGCAGCCGCACTATATAAGGGTGGACAGGGATAACCTGCACGCGGCGATGGTCGCCAGTTGTGCGCTGCCGTTTCTCTATCGCCAGCCGGCGCTGGTTGGCGAGGAACACTATGTCGATGGTGGCGTGGCTGATTCGATTCCGGTGCGACGTGCCTATGCCATGGGGGCGCGCGAGATCACCGTGGTGCTGTCGCGGCCGCAGGGCTATCGCAAGCCGGCGCAGTCCTCGCGGCTGTCGAGCCGACTGCTGCAGGTGATGCTGCGCGAGCAGCCCGGCCTGGCGCGCCAGGTGCAGGCGCGGGCGGCGGACTACAACGCCAGCCTGGACTTCATCCAGCAGCCCCCGGCCGATTGTCGGGTGCGCGTTATCGCGCCGCCCGAAGACTTTGCCGTGCGCCGCTTGACCATGCATCTGGAGCATTTGGAACGTGGCTACGCCCAGGGCTGGCAGGCGGCAGAGAATTACCTGCGGGCGACTTGAGTGGTCGGGCTGCGCCATTGCTACAATGCCGGGCAATTGGGTACCGACGTCAGTAGTTAGGGGCGCTTGACCGTGGAGCAAGAGAGTTGGCGAGTGCTGATCGTCGAGGATGATCAGCGACTGGCGGAGCTGACGCAGGAGTACCTGCAAAGCAACGGCCTGCAGGTGGCCATCGAGTCCGATGGTGCGAGCGCCGTGGCGCGCATTCTCAAGGATCAGCCGGATCTGGTGGTACTCGACCTGATGCTGCCCGGTGAGGATGGTCTGTCCATCTGCCGCAAGGTGCGCGGCCGCTACGAGGGGCCGATCCTGATGCTCACCGCGCGCACCGACGACATGGACGAGGTGCTCGGGCTGGAGATGGGCGCCGATGATTACGTGTGCAAGCCGGTGCGCCCGCGCGTGTTGCTGGCGCGTATCCGTGCCCTGCTGCGTCGCAGCGAGGGCGTCGATGCACCGGTCGAGGGCCAGCGCCGTCTGGAGTTCGGCCAGCTGGTGATCGACAGCGCCATGCGCGAGGCCTGGTTGCGTGGCGAGGGCATCGAGCTGACCAGCGCCGAGTTCGATCTGCTCTGGCTGCTGGCGGCCAATGCCGGGCGGATTCTCTCGCGCGAGGAAATCTTCACCTCCCTGCGTGGCATCGAGTACGACGGCCAGGACCGTTCCATCGACGTGCGCATCTCGCGCATCCGGCCGAAGATCGGCGACGACCCGATGCATCCGCGCCTGATCAAGACGGTACGCAGCAAGGGCTACCTGTTTGTCGCCGAGGCCGCTGCAGAGCTGCAATGAACACCATCTTCCTGCGCATCTATGGCGGCATCATCGCCGCCCTGGTGTTGGTCGCGCTGCTTGGCGTCGGCGCCTTGCAGCTGACCAACGAGGTGCGCAGCGACCAGTACCGCGAGAAGCTGGCACGCGGCACCTTTCGCCTGATGGCGGACAACCTGCAGCACATGGACGATCTCGACCGCCGTCGCGCCCTGATCACCTGGACGCGCCTGCTCGGTGTGCCGCTGGAGCTGCAACCGGTTGCCGGCCTGCCGCTGGATGGCCGTGCCCGTGGTCGCCTGCAGCGCGGCCAGGTGCTGGTGGAGCAGACCGGGCCGCACGCGGCGCGGGTCTATGTGCAGATTCCCGGGGAAAGCCAGGTGCTGAGCACCGAGGTGGAGCAGATCAGCGAGCAGCTGGCGCGGGCCACCGTATTCCTGCTGATGGACGAGCTGGTGCGTTATCCCATCGCCGAGCAGCCCCGGCGCCTGGCCGAATTGAAGGAAGAGAAGCAGTTCGGCTTCTCCCTGCGCCTGGTGGTGCTGGAGAAGGTCGACCTGGATGAAGACCAGCAGCGCCGCGTGGATGAGGGCGACACCGTGCTGGCGCTGGGCAAGGAGGGTGATTCGATCCGTGTGATCGCCGGCATGGTCAGCACGCCCTGGGTGCTGGAAGTCGGTCCGATCCAGCAGATGAACCCCTATCCGACCGAGCTGCTGGTGCTGATCGGCGCTCTGGGCCTGAGCCTGACCGGGCTGATTCTGTATTTGCTGGTGCGCCGTCTTGAGCGGCGTCTGCAGGGCCTGGAAGATGCCGCCGCGCACATTGCCGGCGGCCATCTGGATGCCCGTGCTCCGACCCAGGGCGCCGACTCGGTGGGGCGCCTGGCCACCACCTTCAACGCCATGGCCGAGCAGCTGCAGCGCCTGCTCAACGTGCAGCGCGAGATGGTGCGGGCGGTGTCCCATGAGCTGCGCACGCCAGTGGCGCGCCTGCGTTTCGGCCTGGAGATGATCGAGGATGCGCAGAGCGACGAGGCTCGGCGCAAATATATGGAAGGCATGGACGGCGACATTCAGGAGCTCGACAAGCTGGTCGACGAGATGCTGGTCTATGCGCGCCTGGAGCAGGGCTCGCCGGAGCTGAATTATCAGAAAGTCGATCTCTGTGCCCTGGTCGACCAGGTGATCGGCGAGCTGGCGCCGTTGCGAGCCAGCATCACCGTCGAGCGCGGCCCCTGTCAGGATGGCCCGCATGGCGAGGTGCTGGTCGAGGCCGAGCCACGCTACCTGCATCGCGCCTTGCAGAACCTGCTGAGCAACGCCATGCGCCATGCGGAGTCGCGGGTGCGGTTGAGCTATCACATCGGCCACAAGCGCTGCCGGGTGGACGTCGAGGACGATGGCCCCGGCGTGCCTGAGGATGCCTGGGAGCGGGTATTCACCCCCTTCCTGCGCCTGGACGACAGTCGCACGCGGGCTTCCGGCGGCCACGGCCTGGGCCTGTCCATCGTGCGGCGGATCATCTACTGGCATGCCGGCCGCGCGCATGTCGGGCGTAGCGCGGCATTGGGCGGGGCGCAGTTCAGCCTGGTCTGGCCGCGCCGGCAGGCGGCGCGCTGAGGCTGGCGTCACGACCGTTCGGCGTGCTTCATCAAATTGTCATCGAACTGTGGCAGCGGCCGCGAACAAACATCCGCAGACTCGCGCTTGACTGGGGTTCTGCGTTTTAGGTGTTTCTGTAATGCGTGCATTCTTGCTGCTTGTCGCACTCTTGTGCGGCATGCCGTCTTTTGCGGCTTCTCGATGTGATGTTCAGGTGCCCACCGCCGTGGCGGAGGTGGACGACGTGCGTTTGGTCTACCAGAGCATCGGCCGCGCCAGTGATCCGGCGCTGTTGTTGGTGATGGGGCTCGGCGGCCAGCTGATCCATTGGCCCGATGAGGTGGTGGAGAGCCTGTGTCAGCAGGGCTTTCGGGTGATTCGCTTCGACAACCGCGATGTTGGCTTGTCCACCTGGCGCGGTGAGGCGCCCGTGGTGAGTCTGACCTACGAGCTGCTGCGCTATCGCCTGGGGCTGGCGGTGGAGGCGCCTTATGGCCTGCGGGACATGGCGCGTGACGCCCTGGGGCTGATGGATGACCTGGGTATCCAGCGTTTCCATGTGTTGGGTGCCAGCATGGGCGGGATGATTGCCCAGCATCTGGCCGACCTGGCGCCGCAGCGGGTCGAGAGTTTGACATTACTGATGACCAGCTCCAGCGCTCCTGGCCTGCCTGCTCCGGATGCGCGCCTGTTGGCTCAGTTGGCTCGCCGTGAGGCGCCGGACCGCGCCGCCGCCATCGAGCAGCAGGCCGATCTGCTGGCGGCCCTCGGTAGCCCCAGTCAGGCCAGTGATCGCGAGCAGTTGCTGGAGGAGGCGGCGCACAGCTATGACCGCGCCTATAACCCGGTGGGTGTACAGCGACAGATTCTCGCCATCCTGGCCGAGCCGAGCCGGGTGCAGTTGCTCAACCGTCTGCGTGTGCCGACTCTGGTGGTGCACGGTACGGCCGACCCGCTGTTGCCGGTGATGCATGGGGTGCATGTAGCGGCCCATATAAAGGGTAGCGAGCTGCGCCTGATTCCTGGCCTGGCCCATCGTTTCCAGGCTGCATTCAAGGCACCGCTGCTGGCGGCCGTGCTGCCTTACCTGCGCGAGCAGCGCATGGCTGAAGCGCAGCTGGCGCAGAGTGCTCAAGACAGTATTGTGCGCTCGCGCCTGTAGCTGTGTTGCCTGCGGCTTAGAGAGCCTGGGCGAAGTTGTGGGCGGGGGCGTGATACTGCTCAAGGCGATCCTTGAGTCGTGCCTGTTGCCCTGCACTCATGAACAGGCCCAGCTTGGTGCGGCGCCAGAGAATGTCTTCGGCACTCATCGCCCATTCTTCACGGCACAGATAATCCACTTCGCGCTGGTACAGGCCTGCCCCCAGGTGTTCGCCCAGCTCGGCCTGCTGCTGGATGCCGTCGAGCAGGCGCCAGGTACGGCTGCCGTAGGTGCTGGCCCAGCGCCGTGCCAGTTCGCGGTCGAGCCAGCCGAAGCGGGCGATCAGTTTGTCTACCAGTTCTTCGCGGCTGCTCATGTTTTCGCCGCCCGGCAGAGGGGCCTTGTCCGTCCAGGCCGGGCATAGGTGCGGGAAGTTCGGCGCGAGTAGTTCCAGGGCCGATTCGGCCAGTTTGCGATAGGTGGTCAGCTTGCCGCCGAACACTGACAGCAATGGGGCCTCACCGGGGGCGCCGGACAGCGACAGGGTGTAGTCACGGGTGATGGCCGAAGGCTGATCGGACTCGTCATCGCACAGCGGGCGTACGCCGGAGTAGGTGTGCAGGATGTCGGCGCGGTTCAGCTGGCGCTTGAAGTGGGCGTTGACCACGCCCAGCAGGTAGTCGGTTTCTTCCTCGCTGATACGCACCGCGCTCGGGTCGCCCTGATATTCACGATCGGTGGTACCGATCAGACTGAAGCGCTCCAGCCAGGGAATGACGAAGACGATGCGTTGATCTTCGTTCTGCAGGATGTAGGCCTGCTCCTGGTCGTGCAGGCGTGGCACCACGATGTGGCTGCCCTGGATCAGACGGATGCCATAGGGCGACTTCTGTTTCAGGTCATCCTGCAGGAAGCGCGCGACCCAGGGGCCCGCTGCGTTGACCAGGGCGCGGGCGCGGATGGAGAACAGACTGCCGTCAGCGCGCTCCAGGTGCAGGTGCCACAGGCCCTTGCTGCGCCGCGCGCTGACGCAGCGAGTGCGGGTATGGATGTGCGCGTGGCGCTCGCGCGCGGCCATGGCGTTGAGCACCACCAAGCGGGCGTCGTCCACCCAGCAGTCGGAGTATTCGAAGCCGCGGTTGATCTCGGCCTTGAGCGGGCTGCCGGCGCCAAAGTGCAGGCCGTTCGAACCCGGCAGCTTCTCGCGTTTGCCCAAGTGGTCGTAGAGGAACAGGCCGGCGCGGATCATCCAGGCCGGACGCAGGTGCGGGCGGTGCGGCAGGATGAAACGCATGGGTTTGACGATGTGCGGTGCCTTGGCCAGCAACACCTCGCGCTCGGCCAGGGCCTCGCGTACCAGGCGAAATTCGTAGTGCTCAAGATAGCGTAGGCCGCCATGGATCAGCTTGCTGCTGGCCGAGGAGGTGTGCTGGGCCAGGTCGTCGCGCTCGCACAGGAATACCGAGAGGCCTCTCCCGGCGGCATCCGCCGCGATGCCGACGCCATTGATGCCGCCACCCACCACGGCCAGGTCATAGATTTCGGCAAGGCGGGGAGGGGAGCTGAGCGGCATGGCAGGCACCATTAGTTGTAATGCGAACGAATAAATGTTCGATTTCGAAAATATGCTAGCGAAGAGTGCTCGTTTTCGCCAGTGCGAAAAGCGCTTGGGTGCCGGAAGGGAATGCTGAGTAGGGTGCTCCCCTCTCC
>JAYQUJ010000099.1:0-9346 GCA_038147895.1 Pseudomonas sp.
GTTCACAGCGTCGCGACCAAGGCCCCTTTCTGTTTCCGCTCCTGACGACCGCCGGGGAGCGGCTTTAGCCGCGATTAGGGGCAATGCCAACACCTCGACCACAGAGAATTGCCAGGTCACTCGTTGTAACAAACGTCGAATAAATCCTGCGAACCGCGTTTAACCCGAATAGTCTGACCCCGTCGTCAACTACCAGGACAACCACCCGCAAGGAGTTACCATGCACCCACTCAACCGTCTCGCCGCCACCTTCGCCCTCGGCCTGGCCACGTTCGCCAGCCTGCCGGCCATGGCCGACGAGCCGCGCTACAACCAGGTGTCGCTGCGCGCCGAAGTCAGCCAGGAAGTGGCTCACGACCGTATGCTCGTCACCCTCTACACCGAAGCGCAGAACGACGATCCGGCCAAGCTGGCCGCCGACGTGACCAAGACCCTCAACGCCGCCATCGAGCAGGCGCGCAAGGTGCAGGGCGTGAAAGTCAGCCTGGGCAGCCGCAGCAGCTACCCGGTGTACGAGGACGAAGGTCGCAAGATCGGCGCCTGGCGCGAGCGCGCCGAACTGCGCCTGGAAAGCGCCGAATTCGCCCGTCTGTCGCAGCTGTCCGCCGACCTGCTGGGCGAGCTGAAGATGGCCGACATGAGCTTCTCCGTCGCCGAAGACACGCGCAAGACCAGCGAAGACGCCCTGATCAAGGAAGCCGTGGCCGCGTTCAAGGCCCGCGCCCAGCTGGCTACCGAAGCCATGGGCGGCAAGAGCTACAAGGTGGTCAACCTGAGTCTCAACGGCGGCAGTTTCCAGCCGGTGATGCCGATGCGCGCCATGGCCATGGACCGCGGCAGCTTCAGCAAGAGCGAAGCCGCACCGCAGATCGAGGCCGGCACCAGCCGCGTTCAGCTGAGCGCCGACGGCACCATCGAAGTGCAAATGCCCTGATCGAACGGCCAGGTGTCACCGTGACATGCGGCGACACCTGGCACTGAACCGACCGAACCTGTCGATATTGCGACACTCGCGTACAACTTCATCACAACTACTAAACTGACCGGCGCTTCAGACTTGCGGCAGGCACATGGCCTGCATAGCTTCACGCAAGGTGCCCACAAGGCATCCCTCACGATGAAAACCACAACAAACATGAGGTCGACATGCGCAAGAACGCCGTTATCCAGGCTCTCCTCGCCGCTGGGCTGATCGCCAGCGCCCCCCTCGCCAGCGCCGCCAGCAGCCTGGTGTTCTGCTCCGAAGGCAGCCCCGCCGGATTCGATCCGGGCCTGTACACCACCGGTACCGATTTCGATGCCGCTGCAGAAACCGTGTTCAACCGTCTGACCCAGTTCGAGCGAGGCGACACGGCCGTCATCCCTGGTCTGGCAGAGAAGTGGGAAGTCACCCCGGATGGTCTCACCTATACCTTCCACCTGCGCCCGGGCGTGAAGTTCCATACCACCGACTACTTCAAGCCGAGCCGCGACTTCAACGCCGACGACGTGCTGTTCACCTTCGGCCGCATGCTCGACAAGGACCACCCCTTCCGCAAGGCCTATCCGTCCGAGTTCCCCTACTTCACCGACATGGGCATGGACACCAACATCGCCAAGCTGACCAAGCTCGATGACATGACGGTGCAGTTCACCCTCAACGAAGTGGACGCCGCCTTCATCCAGAACCTGGCGATGAGCTTCGCCTCGATCCAGTCTGCCGAGTACGCCGACCAGCTGCTCAAGGCCGGCAAGGCCGCCGACATCAACCAGAAGCCGATCGGCACCGGCCCCTTCGTGTTCAAGCGCTACCAGAAAGACGCGCAGATCCGCTTCACCGGCAACAAGGAGTATTGGAAGCCGGATGATGTGAAGGTCGACAACCTGATCTTCTCCATCAACACCGATGCCTCGGTGCGCATGCAGAAGCTCAAGGCCGGCGAATGCCAGATCACCCTCAACCCGCGCCCGGCCGACCTCGACTCGCTGGCCAAGGACCCGAACATCGTCATGCCCTCGCAGCCGGGCTTCAACGACGGCTACATCGCCTACAACGTACTCCACGCTCCGCTGGACAAGCTGGAAGTACGCCAGGCGCTGGACATGGCAGTGAACAAGCAGGCGATCATCGACGCCGTGTACCAGAGCGCCGGCCAGCTGGCCGTCAACGGCATGCCGCCGACCCAGTGGTCCTACAACGACAGCATCAAAGACCCGGCCTACAACCCGGAAAAGGCCAAGGAACTGCTCAAGGCCGCCGGCGTTGCCGAAGGCACCGAGATCACCCTGTGGGCCATGCCGGTACAGCGCCCGTACAACCCCAACGCCAAGCTGATGGCCGAGATGCTGCAGGCCGACTGGGCCAAGGTCGGCATCAAGGCCAAGATCGTCACCTACGAGTGGGGCGAGTACCTCAAGCGCTCCAAGGCCGGCGAGCATGACGCCATGCTGATCGGCTGGAGCGGCGACAACGGTGATCCGGACAACTGGCTGGGCACCCTGTATGGCTGCGACGCGGTCGACGGCAACAACTTCTCCAAGTGGTGCTATGAGGACTACGACAAGCTAATCAAGGCTGCCAAACGCACCACCGACGTGGCCGAGCGCACCAAGCTGTACATGCAGGCTCAGGTGATCCTCAAGGAACAGGTGCCGATCACCCCGATCGCCCACTCCACCGTGTACCAGCCGATGCGCAAGAACGTGCAGGACTTCAAGATCAGCCCGTTCGCGCTCAACTCCTTCTACGGTGTAGGTGTCGGCAAGTAAGCCGGCTACCGGGCGGCCCGCGCCGCCCGGATTCCATCCGAAGAAGGACGCACTCATGCGCAGTACCCTTGCGATCCTGGCGCTTTGCGCCAGCCTGCCCGTGCTCGCCGAGCAGTCCCTGGTGGTCTGCAGCGAGGCCAGCCCGGAAGGTTTCGACATCGTCCAGTACACCGCCGCCACCACCGCCGACGCCTCGGCCGAGACGGTCTACGAGCGCCTGGTACAGTTCGCTCCCGGCAGCACCCGCCTGGTGCCGGCCCTGGCCGAGCGCTGGAGCATCAGCGACGACGGCCTGAGCTACACCTTCGAGCTGCGCCGTGGCGTGCAATTCCACCAGACACCCTGGTTCAAGCCCACTCGCGACTTCAATGCCGATGATGTGCTGTGGAGCTTCCAGCGCCAGCTGGACAAGCAGCATCCCTGGCACGCGCTGTCGCCCCGCGGCTTCCCCTACTTCGAGGCGATGAGCTTTGGCGAGCTGATCGACAAGGTCGAGAAACTCGACGACCACCGCGTGCGCTTTACCCTGAAACACCCCGAGGCGCCCTTCCTGGCCGACCTGGCCATGGGCTTCACCTCCCTCTATTCCGCCGAGTACGCCGGGCAGCTGCTCGACGCCGGCACGCCAAACAAACTCAACAGCCAGCCCATCGGTACCGGTCCCTTCGTCTTCGAGCGCTACGCCAAGGATGCCCAGGTGCGTTTTCGCGCCCACCCGACCTATTGGGCTGGCAAACCGGAAATCGACAAGCTGGTGCTGGCCATCACCCCAGACCCGAATGTGCGCATGCAGCAACTCAAGGCCGGCGCCTGCCAGATCGCCCTGCACCCGCGCCCCACGGATATTCCGGCACTGCGCCAGGAACCCAAGCTGCAGGTACTGGAGCTGGACTCGCTACTCACCGCCTACGTGGCCCTCAACACCCGGCACAAGCCGCTGGATGACGTGCGCGTGCGCCAGGCCATCAACCTGGCCTTCGACCGCCAGGCCTACCTGCGTGCCCAGTACGGCGAGGGTAACGCCAGCCTGGCCGTGGCGCCTTACCCGGCGACCCTGCCGGGCTTCGACCAGGGCCAGCAACCCTGGCCGCTGGACCAGGCCCGCGCCCGCCAGTTGCTGGCGGACGCCGGCTATACCGAGGGCCTGAAACTGTCGATCTGGACCCGCCCCGGCGGTGGCCCGACCAACCCCAACCCGGGCATCGGCGCGCAGATGCTGCAGGCCGACCTGGCCGCCATCGGCATTCAGAGCGAGATTCGCGTGTTCGAGTGGGGCGAGCTGATCAAGCGGGCGAAGAACGGCGAGCACGACCTGGTGTTCATGGGCTGGGCCGGCGACAACGGCGACCCGGACAACTTCCTCACCCCCAACCTGTCCTGCGCCGCCGCCGAGTCCGGCGACAACCAGGCCGGCTGGTGTCACAAGGAGTTCGACCTGCTGGTACGCGAGGCGCGCCGGGTGATCCAGCCAGAGCGTCGCGCAGCGCTCTACCGAGAAGCCCTGGCGATTTTCCATGAACAGGCCCCCTGGATTCCCCTGGCCCATCCCAAGCAGTTCGCCGTGCTGAGCAAGGATGTCGATGGTTTCATCCTCAACCCCATGGGCTCGAACAATTTCGCCCAGGTGCGCCGAGTGAAGTGAACCCACGGGCATGACCTGCCCCTATAACCATAAGCCCCACAAGGGCACCGACCTGATGATGCGGAGTACCACAACGCAATGCTGTCATTTATCGCCAGACGCCTGGGGCTGCTGATCCCCACCTTCTTCGGCGTCACCCTGCTGACCTTCGCCCTGATCCGCCTGATTCCCGGCGACCCCGTGGAAGTGATGATGGGCGAGCGCCGGGTCGACCCCGAAATGCACGCCGAAGCCATGCACCGCCTGGGCCTGGACCAGCCGCTGCCGGTGCAGTACCTGAACTACATCGGCCAGCTCGCCCAGGGCGACCTGGGCCAGTCGCTGCGCACCCGCGAGGGCGTGTGGGACGAATTCCTCACCCTGTTCCCCGCCACCCTGGAGCTGGCCCTGGCCGCCCTGCTGTTCGCCGGCACCCTGGGAGTGATCGCCGGGGTGGTGGCCGCGCTCAAGCGCGGCTCGCTGTTCGACCACGGGGTGATGGGCATCTCGCTGACCGGCTACTCCATGCCGATCTTCTGGTGGGGCCTGCTGCTAATCATGTTCTTCTCGGTGTACCTGGGCTGGACCCCGGTGTCCGGACGTATCGACCTGCTCTACGACATCGAACCGAAGACCGGCTTCATGCTGATCGACAGCCTGCTCAGCGAAGAAGAAGGCGCCTTCGCCGATGCGCTGATGCACCTGATCCTGCCAGCCATTGTGCTGGGCACCATCCCACTGGCGGTGATCGCGCGCATGACCCGCTCGGCCATGCTCGAAGTGCTGCGCGAGGACTACATCCGTACCGCCCGCGCCAAGGGCCTCTCCCCTGCCCGCGTGGTGTTCGTCCACGGCCTGCGCAATGCGCTGATCCCGGTGCTCACCGTGTTCGGCCTGCAGGTCGGCGCCCTGCTGTCCGGCGCGGTGCTGACCGAGACCATCTTCTCCTGGCCGGGCATCGGCAAGTGGCTGATCGAAGCCATCGGCGCCCGCGACTACCCGGTGGTGCAGAACGGCATCCTGCTGATCGCCTGCCTGGTGATCCTGGTCAACTTCGTCGTGGACATCCTCTACGGCCTGGTTAACCCACGCATCCGCCACCAGCGCTAAGGAGCATGCCGATGAATTGCTTCCTATGGGATCGTCCCTGGCCAAGGTGCCTAGGCATCGACAAGCAACTGAGCTCCTGGCATCACGTGGGAGCGGCTTCAGCCGCGATTATCAGCACACACATCGCCTCGCGGCTAAAGCCGCTCCCACAGCCCGCAGGCAGGGTTGAGCACTGCGAAGCCCAACAGCAGACCAGCGCGAAACCCCATCGCCACACCACCGCCCGTTGGGCTTCGGCGCGTGCGCCTCAACCCAACCTACGAGGTGCGCTATGACTGCTTCGACTACCCCGATCGATCAAAGCATGCTCTACCCCTCGCCACTCAAGGAGTTCTGGCAGGCCTTCGCCCATAACAAAGGCGCCGTCGGCGGTCTCGCCTTCATGGTTCTGATCGTGTTCTGCGCGCTGTTCGCCCCCTGGGTCGCCCCCTTCGATCCCAGCGAACAATTCCGTGATGCCCTTCTCACCCCACCAGCCTGGCTGGAAGGCGGCCAACTGCAATTTCTGCTGGGCACCGACGAAGTCGGTCGCGACATCCTCTCGCGGCTGATCCACGGCGCGCGCCTGTCGCTGTTGATCGGCCTGGCCTCGGTGGTCATGTCGCTGCTGCCGGGCATCCTCCTCGGCCTGGTCGCCGGCTTCTATCCGAACCTGCTCGGCCCTTCGATCATGCGCCTGATGGACATCATGCTGGCCCTGCCCTCGCTGCTGCTGGCCGTGGCCATCGTCGCCATCCTCGGCCCCGGGCTGATCAACACGGTGATCGCCATCGCCATCGTCTCGCTGCCCTCCTACGTGCGCCTGACCCGTGCCGCAGTGATGAGCGAGCTGGGCCGCGACTATGTGACCGCCGCGCAGCTGGCAGGCGCGAGCCGCATGAGGCTGATGTTCATCACCGTGCTGCCCAACTGCATGGCGCCGCTGATCGTGCAGGCCACCCTGAGCTTCTCCTCGGCCATTCTCGACGCCGCCGCCCTGGGCTTCCTCGGCCTAGGCGTACAACCGCCAACCCCCGAGTGGGGCACCATGCTGGCCTCGGCGCGCGACTACATCGAACGTGCCTGGTGGGTGGTCTCGCTGCCGGGACTGACCATTCTGCTCAGCGTGCTGGCGATCAACCTGATGGGCGACGGGCTGCGCGATGCGCTCGACCCGAAACTGAAGAATGCGCAGTAAGGAGCCCGCCATGCGAAACCCAGTAGCCCGGACTTCAGTCCGGGACAACCCGACCAGCGCTCCCGGACTGAAGTCCGGGCCACAACTCAACCCATCCTACGGACTGGCGTCTTTCCTCCCCTCTCCCGCTTGCGGGAGAGGGGCCGGGGGAGAGGGTGTGATTGCCAACTCCGCCCTCTCCCCAACCCTCTCCCGCAAGCGGGAGAGGGAGCAGTCCACGCATACCGGGAGCCACCCATGAGCCTGCTGGACATCCGCAATCTTTCCGTGCGCTTCGGCGGCGCCGACGCCGTGCCGGTGGTCGACGGCCTCGACCTGGCCGTAGACAAGGGTGAAGTACTGGCCATCGTCGGCGAGTCCGGCTCCGGCAAGTCGGTAACCATGATGGCGCTGATGGGCCTGATCGACGCTCCCGGCCGGGTCAGCGCCGACAGCCTGCGCTTCGACGGCCACGACATGCTCACACTCAAGGGCAGGCAGCGCCGCCAAGTGGTGGGCAAGGATCTGGCCATGGTGTTCCAGGACCCGATGACCGCGCTGAACCCCAGCTACACCGTGGGCATGCAGATCGAGGAAGTGCTGCGCCAGCACCTTGGCCTCAAGGGCAAGGCGGCACGTGAACGCGCCCTGCAGCTGCTGGAGCGGGTGGAGATTCCGGGCGCCGCCAGCCGCCTCGACGCTTACCCGCACCAGCTCTCCGGCGGCATGAGTCAGCGTGTGGCGATTGCCATGGCCATCGCCGCCGAACCCAAGCTGCTGATCGCCGACGAACCGACCACCGCGCTGGACGTGACCATCCAGGCGCAGATCATGGACCTGCTGCTCGACCTGCAACGCGACGAAGGCATGGGCCTGGTGCTGATCACCCACGACCTGGCCGTGGTCGCCGAAACGGCCCAGCGCGTCTGCGTGATGTACGCAGGGCAAGCGGTGGAAATCGGCAGCGTGCCGCAGCTGTTCGACGCCCCGACTCATCCATATACGGAGGCCCTGCTCAAGGCCATTCCCGAACACAGCCTGGGCGCCGAGCGCCTGGCCACCCTGCCCGGCATCGTCCCCGGCCGCTACGACCGCCCCACCGGCTGCCTGCTGTCGCCACGCTGCCCCTACGCCCAGCCACACTGTCGCGAACAGCGCCCGGCGCTGGAGCCGCACCCGCGTGGCGCGGTGCGTTGCTTCTACCCTCTTAATCTCAACGCGGAGGTGGCCTGATGAGCAGCGTTCTCGAAGCCCGCGACCTGACCCGTCACTACGAAATCTCCCGTGGCCTGTTCAAACCCAGCGCCGTGGTGCGCGCACTGAACGGCGTGTCGTTCAGCCTGGCAGCCGGCAAGACGCTGGCGGTGGTCGGTGAATCCGGCTGCGGCAAGTCGACCCTGGCCCGTGCCCTGACCCTGATCGAGGAGCCCAGCGCCGGCAGCCTGCAGATCGCCGGCCAAGAAGTGGCCGGCGCAGGAAAAGCCCAGCGCAAACAGCTGCGCCGCGATGTGCAGATGGTGTTCCAGAACCCCTACGCCTCGCTCAACCCCAGGCAGAAGATCGGCGACCAGCTGGCCGAACCGCTGCTGATCAATACCGAGCTGTCACGCGGCGAACGCCGGGAAAAAGTGCAGGCGATGATGCAGCAGGTGGGCCTGCGCCCCGAGCACCATCAGCGCTACCCGCACATGTTCTCCGGCGGCCAGCGCCAGCGCATTGCCCTGGCCCGCGCCATGATGCTGCAGCCCAAGGTACTGGTGGCCGACGAGCCGACCTCGGCGCTGGACGTGTCGATCCAGGCCCAGGTACTCAACCTGTTCATGGATATGCAGGAGCAGTATCGGACCGGCTACGTGTTCATCTCACACAACCTGGCGGTGGTGCGCCATGTCGCCGACGACGTGCTGGTGATGTACCTGGGCCGCCCGGCCGAGATGGGTCCGGCCGAACTGATCTACCAGCGGCCGCTGCACCCCTACACCCGCGCCCTGCTCTCGGCCACCCCGGCGATCCACCCGGACCCGGCCAAGCCGAAGATCAAGATTGCCGGCGAGCTGCCCAACCCACTCGACCCGCCCAGCGGCTGCGCTTTCCACAAGCGCTGCCCGCACGCCAGCGAGCGCTGCCAACAGGAGGTGCCGGAACTGCGCCTGATCGATGCACGCCAGGTGGCCTGCCACCATGCCGAGGCAATTGCCACTTAAGAGTTCGACACAACGCCACGCTCTGCGTGGCGTTTTTCACAACAAACACATCGATTTATTAGATATTTATGATCACTCAAAAAAACCGACAATGCCGGCGAAAACACCCCATCAAAACCAATTAAAGCCAGCAACAACGGGCATCACAGCAACTATCGACCAGACTGATAGGCAACATCACTCCCTTCGAGTTTTGTATCGAATTTATCTGAGTAACATGGGCTCCGTAGTCAACTTCCAGCCCGATACGGAGCAACCCATCATGAAAAAGCAAATTCTCGCCGCCCTGTTCATCTCCACCGTCACCCTCAGCGGTCTGAGCCTGGCCGAAGACGGATACGACCGTACCCTTGCCGAAGACGGCTTTGATCGTACTGGCAGCTTTGTCGCCGAAGACGGTTCCGATCGCACCGGCATCAACGTCGCCGAAGACGGTTCCGACCACACTGGCATCAACGTCGCCGAAGACGGTTCCGACCGCACTGGCATCAACGTCGCCGAAGACGG
>JAYQUJ010000099.1:9446-12288 GCA_038147895.1 Pseudomonas sp.
TCAACGTCGCCGAAGACGGTTCCGACCGCACTGGCATCAACGTCGCCGAAGACGGTTCCGACCGCACTGGTATCAACGTTGCCGAAGACGGCTCTGACCGCACTGGCCTCAACGTTGCCGAAGACGGCTCTGACCGCACTGGCATCAACGTCGCCGAAGACGGTTCCGACCGTACCGGCATCAACGTTGCCGAAGACGGTTCTGACCGCACCAGCATCAACGTCGCCGAAGACGGTTCCGACCGCACCGGCGCCAGCCAGAACGCCTAAGGCTGCTCGGTAAAGGCGCATCCAAGAGAAGTTGATTGCGCTCCCCAACGAAGGCGCCCATGTGGCGCCTTCGTCATTTCTGCCTCAGGCGCGCCCGAAAAAACGATAGAACCGGCGTAGATCGGCCTGAGCATCACTGACGCTGACCTGCACGAAGCTCAGGTGCTGACGCGGCGGACATTGCGCCAGACGCCACTGATCCAGCGGGTGCAGCCAGCCGATAACGGGATAGCCACCCATGGTCTGGTGATCCGCCTGCAGGATGATCGGCTGACCATCTGGCGGAACCTGAACACAGCCACGCGCCACGCCCAGCGACCATTCCCGCCGCGGTGCCTGCAGAGCCTCACCGTGCAGACGCACGCCCATACGGTCACTTTGCGGGTCGAGCCGCCAGAGTTGAGAGAAAAAGGCATCCAGCTGTTCGGCCGCGAAGTCCACGGCATCGCCTCCGGTGATCACCCGCAACACCGGGGTAGCGTCGTAATCCTTGCGATAGGCCCAGGGTACGCTGGCTGCGCAAGTGAACGCACCTGACGCACTGCCCAGCAGGTCGCCGACCGCCAGAGTACTGCCCTGCCCATCAAGACCACCCAATCCTTCACGCATCTGGCAACTGACACTACCCAGCACAGCCTGCCCAACAAAGCCGCCCGCCGCCGCCAGATAGGCACGCTGGCCGCTACGCGCGTAGCCGATATGCAAACGCTGCCCGGAACGCACCAGAAATCGCGACCAGTTCAGCAACGGCGACCCATCCAGGCTGGCCGGCATGTCCGCCCCAGCCAGCGCCAGCCAGAGGTCACCGGTGCATTCCAGCTCTACGCCGCCCAAGGCGATTTCCAGCAGCGCAGTGCCCCAGGCGTTGCCCAGCAGACGATTGGCCCAGGCAGCGGCGTGCCAGTCCATGGGGCCGCTGGGCGATACACCAAGATGCTGCCAGCCCCAGCGCCCAGCGTCCTGCAGCAAGCTCATCGGGCCAGGCTTGATTACCCGCAGACCGCTCACAGGGAAAGCTCCGCCCGGTAGCGCTCTTCATCCACCGCCACGAAACGCACCCGGTCACCCAGCGCCAGCGGACAAGGCGGCGTGCGCCCGGCATCGAACAGACGCCAGGGACACAACCCCAACAGATGCCAGCCGCCAGGCGAGGCCTGTGGATAAACAGCCGTCTGCCGCTCGGCGATGGCCAGGCTGCCGGCTGGTACCGCGGTACGCGGCGTGGCCCGGCGCGGCAGGGCCAACGCCTCGGGCAGCTCGCCCAGGTAGGCAAAACCGGGGGCGAAACCGATGGCGCCAACCCGGTACTCCGTGCCGCTGTGCAGCTCGATGACCCGCTCGACCGGCAAGCCGCAGGCCCTGGCCACATCCGCCAGATCGGCGCCGGCATACCACACCGGAATTTCATGCAGGGCCCCTTCAACCAGAGCCTGCACAGGCTCCAGCCAATCCTGCAGCAACGGCGCCAAGCGTTCGGCCAGCTGCAGATGATCGGTGCGCAACAGGTCGTAATGCAGCAGCAGGCTGGTCCAACCGGGAACCAGATCGACCAACTGCTGCCCCAGCTCGGCACGAATGAGCTCAGCCAGGCGGGCAATACGCAACGGCAGGTCGGCGGCGGAGCGCTCGGCCAGCACCAGTTGCACGGCCTCGGCGCCGACCGGCTCGATACGAATCACAGGGCGTCCAGTTGCGCCCGCAAGCGGCGCAGTACGGCCAGCGACTCGGCGTTGTCGCCGTGCACGCAGAGGCTGTCGGCGCGCAGCTGAAGTGGCTGGCCATCGATATCGGCAAAAGGCGCGCCGGCGGCGATGGCCAGAGCCTGAGCGAGAATGCGCTCGGGATCATGGTGCACCGCGCCAGCCAGACGCCGTGGCGCCAACTGACCATCGGCCAGGTAGGCGCGGTCGGCGAAGGCCTCGAACAACAGCGGCACGCCAGCGGCATCGGCCAGGCGCCGCTCGCGGGAGTTATCCGCCAGGGCCAGCACCATCAGCGGCAGGCCAGGGCGATAAGCGTTGCAGGCGCGCAGCACGGCAACCAACAGGGCGTCATCGCGTACCAGATCGTTGTACAGCGCACCGTGGGGTTTGACGTAGGCAACCTGGGTGCCGGCGGCACGGCAGAAGGCATCCAGCGCCCCGAGCTGGTACAGCACCAGCGCAGTCACCTCTTCCGGCGAACAACTCAGGTGGCGACGACCAAAACCTTGCAGGTCGGGGTAGGAAGGATGGGCGCCGATGACCACGCCGTGCTGCACGGCCAGCGCCACACTGCGCTGCATGATCAGTGGGTCGCCGGCATGAAAACCGCAAGCGAGGTTGGCCTGATCGACCAGTGGCATGGCGTGCTCATCGTCGCCCATGCGCCAGGCGCCATAGCTTTCGCCCATGTCGCAGTTGAGAAGGATTTTTGTGCTCATGCCGGCAGCTTAAAGCCGGCATGGGCAATGACAAAGAAAAAGCATCGCAAACTCTGCAGAGGGACTTCAGCCCTGATGCCCAGGTATCCATGCTGCTTGCCAGTTTGATCCATCGCGGCTGAAGCCGCTCCCACAAAAACCAGCTACACCC
>JAYQUJ010000100.1:0-12190 GCA_038147895.1 Pseudomonas sp.
GTGCTGGATATGGCCGGCAAGGTGGTCATCCCAGGCCTGGTCAACACCCACCATCATATGTACCAGAGCCTGACCCGCGTGGTGCCGGCGGCGCAGGATGGCGAGCTGTTCAACTGGCTGACCAATCTCTACCCGATCTGGGCACGGCTGACCCCGGAAATGATCTCGGTGTCGACCCAGACCGCCATGGCCGAGCTGATCCTCTCCGGCTGCACCACCTCCAGTGACCACCTGTACATCTACCCCAACGGCTGCAAGCTGGACGACAGCATCCACGCCGCCGGGGAGATTGGCATGCGCTTCCATGCCGCGCGCGGCAGCATGAGCGTCGGTCGCAGCCAGGGCGGCCTGCCACCGGATTCGGTGGTGGAGAAGGAGGCCGACATCCTCAAGGAGTCGCAACGCCTGATCGAGGATTACCACGACGCCTCGCACGGCTCGATGCTGCGCGTAGTGGTTGCGCCATGCTCGCCGTTCTCGGTGAGCCGCGACCTGATGCGTGAGGCGGCGGTGCTGGCGCGTAACTACGGCGTGTCGCTGCACACTCACCTGGCGGAGAACGTCAATGACATCGCTTACAGCCGCGAGAAGTTCGGTATGACCCCGGCCGAGTACGCCGAGGACCTGGGCTGGGTCGGCCATGACGTGTGGCACGCCCACTGCGTGCAGCTGGATCAGCACGGCATCGAGCTGTTCGCCCGCACCGGTACCGGCGTCGCCCACTGCCCGTGCTCGAACATGCGCCTGGCCTCGGGCATCGCGCCGATCCGCAAGATGCGCGACCACGGTGTGCCGGTCGGCCTCGGCGTCGACGGCTCGGCTTCCAACGATGGCGCCAGCATGATCGGCGAGGTGCGCCAGGCGCTGCTGTTGCAACGGGTCGGCTTCGGCCCGGACGCTATGACTGCCCGTGAAGCATTGGAGATCGCCACCCTGGGCGGCGCCAAAGTGCTCAACCGCAACGACATCGGCGCCCTGGCGCCAGGCATGGTGGCGGATTTCGTGGCCTTCGACCTCGGCCATGTGGCCTATGCCGGCGCCCATCATGACCCGCTGGCAGCCCTGGTGTTCTGCACCCCGACCCACGTCGACACCAGCGTGATCAACGGCCGCGTGGTGGTCAGCGAAGGGCGCATCACCACCGTCGACCTGCCGCGTGTGCTGGAGCGCCACAACCAGCTGGCCCGGCAACTGGTCAGCGGCGAGTAACCCTGTACGCAAGCCCCGCGAGTTTCGGCTCGCGGGGCTTGCGTGCGTCTACCCGAAACTGAAAACAAGGAGAAGGTGATGAAACCTCGGGTAATCGGCTGGCTGAGTGCTGGCCTGTTGTGTACACAGAGTGCTCTGGCGCAGACCTATGTGGTCGGCGTCGAGGAGCAATCCTTTCAACCGCATTACTGGCAGGACGAGAAGGGCGACTACCGCGGCTTCGCCCGCGAACTACTCGACCTGTTCGCTCGCGAAGCCGGTATCGAGCTGCGCTACCAGGCGCTGCCGGTCAGCCAGCTGACACGGCATCTGCTCAACGGCAGCATCGACTTCAAGTACCCGGACAGCCCGCAATGGGCGCAGGACGCCAAGCAGGGCGTCAACGTCGCCTACAGCCAACCTGTGGTCGATTACGTGGATGGCGTGTTGGTGCCGCCGAAACAGCTGGGCAAGGGAGTAGGGCGGCTGCAGCGCCTGGCCCTGGTCGAAGGCTGGACGCCTGGTGATTACAAAGCGCGCATCAGTGCGGGCCAGACTCAGGTGGTAAGTGGGGCCGATCTCAAGCAGATGCTGCGCCTGGCCCTGCGCGACGAGGCAGACGGCGCCTATTACAACGTGGTGGTGGCCACCTACTACCTGGACAACATCCGGGCTCGCCCGGGCGCCCTGGTGTTCGATCCGTCGCTGCCGCACAACCGGAGCAGCTTCTACCTCTCCAGTGTGCGTCAGCCGCAATTGCTGCAGCGTTTCGATCAGTTCCAGGCGAGCAATGCGCAGGTCATCGCCGCGCTCAAGCTGCGCTATGGCGTGGAGGCCAATCTGGACTCCGAGTACCTCGGCCTGGAGCAATGGAAGGTGGACTTCCTCAAGCGCCAGAAAGAGAAAAAGCAATTGTGACAAACGCTCGTTTTTACAAATGTATACATTACTGTATTGGAATGTTGTCTGATCTGTTTACAGGGTGTATAACGAGCAAAAGCTGATCGCAAGGTCAGACTCTACTGATGAGAAACACATGGGTGTCCGTGAACACCCAAGTAAGCCCACGACCGAGAACAACAACAGGCAGGCTTTACCCATGAGTTCATCCATCCTCTGCGGAGCTTGCTCCGGCCTGGGCGAAATGCCCGGAATCGCACCACTTTCGTTCGCTGTGTTCGCTGCTGCTGCGCCATATCTGTGCGCCGGCAAGGCGAGCGCATGCCCGTCCCGTAGCTGCCTGCACAGCTGAGTTACGCCTATTTCATTCAACCTGTCTGCAAGCCGCTCGCCGTGGAGGGGGGATCGTGGACGGGGCAACTGCAACCGCAAAACAATAAGGAATACCTACATGCAACTGCGTTATCTGCCCCATTCCCTGGCACTCACCGCCACCTGCCTGGCTGCCGCCCCGGCGTCCGCTGAGGGCCTGCTGCACTGGCAAAACAACAGCCTGACCTACCTCTACGGGCAGAGCTACAAGGTCAACCCGAACATCCAGCAGACGCTGACCTTCGAGCACGCTGATGGCTGGAAATACGGCGACAACTTCTTCTTCCTCGACAAGATCTTCTACAACGGCGAGGACGACGCCCAGTCTGGCAGCAACACCTACTACGGCGAGTTCTCCCCGCGCCTGTCGCTGGGCAAGATCTTCGACCAGAAGATCCAGTTCGGCCCGGTCACCGATGTGCTGCTGGCCATGACCTACGAGTTCGGCGAAGGCGACACCGAGTCCTATCTGATCGGCCCGGGCTTCGACCTGGCGATCCCCGGCTTCGACTACTTCAAGCTGAACTTCTACAACCGCACCACCGACGGCAGCCGTCCTGGCGATGACGTATGGCAGGTCACACCGGCCTGGAGCTACACCATTCCGGTGGGCGATTCCGACATCGTCATCGATGGCTTCATGGACTGGGTGGTTGACAACGACGAGAACAGCCGCGGTACCTACCACGCCAACCTGCACTTCAACCCGCAGATCAAGTACGACCTGGGCAAGGCCATGGGCTGGGGTGCGCAGCAGTTCTACGTGGGTATCGAATACGACTACTGGAAGGACAAGTACGGCATCGACGACGACAGCTTCCTGGGTGACCAGATCCTCGGCGGTACCGACCAGAACACCTTTAGCTGGATTGCCAAGGTGCACTTCTAAGGTCGCTGGCAGCAATGCCATGTGCACCCTGCTGGGTGCGCATGGCATGGAATGTGTATACAGAAAGCATCTGATTGTGCGCCAAGACGTGTTGTAAGACGCGCAAACAACAAAAGCGAGCAACTGAATATGACTTCCTCCGTATCATCATCCGCAAGCCAGCGTCCCGAGGATGAAAACCTCGGCGTTGGTGCCAACCTGGCCTACGGACTGCAACATGTCCTCACCATGTATGGCGGCATCGTCGCTGTGCCCTTGATCGTCGGCCAGGCTGCAGGTTTGGCCCCGGCCGATATCGGCCTGCTGATCGCCGCCTCGCTGTTCGCCGGCGGCCTCGCCACCTTGCTGCAAACCCTCGGCATTCCCTTCTTCGGCTGCCAGCTACCGCTGGTGCAGGGTGTGTCCTTCGCCGGCGTGGCGACCATGATCGCCATCATCGGCGGCAACGGTGCGGGAGGGCTGCCAGTGGTGTTCGGCGCAGTCATTGCCGCGTCACTGATCGGCCTACTGATCACGCCGGTGTTCTCACGCATCACCAAGTTCTTCCCACCACTGGTGACGGGCATCGTCATCACTACCATCGGTCTGACCCTGATGCCCGTCGCGGCGCGCTGGGCCATGGGGGGTAACAGCTCGGCGCCGGACTTTGGCAGCACAGCCAATATCGGCCTGGCGGCTTTCACCCTGGCCACCGTGCTGCTGCTGAGCAAGCTGGGCAACGCCAGCATCTCGCGGCTGTCGATCCTGCTGGCCATGGTCATCGGCACTATCGCCGCCGTGGGCTTCGGCATGGCTGACTTCTCCCAGGTGCTAGAGGGGCCGCTGGTGGCCATGCCGCAGCCGCTGCACTTCGGTATGCCGGAGTTCCAGCTCGCCGCCATCCTGTCGATGCTGATCGTGATCATCGTCACCCTGGTGGAAACCTCGGCCGACATCCTCGCCGTCGGCGAAATCATCGACACCAAGGTGGATTCCAAGCGCCTGGGTAATGGTCTACGTGCCGACATGATCTCCAGCAGCCTGGCGCCGCTGTTCGGCTCCTTCACCCAGAGCGCCTTCGCCCAGAACGTCGGCCTGGTGGCCGTGACTGGTGTTAAGAGCCGTTATGTGGTGGCTACCGCCGGCCTGATCTTGGTCACCCTCGGCTTGCTACCGGTGATGGGCCGCCTGATCGCTGCGGTACCCACTGCCGTGCTTGGCGGCGCGGGTGTAGTGCTGTTCGGCACCGTGGCCGCCAGCGGCATTCGTACCCTGGCCCAGGTGGAATACCGCAACAACATGAACCTGATCATCGTCGCCACCTCGATCGGCTTCGGCATGATCCCCATCGCCGCACCGAGCTTCTACCACCACTTCCCGGCCTGGTTTGAAACCATCTTCCACTCCGGCATCAGCTCGGCAGCGATCATGGCGATTCTGCTCAATCTGTTGTTCAACCACCTCAAGGCAGGCAACTCCGACCAGCAATCGGTCTTCGTCGCCGCCAGCGAGCGCACCCTGCGCTACCAGGATGTTGCCGCACTCAACGAGGGCGACCACTTCCGCGACGGCAAGCTGTACGACTGCGATGGCAACGAAGTCCCAATCATCGAGGCCGAAGGCGAGGAGGAGGGCGAACAATCCTCCGCACCGCGCCGACGACAGGCGGTGCATGCGCACTGATTAATAGTGGAGTGATAAAAAAGCGGCGCTGATGCGCCGCTTTTTGTTGGGGGATGGGTTTGCTTTGGCGGTGGTGGCGGTCTGAAAAGAACTCGTGGGCTTGCGACTATCGGCTTTCGCCACCGGTAGCTATGGGTCGATAGCTATCGCCTCTAGAATGGCTGAATAGAGCACCGTAGGACGAGCAAAAGGGGGGGAGATTAGAGCAGGAAAGTAAATCTACCCCCCCTTTTATCGCCTATTCGCTGGGCGTTGGGCTGACCCATTGGGCGATGAATGCATCAATTCTTTCCTCAATGCGGCTCTCGACGGTGCGCAATCGCAGAATGGGAATACCGCTTTTCGCTAGGATGCCGTTCTTCAAGGCGTCCCGAGCCGCCTGGTCGGGCAGGTTGTGGGAACCACCATCGACCTCGATCACCCCCACCGGTGTCTTGCCTACCTTGAAATAGATCGTGAAATCGCAACTGGCGCGTGTCATGAACGCACGTTCGCGGTCTGTCCAATCCTGGTTATTCGGCGATGCGATCTGATCCAGCTTGACCTGTGCGTGGAACTTCAAAGACTGGCACTCCGGGGCGGAAAGCGCCTCGCGCAGCAGCTGCGCCACGATCTGCTCGGACTTGTAGAGTGAGTCTTCACGCCGTAGGCGAGCATCCAGGCGCGCCAGGGATAGGTCAAACTCCTGATACAGCAAGTCAAAGGCCGACACCACGGGGGCATGCACGATGTGCTCCTCCTGCGCGTAATACGTGATGTAGCGCATCAGGGCCGCGATGTGGCTGTTGTTGCCGGTGAACACCGCGTCGCCCGTCACCAGGGTGAAGCGGTGCTTGGCCCGCGACACCGCCACGTTGATCATGCGTGGGTCATCGACGAAATCCAGGCGTTTATGCTCCCGGTTGTCGCGCGCCTTGCCCAGCACGGTGGAGAAAACGATCTCGTCGCACTCTCGCCCCTGGAATTTGTGTACGGTGTCCCTGACGAAATCCGCTGGCAGGTGCTGGCGGGAGAGGTTGACCTGCGCCCGGAACGGCGCAATGAAACCGCGGCCGTTACCGTCCAGCGAGACCGGCGCATCCTCGTCTTCGAGCAGTTTGAGCAGGGAGTCCAGCTCCCGCATGTTAGTGCCCTGGCGGGCGTGGTTGCCTTTGGCGGTCACTACCAGGCGCAGTGGAGCTTCGCCCTTGTCCTCCGTCATGGGCACCAAAGCATTGTCGTAAAACTGCTGATTGCAGAATTGAATGATCCTGGGGTGGCAGCGGTAATGCTCTTTCAGCAGTGTTTTTGGCAGCGCGTCCTTGAACACGTTGGTGCACGAATCGAGGAGGCTGTAGCGCTCGCAATCGTAGGCCTCGGCGGGCGCCTGCAGGCCCAAAGTCACGGGGATGTGTGGCAACTGGCGGTTGTCGCCAACGACGATCAGATTCCTCGCGCAGCCCAGCGCTAAAACGCCCGGCACGATGTCCTGCAGCGAGGCTTCGTCGATGATCACGTAGTCGAGGATTGCGCCCGGCGCGATCGAATTAACGATGGAGTGTGTGCCGCTGCCCAGGATCGGAAAGCGCTTAACGAAGGCATCGAACTGATGGCGGTATGTCTTGGCATCGAAGCTGACCGACGACGGCGTCTGGCGCTGCAGTTTCTGCTTCAGAAGGCGCATTGATGCCGTTTGCAATTCATCCAGCAAGGCCGCGAAGTTGCCGTTTGCTAGCGATTCGCGGCACGCCTGTAGCTCCGTTTCCGTTTCTTGCAGCGCCTTGTCGTAATAGTGCATCTGGAGGGCATGAAAGACAGACTGGCGCGCTTCGACCTGGGCGAAAGGTTTGATGAGGAAAATCCCGAAGTTGAACAGTAGCTCTATGCGATCCCTGAAACGAATGCGCTGCTCTCCGAGAAGGGTCAGATAGGCCATCAGATCCGCGGTCTTGCGCCTCGACAGTCCGTACCTGTCCATGGAGTGGGCCGGATGTATGCCGCTGTCTGCCTGCCACTGCTGCAGGTAGCGTCGCTCGATGGTTAGCTCATCGAGCTCGACCTGCAATTGCGCCGCCCGATTCTGGTCGTGCAAGTGCTGCCTCAAGCGAGTTAGCAAGGCTTGAATTTCCTCCAGTGTCGGTACAGGCTCAAGCTCTGGCTCGCTCGATGGCCAAGGCGGCAGATCCCCGAAGAAGTCCTCGCGATTGTCCTTATTGCCGAGTTTGCCGATCAGGTGGCCTAGGCCGCACTTCTCCAGCTTCTCGTAGACGTTTTCCACCGCCGCATTGTTGTTGGACAGCACCGCCACCGTCTGCCCACGCAGCAAAATATTGGCGAGGATGTTGAGGATGGTCTGGGTCTTGCCGGTTCCCGGTGGGCCTTCGATCACGCTGACCTGCGCGAGGAAGGCTTGCTCGACCGCCTTGAGCTGGCTCTCGTTTAGCCCGAATGGATAGATCAGCCCCGGGCCCGGCGGCAAGGTGCCGATGCGCCCCGTGCAATAAGCTTGTAAGGCGGTGCCGGCAATGGCGGGCAGTTTTTCCAGTTGGCGCGCGACATTGGCGGCGATCTCACTGTCAGCCTGCGACTCGGCGCGATCCTGTCGCGCGTTCGCCACTGCCAAGAAATAGCGAAAGACCGGCATGTCCTTAATCGCTGTCGGCGCGGCAAAGCCGATGTCGTCCATCTTGTAGACATAGGGCTTGTCGGCGTCCGGAAAGTACACAACGGCAAACTTCTCGCCGTAGACCGTCGCTTTGGCGATGGGCTTAACGAGCGTGCTGCCGAGCTTGCTCAACAGCATTTCACCCAACTCGCGAGTGGGCGAAACACGGCAGTCGCTAAGTGGGCGCGTGTAGGTTTTCTTGGAGGGGTAGTAACAGGTCAGCAGCAGGGCTTGGTACTTGTCGCTCCAGTAAATCGACCAGTCGCTAATCTTCGCGGTCTTGTCCTCACCACCCACCTGAATCGAAACCATACAGCCCTTACTTGTATGTGCACGGCATCCGGCTGCACCTCTCGGCGAACATTGGATGTCGCTAATTTTCCAACAATGATCATTTTGCCATCATTGCGTGCAGGCCCGGTAGCCGACTCATGCAGTCGGTTATCTGACAGTTCTTCAGTGCTTGTTTGAGGACAGATTGCTATTCGAATTTGAGACGACAAAGGGCCGAGGTTGCTTTCCATACGTCCACTTATGGCCGACTGCAGCCAGCCGAACCTCTGCGCCGCCAGCAAGTTAAGGAACTGCTCCCCCAGATAAAAAGAACCCGCCAATCGGCGGGTCGGGAAATCCCCGGGCGTGTGCAGTCGGACGTCTGGTTTAGGCCAGATAAATCGAGGCACCCGGGGCGGGGGGGATAAAAAGGCCTGCCGGGGGCAGGCACGAAGCGATGGGCCGCCAGGGAGGCAGTGCGGCCCGTCGTGGTAGATCAGTTGATGGGCGCGCCCTGGGCGATCCAGGCGCCGATCAGGTCACGCTCTTCCTGGGTCATCTGGGTCATGTTGCCCAGCGGCATGATCTGCGAGGCGACGCTCTGAGCCTGGATGCGCGCAGCGTTGGCGTGCATTTCCTGGGCGGTGTCGAGCATCACGCCGCCCGGTGCGGCGCTGAACATCGGGCTGGTGGGCTTGGCCGAGTGGCAGACGGTGCAGCGTTCGTGGATCACGCTGACCACTTTGTCCAGCTTCGGCGCGCCGGCGGCCTGAGCCTGTGCAGCTGCTGCTGCGGCAGGAGCCTCGGCAGGCTTGGCGGCTGGCACTTCTTCCACCTTGTTGACGTGCGGCTGCTCGCTGGCTTCGGCTTTCGGCGCGGCGGCTGCATGTTCTTCATGCGGTGTCGGCGCGACGTTGGCAATGGGTGCGGTGCTGGCCTTGTAGTTCGGCGCGGTGACGAAGGCCAGGCAGATCATGCCCAGGGCGCCGGCCGGCAGGGTCCAGGCGAACTTGTTGCTGTCGTGGCGGGTGTTGAAGTAGTGACGGATCAACACGGCGACGATGGCGATGCCGGCCAGGATCAGCCAGTTGTACTGGCTGCCGTAGGTGCTCGGGAAGTGGTTGCTGATCATGATGAACAGCACCGGCAGGGTGAAGTAGTTGTTGTGGCGCGAGCGCAGCAGGCCCTTGGCCGGCAGGGTCGGGTCTGGCGTGGTGTTGTTCTCGATGGCTTTAACCAGCGCGCGCTGGGCCGGCATGATGATGCGGAACACGTTGCCGACCATGATGGTGCCGATCAGCGCGCCGACGTGGATATAGGCGCCACGACCGCTGAACACCTGGCTGAAGCCCCAGGCTGCGGCAATTACCAGCACGAACAGCACCAGGCCGAGTAGGGCGGGTTGCTTGCCCAGCGGCGAGTCGCACAGCAGGTCATAGACGATCCAGCCGGCCAGCAGGGAGCCGGCGCCGATGGCGATGGCCGCCGCCGGGGCCAGTTCGACGCCGGGCTTGATCAGATACAGGCTGGGGTTGAGGTAGTACACCACCATCAGCAGGGCGACGCCCGACATCCAGGTGAAGTAGGCCTCCCATTTGAACCAATGCAGGTTGTCCGGCATTTTCGGCGGGGCGAGTTTGTATTTCTCCAGGTGGTAGATGCCGCCACCGTGGATGGCCCAGAGATCACCCGACAGCCCTTCGCGCGGGTTGCTGCGGTTGAGGTTGTTCTCCAGCCAGACGAAATAGAAGGATGCGCCGATCCAGGCGATGCCGGTGATCATGTGCAGCCAGCGAATGCCCAGGTTCAGCCATTCGGTCAGATGTGCTTCCACAGTCGTTACCTCTTTCCCGGTGGGCTACACGCAGCCCGGCCGGCTTCTCTTATTGGTGGGGGTCGAGGAGCAGTTGCTCGTCCTCGGTGAAGTAATGCTCGTCGCAGTTGTTGCCGGAACCACTGCGATCAACCACCAGGAAGTCATCCCGCTTTTCGATCGTCAGCACCGGGTGGTGCCAAACGCCGCGATGGTAATTGACGCCCTGCCTGCCATTGGTGAGGAAGGCACGGACCAGACCCGGTACAGGTACATCGCCAAGTGGCGCGACCACGACCAGAAATTGATTGCCGAGCAGCGGAATGAAAGCCTGGCTGCCCTGCGGATGACGCTCCAGCATGCGAATGCGCAGCGGCATTTCCAGTGCTTCGGCACTGAAGATGCTGATGATCGCCCGGTCGTCGGGCTGCGCGGTCTCTACCGTGGCCAGCTTGTGATAGCGGCGAGTGGAGCCGTTGTTGATCATGAAGTACTCGCTGTCCTCGGTTTCGATGACATCACCGAACGGGGCGAAGGCTTCCTTGGTCAACGGTTCGATCTTCAGAGTGCGCATGCTGGTTCTACTTATTCATCAGGTTATAGGTGGCGGAGCCGGCTGCAGTCAGAGTGCCTGCAGGCGGAACAGCGCGATCTTGTTGATCTCGGCCAGGGCCGTGGCGAATTCCTGCTCCGGGGAGTTGTGAATGCGCTCCTCGAAGGCCGCCAGGATCTGGTGGCGATTGCTGCCTTTCACCGCCTTGATGAAGGGGAAGCCGAACTTGGCCTTGTAGGCGTCGTTAAGTTCGGTGAAGCGGGTGAATTCCTCGGCTGTGCACTCGTGGATACCCGCACCTGCCTGCTCCGAGGTGGAGGAGGCGGTGAGCTCGCCGCGGATGGCTGCCTTGCCGGCCAGGTCCGGGTGAGCGTTGATCAGTGCCAGCTGTGCATCGTGGCTGGCGCTGAGCAGAATGTCGGCCATGCGCTGGTGCAGGCCGTCGATATCGTCGACCGCGGCGTCGAGGCCAAGGTCAAAGGCTTTTTCGGCAACCCAGGGCGAGTGCTCGTAGATGTCGGCGAAGGCGGCTACGAAGGCCTCGCGATTCAGGCTCGACGGGGTCAGGGTCTGGAAGCGGCTCATTTCACGCTCTCTTGCTTGAACGGGTGGGTGGCGTGCCAGTGACGGGCGATATCGGCGCGGCGGGCGAACCAGACCTTGTCGTGGCTCTTCACGTAGTCGATGAAACGCGCCAGGGCGGCGATGCGGGCAGGGCGGCCGAGCAGGCGGCAGTGCATGCCGATGGAAAGCATCTTCGGCTCGCCAGCTTCGCCTTCGGCGTAGAGGGTGTCGAAGGCGTCCTGCAGGTAGTTGTAGAAGTCGTCGCCGCAGTTGAAGCCCTGCACCTGGGTGAAGCGCATGTCGTTGGTGTCCAGGGTGTAGGGGATCACCAGGTGCGGCTTGTCGGCGGTGCTTTGCGGGTCCCAGTAGGGCAGGTCGTCGTCGTAGGTGTCGCTGTCGTAGAGGAAGCCGCCTTCCTCGCGCACCAGGCGGCGGGTGTTCGGGCCGGTGCGGCCGGTGTACCAGCCAACCGGGCGTTCGCCGGTGAGTTCGGTGAGGATGCGGATGGCTTCGAGCATGTGCTCGCGCTCCTGTGCCTCGTCCATGTACTGGTAGTCGATCCAGCGATAACCGTGGCTGCAGATCTCGTGGCCGGCTGCGACCATGGCGCGGATGGCGTCCGGATGACGCTGGGCGGCCATGGCCACGGCAAAGATGGTCATCGGAATGTTGTGGCGCTGGAACAGCTTGAGCAGGCGCCACACGCCGGCGCGGCTACCGTATTCGTAGAGCGACTCCATGCTCATGTTGCGCTCGCCCTTGAGCGGCTGGGCGGCGACCATTTCAGAGAGGAAGGCTTCCGACTCCGCATCGCCGTGCAGCACGCAGCGTTCGCCACCTTCCTCGTAGTTGAGCACGAACGAAATGGCGATACGGGCGTCACCCGGCCAGTGCGGGTGGGGAGGGTTGCTGCCGTAGCCGATCAAGTCACGAGGATAGTCAGCGCTCACGTGAGAGCTCCTTCAACGAGTGGATGCCGTTCCGGAAGTGTGCCGGATAATTTGGCTTGAGTAATTGTATACAAAAAACATGACAGCCTGTAAATCACTAATTCCATAATTGTTTCGCTGGTTTGCCGCGCTGTGACTGCACCTTTGTGAGGCGCTCTCAGGTTTGTTAGAGGGAAATTGCACGACATTTGTGCGTTAAAATTGTGTACAAAAATATGGCTATGCTGTTCTATATGCTCAGCTTAGATCCCTATGACAATCTTTAGCAGAGGAGGTGAGGCGCCGCTGGCGCCCTGAACGACATGGGACGATTGACTACGCATGTACTGGACGCCGCCCACGGCAGCCCTGGCCGCGACATCACCATCGAGCTGTACCGCGT
>JAYQUJ010000101.1:0-11946 GCA_038147895.1 Pseudomonas sp.
TCCGCCCCGCCCCCCCCGCCTGCCACGTACACCCCGTAAGCGCCCGAGCTCGCGCACTCCCCCTCACCCCAACCCTCTCCCAAGGGGAGAGGGAGTCAACTCGATGCGTCAGCCGAGACCCACTCCGCCCCAATCACCCTCTCCCCTTGGGAGAGGGCCGGGGTGAGGGACTACCAGGCAACTCAGCCCCTCACACCCCCGGGTCGGCCTGCAAGCGCATCGCCTCCAGCGCACTCACTGCGCATTGCTCGTCGATGTCCGAGGCATCGCCGCTGATGCCTACGGCACCAATCACCTCCCCCGTCTGATCACGGATCAACACGCCACCCGGTGCCGGCACCAGATTGCCGCCCGCCAGGTTGTTGGCTGCACCAATAAAGGCCGGGCGCTGTTGGGCATCCGCCGCGATCAACCGTGAGCCCTTGCCCAGGGCAATGGCGCCCCAGGCCTTACCGATGGCGATCTGCGGACGCAGCATGCTGGCGCCGTCCTCGCGCTGCAGACAGATCAGATGGCCGCCGGCGTCCAGCACCGCGACGGTCAGCGGTGCGGTGCGCAGCTCGCGCGCCGTATTGAACGCCTGAGAGGCAATGCCCAGGGCGGTTTCCAGGTTCAGTTGAGGCATGGTCAAAGCTCCTTGAAGGATGGCCAGCCAGGAATTTGGCGCCATCGATTACACACATTGAACTCGTATTTTGTATACATTCATACGAGCAGAATTCTTCAAGAACCGCTACAGCTCAATTGAAACAGCCGTTTCAAAACAAAATCACTTTGCTCACAGCATCGCTTGACCCTTATCGAAAGCCATGAATAGAATCAGCCACATACAGTTTTGTATACACTTTCACAGGCATAGAGGAACAATAAATGGCCAGAATGAGAGCAATCGAAGCCGCGGTACTGGTGTTGCGCCGTGAGGGCGTCGACACCGCCTTCGGCATCCCCGGCGCGGCGATCAACCCTTTCTATGCGGCGCTGAAAAAGGTCGGTGGCATCGATCATGTTCTGGCCCGTCACGTTGAAGGCGCCTCGCACATGGCCGAGGGCTACACCCGCACCAACCCGGGCAACATCGGCGTGTGCATCGGCACCTCCGGCCCGGCCGGCACCGACATGGTCACCGGCCTGTACTCGGCCTCCGCCGACTCCATCCCGATCCTCTGCATCACCGGCCAGGCGCCGCGTGCTCGCCTGCACAAGGAAGATTTCCAGGCCGTCGACATCACCAGCATCGTCAAGCCGGTGACCAAGTGGGCCACCACCGTGCTGGAGCCGGGCCAGGTGCCTTATGCCTTCCAGAAAGCCTTCTATGAAATGCGCAGCGGCCGCCCAGGCCCGGTGCTGATTGACCTGCCGTTCGACGTGCAGATGGCCGAGATCGAGTTCGACATCGACGCCTACGAGCCGCTGCCGCTGGCCAAGCCAAGTGCCACCCGCGCCCAGGCCGAGAAGGCCCTGAACATGCTCAACGCAGCCGAGCGCCCGCTGCTGGTCGCCGGTGGCGGCATCATCAACGCCGACGCTTCCGACAAGCTGGTGGAATTCGCCGAGCTGACCGGCGTGCCGGTGATCCCGACCCTGATGGGCTGGGGCACCATCCCCGATGACCACCGCCTGATGGCCGGCATGTGCGGCCTGCAGACCTCGCATCGCTACGGCAACGCCACCCTGCTCGAATCCGATCTGGTATTCGGTATCGGCAACCGCTGGGCCAACCGCCACACCGGCTCGGTCGAGGTCTACACCGAGGGCCGCAAGTTCATCCACGTGGACATCGAGCCGACCCAGATCGGCCGCGTGTTCAACCCGGACCTGGGCATCGTCTCCGATGCCGGTGCCGCACTGGATGCTTTCCTGGAAGTTGCCCGCGAGTGGAAAGCCGCCGGCAAACTGAAGGACCGCAACGCCTGGGTCGAGTCCTGCCGCGAGCGCAAGCGCACCCTGCAGCGCAAGACCCACTTCGAGAACATCCCGGTCAAGCCGCAGCGCGTGTACGAGGAGATGAACGAGGCGTTCGGCAAAGACACCTGCTACGTCAGCACCATCGGTCTGTCGCAGATCGCCGGCGCGCAGTTCCTGCACGTCTACAAACCGCGCCACTGGATCAACTGCGGCCAGGCCGGCCCGCTGGGCTGGACCGTTCCGGCTGCCCTCGGCGTGGTCAAGGCCGATCCGGCGCGCCAGGTGGTGGCGCTGTCGGGTGACTACGACTTCCAGTTCATGATCGAAGAGCTGGCCGTGGGTGCACAGTTCCACCTGCCGTACATCCACGTGCTGGTGAACAACTCCTACCTAGGCCTGATTCGCCAGGCGCAGCGCGGCTTCGACATGGACTACTGCGTGCAGCTGGCCTTCGAGAACATCAACGCGCCGGAGATCAACGGCTACGGCGTCGACCACGTCGCGGTGGTCGAGGGCCTGGGCTGCAAGGCGATCCGCGTGTTCGACCCGAACGAACTGCAGAACGCCTTCGCCGAAGCCAAGCGCCTGATGGCCGAGCACCGCGTGCCGGTGGTGGTCGAGGTGATCCTCGAACGCGTCACCAACATCTCCATGGGCACCGAGATCAACGCGGTCAACGAGTTCGAGGAGCTGGCCGCTCGCGGCATCGATGCGCCGACCGCCATCTCTTTGCTGGACTAAGACTCCCCTCTCCCGTCGGGAGAGGGGCCGGGGGTGAGGTACCGCCCGAAGAACACCAAGCAACCTCACCCCAACCCTCTCCCACAGGGAGAGGGAGCTAACCAAGGAGCCGTGACATGCCCCGTTTTGCCGCCAACCTGTCCATGCTGTTCACCGAAGTGGACTTCATGGACCGTTTCGCCGCCGCTGCCGAAGCCGGCTTCAGTGGCGTGGAATACCTGTTCCCCTACGACTACCCGGCCGAGCAGATCAAGGCCCAGCTGGACGCCAACAAGCTGGAACAGGTGCTGTTCAACCTGCCTGCCGGCGATTGGGCTGCTGGTGAGCGCGGCATCGCCTGCGATCCGCGCCGCGTCGAAGAATTCCGCGCCGGCGTGGATAAGGCCACCGCCTACGCCCAGGTACTGGGCAACCAGCAGATCAACTGCCTGGCCGGCATCCGCCCGCAGGGCTACGACTGCGCGACCATCAAGCAGACCTTCGTCGACAACCTCAAGTACGCCGCGGGCAAGCTGGAAGCCGCCGGTATCCGCCTGGTCATGGAAATGATCAACACCCGCGACATCCCGGGCTTCTACCTGAACACAACCGCCCAGGCCCTGGAAATCCGCGAGGCCGTGGGCAGCGCCAACCTGTACCTGCAGTACGACATCTACCACATGCAGATCATGGAAGGTGACCTCGCCCGCACCGTGGAAGGCAACCTGGCCGTGATCAACCACGTGCAGCTTGCCGACAACCCGGGCCGCAACGAGCCGGGCACCGGCGAGATCAACTACCGCTTCCTGTTCGAGCACCTGGACCGCATCGGCTACCAGGGCTGGGTCGGCTGCGAATACAAGCCCAAGACCACCACTGCCGCCGGCCTCGGCTGGCTGAAGACGCATAACGCCATCTAACAAGAGGACTTTCACATGGCCAAGATCGGATTTATCGGCACCGGCATCATGGGCAAACCCATGGCGCAGAACCTGCAGAACGCAGGTCACACGCTGTTCTTCTCCGAACACTTCGAAAAAGCCCCGGCCGAACTGATCGGCGACAACGGCATCGGCCTCGCCAACCCGCGCGAAGTGGCGCAGGAAGCCGAGTTCATCATCGTCATGGTGCCGGACACCCCGCAGGTCGAAGACGTGCTGTTCCGCGCTGACGGCGTCGCCGCTGGCGTCGGCGCCGGCAAAGTCGTCATCGACATGAGCTCCATCTCGCCGACCGCCACCAAGCAGTTCGCCGAGAAAATCAAAGCCACTGGCGCCGCCTACCTGGACGCCCCGGTGTCCGGCGGTGAAGTCGGTGCCAAGGCCGCCACCCTGTCGATCATGGTCGGTGGTTGCCCGAACGCCTTCGAACGCGCCCTGCCGCTGTTCCAGGCCATGGGCAAGAACATCACCCGCGTCGGCGGCAATGGTGACGGCCAGACCGCCAAGGTGGCCAACCAGATCATCGTCGCCCTGAACATCCAGGCGGTTGCCGAAGCCCTGCTGTTCGCCGCCAAGAACGGCGCCGACCCGGCCAAGGTGCGCGAAGCGCTGTCCGGTGGCTTCGCCGGCTCGAAGATCCTCGACGTGCACGGCGAGCGCATGATCAAGGGCACCTTCGATCCGGGCTTCCGCATCAGCCTGCACCAGAAGGACCTCAACCTGGCGCTGGCCGGTGCCAAGGAGCTGGGCCTGAACCTGCCCAACACCGCCAATGCGCAACAGGTGTTCAGCACCTGCGCGGCCATCGGTGGCAGCAACTGGGACCACTCGGCGCTGATCAAGGGGCTTGAGCACATGGCCAACTTCAATATTCGCGGCGAATAAGACCCATGCGCCCCGCTGCCTGGCTGCCGACCTGGTCCGCTGGCACAACGGCGCTCTAGCGGGGCCCTGAGTCCGCCCACCCTATCGACCTTCCTGGCTTACGGAGTCACGGCCCAAGGGCCAGGTTGGTCGATTCCATCGCACAGCTGCCGCGCGCGACCGCTGTGCAATGGAATCGGCCTGATAACAAGAGAAATTCCCCATGACGTTCGACCCACAACGCCTGCTGCGCGACCTGTTCGCCACGGCCATCGCTGCCGCCCACCCCGACCAGGTACTGGCCGACCACCTGCCTGCCGACCGCAGCGGCAAGGTCATCGTCATCGGTGCCGGCAAGGCCGCTGCGGCCATGGCCGCGGTGATCGAACGCGAATGGCAGGGCGAAGTCAGCGGCCTGGTGGTGACCCGTTACGAGCACGGCGCCGACTGCCACAAGATCGAAGTGGTCGAGGCCGCCCACCCGGTACCGGACGATGCCGGCGAGCGCGTCGCCCGCCGCGTGCTGGAACTGGTCAGCGGCCTGAGCGAAGACGATCGAGTCATCTTCCTGCTCTCCGGCGGCGGCTCCTCCTTGCTGGCCCTGCCGGCCGAGGGTATCACCCTCAAAGACAAACAAGCAATCAACAAGGCGCTGCTGCGCTCCGGCGCCGCCATCGACGAGATGAACTGCGTGCGCAAGCACCTCTCGGCGATCAAGGGTGGGCGCCTGGCCAAGGCCAGCTGGCCGGCCACGGTCTATACCTACGCGATTTCAGATGTGCCGGGCGACGAGGCCACGGTGATCGCCTCCGGCCCCAGCGTCGGCGACCCGACCACCTCAGCCCAGGCCCTGGCGATTCTCGAGCATTACCAGATCGAAGTACCGGCCAACGTGCGCGCCTGGCTGCAGGACCCGCGTTCGGAAACGGTCAAACCCGGCGATCCGTGTTTGTCGCGCAGCCACTTCCAGCTGATCGCCACACCGCAGCAGTCGCTGGACGCAGCGGCCAAGCGCGCGCTTGAGGCCGGCATCACGCCGCTGATTCTCGGCGACCTGGAAGGCGAATCGCGCGAAGTGGCCAAAGTCCACGCCGGCATCGCCCGCCAGGTGGTGCTGCATGGCCAGCCGATCCAGCCGCCCTGCGTGATCCTCTCCGGTGGCGAGACCACGGTCACCGTACGCGGCAATGGCCGCGGCGGGCGCAACGCCGAGTTCCTGCTCAGCCTGACCAACAACCTGCGTGGCCTGCCTGGCGTCTACGCCCTGGCCGGCGACACCGATGGCATCGACGGCTCGGAAGACAATGCCGGCGCCATCATGACGCCCTACAGCTTCGCCCGTGCCGGCCTGCAGCAGCTGGATGCCGAGGCCGAACTGGCCAACAACAACGGTTACGGCTACTTCGCCGCCCTCGACGAGCTGGTGGTCACCGGCCCGACCCGCACCAACGTCAACGATTTCCGCGCCATTCTGATCCTCGGGAGCAGTGAATGATGTATGCCGACAAGAAAGTGAAGATCCTCGCCACCTTGGGCCCAGCCATCCGCGGCGTGGATGACATCCGCGCCCTGGTCGAGGCCGGGGTCAACCTGTTCCGCCTCAACTTCAGCCACGGCGAACACGCCGACCATGCCATGCGCCATGGCTGGGTGCGCGAGGTCGAGCGCCAGCTGAGCACACCTCTGGGCGTGCTGATGGACCTGCAGGGGCCGAAGCTGCGTGTCGGCCGCTTCGCCGAGGGCAAGGTGCACCTGGCCAAGGGCCAGGTCTTTCGTCTCGACCTCGACGACACCCCGGGCAACGACGTGCGGGTCAACCTGCCGCACCCGGAAATCATTGCTGCGCTGGAGCCGGGCATGAGCCTGCTGCTCGACGACGGCCGCCTGCGCCTGCAGGTGACCAACAAACATGCGGACGCCATCGACACCCAGGTAATCGCCGGCGGCGAACTGTCCGACCGCAAGGGCGTCAACGTGCCGGAAGCGGTGCTGCAACTGTCGCCGCTGACCGCCAAGGATCGTCGCGACCTGAGCTTCGGCCTGGAACTGGGTGTGGACTGGGTCGCCCTGTCCTTCGTTCAGCGCCCCGAGGACATCGTCGAAGCCCGCGGCCTGATCGGCGACAAGGCCGCCCTGCTGGCCAAGATCGAGAAGCCCTCGGCAGTCCAGCACCTGGAAGAAATCGCCCGCCTGTGCGACGCCATCATGGTGGCCCGTGGCGACCTCGGCGTGGAGGTCCCCGCCGAGAACGTGCCGCGCATCCAGAAGGACATCGTGCGCACCTGCCGTCGCCTTGGCCGGCCGGTGGTGGTGGCCACACAGATGCTCGAATCCATGCGTTTCTCCCCTGCCCCGACCCGCGCCGAAGTCACCGACGTGGCCAACGCCGTGGCCGAAGGCGCCGATGCGGTGATGCTGTCGGCCGAGACCGCCTCCGGTGATTACCCGCTGGAAACCGTGCAGATGATGAGCAAGATCATCCGCCAGGTGGAAAACGGCCCGGACTTCCAGAGCCAGCTCGATGTCAGCCGCCCGCAAGCCGAGGCTACGGCGAGCGACGCCATCAGCTGCGCCATCCGCCGTATCAGCACCATCCTGCCGGTGGCCGCGCTGGTCAACTACACCGAGTCCGGCGCCTCGACCCTGCGCGCCTCACGCGAGCGGCCCAAGGCACCGATCCTCAGCCTCACCCCGAGCCTGCAGGTGGCACGCCGCCTGAGCATGGCCTGGGGCGTTTATTCGGTGGTCAAGGAGCGTCTGCAGGAAGCCGAACAGGTGACCGGCACCGCCCTGGAAGTGGCACGCGCCCAAGGCATGGCCCGCACTGGCGACACTTTGGTGATCACCGCAGGCGTGCCACTGGGTCAACCGGGCACCACCAACATGCTGCGCATCGAGCAGCTCGGCTGATGCCATGCCCCTGGCCAGTGGCTTTCGCGCCCTGCTCTGCGCCTTCGCGCAGATCTTCCTGCAACAGCGTCCGGGCTTCGGCCTGGCGGTGTTGCTGGCGCTGCTGATCGGGGCACCCGACCTGCTGGGCGACGCCCTGCTCGGCGCCCTGGCCGGCAACCTGGTGGCGCAACGCCGCGGCTATGCCCAGGCCGATATCGACATCGGCCTGTATGGCTACAACGGCGCACTGATCGGCCTGCTGCTGAGCCTCAAGCTGGCCTGGACGCCGTTGCTGCCACTGCTGGTGGTCACTCTTGCCGGGCTTTCCACCCTGGTACTGCATCCCTGGATGCGCGCCCTGCGCGAGCGCCAGTGGCTACCCGCCTACACCCTGCCCTTCGTGCTCTGCGGCTGGTCTTTGCCCTGGATCAGTACAGTGCTGGACATGCCGCCGGCACCTGTTCAGGCAGCCACCGTGCTGGCCACCCAGAATTGGCAGGCTCTGGTCGAAGGCACGCTACGTGGCCTGGGCCAGGTGATTTTCCTCGATCATCCGCTGGCCGGCCTGTGCCTGCTCATCGGACTGCTGCTCAACGACCGTCGCGCGGCCGCCTGGGCTCTAGCTGCCGCGTCGCTGCCGGTGGCGCTGGCGCTGCTGAGTGAACAACCCACTGCCGGCACGCTCGCCGGCTTGCACGGTTACAGCCCGGTACTGGCAGTGATCGCCATGGCCCAGCTGCACCGCCGCCCCTGGGCGCCACTGGCAGCCCTGCTGCTCAGCCTGCTGCTGCAACCCGGCTTCGCCACCCTGGGCCTGGCGCCACTGACCATGCCCTTCATCCTCGCCTGCTGGCTGGTATTGGCCAGCTCGCGCCTGCTGCGTCGTGCCGCAGCCGAGTGCACGCCCTTGCCAGAGTCACGACGCATTCCCTAGGCTTGTAGCCCTGCACCCGCTGCAGTGATTGCGAGCACAAGGAACAGGCAACATGGAACAGCCCCAAAGCTGGCGCGAACGTCTTTACACCATCATCTTCCACACCGACACCCCAGCTGGGCAACGCTTCGACAACTGGCTGCTGGGCTGCATCCTGGCCAGCCTGGTGGTAGTGATGCTGGACAGCATCCAGGACATCCACCAGCAGTACGGCGCCTGGCTGTTTGGCATCGAGTGGTTGTTCA
Source organism: Pseudomonas sp. (assembly GCA_038147895.1). Classification (GTDB taxonomy): domain Bacteria; phylum Pseudomonadota; class Gammaproteobacteria; order Pseudomonadales; family Pseudomonadaceae; genus Aquipseudomonas. The sequence goes on from JAYQUJ010000101.1 coordinate 8,502, forward strand.
CTGGGCTGTTCGCCATCGAATATGGCGTGCGCCTGTACTGTTCGCCCAAGCCCTTGCGCTATGCCTTCAGCTTCTTCGGCCTGATCGACCTGCTGGCCATCCTACCGGCTTTTATCGGGCTGTTCTTCGACGGCGGCCAATACCTGATGGTGGTACGCGCCCTGCGCCTGGTGCGGGTGTTCCGTGTGCTCAAGCTGAGCCCGTATATGAAGCAGGCCAACTTCCTGCTCACGGCGCTACGCGGCAGCCAGCAGAAGATCATTGTGTTCTTCGTCAGCATCGCCACCCTGGTCACCGTGTTCGGCGCAATGATGTACGTGATCGAAGGGCCGCAGCATGGCTTTACCAGCATTCCCAAGGGCATCTACTGGGCCATCGTCACCTTGACTACCGTGGGTTTCGGCGATGTGGTGCCACAAACCCCGCTCGGCCAGGCCCTGGCCTCGCTGGTGATGATCACCGGTTATTCGGTCATCGCCGTGCCCACCGGCATCTTTGGCGCCGAACTGGCCAATGCCATGCGTGAGCACGGCCGTCTGCGCCGCCCCTGCCCCAGCTGCAACAAGGTCGAGCACGAGCCCAACGCGGCGTTCTGCGACCGTTGTGGTAATCCGTTGTATCCGCGCAACAACGACGCCGCGCAGTGATACCCGTCAGTTGCTGAAGCTGCGCCCAAGCCCGGCAGGCACGCCGCTGCTGTCGGTCGGCTGCCACGGGCCGCTAGGGCTGTTGGCCCAACTCCAGCCACGATTCCAGCGGTAGTAGACGCGCTCGCGGTAATAGACCTTGCTGCTGCCCTGCAGCACATACACGCCCAGGCTCGGGTCCCAGTAGGCGTTGCCGCCGGGAGGCGGCGCGTAGCGCGGGTGACTCTGTTGGCGCACCGGCTCATTCTTGGCCGGCATCTGCGGTTGCAGCGAGCAGCCGGCCAGGGCCAGCAGGGTGATCAGCGACAGCGCCGCGCGAGTCACTGCGCCTGCTCCGCGGTATCGATCAGCAGTTGCTGCGGCGTTGTGGTGCTGCTGGGAATGGCTTGGCCACGGCCGATCCATTCGCCCTGAGTGGCCACGCCGCTGCGTGAGATGCGCGCCGCCAGCTGCACCTGCGGGAAGCTGGACAGCTTCATCTGCGCCATCATCGCGTCCTGGTCGCTCAGCTCCACCGTCGCCGGCAGATCGGCCACCGTCAGGCGCTTGACCGCCAGTGGCATGGGCGGACCGGAAGCGGCGCGAGCGAAGACGAACACGCTGTCGCCAGGCTGTACCTTGGCCTTGACCTCGGGAGCCAGATCGACGCTGACCTTGATCGCCGCCATCGATTTGTTCACCACCTCGGGCTGCGCCGCCGGCTCGGACGTCGCCGCTTGTGCCGGCTGGCCGGCCTGCTCGCGGGCCCGGTCGATACCGACCTGGATCGACTCACGCGATGGATCATCCTCCGGCATCTGCGCCAGCAGTCGCTGCCAGTAGTCCACCGCGTCGCTGAAGCGCTCATCCTCGAATGCCGCAATACCCAGCAGGCCGAGGCTGGTGGTTTCCGCCGGGTCGGCCTTCAGCGCTTCATCGGTCAGCGCCTGCATCTGTGCGTTCCACTGCTTGCCGTTGGCGAAGTACAGCGCCTGGGCCCACTGGCCGAGCAGCTCGGGCGCACGATCCGCCAGACGCGCCGCCTGTTCGAATGCCTTGGCGGCCTCACCTGGACGAGCGTTGCCCATCTGCATGCGGCCAAGGAAATACCAGGCTTCGGCCGAGTCCGGGTTTTCCGCCACGGCCTGCTGCAGACGTGCTGTCATCTGCTCCATGCTTGGCTGCTGGCCGAGAGCAGCGATTTCCTGGCTGGCGCCCCAATGCCAATACAGGCCGAAGGCCAGGCCAGGCACAGCCAGGGCAATCAGCAGTGGCAGCGCCTTGCCCAGGCGCAGGCCACGGGCCGGGCCGCTGGCTTCGGTGTCGGCCAGCAGCTCACGGCCGGCTTCGGCCTGACCGGCATCGAACTGCTCGACGGTCAGGGTGCCGGCATCCCGCTGAGTGGTGAGTTCAGCCAGACGCTCTTGGTACAGGGCGACGTTGAGGGCGGTGCGATCTTCCTCGGCCTGGGCGCGACGGCCACGCAGCACGGGAATCAGCAGGAAAGCCGTGCCGACCAGCAGCAACAGGCCGACGGCGAGCCAGAATTCGATCATCAGTCTTGGGTATCCCGGTTTTCTTTCAGCAGAGCGTCCAGGCGCTCACGTTCGGCAGAACTCAGCGCGGCTCGCTCGGGGGCGGCCTCGACCTTGCGCCGGCGCAACACCAGCACCACGAGGAAGATGGCGCCCAGGCCGAGCAGGCCGAAGGGACCGTACCAGAGCAGCCAGGTGCGGCTGTCCAGCGGCGGCTTGTACATCACGAAATCGCCGTAGCGCAGCACCAGGAAATCGACGATCTCCTTGTCGCTGCGGCCCTCATCGAGCATGCGGAAGATCTCGCGGCGCAGGTCGGTGGCGATCGGCGCGTTGGAGTCGGCGATGTTCTGGTTCTGGCACTTGGGACAACGCAGTTCCTCGGTAAGGCTGCGGAAGCGCTCGCGCTCCACCTCATCCTTGAACTCGTAGGTATCGATGGCCGCGCGGGCCACACCGATCAGGCTCAGGCCGAGCAGGCAGGCGAGCAGCAGACGCTTCACTGTTTGGCCTCCAGCAGCGCCTGGTAACGCGGCGCCAGCTCCTGACGCCAGACGCGCTCATCGATAGCGCCGACATACTTGTGGCGGATGATGCCCTGGGCGTCGATCAGGAAGGTCTCCGGCGCGCCGTATACGCCCAGATCCAGGCCCAGGCTGCCCTGGGCATCGACCAGGGTGCGCTGGTACGGGTCGAGGTAGTCCTTCAGCCACTTGCGCGCGGCCTCGGCGTCATCCTTGTAGTTGACGCCGTAGATGGTCACACCGGCCTTGGCCAGGCTGTTGAGCATCTGGTGCTCGGCCTTGCAGGTCGGGCACCAGGTGGCCCAAACGTTGATCAGCGCCGGGCCCTTGAAGTCGGCCTGGGTAATCAGCGTCTGCGGCGCCTGCAGATCCGGCAGGCTGAAGGCCGGCAGAGGTTTGTCGATCAGTGCCGACGGCAGCTCCTGCGGGTCGAGGAACAGGCCCTTGTAGAGGAAAGCGGCCATGCCAAGGAACAGCGCCAGCGGAACCAGCAGAATCAATCGTTTCATGCGGCAGCTTCCTTGAGACCGAGAACATCACGCACGCGGGTACGCACCTTGACCCGGTAGCGCGGGTCGAAGGCCGCCAGCAGGCCGCCGAGGCCCATCATCAGGCCACCCAGCCAGATCCAGCGCACATAGGGTTTGATATGCACGCGCACGGCCCAGGCGCCGTCTTCCAATGGCTCGCCGAGAGCAACGTAGAGATCGCGGGTGAAGCCGGCGTCGATGCCCGCCTCGGTCATCGGCATCTGCTGCAC
>JAYQUJ010000102.1:0-11640 GCA_038147895.1 Pseudomonas sp.
CAAAACGTAACGCCTACCGGCTGGTCGCTATCGGTACCTCTACCGGTGGCCCGGTAGCGCTGCAGCGGGTGCTGACTCAGCTGCCGGCCAACTTTCCGGCGCCCATCGTGCTGATCCAGCATATGCCTGCCGCCTTTACCAAGGCCTTCGCCGAGCGTCTGGACAAGCTGTGCCGCATTTCCGTCAAGGAAGCCGAAGACGGTGATGTGCTGCGTCCTGGCCTGGCTCTGCTGGCGCCGGGGGGCAAGCAGATGATGGTCGACCCGCGAGGCGCGGTGCGTATCCTGCCTGGAGACGAGCGCCTGAATTACAAGCCTTGTGTCGACATCACCTTCGGCTCGGCTGCCAAATCGTTCGGCGACAAGGTATTGGCGGTCGTGCTGACCGGTATGGGCGCCGATGGCCGCGAAGGTGCGCGTCTGCTCAAGCAGGGCGGGGCCCAGGTCTGGGCGCAGGATGAAGCCAGCTGCGTGATTTATGGCATGCCGATGGCAGTAGTGAAGGCCAATCTGGCCGATGCCGTGTATAGCCTGGACGATATTGGTCGGCACCTAGCCGAGGCCTGCGTCTGATGGATGTACTCAGCCTTATTGGCGTCATCCTGGCGTTTGTCGCCATCATCGGCGGCAACTACCTGGAGGGCGGTCATGCGGGCGCTTTGCTCAATGGGCCGGCGGCGCTGATCGTGATTGGAGGCACCCTTGGGGCTGCATTCATCCAAGCGCCGATGAATGTGTTTAAGCGCTCGCTGGCGATCCTGCGCTGGATCATTTTCCCGCCGCATATCGACCTGGCCGGAGGCATCAATCGCGTGGTCGGCTGGAGCATGAGTGCGCGCAAGGAGGGCCTGCTGGGACTGGAGCCTGTGGCCGATGCCGAGCCTGACCCCTATGCCCGCAAGGGCTTGCAGCTGCTGGTCGATGGCACTGAGCCGGAGGCCATTCGCAGCATTCTCGAAGTCGATCTCTACACCCAGGAAGCTCGCGATATTCAGGCTGCCAAGGTTTACGAAAGCATGGGTGGTTATGCACCGACCATCGGCATCATCGGTGCGGTGATGGGCCTGATCCATGTGATGGGCAATCTGGCCGACCCCAGTAAGCTGGGCAGTGGTATTGCGGTGGCTTTCGTTGCGACCATCTACGGTGTGGCTTTTGCCAACCTGTTGCTGTTGCCGGTGGGCAATAAGCTGAAAGCCATCGCCATGCGCCAGTCGCGTTACCGGGAGATGCTTCTGGAGGGCATCCTCTCCATCGCCGAGGGCGAGAATCCTCGCTCCATCGAGCTGAAGCTGCAAGGCTTCATGGATTGACCCATGCCTCGGCGCCGTCATCACGAAGAGCATGAGAATCACGAACGTTGGCTGGTTTCCTACGCGGACTTCATCACCCTGTTGTTCGCCTTCTTCGTGGTGATGTACTCGATCTCTTCGATCAACGAGGGCAAGTACAAGGTGCTCTCGGAGAGTCTGGTGGGAGTGTTCAGCGAGCCTGAGCGGGCGATCAAGCCCATCCCGATTGGCGATGAGCGACCTCGTACCACCGAGCCGGATCGCTCGATGATCGAGGACAACCCCAATAGCAGTAGCAGTGCGGAGCCAAGCGACCCGCTGCAGGAAATCGCTTCGAGCATGCGCGATGCCTTTGGCGACCTGATTGCCGCGGAGCAACTCACCGTGCGCGGCAACGAGCTGTGGGTAGAGATCGAGCTGAATTCGAGCCTGTTGTTCCCCAGTGGCGACGCGATACCCAACGAGACCGCCTTCATCCTGATCGAGAAGGTCGCCAAGATCCTCGCGCCATACGAAAACCCTGTGCATGTAGAAGGTTTCACCGACAACCTGCCGATCAACACGGCGCAGTTCCCCAGCAACTGGGAGTTATCTGCGGCGCGGGCGGCAAGCATTGTGCGCATGTTGGCGATGGACGGCGTCAAAGAAGGTCGGCTGGCCGCTGTCGGTTATGGTGAGTTCCAGCCGGTGGCCGACAATGCCACGGCTGAGGGGCGGTCGCGTAACCGTCGGGTAGTGCTGGTGGTCTCGCGCAACCTGGATGTGCGTCGTAGCATCAGTGGCGTGGGCGCGAGCAACGCCAGGCCTGATGCTGCGCTGCAGCGCGCTGGCACGCAACCTGCACCGACTGCCTCTGCAGTGCCACCGCCCACCGGCGGTGCCAATAATTCGACGCCTTCACCATGAGGCGCCATCCAGGTCTCGGTTGGGCGACGGCCACGCCGGGAGGACGAGAAAGATGAAAGTCTGGGCAGTAGCCAATCAGAAAGGCGGGGTCGGCAAGACCACCACATCCATCGCTCTGGCGGGCCTGCTGGCGGATGCCGGCAAGCGTGTCGTGGTGGTCGACCTCGACCCTCACGGTTCGATGACCAGCTATTTCGGTCACGATCCGGATACGCTGGGGCACAGCAACTTCGACCTGTTCCTGCATCAGGGCAGTGTGCCGAGCGGCCTGCCGGCCAGTCTGCTGCACTCGACCAGCCATGAGAATATTTCCCTGCTGCCATCCAGCACGGCCTTGGCTACGCTGGAGCGGCAGTCGCCGGGGCAGAGTGGTCTGGGCCTGGTGATCGCCAAGACCTTGGCGCAGCTGTGGGACAAGTTTGACCACGCCATCATCGATAGCCCGCCGCTGCTTGGCGTGCTGATGGTCAACGCGCTGGCAGCCAGCCAGCAGCTGGTTATCCCGGTACAGACCGAGTTTCTTGCCGTCAAAGGCCTGGAGCGCATGGTCAGCACCCTGACCATGGTCAATCGCTCGCGCAAACAGGCGCTGCCCTATGTGATAGTGCCGACGCTGTTCGATCGGCGCACCCAGGCTTCTCTGAGCACGTTGCGGGTGTTGCGCAACAGCTATCCGGATCATCTCTGGCAGGCCTATGTGCCGGTGGATACCCGTCTGCGTGATGCCAGCCGGGCCGGACTGACGCCTTCGCAGTTCGATGCCAACAGTCGTGGCGTGATTGCCTATCGAGCGCTGCTCAAACACCTGCTGGCAGCCCAGCCGGCCTCTCAGGTAGCCTGATGTGCCGACTATGCTGAATAGGTGGGTTCAAGTCCGTGTGCCTAGCTGCCGATAGTCTGTACAGACCCTTTTTCTGGATCACCCTATGAGCCGCATTGCCACTTCCTCCAACCGCTCCCAACAGGCCCTGCAGTCCTACCTGGACGCCCTGTTGCAGGAGGCGGCTGTCGAGCTGGAGCAAAGCGAAAGCCTGGATGACTTCGAGGCCGCCGTGCTGGAGGAGCAGATCCGTGATGCTCGCCGCGAGGAGCCTAGGCCGGTGCTGGTCAAGCCGCTTTCCCTGGCTGAGCCGAAACCCCAGGTATTGCCGACCATCGAGCTCAAGTTGCCGGATCTGCGCCTGCCAGAGGTTCCTGATGAGCCTGTTGTCGAGCCGGTTCCGGAGATTGTTGCGCAGGAGGAAACCCAGCCGGCAGTGGATCTGGAGGGCAAGCCCAGTTGGGCCGATGAGCCCTTTGAGTGCTTGCTCTTCGATGTGGCGGGTTTGACCCTGGCGGTACCGCTTGTGTGTCTGGGCTCGATTTATCCGCTGGATGGCGCCGAACTCACGCCTCTGTTTGGCCAGCCGGACTGGTTCCTGGGCATCCTGCCGTGCCAGGCCGGCAACCTCAAGGTGCTCGACACGGCACGCTGGGTAATGCCCGAGCGCTATCGCGAGGACTTCCGCGAAGGCCTGCAGTATGTGATTTCCGTTGAGGGTTATGAGTGGGGGCTGGCGGTGCACCAGGTAAGCCGCTCCATTCGCCTTGATCCAAGCGAGATCAAGTGGCGCAGCCAGCGTTCGCAACGCCCTTGGCTGGCGGGTACGGTAATCGAACACATGTGCGCGTTGCTGGATGTTTCGGCTCTGGCCGGGATGATCGCCAGTGGCGCCACGCGCAATGGGGGCGCCCGCCCGCACTGATTGCTGGCAGGCGCTCTATAGTTAACGACAAGCGGGTCAACCCGCGAACGCCGCCATGGCGGCCATCAGACCGAGGCTAGGGACATGAAGAAATCGTCAGCGCAAGGTTCCGAAGATCCAATTCTGCAGTGGGTGACCTTCCGCCTGGATAACGAGACCTATGGCATCAACGTGATGCAGGTGCAGGAAGTCCTGCGTTACACCGAGATCGCGCCGGTTCCCGGTGCGCCAGCCTATGTGCTCGGCATCATCAACCTGCGTGGCAATGTGGTGACGGTCATCGACACCCGCCAGCGTTTCGGTCTGTCGCCGGCGCCGGTGACTGACAATACCCGTATCGTCATCATCGAGGCGGACAAGCAGGTGGTCGGCATCCTGGTCGACAGCGTTGCCGAAGTGGTTTATCTGCGCCAGTCCGAAGTGGAAACCGCGCCGAACGTTGGCAATGACGAGTCGGCCAAGTTCATTCAAGGCGTGTGCAACAAGAACGGCGAGCTGCTGATTCTTGTGGAGCTGGACAAGATGATGACCGAGGAAGAGTGGTCCGAGCTGGAGAGCATCTGACTCATGCTGGAGATTGCGCTGGCCGTGCTGGCTCTGTTCTGCGTGCTGCTCGCAGTCGCCTGCTATCAGTTGTCACTGAAGCTGCGGCAGCAGGCTGAGATGCAGAAAGAGCGTGACGCCATGCGCGATCAGCGCCTGAAGGAGCTGAGCAAGCGCCTGGATGCCTACCTGACCGGTAGCATCCGCATGGGTGAGGAGCTACATGAGTTGCGCAGGGTGGTGGCTCCGCTACCGGACAAGCTGACACAGATCGAGCAGCGCGACCCTACCAGTCTGTCTTTCACCCAGGCGGCGCGGCTGGTCGGAATGGGCGCCAGTGCCGACGATCTGACTCAGTCATGTGGCCTTAGTCAGGCCGAGGCGGAGTTGGTCAGCCGCCTGCACAAGGCGCAGAAGCAGCGCTCCTGATTACCCGAGCCGCTTGCTCCAGGCTTCTTGCGCACGGCTGAAGGCGCTCTCGCGGGGCTCACCCAGTGCGCGAAAGGCCAGAGCCAGGGTGCTGAGTATCGCCAGGCTGCCGTAGCTGTCTTCCACCTCTCCATTCCAGAAGGCCAGCAAGTGCGCTGGCTCCAGGCTTTCTGGTTTGACGTGACGCTGGCTGGATAGTGGAGGCCACTCCTCATCCCAATTGCTGCCATTCTCGCTGCCATAGAGATGGCTGGCGCCGTCTGGATTGACTTCGATCTCCCCACCTTCGCCCTTGATCACCACTACGCGGTCACCCAGTAGTTGGCTGGCTTCGCGATGCACCGCCTGGTAGCCGGGGTGGAAGATGCTCTGCAGGCCGGCAGTGGCGCCCAGTGGGTTGAGAATGCGCGCTAGCGAGTGGATGGGCGAGCGCAGGCCGAGGGTATTGCGCAGGTCGATCATGCGCTGCAGCTGCGGTGCCCAGGCGCCAAGCGGGGTAAAGGCCAGGTTGTGGGTATCGAGTGCCTCGGCCACTGCCGGCCAGTTGCGGCAGAGCGGAATTTCCAGGGTATCGAGTAGCTGTTCGCTATACAGGCGCCCAGCGGTATGGGCGCCACCGCCGTGAATCAGGATGCGCAGGCCGCTGCGTGCCAGCGCCTTGATAGCCAGTAGAAACCAGGGCAAATGACGCTTCTTGCCTGCGTAGGTCGGCCAGTCGAGGTCTACGGCGATGGCTGGAGCCTGCAGGCGTGCGCGAATGGCTTCGGTGAATCCGGCGAGCTCTTCGGCGCTTTCTTCCTTGTGTCGCAGCAGCATGAGAAAAGCACCCAGCTGGGTGTCTTCGACCTTGCCGTCCAGCAACATGCCCATGGCTTCGCGAGCTTCCTCGCGGGTCATGTTGCGGGCGCCGCGCTTGCCTTTGCCGAGAATGCGCACGAACTGGGCGAAGGGGTGTTCCGGTGGGGCGACAAAGTTCATGGCGGGCTCAGAGGCAATTCGTGGGTTTGGGCAGACCGGCGAGCTTGGCGGCGAGCTTGGCGGGCGTGCCTTTGAACAGACGATTCAGGTGCAGGCTGTTACCCGTTTCAGGGCCAAGCTTCAAGGCAGCGTACTTGATCAGCGGGCGGGTGGCGGGCGATAGCTGGAATTCGGCATAGAACTCGCGCAGCAGCTCGATGATGGCCCAGTGCTCAGGGGTCAGCGGCAGCTCCTCGCGAGCAGCCAATGCATTGGCAACGTTATGCGACCAGTCGTTCAGCTCGACCAGATAGCCGTCTTTGTCCAGGGCAATGGTCTTCCCTTCGACTTGAAGCGTGTTCATAGCCAGCTGTTGACCTTGGCGTATTGGCCGCAAAGCTCGACGAAAGTGGGGTAGTCGATAGCCTGTGTGCGCTCGGACAGGGGGAGGGCGCGTGCTGCAAGATCTTCCGCCAATACGTATACAGCGATAGAGGCGGGCATCAGCTCAAGCGCCTGCAGTTGGGCCGTGCCGGGCTGCAGGGCATATACCGCATCGCCGCACAGCAGTAGACCGTCTTTGGGGCCCAGCAGACGCAGGCAGCTGCTCAGGCGGCTGTCGCTGAACGGGGAGTGGGAAAGCAGGTGCAAAGTGGCCATCAGATGGTTACCAGCATGTCGTAGCGGTCGAGCAGCAGGCTCAGTGCGGCGTCGTCCAGGCGCTCCACCGGCAGTGTGAGCTGTGCATCGCCAAGACCGCGCTCATTCAGGCTGCGTTGTGCAGCGTAGAGCGAATCGACGCCAAACAGCGGCAGTGCCTGCAGGTTGGCGCCTAGATCCTTCTGTTCCAGAGTCAGCGGCAGCTGATTGGGTGCAAGTTGGAATACGCCATCGTCGAGAAACAGCAGGCCCAGGGGCAGGTCGTAGGCCCCGCCTGCCAGAGCTATATCCAGGGCTTCGCGTGCCGCCGGTCCCGACCAGGGTGCCTGACGGGAGATGATCAGCATCGACTTGCTCATCACTGGCCTCCGAAGCTGATCAGGCGGTCGGCCATTTGTGCGGCTTCATGCAGTTGTCCGAGGCCGGAGAGCTCCCACGGGGCGTCCAGATTGGCGGCCGGCTTGCCGTGGCGTTCGGCTTCTTCGCGGTTGAGTACGCCGCGGCGCAGTGCAGCAGCGATGCATACCACAGCATCGAGTTGGTGGCTTTTCACGAACTCACGCCACTCGCTCGGCAGATCGAGCTCGTCCTGGGGGCTGACCGGGTTGCTGGCGGCGCTATGCACACCGTCCTGATAGAAAAACAACCGCGTGATCTCGTGTCCGCCCGCCAAGGCGGCTTGCGCAAAGCGCAGCGCGCGGCGCGAGGACGGGGCGTGGCCTGGGGCAAACAGGGCGATGGCGAATCTCATGGGTATTCCGGGCTTCGACAGTGGCGCCATGATAAACGCTGAGACCGCTGCAGACACGAAAAAGCCCGCCGAAGCGGGCTCTTTCAGCGCGGGTCGACAATCAGTCGTCGCCGCCCATGATGCCGAAGATCTGCAGCAGGCTGATGAACAGGTTGTAGATCGACACGTACAGACTGATGGTCGCCATCACGTAGTTGCGCTCACCGCCGTGGATGATGGCGCTGGTCTGGAACAGGATGCAGGCCGAGGAGAACAGCACGAAACCTGCACTGATGGCCAGCTGCAGGCCGCTGATCTCGAAGAACAGGCCAGCGATCATGGCGCCCAGCAGAACGAAGAAGCCGGCGGTGATGAAGCCGGTGAGGAAGCTCATGTCCTTGCGGGTTGTCAGCACATAGGCAGACAGGCCAAAGAACACCAGGGCAGTCATGGCGAAGGCGGAGCTGATGATGTCGCCGCCGTTGGCCATGCCCAGGTAGATATTGAGGATCGGGCCCAGTGTGTATCCCATGAAACCAGTCAGGGCGAAGGTGGTCAGCAGGCCCCAGCCGGAGTTGCGTAGCTTCATGGTGGCGAAGAACAGGCCGTAGAAGCCGACCAGGGTAATGATGAAACCAGGGTGCGGCAGGTTCAGTTGGGCGCTGAAGAACGCGCATACGGCGCTGAATATCAGGGTCATTGCCAGCAAGCTGTAGGTGTTGCGCAGCACCTTGCTGATTTCCAGCTGATCCGCTTGCGCATGGGCGAGGGCGTAGTCTTGCTCGTGCATGGTGAGACTCCTGATTGACGAGACGGGATCCGTAATGGGGTACTCGGATCATAACAGAGCCTTTTCACCTGCCAACGCCGAGAGTTTGACAGTGTGTTGCGTTCCGGTAGTATGGCGACCCGCGAATGCGGAGGTGTGGCCGAGTGGTTTAAGGCAACGGTCTTGAAAACCGTCGATGGGAAACTATCCGTGAGTTCGAATCTCACCGCCTCCGCCATATTTTGCGCCTGAGGGTCGCCGCCAAGTACGGTTTTCTGGCGTTTGCTTTCTGACGAATTTGCGCCAAGCTAGGTTCGTTGACTGCAAATTGCGGCAGTTTGGTTCAGCGAGGTGTCGCTTGATTAAGGTGCTGGTGGTCGACGACCACGATCTGGTTCGTACAGGCATTACCCGCATGCTGGCCGATATTGATGGTCTGCAAGTGATCGGGCAGGCAGATTCCGGTGAGGAAGCTCTGCTGAAAGTGCGTGAGCTCAAACCTGATGTTGTGCTCATGGATGTCAAAATGCCTGGCATCGGTGGCCTCGAAGCGACTCGCAAGTTGCTGCGCAGTCATCCCGATCTGAAAGTCGTCGCGGTTACCGCTTGTGATGATGACCTGTTTCCGACTCGGCTGTTGCAGGCCGGTGCTGCTGGCTACCTGACCAAAGGCGCTGCACTGGAGGAAATGGTGCAGGCCGTACGCATGGCCTTTGCCGGTCAGCGCTACCTCAGTCCGCAGATAGCCCAGCAGTTGGCGCTCAAGTCCTTTCAGCCCAACAGCGGCGGCTCGCCCTTCGATCTGCTCTCCGAGCGAGAGATCCAGATTGCCTTGATGATCGCCAACTGCCAGAAAGTGCAGGTGATCTCCGACAAACTTTGTCTGTCGCCAAAAACGGTGAATACCTACCGTTACCGTATCTACGAGAAGCTGGACATCACCAGCGACGTGGAGTTGGCCCTGCTGGCCGTGCGCCATGGCATGGTCGACGCTACCGGCTGAGCATCGCCTCAAGGCGGGCGGTAGACTGTAGCCCCACTCTGTAATCGATGCGTTTCTGATGAGCCTGCGCGAAACCCCTGCGTTGTTTGACTCTGCTGCCTTCCTGGCCACCTGCAGTGGCCGGCCGGGTGTCTATCGGATGTTCGATGAGGCGGGCAAGCTGCTGTATGTGGGCAAAGCGTCCAATCTGAAGAAGCGCCTCGCCAGCTATTTCCGCAAGACGGGGCTGGCGCCGAAGACGGCGGCCCTGGTGGCGCGCATCGCCCAGGTCGAGACCACCATAGTCGCCAACGAGACTGAGGCGCTGCTGCTGGAGCAGACGCTGATCAAGGAATGGCGCCCTCCCTACAACATCCTGCTGCGCGACGATAAGTCCTATCCCTATGTGCTGCTGTCCAGTGGTGACTTCCCCCGGCTGGGTATTCATCGTGGCGCTAAGAAGGAGAAGGGGCGCTACTTCGGGCCTTACCCCAGCGCCGGCGCCATCCGCGAAAGCCTGGCGCTGCTGCAGAAGACTTTTCTGGTCCGTCAGTGCGAGGACAGCTACTTCAAGAACCGCACGCGCCCTTGTCTGCAGTACCAGATCAAGCGTTGCAAGGCGCCCTGCGTCGGCCTGGTCGAGCCGGCTGAGTACGCCGAGGATGTGCGTCACTCGGTGATGTTTCTCGAAGGTCGCAGCAATGCGTTGGCGGACGAGCTCTCGGCGGCCATGGAGAAGGCTGCCATGGCGCTGGAGTTCGAGCGGGCTGCTGAGTTGCGCGACCAGGTTGCCCTGCTGCGCCGCGTTCAGGATCAGCAGAGCATGGAGGGTGGCAATGGTGATGTCGATGTGGTGGCGGCCATCGTCAATCCGGGTGGCGCCTGTGTGCATCTGATCAGCGTGCGCGGCGGGCGTGTGCTGGGCAGCAAGAACTTCTTTCCCCAGGTCGGCATTGAGGAAGAGGGTGGTGCCGTTCTGGTGGCTTTTCTTGCCCAGTACTACTTGGCTAACCACGAGCGTGAATTACCTGGCGAGCTGATCGTTAATCACGCCCACGATGACCTGCCTACGGTCGCGGCGGCCATAGCCGAATTGCGCAGTTGTGAGGTGGTCATCAGTCATCGGGTACGCGCTACGCGAGCGCGTTGGCAGCAGCTGGCCGTGACCAATGCAGAGCAGGCGCTGGGGGCGCGTCTGGCTAACCGCCAGCATGTGGCGGCGCGCTTTGAGGCGTTGGCCGAGGCGTTGGACTTGGCCGAAGTGCCGCAGCGTTTGGAGTGCTATGACATCAGTCACTCCAGTGGCGAGGCCACGGTTGCGTCCTGTGTGGTCTTTGGTCCGGAAGGCCCGCTGAAGAGCGATTACCGCCGTTTCAACATCGAGGGCGTCACGGCGGGTGATGACTATGCAGCGATGCATCAGGCCTTGATGCGGCGTTTCGGTCGGCTCAAGGATGGCGAGGGCAAACTGCCCGATATCCTTCTGGTAGACGGTGGCAAGGGGCAGATGGCCATGGCGCGCGAAGTCTTGCAGGAGCTGGCGGTGCCGGATCTGATCCTGCTGGGCGTAGCCAAGGGCGTAACGCGCAAGCCGGGTCTGGAAACTCTCTACCTCAACGACGCCGAGCATGAGTTCACCCTGCCGGCGGATTCGCCGGCTCTGCATCTCATCCAGCAGATTCGTGATGAGGCCCACCGCTTCGCCATCACCGGTCACCGTGCGCGGCGCGGCAAGGCGCGGCGTACCTCCAGTCTGGAGGAGGTGGCTGGTGTCGGACCTAAGCGCCGACGCGATCTGCTCAAGCACTTCGGTGGCTTGCAGGAGCTCAATCGCGCCAGCCTCGATGAAATCGCCAAGGCTCCAGGCATCAGTAAAAAGCTCGCCGAGTCGATTTATGCGGCCCTGCACAGCGAGTAGAATGCCGGCTCACCTCGCTGGTCAGTGGTCCTGATGAATATCCCAAACCTGCTCACCGTTTTGCGTGTTGCCCTGATTCCCGTTTTCATCCTGTTCTTCTACCTGCCATTGCCATGGAGTTACTGGGCGGCGAGTGGTGTATTTGCACTGGCGGCGGTTACTGACTGGTTTGACGGCTATCTGGCCAGGCGCTGGGAGCAGAGCACCCCGTTCGGTGCCTTCCTTGATCCTGTGGCTGACAAATTGATGGTGGCGGTGGCGCTGGTACTGCTGGTGGGTGAGCATGCCAACCTGTGGCTGACCCTGCCGGCGGTGATCATCATTGGCCGCGAGATTGTCGTATCGGCTCTGCGTGAGTGGATGGCCGAACTGGGGGCGCGCGCGCATGTGGCCGTTTCCAATCTGGGCAAATGGAAAACTGCGGCGCAGATGCTGGCGCTGGTTATCTTGCTGGGTAACCCACCGCAGCTGACGCTCTGGGTAGGTATTGGCTACGTTCTGCTTCTGATCTCTGCAGCGCTGACACTGTGGTCCATGCTGCAGTACCTGCTGGCTGCCTGGCCGCACCTGAGCATCGACGCCGAGAAGAAATAAAGTATTTTTGAATCAAGGGGTTGACGCATCGTTCTCAATCTATAGAATGGCGCCCGTCACCAAGACAACGCGGGAATAGCTCAGTTGGTAGAGCACGACCTTGCCAAGGTCGGGGT
>JAYQUJ010000103.1:0-11100 GCA_038147895.1 Pseudomonas sp.
GCCGGCGGCTTTTTCATACCTGCCCGAAAAGTCAGGCGCGGCGTAACTGCTGGGTCATGAAGTCCTCTTCCAGCATCTGATCCTGAGCACTGCTATTACCGCCCTCAAGCGTATCGCGGTGACTCGGGCCCCGCCGCTGACGCAGCTTGCCGATCTGGTGTTCGAGGGCATGGGTGAGCTTCTCCATGGCGCCGTCGAGGGCGTACTCCAGGGATTCGGCATGGTGGGTCACCGAGATCGGCGCCAGGCCCTTGGGCCGCGCTTCGATCTGGCAGCGCTTGTCTTGGCTGCCTGCCTTGTGGCCATTTTCGTCGTTCAGGTGAACCACGACGCGGGTCAATTCCTCTTCGAAGCGGTGTAGTTGGCTGTTGATACTGGCGCTGACCCAGCTGACGAGACGGGCGCTGCCTTCGATGTGGTTATCGCTATGAACCTGGATTTGCATAAAGCCTTCCTTATTCAAACGTTCAGCCATATGTCGCCTTGAGCGACGACTCCAGCCTACGCCTCCTTGTAACCAAATGGGTAGCTAGAATCACCGAGAAACACTCTTGACTGAGCCAGGTCAATGCTCAGAAGGCTGCCAACCGCGACCGGCTCGGTCGACAGCAGGCTCTCTATCTGGCATCTTCCGGCCTAATGGATTCATCCACGCAAGGAACGCAGATGAAAGGATTCACCGCCAGCCTGCTGCTGGCCTGCAGCCTGCTTAGCGGCTGCGAACAGCCAGGCGAGCAGTACCTCGGCACCTGGCAGGACACCCGCTCGACCAGCACCACCCTGAGCATCGTGCGCAACGAAGATCAGTTCATGATCAACGAAACCCGCTTTGCCATGAGCGCCGACCAGCCCGAAACCAAACAGATTCCGGCGCTCTATCGCGACGGCTCGCTGATTCTGCGCAACGGCCAGACTCCGTCACACATGACCATCGACCAGGCCAGCGGCAACCTGAACAATGGCCTGCGCGAGTTCCGTCGCATCAACTGATGCCCTGCCCCCGATGGACTAAGCTCCCCTTCCACGTCATGACATTGGAGGGAACCCCATGGGCCTGTTCAACAAGATTCTGCAAGTGCTGGGCTTCGGCGAGGACGCTCAGGCTGCCCCAAGCGCACCGAGTGCAGCCCCTGCTCCCGAGGCACCTGCAGCAGCCCCGGCGCCGCAGGCCATCGGTGTAGTCGATGTGGTGGCCAAACTCGAAGGCCTGGCCGCCAGCCACCCAGAAAAGCTCAACTGGAAAGTCTCCATCGTCGACCTGCTCAAACTGCTCGGCCTCGACAGCAGCCTGGGCGCACGCAAGGAACTGGCCAGCGAACTGGGCTGCCCCGCCGAGAAAATGGGCGATTCGGCACAGATGAACATGTGGCTGCACAAGACCGTGCTGCAGAAACTGGCCGACAACGGTGGCAACGTGCCGGCCGAACTACTCGACTGAACCACACAGGCAAAGGCGCATCACGTGCCTTTGCCTGTCAGACGGCGCTGAAACGCTTGCCCAACTTCTGGGCGCGAAATTGCTCAACGATGAAGTCGATGAACACCCGCGTCTTGTGCGGCAACAGCTTCTGCGCGGCGAAGTGAATCGAAATGATCCCGGCATCTACATGCCACTCCGGCAGCACCCTGACCAGCGCACCACTGCCCAAATACGGCAGCGCATGCGGCATGGCCACCAGGCAGATGCCCAGCCCCATCAATGCCGCCTGGCATGCCGCCTCCGGCTCATCCAGTGCCATACGCGGACGCAACTCGACCGCCGCCTGCTGCCCATCCTGGTGACGCAGTAGCCAGGAGCGGATGCGCCCGGTCTGCGGTGAGCGGATCAGAATGCCATCGCGCTCCGCCAGTTCGGCAGGAGTTCCCGGCTGGCCGTGTTGCGCCAGATAGGCCGGCGAGGCGAGCAAGACCAGATGCGCAGGGGCTAGCTCGCGCGCCACTACACCCGGCGACATCTCGAAGCCACCGCCGATAGCCGCATCGAAACCTTCGGCCACCAGATCGACCGGGCGATTCTCGAAATGAAAATCCGGCTGCACGCCCGGGTAACGCGCGAGAAACTCGGGCAGCAAGGGCATCACGTGATAACGCCCGAAAGACTGTCCCATGCTGACCTTGAGCACCCCGGCCGGTTGCCCCTGCAGAGCGGACAGGTTGGCCATCGCGGCCTGCAGGCTATTCAGCCCAGCGCTGGACTCACGCAGAAAGTGCTCGCCGGCCTCGGTCAGCGACAGGCTGCGCGTGCTGCGCTGAAACAGCCGTACCTGCAGCTCGGCCTCCAGGCGCGCCACATTCTTGCCCACCGCAGCAGGCGTCAGCCCCAGACGACGCGCAGCCTCGGCAAAACTGCCCGCTTCGGCGCTGCGGACGAAACACTCGATGCAGTTAAGGGTATCCATGGCGCAAACTCTAAACTTTTAGTATCGAAAGAAAGCCAGAATAGCTGACTAATCACAGCCAAATAATAGGCAGATACTCGCCTCCAACACCCCACCACTATTTGGAGACGATCATGACCCACACCCTCAACCTGCAAGGCAAAGTCGCATTCATCCAAGGCGGCTCGCGCGGCATCGGCGCAGCCATCGTCAAACGTCTGGCCCGAGAAGGGGCCGCCGTAACCTTTACCTACAGCCAGTCCGCCGACAGCGCACAAGCCCTGGTCACCGAAGTCGAAGCCGCCGGCGGCCGTGCCCTGGCCATCCACGCCGACAGCGCCAGCGAACAGGCCATCCGCTCAGCCATCGGCACCGCAGTAAAGGCTTTTGGCAGCCTGGATATTCTGGTCAACAACGCCGGCGTACTGGCCGTAGCGCCAATCGAAGAATTCAGCATCGACGATCTCGACCGCACCCTGGCAATCAACGTGCGCAGCGTGGTCATCGCCAGCCAGGAAGCGGCCCGGAACATGAACGACGGCGGCCGCATCATCAATATCGGCAGCACCAACGCCGACCGCATGCCCTTCGCTGGCGGCGCCGTGTATGCCATGAGCAAGTCGGCGCTGGTCGGCCTGACCAAGGGCATGGCCCGCGACCTCGGCCCGCGCGGTATCACGGTCAACAACGTCGAGCCCGGCCCGGTGGACACCGACATGAACCCAGACAACACCGACTTCGCTACCTCGCTGAAGCCCATCATGGCCCTGTCGCGCTATGGCCAGGTCGAAGAGATCGCCAGCTTCGTCAGTTATCTGGCCGGGCCCGAAGCGGGCTATATCACCGGAGCCAATCTGCTGATCGATGGTGGCTTCTCGGCCTGACGGGGCGCTGATGTCGATGTTCAGCATCGCCCTCTGCCGAGGGAGCCGTTAGAATCGGCTCCCTCAGTTCGCCCCGCCCAGCGCGCGGGGCTCCGTCAGATGCAGCAGCGAGAACATCGTCATGGGCGCACAGTGGAAAGCCAAACCTAAAGAAGCCGCAGCCAACGCCAGGGGCAAGATCTTCGGCCGCCTGGTCAAGGAGATCATGGTCGCCGCACGTAACGGTGCCGACCCGGACACCAACGCCAAGCTGCGCGTGGCCGTCCATGCGGCTAAGAAAGCCTCGATGCCCAAGGACACTCTGGAGCGCGCCATCAAGAAAGGCGCCGGCCTGTTGGGCGAGACCGTCAACTTCGAACGCACCACCTACGAAGGCTTCGCCCCGCACCAGGTGCCGGTGATCGTCGAATGCCTGACCGACAACCTGAACCGCACCGTGGCCGAAATCCGCGTGCTGTTCCGCAAGGGCCAGATGGGCGCCTCCGGCTCGGTGAGCTGGGACTTCAACCACGTTGGCATGATCGAAGCGTCCACCGACAACGGCGCCGACCCGGAGCTGGCCGCCATCGAAGCCGGCGCCCAGGACTTCGAGCCGGCCGATGAAGGCGACACCCTGTTCATCACCGACATGACCGACCTCGACGCCGTGTGCAAGGCATTGCCGGAGCATGGTTTCACCGTCAACTCGGCGAAGATCGGCTACGTGCCGAAGAACCCGGTCAGCGGCCTGAGTGATGCACAGATGGAAGAGGTCGAAGCCTTCCTCGAAGCCCTCGACAACCACGACGACGTGCAAAACGTCTACGTCGGCCTGGCCGGCTAAGCCTGGTGGCGTGAGCCGCAACCAGTTCCACCAGCAGCACGCCGCACGCGCCGAGGCCGAAGCCCGGCGCCTGCTGGCCGAGCGCGACCAGCTCGGCGCGCGCTGGCTGGACTGGGTGGCCGCCGAGCTGTACCGCCTCTCCCCGCCCGAATATGCAGCCATGGTGCGCCGCGAGCTGCAACGCCTGAATACCCCATGAATCAACTGCACATCGCCGCCGCCTGCCTGCTCGACGAGAGCGGCCGCCTGCTGCTGGTACGCAAGCGCGCCACCCGCGCCTTCATGCTGCCCGGCGGCAAACTGGAGCCTGGCGAAAGCCCAGTGACGGCTCTGCTGCGCGAACTGCAGGAAGAGCTGCACCTGCAACTGGATGCAGCCGCGCTCAGCCCTCTGGGCCACTTCCGCACACCCGCCGCCAACGAAGCCGACACCGAGATCCAGGCCCAGATATTCGTCGCGCCCCTACCTCACGCCGTAGCCCCTGCGGCCGAACTGGAAGAGTTGCGCTGGCATTCGCCCGCCAGCAGTGATAGCGACGACCTGGCCCCCCTGCTGCGCTTGCACGTACTGCCAAGACTGCGCGAGCTGACACGCGGCTCAGCCTGACGCCAGCCGCGGGACTATGCTGCAAATAGCGCGCAACGCAGGCTGGTTCAGCCTGGGAGGTGGTGATGCCCTTGAGAGTCGCCGTTTATGCTGAATGTTCACTGCGGAGGACAGCACCATGAGCAAAGGTCTGGATAGGCACAAAGAGGCGAAGAAGAAGCCCCTGAAAACCGCCCAGGAAAAGCGCCTGGCCAAGCGCAACAAAAAATCCGGCACCACCCTGCTGGGCAGCCATGCGCCCACCCCTTGAACGGCACACCGCACCCGGCACTCGCCGGGTGCATTGTTTCGGCCTGGCCAGGTGCCAGCAGCCATTCATCCAGAACCAGGCAACTCGCTGAACTTCCCGAGACAGACGGGTCGGAACCCCGACCAACACACCCTGTCGCTGGAGCGCAACGATGTTCGATCTGACCACCTGGAACCTCACGATCCCTGCCACCGAATCGGCCACGCTGATCACCACCGCTCGCCTCAACAATGGCTACAGCAGTCAATACTTCCGCCCCCAGCACGATGGCAGTGTGCGCTTCTGGGTTCCAGTCAACGGCTCGCACACGGCGAACTCGCGCTATCCGCGCAGCGAGCTACGGGAAACCTGGCCCAACGGCGAGTTGCACAACTGGTACTACAGCAACGCCAACAACGTCCTCAGCGCGGTGCTGTCGGTCAATCAGGTTCCCAGCAAGAACAAACTGGTGATCGGCCAGATCCACAGCCTCAATCAACCCGGCAACGTCGGCGAGCCACTGATCAAACTGCAGTATCACTTCCGCCCGGAATTCAACAGCGGCCGAGTGGAAGCCCTGATCCGCAAGCACCCCGATGACGAGCAGGTGCAGAACATCGTCCTGGCTACGGACGTCACCCTCGACGAGCGCTTTGCCTACCGTCTGCGCCTGACCGCCAGCGGGCGCCTGGGTGTCACCATTCACAGCGATGACGACAACGGCTCCTACTATCGCCAGATCGCCTCCAGCTGGCGCCAACAGCAGCTCTACTTCAAGGCCGGCGCCTATGCCCAGGACAACAGCGGCAGCAGCAGCGAAGGCGGCCGCGCCACCTTCTACCACCTCAACACTGCACATATCCGCCCCTGACCTGCCGATTGATCCAGAGCAACACGACCTGTGCCAGCCATCGCCTAGGATGGCCGGCAAAAGCAGCGTACCGCTCCCGGATCCGATAACAGCAACAGGAGACTTTCATGAGCACCACGTCATCCAGCATCTGCGCCGCCGCCGAAGCCCTGCAAGGCCTGGTCGGCTATAACGCCAAGCAACGGCAGCACATCGTGCGCTTCAGCGAAGACTCTTTCGGCCTGGACGTGTCCGAAGAGAGTATCGAGCCGTGCTGCGAGTTCGTCTGGCAACCGCTCAAGGGCGCACTGATGACCCTGAGCCGAGCACGCCTGGGCCTGCTGTTCGAGCAACGCATCGACGAGCGCCTGAATATCTCCGAGCCACTGCGCGTGTACCTGCATCGCAGCGACCTGCCGGAAATCATCGCCGAACGACGCAAGGCGCAGGCCGAGCAAAGCTGATACACGGCGGCATGGACTGGCATAATGCGCGTTCCGGCGCGCAATGCCCGCGATTGAAAGGATTGCAATCGATGCTCATGCGGCTCTCCCACTGGCTGCTTGTCTTGTCCCTGAGCGTGACCTCCTGCCTGGCTGCAAGCGGCGAGCTGCGTTACCCGCGCGCGCCCCAGGGCGACGAGTTCCGTCCACGCTACCCACTGGCCCTGCTGCAACTGGCCCTGGACAAGGCTGACAGCCCGCTGCGCATCAAACCCTCGCGCCACCATATGGAACAAGAGCGCG
This sequence comes from Pseudomonas sp., assembly GCA_038147895.1. Taxonomy (GTDB): domain Bacteria; phylum Pseudomonadota; class Gammaproteobacteria; order Pseudomonadales; family Pseudomonadaceae; genus Aquipseudomonas. The sequence continues at coordinate 6,517 of JAYQUJ010000103.1, forward strand.
CCCTGCTCAACCTGGAGCAGGGCACTGCGGTCGACGTGGTCTGGACCATGACCAGCATCGAGCGCGAAAAGCGCCTGTTACCGGTGCGCATCCCCATCGACAAGGGCCTGTACGGCTGGCGTATTGCCTTCCTGCACAAGAAGCGTCACGAGCTGCTGAGCAATATCGGCAACCTGGCCGATCTAGGCCGGCTGCGCGCAGGCCAGGGGCACGACTGGCCGGACACGACCATCCTGCGCCACCACGGTCTGCCCGTGGAGGTCAGCTCCAGCTACGACAGTCTGTTCCTGATGCTGCGCGCCGAGCGCTTCGACTATTTCCCCAGGGCGGTACTGGAAGCCCGGGACGAGCTGGCCCACCTCAACGCCGAAGATCTGGTCCTTGATCGCCACCTGGCTCTGCACTACCCCACCGCCCTGTATTTTTTCTTCGCCCGTGAGCGCCCGGAGTTGGCCGACACGGTGCGCAGGGGCCTGGAGCGGGCCATTGCCGATGGCAGCTTCGAAGCGCTGTTCCAGCAATACCACGGTGCCGATCTGGCACTGGCACGCCTGCGTCAACGCAAGGTCATCGAGCTGGACAACCCGTTGCTGCCGGCACTGACGCCACTGCAGCGCCCGGAGCTGTGGTACCGCCCCTGAGCCTAAGGGTGAGTGCCCTTCAGAGCATTACGCGTATGGCTGCCGAAATGCTGGAAGAACTCGACCAACAGGGCATCCAGTGCCGGATCGGGCTTCACCGGTAGCAGCTGATTACCCTTGCTGAACCCCTGACTGGCCGCCCCCCGCGCCAGCCACTGCCCGATCAGCGCATCGAACTCATCAGCCCGGGCATTGGATTCGGCCGCTACCACCTCGGCCGCATAGTCGACATCGAAGGGCGAATAGGCGGAGTCATTCTCCTGCCCGGCATAAGCCGTCAGCAGGGGGTCGTGCAGCTGCCCTTGCCCCAGCAAGTTCTGCATGCGCTCGAACTGATATTGCTCGACCGCGGTGTGCCGGTCGGCGACACGCTTGATTGCCGCCTCGCGGTCCTCACTGAGCCCCACCTGGGCCTTCGCCTCGATCAGCACCATGCCGGCCAGATCGACGCCAGGCAGCACCCGGCTGTGGTATGGCTGGGTCAGGTCCTGCAGGTAGTGCATGGCCCAGCCGAGCAAGCGGTAGCCCCAGTAGTCATGCCCCGAGTCAAATGCCAGCCGCGCCAAGCCGGTGTACTGGTAAATACGCCAGTGCGGCAGGGTTTGCCCCAGGTAAGGCGCAGCCGCATACACCAACGCAGACTCGTGGTAGTAGCCGATATGGAAAGGCGCTTGCGATGAATACTCGAAACGCGCATCACCGAATGGCTGCGGGCCAAAGTTGTAGCGCTGGCCAGCCTCACCGGGGTTGTCGCTGAACAGGTTGATGTCATGCCCGTAGTCGGGCTCGTCGGCCGCGCTGGCCAATACCTGCAAGGCGGAAACCTGCTCCCCAGGCTGCAACGCCAGGTAGCGCCAGTGCGTCCACGGGCCAACCTTGCGGAACACCAGCACCGCTTCGCTGGCCAGCACCGCCCGCCCACCCGCATCCTGCCCCGGCAGTTGCTGGATGAAGCTGGCCAGACGTATTTCGGGGTTGATGCGTAGTGCGGCGAGAAAGGCTGCTCGTCGATCACCGCGGCCATCGGCACGCCAGCGCAGTGCGTCCGGGCGCGGCGGATAGTAGGCGAAGTGCTCGCGGGCATAGCGCTCCTGCTCATCCAGCAATTGCTCGATGGCAGGAGCCTGGTCGTCGAGAAACGCCTCCAGCGACTCCACCATCACCGGCTCGCTGAGCTGCGGCAAACCCTGCAGGGCCAGCAGACTGCCCAGCGAGTGGTTGGACCAGGCCAGGGCCTGGCAGGACAGGGCCAGCATGGCAATGCTGGTCAGCAATACGGAAGCTCTCACGCAGACGTCTCGAATGGCACGAAGAGCGGCAAGCCTAACCAGACGAGGCGCCCCCGACACTGTCAGGTCGCGCCAGAGATATTCACCAATCGGGCAGCTTGCGGATCAGGCGACAAACACCAGACCGACCGCGACGACCAGCAGCAGGGCCACCGCCAGACCGGCAATGCGCAGCGCGCCAACGCTCGGTTTGGACGCCGCGGATTGCGCTTGCGCCCTGGCCGCCGCATGCAGCGGGTTGATGGTGGGGGCCGCGGCTACCCCTGGCCGCGTCGGTTTGGCCGATTTGGGTAGCGGTAGATCGACGGCGCGCACGAACAGGGTGGCATCCTCGTCAGCCGTTGCTACCTGTTCAGTCTCGACCTTGGGGCCGATCACCAGCAGGGTCACCGACCCCATGCGCAGCTGATCGCCCGGCTTGAGCAGCGCATGGGTCGCCTTCTCGCCATTGACCAGCAGGCCATTGGCCGAAGCCAGATCCTTGACCTCCAGCACATCGTCGCGCAGGAAGAACTCGCAGTGCCGGCGCGACAGCTGCGCATCGCTGAAGCACAGCTCGCAACGGGTCGAGCGGCCAAACGTCATCGCACCGCTGACGTGAAATTTCTTGCCCTCGTGCTCGCCCAGCATGACCTGCAGGAACCAGCGCTGCGCACGCTCATCACGCGCCTGGGCGCGGCTCGGGTCGGCCAGCGTCAGCTCCACGCTGCCCAGACGCAGGTTATCGCCATGGCGTAATTGGTAGCGGGCAGAAATCCGCTCGTCGTTGACGAAGGTGCCCTGTTCGCTGTCGCAGTCGGCGATGAAATAAAGCCCGTCTTCCTGACGAATTTCGGCATGGAAAGCGCTGACACCCAAGTCTTCCACCACCAGCTGGTTGCGCCGGTCACGCCCCAGGGTAATGCGCGCCTCGACCAACCAGACCGGTGCCTGGCGGCTGTCCTTGAAATGCAGTTTGAGCATGATGCGGATCCTGTCGATCAACGACCGAAGATGTTGTTCCACGCGCGCTTGATAGGGTTGCCTTCACGCTCCTCGCGGGCGGCGGCACGCGCCCTGGAGGCTCGGGCAGAATCGAGCAGTTGCTGATGCTCGGCCTGCATTTTCAACAGTTGGGAATTATTCGGCTCGGCCTCCAGGCCACGCTCGATCATGGCCAGGGCACCGGGAAAGTCACTGCGCCGATACTCGGCATTGGCCATGTCGCGGTACAGCAGTGCCACGCGATTGAGACCGTCGAGGGCCGCCTGATTATCCGGAGCCCAGTCGAGAATCTGCCGGTAGTAGTGCACCGCACTGTCTTCTGCGGGCAGCAGCAGACGCTTGTCGGCGATGCTCTGCTTGGCCAGTTGCAGGTAGCGCTCGATGCGCGCCGCCAAGACCCGCCGCAGGCCCTCAAGGGCCGACGCGTGCTGCTCGTCGATGGCCAGCGCCTGGCGGTAGTAGTAATCGGCATTGTCGTTCGCCGGCTCGGTGAGCAGGCCATCGGCCAGGCGCTGCTCGGCCAGGGCGATGAATGCCTCGATACGCATCGTGCGGATACGCTGCAAGCCGGCCAGGGCCTCCTGACTGTCATCATCGAGCTGCAGTACCTGATTGAAGTAATGCTCGGCGCTGTCCTGCGCCGGCTCGATCAATTGCCCCACGGCAAAACGCTGCTCGGCCTGAGCCAGCAGCGCCTCGATCTGCCGACGCTCTTTGAGGTAAAGCACAGTGGAGGTCAGCGTACCGACCAATACCAGCAACGTCAGGCCCACCAGCCAGGGCATGGCGGAGCGACGCCGGCGCGGCGCAGTTTCAGGTGCAGCAACCGGCATGGCAGGACGCAACTGGGTCTCGTCCAGATCGCTCAGTTCCACCTCATCCAGAGCGGTCAGCAGTTCGCGACAATCGGCGAAACGCTGCTCCGGCGCCTTGGCCAGCATGCGCGCCAACAACCCCTGGAATGCCGCGAGATTGCCCGACAGCGCCGGCAGTTCCATCTGCACATGGTTGACCACGGTCTGGGTGTAATTGCCGCCACGGAAGGGGTTGGTACCGCTCAGCATCTCCAGCAGGATCACGCCCAGGCTGTAGATATCGCTGCGCGCGTCCAGCGTCTGGCACTGCGCCTGCTCCGGACTGCTGTAGGCCGGACTGCCGACGGCCACGCCGAACTGGGTCAGCTCGCTGTCGATGTCCAGATCCTTGGCCACGCCAAAGTCGGTCAGCACGGCCGTACCGTCTTCACGAAACAGGATGTTGGCCGGCTTCACGTCACGGTGCACCAAGCCCTTGTCATGCACCACGGCCAGGCCACTGGCCACCTGGCGAACGATCTGCAGCGCCCGCTCGGGAGCGAATAGCTCGCCCTTGTGCCGCGCCAGATCACCGCCTGAAAGAAACTCCATGGCCAGGTAGTCGCGCCCGTCAGGCAGGCGGCCGACGTCATGGATGGTGATGATCGATGGGTGATTGAGCGAAGCGACTATGTGCGCCTCACGCACGAAACGCTTGCTGAAGGCTTCGTCATCGGCGTTGCGCAGTACCTTGATCGCCACCTTGCGGTGCAGTGACTGCTGGGTTGCCAGATAAACCTCGGCCATCCCTCCTTTGCCCAGTTGCCCATGCACGCGATAACCGGGCATTTCAAGCAGAGTGTCGCTCATCGAGTC
>JAYQUJ010000104.1:0-11017 GCA_038147895.1 Pseudomonas sp.
GCAGGTTCGGCTATGCCTTAGCGTGCTTTATTTTCCGTTTTCTGAGACGACCCCTACCTGATTCATGCGGAGAGCCAGCAGGCGCAGCCAGATACGGCCCTGATCGCAGAGTGGGAAGCCTTGGATCAGGAGATATTCGACGTGCAGTATTCGCTGCCGGGCTCGGACGTGAAGGTCTATCAGCAGGTCATTGAGACTTATGGTCAGCGCAACCGCGAGCTACGCCCGGTTGTTGATCGGTACATGGCGAAGTAGCTGATGGCTGTACAGGACGTCCTGCACCAGAGCGTTTGCCACCCCATTGTCCCCGCACGTCTTCTCGGCATCGGTGCCAGCCCTCGGCCCGTATGAGCATTGGCCAAATCAGCAGCGGATGCTCATGCAGGTGCTGATTAATCAGTCGGTAAGTCTGGTGGGCCTTGGGGAGCAGGCCATCAGGGCTGTGCAGTAGGTCAAGCAGTGTGCCCACGGCATTGCCATCGTTGAACTCCTGCTGTCGCTCGCCAAGCAATTGCCACAACAGCGGGCGACGCTCAGTCAGCCAGGCCGCAATGCCCTGTTCGGGGAACAGCACCACGGGAGTGAAGAGCCCCTCATGGAACTCCGTCACTTCCTTGGTCAGGATGCGATTTACCGCCTTATCGAACCGCTCTCTTTGGCGAACGCCTGACTTGTAACGTGCCGCCGCAGCTTGCGTTCCGACCTCATCCTGAAGCGGAACATTGGGAGAGTGGTGTGCACAGAGTTTTCGTCCTGGTAATGGCTGTCGCCAACACAACGTGCAAAAGCTGAACGGATCAACTCGCTGGCCATTTTCCAAGCGCAAATGACTCTGCACGGGAATCTTCAGTTGAGTACACATGCTGAGGAAGTAGGTGTCCTCAACGGCGACACTTTTCCAACCGTCAGCTAAACACATGTTCGATTCCCCCTTGAACCATGTCACTCCTTAGTCTTGACCACTTTCGTCGAGCATGAATCGATAGGTAAGCGCCTCTGCAGCGAGCACACCGGCGAACTGAACAGATGTGGTTGGCTGCAGTGAGAGCTTATCTAACGGATTTGTAATTATTCGCACCTCAGGATTCCCAGCCCCTGCTTGAAGGTTGCCGATTACGACTAGAAAGAAGTTGGAAGTAGTCCGCGCCCTCTCGATCTGGCTGGGCTCGAGTCGAATCACGTCAGGAATGGCGCCGGCATGCACCTTGTACTCATAGAAGTTGTTCAGCTGATCGACCGCATCTGCTCCAACGTTGTGCTGATTGCGAATATCGACGATCTCGCTTTCGTCAAGTCCAAGAACCCACCGACAAATCTCTGCACCAAGGCTCTCTTGTTCCTCTTGCGTGTAGTTGCGCGTGGCCGCCCCAGCACCTGGCGGTCGCTTCGCTTTGGGCCTGTTCTTATTGGCATCCTGCAGCAGCTTACCGCCCCTCGTTGGGTCCTTTGGTATCGCGGAATCTTTTGTGTGGGCTCCCACCAGAATCTCCCCAGCGGGATTCTTCAGTCTCAGTGTCGAGATGTCTACCAAGGTCTTGGGTGGCTGCTTCCGCGCATTGCCCTCTTCCGCGTTCCCGGTCTGCCTGCCACCCGGCCTTGCGCTCAACCTCTTCTGACGGCGTCGCTCCGATTCCTCTGACAACTGTTGGAGCACGACGCCGCCAGCCGCCTCGCGCTCGGCCCTGGCCTGTTTTTCCTCAGCCTCCAGACTCGCGGCTGTCTTAATCACCTCAGCTCGATGCCCCGCCTTCGCAGCCGCCCAAGCGGCCAGCCAATCGTGGGCCATCCGCCGCGTGTCACTGGCAAAGACCGTCGCGATCGCGTATGCGCCGGAATCCGGGTCGCCGAGGTCGTCTGGGTGTGCGATGTAAAACGTGGCTGCGTCCGTGTCGATCCAAGCTCGCGGCGTGAAGGACAAAACCTTGCCTGGGATAATATCGTCCAACGTGACAGTTAGGTCTTGCAGAACGCAGACGTTGAACCGCGATAGCTCGTCCCATGACACCCGTATGCTGGCTTCACTGTACGAGTCGCTCAGCGCTAGATCCTTGCGCAAGTTTGAAACTGCGCTAGAAAACATGCTGGTGAGCTCAGGGTCGTACTCTGCATGTTCGGCACCCTTGACCCTGGTCTGGGAGGCGTCGACACGCTTGAGCCCGTATGGCTCGACCAGTGAGTCTAATTGCGCAAGGGCTCCACCTGGAGTCCAGATCGGAATCTGGCCTGACAATCCGCCAGCAATTAGCGGGTTTTCAACCGCGAAGACGGGGCGCGCCGACATCCAGTGATCGCCAACCCACACGGGGCTTCTAACTAGCTTTCCCCGTTGATCGACCGACGCTCCTGCAAGAATGCGCAACGCTTCCAGCATCACAAGCAGTTGCTCCTTGGTCGGGGTACTCCGCTTGGCTAACTTTCGAAGAGTCTCCTTCGCGTCCGTTACGTCCGGGGGGCGCACCTCCAGCGCTTTCCACAGTGGATCCGCACCCTCGACGGCCGGAACGAACGGCTGCATGAGGCCAAATACGGCGCGACCGCTTCGGACGACTGACGGTCGCCGCCACCCGACGTTGGTGGCAATCAGCCCCTCACCCTTCCCGAACTCCGAGCGCAGCGCGCCTAGGGTCAATTGACCAGGGCGGCGAGACGCTCCGCGACCGGGAATTTGGGCTGCGAGCGCTCGGTACAGGGGCGCTGCATGGTCCGCAGCTGCGGCCGCATCGTCAGGGAACTTGTCACGAATCGCACGTAGCCTGTCAATAAGCTGGTCAGGACGAGGGTCGCCCGCAACGCCCAGGACTGCAAGTACCTCCTGGTAGGCAGCATTATCGAGCCGGTCATTGAGGTATTCAGAAGGGGCACTCCCGAAAAAGGCCTCCGTAACTGCCGTCCGAATCCGGAGATTGTCAGGTTCAGCGGCGGCCCCACTGGCCGATGTGAGCCATTGAATCGAAGCGGCCTTCGCCACCCACCACGCATCGACGTGGTCCCGATTCTGCCAAGAGCGGTAATCGCTGACCGCACGTACCTTTGTGTAAGGGGCCAGACGGTCCCAGGCACGATTAAGACTATTCAGGACTGCGCTTGCACGACGGATTCTGTCGGTGGCCTTCTTTTCGCGTGCAATGTTCGAAAGCACTGCATCCAAGTCGGGCGACATCAGATCCGCCAACGTATATGTTGCCCCGACATCATTCATCTGGTCACTGCGCCGTCGCGGTGAGCCAGTCTCAAGGCGACTGACTCCCGGCTCGGTATACGCGAAGCGCTGAACGTGCGCTGGATGCTTGACCAGTCGTGGGGCAGTCTCAGCCCCAAGGTAGCGAAACAGACGCTGAGCTCCAACCCCTTCGCGGCCGGACTCGGCACGCAACTTCTCCGCATACCGGCTGTGAAGCCAGACAAGGCCTGGCGTCTTGCCCGCAGCCACTCGCCAAGCGTTCGCCTCGCGCTCGATGATGTAGGCCTCACTCGGCTTCGCCGTCGTGGCTATTTTCTTTCCAGCGTTGTCGTAGGTAACAGCAGCAAATCGGACCGCTTGACCAATGCCGTCCCCCAATGTCTGGCGGTCGCCAATTGGCAGCTGCTCAAACGCCACGCGAAGCGCGTCAGCCTGCTCGTCAGTCAGCGGCGCATTGAGTTCAACTCCATCGTTGCCTGCGTTCGCGAGCACACGCAACGCAACATTATCGGTTGCCTCCATGAGAAGAAGATCCCTTCTCTGGAGCCAGTCTCGCACGCTCCTCCATCCCGGCCGCTCTGCGTATGCAGGATGAAGTCGTTGACCGATGTCGAGAACATCCCACAGGGTACCCGCCTCCTCGGGCAGCAGAACGCCAAGGCCGACAACGTCCGAGGGGGTCACCCGGTCGACATCATTCAGAACGATGCATAGACGATTTTCGAGCTCATTAGTTGAGTCAGTCTCTACAGCGATGGCGACGAGGTCCGCCACGAACTCCGGAGAGCAGCAGACGTCGTCGAGCAATTTAAGAGCGTCGACCACCTCAACGAGTTTCGGAGTTTCCGCCCCAATGTCACGAAGCGCTTCTAGCGTATCTCGCCAACGATTGTCGTCTGATCTTACTGCCGCGATTACGGTCCCTGCGGTGCCCGCGATGGTCTTGACGTCGTTAGGGGTCAAGACGTGCTCAAGCTCAGGGGCTTCGTACGATAGCTCATGGAGGTGATAGTGCTGTCCATCATCCGGTAGGGTAATTTTCTTGGCGAATGCTGTCCGCGCGGCTTCCATTAAATGCCGATCGATTTCGGCTCGCAGTTGTCCGGTAGTTTGCCCGTCGTCGTCCAACTCGTCTTTCAGGGGAACCGCAGCCCATGCGGCAACAGGGCTCCGATCAAAGTGCTCAAGCACGGCGTCAAGCCACAGGGCACTGAGCGGCTCGACTAATGAGTGATTCCATGGATCGTCGGAGATGTCTCGGCGGCTGGTCAGCGGATCGAATTGGGCCATCATTCGAAAGGGCAGACCGATCGGGCGTACCGGAAGGCCGACATGCAGATGTCCGATGTCCGGCCCGATGAGAGAAAACGCAACAGCGATTGGAGTGAACCGTGTCTGGGCCTTGCGCGACCGAGTGCGACCCGTGGGTACAGGGACCGACCGTGAGTAGACGACCCACTCTCGAGAGTCGGAGGCCTTGGCAACACGCCGAGTCATCTCACCACTGGTGCTCTTAACAAGCTCGGGGGCGCCGCGATCCAGGTGAAGTTTGGCTAGCACATCGCCGGCAGGCCCCCGCAACACCACAGTGTTGAGAGCGGACAAGAAGACCAATCCGGCGTCGCTCCAACGCTTCAGCCATTCGGCCACGATTGTCGCGGTAGACGCGTCAGGCTTCAATGGGATCACGAACGTCGTCATGGTGTCCGCCAGCTCCTCACCCGGCCACGTCACATTGCTCTTGGCAACCGACAGATCGTTTGCTTGGTAGCGCACACGGAAGTGGCCCTGATGGACCTCAAGGACGTCGGAAAGCGCATGAAGTGTTTTCAGACCAATTCCAAACCGACCCAACTGATCCGGGTCGTCGACTTTGAGGCTAAGCCAGGGAATCGCGAGCGCCCACACGTCGTGAAGAGTAAGTACCGCCCCGTTGTGCCGAAACATGAGGCACGACCCGGTCGCATCAACCGCAAACTCTGCGGACGTTGCGCCAAGATCGTCGGCATTTTGGATGAGCTCAGCGAGCCCCTGCAGCCGGTCATCGCTGATGTGCCCCGCACTAGACTCAGCATTAGCAAGCGCGTTCCGAATGCTTGCAGGCAGAGCCTTGAGTTCGTCCGAAAGCGCTGTGACACCGGCATCCGCGGCTAGCCCGTCTCGAGGAATAAACGAAAAGATACGAGGCGTTGCAGGGTCGTGGTGAACGACTTCCAGGGCACGCCTCTGAGCATCCTCCGCAGTAAAAATCCGCTGCTCCCGCCGTAATGCCATTCAGTCACCCAATCCGTGATTCTTCGTTGCCGCCAAACTTTATGTACCCACACTTCCCCGATACGGCGTACTAAGGCGACCAGAACGCAGCCACATCGCACTTTTAACCATTCGGGAACGACGCGTTGAGTTCCTAGCAGAGGGATTCAAGCGTTCTGCTCAAGGCTTCTGCCCAGTTACTCGCCGCTCACCTCATCCGACAAAGCTCCGGAAGCTCGCCCGGAAGTCCGTCGGCTTAAGGTGCACATGCTGGGCGAGATCGCCGTTGAGCGTGAACAAGCGTGGCCCCTCTCTGAATTGGAACACCCGGTAGAGGTAAAACTGGTCTCCGACTTCCTTAGAGAACTCGAGCTCGTTGTGGCTGACCAGGAATGACGAAGCAACGCTGCCATTAGTGGTTTTGACTTCAATGAAGCGATGCCGCACGGCGTCTTCGAACGACAGAATGTCGAAGCCAGCGCCATCTCCTTGCGTGTCTGCCACCCAATCCAGGCGCTGGAATAGCTCAGGATTGCCCATGTCAGTCAGGCGCTGTTGCTCAAATTCGATTACCCACTGCTCCCCCGCCCGCCCCAGCTTGCGGTTAGCTTCATCGCGAGCGGCAAAGTCGAGCTTACGCGGCAGCCGTTGCCGAACGGTCCCGGGGCCACGCACAAGCTCATCACGCATAGGAGCTTCAACCAGGGCAGCAAGATAAGTCTTCTCGCTGGGCAGTTTTACCTCCTCCAGGGCATCAACGATGATGCCGACAAGCTGCTGGTGCTTGAGTACATAGGCTTGTACAGACTTGCGGAGCAGCAGTTGGCTGTTGCCCCTTGGCTTGTAGCCGTTGATGTAGGGAAGGCCAAGTGAGTCGAGTACGGCGCTGATGTTCTGGTGCTTGAGCTCAACCGAGGATTTACTCCGGCCATTCAGCAGTCGTCGTAGCGCCTGGTTGTGTTCGGACTTGTTGAAAGGCCGTCCAGCGGCTTCAGCGAGTAACATTTCAAAGTAATCGCTGACAGTGGCCTCCACCTCCATTTCCGACCAATCTTCACCGATGCGGATGATGGTAAAACCGAGGGTAGTTAGGACAGGCACAACCGTGGCTTCGCCGCCCGAGAAACTGTCTGCGCTCAGCGGCCCCTGGTCGGGGAACTGCTTGCCGAAGGCGACGCCGGCAATTGCTTTGGAGTCGCAGTCGACCCCTGTTTGGGGATCACGCACCAGAAAATCGCGTGACTTACCAAAGCCATATCGCGCCAGGAATTTCGTTCTCCCAAGCTGCACAAATTCATCGATAGCAGCCTGTACAGCCGCCGGACTTCGAAGCAGGGAGAGCAGAGACATCGGTTCCTTCCTTTCTCAATTGCATCAGGCTACGTGTAACGCAATGCAGCTCGCCAGCAATCCACCCGGAATTCTCTGACGAGCATGGCAGATCATGCACTGCCAATGACTCGAAGCTTCATCGCGCGGGTTTCTAACAGATACGTTTCAACACCAGCCAACAGATGCAACCCCTCTTCGTTAACCGCTGCGCGCGATAACCCTGGCTGTACAATTCGAACGTCGAACTCATAGCGATAATCTTGCCAGCTCGCCTTCAGCTTCTTGAGCAATGCAGCGGTTCCCAGCTCGAAGCGAGAGCTCTGTCCCTTTTCGAGGCGACGTTTCTCTCTCTTCAGCATGTGAGCAAACATGCGATTAGGACGATCACGCCATCGAGCAGATTTCTGCGCTTGCCCACAAACCTCGTAGAGATCCGCGAGGCGAGATCCAGGTGTATCGCTGCTTGAATACTTGCAATGGTAGAGCGTGACCTGCACCAGGCTGTCAGTGACGCGCAGCGTAACCACGTCAGCAATTTCCCCTTTCCCGTCATCGTCAAAAATCAGGTCATATACGTTGCCATCGGAGAGCAAGTACTCAATGACCTTACGCTGGACAGAGTCGGGGCGTTTCTCGACACCTTGAGATTCGGCCCGTATGTTGGTTGCGGACCAATCCCACTCAACAATTTTGTCAGTTGGGTACGGCTCAACAGACACGCCGTCAGGCAGCGCGTAGAGATGGCTGTAGATCAGCAGCGACCCATCGCCAAAGTCGATCTGAGGCGCATCGTCTCCGAACGACTCAGATAACGTCTTCACGGCACTTCCAATCTTAATGGTTGCCTCCGGCCCCACTCGCTGTGGGTAGCGGGCTCCCCCATCGTTGAACTCGATTTCAAACTCGGCGGCATGGGCGTCGCTGGTTACGGCGAATCGCAGCGGGCCGGTCCTCTCATGACTGAGAAGCTCGATATCGCATTCGGCGAACGGGACAACCTGGCCATCGAAACTGATTTCTATACGCTCTTCGATCTGTGTCATAAGCGACTCCGGCCAGTGAATCGCGACGGGAGGAGCCGCAGGTCTCTCGCTGATAAGGCGAGGCCGCATCGCACTTTTGAACACTTCCTCAGTGGTAATTCCGGAATCGCTCACCAACCGACCGATTCCCTGGCACCAATCCACCCAATCGGTCAGATCCCGGACTGGAGTGATCGACCAGAACTTACCCTTCACCGAGCAACCACGAATGGCCGGTACACCATCAAGAAAGCCGGTAGCAAAGACGTTGTTCTTGATTCTCGACTGCTTTGCGGTGTCGAGGCCGTCAGCGACATCAACGCCCATGTACATGGAATAGCGTACTCCGCGGCCTTGATGATGGGTGAGTCCCAGGTTGCGCAGAATCAGCCTTTTGAAGCCATGAAGACTGCGAAACACATCTTCGCCATCGATTCGGCGAACGCTGTCGCCACAGATAGCCTTGGCAAGCTTGTCATGAGGGCCCTTCGTGGAGCTACTAATGAAAAGGAGTCCAGCGCCCTCATCCCAATGCATCATATGCAGATCCCAGATGACATTGGTTGCTTGCTGAGCTGTAGTCCAGCCGGCCTGTTCTTCATTGCGCGTAACGAATATGGCGACTCGGCGCTGCTGATTGAGCTTCATGCCTCGATAAACGCCAGCCGGGAAGAGATCCTCTACTTGCAGTGGATCCCAAATTTCGCATGTCGTCCTATAAGCGACAGCATTCATTTTTGGCTCCAGGGTCTGCAGAGGAATATCGCAAAGGTCCCCCGTGAAACCCCGGAACATTTCCGCACGCCGCACCTGTCGTTCGATCCGCGCAGAACTCAGCGCCTCGACCAACGTATTCCAATCGGCATCCTCCGCATAGAGCTTCGCCAACGAGCGGTCGATGTCATCCACACCAGTGTTAGCGATTACTGTTGCATCGCCGAGCCTGGGATCCTGTCGCGTGAACCGACCCACGAACTGAATAGTGACCGCAACGCTTTTATGCGGGTCGTGCAGGCCGGCGATCTTGAGCTCCGGCAAATCGAAACCCTCTCCCAGCATGTCAACACACACGATAATTCGGCTGTCGTAACGACGCAGCGCCGCAAGGCTTGCACGCCTTTCCCGTGCGGACTGGTTGCTGTGAACTAGGACAGGATTATGTTGTGGGAACCGTCGGCTATAGAGCTGATGAAGCTCCTTGGCGCGCTCAATTGTGGAGCACCGCGCCATAGCCAAGTGGTTTAGACCAAGGCTGAGATCACCTTGCAGAATCTCACCGAGCTTTTCGGCAATCGCCTCATCGGCTTCGGATTGATCCAGGCCAAAGATCGCCTCAAAGCGGATCGGCTTGAAGTAGCCTTCTACCTGCGCTTTCTTGAGCGGATAGGTATAGATGAACTCGCCATCGACTCGTCGCCCATCTTCTCGAAACGGAGTGGCAGTGAACTGGAAAATAGGTAATGGCAGTTCACGATCGACGAAGAGGCTGCGGAATCGCGCCCAGGTCGGAGCTGCAATGTGATGAGCCTCATCGATGAAGAGAGCAGATGCGTGATCAGCCATACGCTCCTGGATCTGAGCGTCGGCACGACCGGCAATCTGCATGGTAGTCACCACCACATTGGCGCTGCCGAAGATCTGATCCACTTCATCCACCGCGGTGGGAATGTGGCAAAGGCGCATTACTACTGGGTAGTCAGCTCTTGAGCTGAGGCACTCCTGATACCTGAGCACACCAAAGGTTTCAAACTTCCCGGCGATTTGCTCACGTAACGCGTCGTTGGGTACTACAACCAACAATCGCTCGAAACGCTGGTGAGCATTCAGCGCGAGCATAGTTTCCGTCTTGCCGGTACCTGTTGGCATGACAATAGTGGCAGGTGAACCTGATCGCGTGAGGTGGGCGAGCGAGGCATGCAGCGCTCCAATTTGGGGGCGGCGTAACCCTGGTGTAGCGGGCCTGTCCCCCTTAGCTGGGCGGCTTTCACGGAGTTGGAAGGCGTCGTCCCAAGAGGCCGTAATTGCTTCGAGTCTTGATTTTCGAGCAGCTGCATCGAGTGTGCTTAAGTCGATCGTGGTGTTGCCAACCCAACGGCCTTCACCTCGCTCAAGTGCCAGAGAAATTTCTGCAGGATCTGAAGCCCCAGCCACCAATAGAACCAAATCTGCATTGAGTTGAGTTGCAGTCTTAGCGCTGATAATCCTCAGAATCTCGCCGGATTGTAAGGTCGCTTCATAGCCCGCAATTTGACGAACTGAGAACGGCCGTAACCGGCAGAGCTCACGCTTTTCTGGACTTTCAAGTTGTCGAACGGGGTTGCCGAGTACCTTGCAGTTGATTGCAAAGCGCTCTGGAAGCAACAGCGATACCTCCTCGTGGAAGAGATCATCCTGAGTAGAGATAAGGGGGGCATGCGCTGTCATTAACAGTCTCCGTAATCAACTCAGGGCACGATCCCTGGCCCTATAACGCAGGCTGTGGCACGCCACAGAGCCTTGGAACAACAATCTCCCAGCGCTCGCACCTCTGCAGAGACCGATACTGCTCTTCGCTGTCCTCCAGGAAGCGAACCACGACACCAGCAACCTCACATCGCTCAACCTCAAGGTTCAGCTTAAAGGACTGAGAAGTCCGCCCGACAACTCGCCCCTGACCATCCCGTACCAGGTAGCGCTCGCCCTGCTGTTCAAGCTTCAGCTCCGCCCCTGGCTCCAAGCACCTCACTGCCTCATGGATGGGGTCTGTTACAGGGCTACGTCCGGTAAAACCAATGTCGATGTCCTTCAAACTGAGTTGCAGATAACGCCGCTCCAATGCTGAGTTGTAGTCGCCGGTAAAGATCTGCTGCGCGATCTCAGCCGACAGACTCCCACTGAATGGATTCGCTGCGCTGAACTCACACAGCGTCAGCGTCTGTTCTGCTCGCGTCATCCCCACATAGTACAACCGACGCTCATCATTGAGCCCCTCAACCTGCACATTCCAGCCGCCATCGAGCAGAACGACATGCCTGAACTCTAGGCCTTTCGCTGAGTGCACCGTGCCCAGATACAGGGCACTCTTGGTCTGCTGCCGCATCTCCCGAGCGTAGTCATAGAGCCAGTCCACGATTGCAGCACTGTTGAGCTGGCACTCACCGAGCTCGACCTGCAATTGGGTGAAAGCCTCCTGGAAAAAGTTACACCAGCTCTCACCCACTCCCGCAGACACCTGCTGCCACGCCATAGC
>JAYQUJ010000105.1:0-10612 GCA_038147895.1 Pseudomonas sp.
CCAAGAATCAGTGGTTGTGAAGCCATCTTTGTCGCACGCTTTGCCGAGCATGCTGCTACTGGCCTGACCATTGCTGGTACTTGCGTTAACAGCAGTGCACATATCGCCGGCAGTGCCAAAGATCGGATCACGACCGTAGCGAACGTCCTTGCTGCTCTCCAGGCCACCAACATGCGTCCAACCGACCTCACCAACCAGAGTCAGGCGAGATGCACCCATGACCTGATCAAAGAAGTGGGTGAAGGTGGTCTGCAGCTGGGTAACTTCCTTGCGGCGATAACCATGCAGCAAGCCTTCGGAGTCGGCTCCGAGCGGCGAGATGTTGGCGTAGGGGTTAACCACTACACCTGGAGCAACGGTCAACCCCAAATCTTTCAAGCCCGCGTACAGGATATCAGTGGTATTAAGTTGTATCGGGGCATTCGGGCGATAGCTAATCTCACCCTGCCAGGCAGTACCAGTAGGAAGAGTCGTTGAGAAACTCAAGCCATACAGCTTGATGTCTTCCGGGTACTCCATGAAGTAGCCGCCGTTAGCTGCCAAGACAGCAGCACCTGCACCTGCTGCCGCTGTCGCACCAAGCCCCAGAGAACCTGTCGCAATTTGGTTCGCAGTCGCAATGGCGCCAGCACTTGGAGCGACACCACTGAAGATAGGAGCGCGGCTGTGGTAGTTCATGAAGTAAGCGCCGAATTCAGTATCCAGCGGCTCAAACATATAGCGCAACGCCAAGCCCCATTGCCCATCATCACGTGCATCACTGTCACCACGACGAGGAACAATAATCCCCTCATTGGTAGCAGTGATCAGATCAACGTTACGTCCGGGAATAGCATTTAGCGCAGTAATGGACCCGTTGAGGGTAGCCAGGCTTGCCCCTGGATTTCGCAGCACATTCAGGTTGGTATCACAACCATCGGCAACGACATCCGCCTGTGCGAAGAAAGTACCGCAGTTGTCGGCAACCGTTTGATCCCACTCCAGCTGGTAGAAGGCCTCAGCGGAGAGGTTGTCGGTCAGGCTCTGCGATACGTAGAACATGTTGACCGGAATCAGGCCTTCTTTGATTTCCGCACCAGGACGACGGAAAGCGGCCACATCAACCGGGTTGACGGCGTTGATGCCATTCTGAATGAACGTACTCTCACCCCAGCTCACCACCTGTTTGCCCAAACGTACGGAGCCCGGCTGCTCGCCGATTGAGTAGTTGTGGTAAACGAATGCGTCGAGAATCTCCGCTCCGGAAGCCTGAGCAGCTTCCTTACGATTGTGATCGTCGATGTCTTTGAACAGGCGACTTTCATCCTTCAACTCAAAGTCATACCAGTACTTGCCGCGAACGAACACACCGGTATCACCGTAGCGCAGCTCAAGGTCGTGAATGCCTTTGAAAATCTTCGAGAAGGTCTCGCCTTTTTTGAAGTTCAGACGGCCGTCGTCCGAGGTCTGGGATAAACCGCGACCGCCGTTATTGACACCGATCAGGTCCTTGTCTGCATCAGCAGTGGACCAACTAGCGCCAACAGACAGGGAAGAATCGAACTGACCTTCAATTTCGCCAATATCGAACGAAATTGCGAAGGCCGGGGCAGCGATGGTGGAGGCAAGGCTGACTGCCAGAGGCAGTTTTGCCAGACGCCAGAAGGGTTTGTTTTTGGTCATCGACGCTACTCCATGTGTTTTTTGTTATGGATGCGGCGGACTATAGTCACCCCCCTTAAGAGCTAGATCCCCCTAAAGTGTGATTTCAAGCCAGCAGCCTCTCTAGACCGGTCGGTCACGCAATCGTGAGACCGTCTAAGACACCTGGAACAGCAATTAACAAGCCAAGCGTTTGCTCGGATTTGCGGGTATTAGCCGCAAATCCGAGCCCACTAAGCCTAAAGAGTGGAAAGAAATGCGCTACCGGAGGCTTGCCACTGGGCGATATCCAAGCGGATACGCTTCTTGTCCAGTTTCCCCACACTGGTCTTGGGAACTTCGGTAACAACCGCAATCTGACTGGGGATGGCCCACTTGTTGATGTTGCCCTGCTCGACAAAGGGCTTGAGATGCTCCTTCAAACCCTTGGCATCCAGCTCCTGACCATCACGCAGCACCAAGAGCGCGAAGGGACGCTCGCCCCACTGCGGATCGGGAATACCCACCACCGCCACCTCGCGTACGGCCGCATGGCGGCTGATCAGATCCTCCAGCTCCAGCGAGGACAACCACTCGCCGCCGGTCTTGATCACATCCTTGATGCGGTCGCGGATATCGATGAAGCCGAAGTCGTCCAGCGTGGCGACGTCGCCCGTATGCAGCCAGCCGTGTTCCCACAGCTCGGCGCTCTTCTGCGGTTCGTTGAAGTAGCCCATGGTCAACCAGGGCGCGCGCAGCACCAATTCACCCTGGGTCTCGCCATCAGCTGGTAACAGCTGACCGTCCGCGCCCATCAATGCGGCCTCGACCATCGGCACCGGCACGCCGGCCTTGATCCGGTAGGTGATGCGCTCGTCTTCGCTACCCGCCAGCAGCTCATCGTTGATATGGGCACAGGAAATCAGTGGGCAGGTTTCGGACATGCCATAGGCGGCGGTGAGCTGAATGCCGCGGGCCTTGGACGCCTCATACAGGGTGCGATTGAGCGCACTGCCGCCGATGATTACCTTCAGCCCACCGAAGTCGTAGCCCTGGGCTGTCGGCGCATTGAGCATCATCTGCAGGATGGTCGGTACGCAGTGGGAGAAGGTGACCTTCTCTTCACGAATCAAGCGGCACAGCATGTCCGGCTCGTAACGCCCCGGGTAGACCTGCTTGATGCCGAGCATGGTCGCTACATAGGGGATGCCCCAGGCATGCACGTGGAACATCGGCGTGATCGGCATATAGACATCGGCGGTGCCCAGCAGGCGTACGCTGTCCAGGCTGCCCAGCACACTGGCTTCGGCCAGGGTGTGCAGTACCAGTTGCCGGTGGGTGAAATACACACCCTTGGGATTGCCGGTGGTGCCGGTGGTGTAGAAGGTGGTGGCAACCGAGTTCTCGTCGAAATCGGCGAAATCGTACTGAGTGCTGGCAGCAGCCAGCAGGCTCTCGTACTCGCCCACCAGGTTGGCCAGATCCGCAGTTTTGCTGGCCTCATCGGTCAGCAGCAGAGTCTTCTCCACTGTGGTCAGCTGGCTTTCGATGCTCTTGTACAGCCCGACGAACTCGCTGTTGACCAGGACGAATTTGTCCTCGGCGTGGTTCATGGTGTAGAGGATCTGATCGGCGGACAGACGAATGTTGATGGTATGCAGCACGGCGCCGATCATCGGAATGGCGAACATGCATTCCAGGTAACGGTGGCTGTCCCAGTCCATCACCGCCACCGTGTCTCCTGCCTTCACCCCTGCGGCTGTCAGCACGTTGGCCAGACGCGCAACCCGCTCGTTGAAGGTCGCATAGCTGTAGCGCAGCTGGTCGCGATAGACGATTTCCCGGGTCTTCTCGTAGCGGCTGCCGGACAGCAGCAGGCGCTTGATCAGCAGGGGAGCCTGGTTGGCGTTTTCAGTCGGCGGGATGACACGTGTCTGCAGCATGGCGATAACCTGATTGTTCGAAGTTGTTGTTGACCGACAATCTAGAACCGTACCGGCGCTGCTTAATCCACCCAAAGAATGATTTTCCACGTGACCCTTTGGCCACTTTTGGTCACGCAGTAGAATCGATTCGTTACGCCGTTCCGGCTTCATCCTTCAGAGGTAATACCGATGTCCGATATCGTCATCGTCAGCGCCGCCCGCACCCCCATGGGCGGCTTCCAGGGCAGCCTGTCTAGTGTTCCCGCCGTGGAGCTGGGCGCCATCGCCATTCGCGAGGCCGTGGCCCGCGCCGGCATCGCACCTGCAGACGTGCAGGAAGTGATCATGGGCTGCGTGCTGCCCGCCGGCCTCAAGCAGGGCCCGGCCCGCCAGGCCTCGCTGAACGCCGGCCTGCCGTCGGCCACCGGCTGCACCACCATCAACAAGCTGTGCGGCTCCGGCATGAAGGCCGTGATGCAGGCCTTCGACGCTCTCAAGGCCGGCAGCAACGAAGTGATGGTCGCCGGCGGCATGGAAAGCATGTCCAACGCCCCCTACATCATCGAGAAGGCCCGTACCGGCCTGCGCATGGGCCACGGCGAGATCAAGGACCACATGTTCTTCGACGGCCTGGAAGATGCCCGCACCGGCCGCCTGATGGGCTCCTTCGCCCAGGAAACCGCCGACAAGTACGGCATCACCCGTGAGGAGATGGACGCCTACGCCATCGAGTCGCTGAAACGCGCCCAGGCCGCCATCCAGAGCGGCGAGCTGGCCAGCGAGATCGTTCCGGTCACCGTCACCAGCCGCAAGGGCGAAACTGTGGTGAAGGACGACGAGCAGCCGCTGACCGCCAACCTGGACAAGATCCCCGGCCTCAAGCCGGCGTTCAAGAAGGACGGCACCATCACCGCCGCCAACGCCAGCTCGATCTCCGACGGCGCCAGCGCCCTGGTCCTGATGACCGCCGAGGAAGCGGCCAAGCGCGGCCTCAAGCCGCTGGCCAAGATCGTCGCCCACGCCACCCAGAGCCAGGACCCGAGCGAGTTCACCATCGCGCCGATCGGCGCCATGAGCAATCTGTTCAAGAAGACCGGCTGGAGCAAGGACAGCGTCGATCTGTACGAGATCAACGAAGCCTTCGCCATGGTCACCATGCTGGCCATGCGCGAGCACGGCCTGGACCACGCCAAGGTCAACGTCTACGGCGGCGCCTGTGCCCAGGGCCACCCGGTCGGCTCCACCGGCTCGCGCCTGATCGTCACCCTGATCAACGCCCTGCGCAACAAGGGCGGCAAGCGCGGCGTGGCCTCGCTGTGTATCGGCGGCGGCGAAGCCACTGCCGTGGCCATCGAGCTGCTGTAAGCCTTAGCGCAATGAAAAAGCCCCGCCTAGGCGGGGCTTTTTCATGGGCGACTGCTTATCGAAGCTCGGTAAAGGCCAACTTGACCCCCAACCCCACCAGCACCGCGCCCATCAGCCGGTCGAACCAGTGGCCCATACGGGCAAAACCAGCACGCACTCGGCGCTGGCTGAACAGCAAGGCCACCAGGCAGAACCAGACCGCCGTGGCGAACGCCAGGTAAACGCCGTAACCGGCCTGCACCGCCAGCGGCGTGTGCGGGTTGATCACCACGGTGAACAGCGAGAGGAAGAACAGTGTGGCCTTGGGGTTCAGACCGTTGGTGACGAAACCGGTCATGAAGGCACCGCGCGGCGAGCGCTCGACATCCTCCACCGCGACATCCAGGCTGCCCGGCGCCGCCGGCTGGGCGCGCAGCGCCTTGATACCGATGTAGAACAGGTAGGCCGCTGCCAACCACTTCAGCGCGTTGAACAGCACGATGGACTGAGACACGATCAGGCCGATTCCCAGCAGCGAATAGGCCACATGGACGAAGATGCCGGTGCCCACGCCCAGCGCCGTCCAGGTGCCGGCGCGGCGACCATGGGCCACGCTCTCGCGCACGACGATGGCGAAATCCGGCCCGGGACTGGCCACAGCCAGCAGGTGGATCAACGCCACGGTGAGAAACTCCGCCCAGTACATGCGACCTCCGAATAGTGGGAATCAGGACAACAGGCTGGCAACCTTACGCCACTGCAACGCATCCAGACAGGTACAGCTGATGAGCAACAGCACCCGCGCGGTGTTCCTCGACCACGCCTCCCTCGACCTCGGCGATCTCGACATGGCACCGCTGCGCCAAATGTTCGGCGAACTGATCCTGCACAATGCCAGTACGTCCGAGCAGGCCGTCGAGCGCCTGCAGGGCGCCCAGGTGGCGATCAGCAACAAGGTACGCCTGAGCGCCGATACGCTGGCCGCCTGCCCCGAACTGAAGCTGATCCTGGTCTCCGCCACCGGCACCAACAATATCGACCTGGCCGCCGCCCGCGAGCACGGCATCACCATCGCCAACTGCCAGGGTTACGGCACCGCCTCGGTGGCCCAGCATGCTCTGATGCTGCTGCTCGCCCTCGCCACCCGGCTGCCCGACTACCAGGCGGCAGTGCGCAACGGAGCCTGGCAGCGCGCCAGCCAGTTCTGCCTGCTGGACTTTCCGATCATCGAACTGCAAGGCAAGACCCTCGGCATCCTCGGCCATGGTGAACTGGGCGGCGCCTTCGCTCGCCTCGCCGAAGCGCTGGGCATGCGCATTCTCTATGGCGCCCTGCCCGGCCGGCCGCCACGCGCCGATCGCCTGCCACTGAGCGAACTGCTGCCGCAAGTCGATGCCCTCAGCCTGCACTGCCCGCTGACCGAGCAGACCCGCAACCTGATCGGCGCCGCCGAACTGGCACTGATGAAACCTCAGGCCCTGCTGCTCAACACCGCCCGTGGCGGTCTGGTCGACGAACAGGCCCTGGCCGACTGCTTGCGTGCCGGCCATCTGGGCGGCGCCGCCTTCGACGTGCTCAGCGAAGAACCGCCGCGCAACGGCAACCCGTTGCTGGCCGCCGATATACCGCGCCTGATCATTACCCCGCATAACGCCTGGGGCAGTCGCGAGGCCCGCCAGCGCATCGTCGGCCAATTGTCGGAGAATGCCCGCGCGTTCTTCTCCGGCGCCCCCATCCGCGTGGTCAACGGGTAAACTATGCGGCTTTTTTGACCCGGAGATCGCCATGGACCCACGAAGCGAAGTGCTGCTGCGCCAGCCAGAGCTGTTCCAGGGCGATCTGTTGCTGGCGGGCCTGCCGGCCGATGATTTGCTCGGCCAGCTGCCCAGCGCCTTGGGCTGGAGCTGGCATGCCGGCGAGCAGAACGTCCTCAACACCCGTTTCGCCGGACGCAGCCAGTACGGCACCCAGGCACCCGATGCCGCCTTCGACAGCGCCGTGCTGTTCCTGCCCAAGTCCCGCGAGCTCACCGACTACCTGCTGCAAGCACTGGCCGCGCGCCTGGCCGGTCGCGCGCTGTACCTGGTCGGCGAGAAACGCGGCGGCATCGAGCGCGCCGCCAAACAGCTGAGTGCGTATGGCAAGCCGCGCAAGCTGGACAGCGCCCGCCACTGCCAGCTGTGGCAGGTAACGATAGAGAACGCACCGACAGCCCCCGACCTGCACGCCCTGGCCCAGCGCTTCGAGCTGCAACTGGCCGACGGCCCGCTGCAGGTGCTGAGCCTGCCAGGTGTCTTCAGCCACGGCCGCCTCGACCGTGGCAGCGCCCTGCTGCTGGAGCAGCTGGACGGCCTGCCGCAAGGCCACCTGCTCGACTTCGGCTGCGGTGCCGGCGTGCTCGGCGCCACGCTCAAGCGCCGTTATCCGCAGAGCCAGGTGAGCATGCTCGATGTCGATGCCTTCGCCGTCGAGAGCAGCCGCCTGACCCTGGCCGCCAATGGCCTGCAGGCCGAGGTGATCGCCGGTGACGGTATCGACGCAGCCCCCAGCGAGCTCGCCGCCATCGTCAGCAACCCACCTTTCCACACCGGTGTACACACCGACTACCAGGCCAGCGAGCACCTGCTGCGCCAGGCCGCCCGTCACCTGAGCAAGGGTGGCGAGCTGCGCCTGGTGGCCAACAGCTTCCTCAAATACCCACCGCTGATCGAACAGCACCTGGGGCCTTGCAAGACCCGGAGCGAAGGCGACGGCTTCCGCATCTACAGCGCTCGCCGCGGCTGACACTCCTTACTCGACCATACTCAGGCGGCCATCGCGTTGACCGCCTCGGAGCTTTTTTGTGACCGATACCGCCAACACCACCCAGCCCCATCTGCGCCGGGTGCTGAAACCGCGCCACCTGAACATGATCGCCATCGGCGGCTCGATCGGTACCGGCCTGTTCGTCGCCTCAGGCGCCACCGTGGCCAGCGCCGGCCCGGGAGGCGCGCTGCTGGCCTATGCGCTGATCGGCGTGATGGTCTACTTCCTCATGACCAGTCTCGGTGAAATGGCCGCCTACCTGCCGGTCTCCGGCTCGTTCAGCACCTATGGCAGCCGCTTCGTCGACGATGGTTTCGGCTTCGCCCTCGGCTGGAACTACTGGTACAACTGGGCGGTGACCATTGCCGCCGAGCTGGTGGCAGCGCAGCTGATCATGAGCTTCTGGCTGCCGGACGTACCGGGCATTTATTGGAGCGCCCTGTTCCTCGGCCTGATGTTCCTGCTCAATGTCGTCTCGGTGAAAGGCTTCGGCGAGAGCGAATTCTGGTTTGCCCTGATCAAGGTGGTGACCGTGGTGGTGTTCATCGGCATCGGCCTGGCCACCATCTTCGGCATCATGGGCGGCATCGAGTCGCCGGGCTTCGGCAACTTCACCGCCGGTGAAGCGCCGTTCGTGGGCGGCCTGCAGGCCATGGTCGGGGTGATGATGATCGCCGGCTTCTCCTTCCAGGGTACCGAACTGATCGGCATCGCCGCCGGCGAGTCGGAAAACCCGCGCAAGAACATCCCCATCGCCATCCGCCAGGTGTTCTGGCGCATCCTGATGTTCTACATCCTGGCCATCTTCGTGATCGGCATGCTGATCCCCTACAACGAACCGAGTCTGCTGCAGAACGACGCCAGCGATATCAGCGTGTCGCCTTTCACCCTGCTGTTCGAGCGCGCCGGTTTCGCCGCCGCGGCCAGCGTGATGAATGCGGTGATCCTCACCGCCATCCTCTCCGCCGGCACTTCGGGCATGTACGCCTCGACCCGCATGCTCTACAACCTGGCTACCCAGGGCAAAGCACCCAGGCTGTTCGCTCGCCTGTCCGCCAGCGGCGTGCCGCGCAATGCCCTGTACGCCACGACCCTGGTTGGCGCGCTGTGCTTCTTCACCTCCATCGTCGGTGACAGCACCCTGTACACCTGGCTGCTCAACACCTCGGGCATGTGCGGCTTCATCGCCTGGCTCGGTATCGCCGTGTCGCACTACCGTTTCCGCAAGGGCTACCAGGCACAGGGAGGGCGATTGGAAGACCTGCCCTACCGCGCCAAGCTGTTCCCCTTCGGCCCGCTGTTCGCTTTCGCCCTGTGCCTGCTGATTACCCTGGGACAGAACTACCAGGCCTTCTTCGGCGATCACATCGACTGGGCCGGACTGGTCGCCACCTACATCAGCCTGCCTCTGTTCATCGCCATCTGGTGGGGCTACCGCCTAAAGCATCGCAGCCGCCTGGTCCCGTACCGAGAGATGGACGTACGCGGCAGCGAAGACTGAGGTTGCCCCACCGCCGCGCTTTGGGCACAATGCGCGCCGTCCTAGGGGAGTAGTCTCCCGTGAGCGCCCGCTCACCCGGCATGCGTCAACACACTTGCTCCGCAGAGCATGGCGCATGCGACCCAAGGCCCGCAGAGGCCAGGGTTTGACAAGACCTATGACACGCACACCTCACCCGGGGCGGGAAGGTCGTACGTGTCATAGCTAACCGTCGAACCCGCCCCTGTAGGAACGCCTGATGATGTTGGAATCCCTGCTCGTCCCCACCGGTATCGTGGCCCTCGCCGAAATCGGCGACAAAACGCAGCTGCTCGCATTGCTGCTCGCCGCGCGCTTTCGCCGCCCCTGGCCGATCATCTGGGGCATTGTCGTCGCCACCCTGGCCAACCATGCCGCCGCAGGCGCCGTAGGCAACTGGGTCGCCGGCTTCTTCTCGCCCACCGCCCTGAGCTGGATTCTCGCCGCCAGCTTCGCCGCCGTCGCACTGTGGACGCTGGTTCCGGACAAACTCGACGATGACGAGGAGTCCAGCCTCAAGCGTTTCGGCCCCTTCCTCACCACCCTGATCGCCTTCTTCCTCGCCGAGATGGGCGACAAGACTCAGGTCGCCACTGTGATGCTGGCCGCCCAGTATCCGGACTTCATCCTGGTGGTCATCGGCACGACCCTGGGCATGCTGATTGCCAATGTCCCCGTGGTGCTGGCCAGTCACTTCGCCGCCGATCGTCTGCCACTGACGCTCATTCGTCGCCTGGCCGCCCTCGCCTTCGCCGCCCTGGCCATCTACGCGGCCTGTCAGGCACTAGGGTTTGGCCTGACCAGCTGAGCGACACAAGTATGAATTGGCGCACATTCAGGGCGTGGCACAGGTCGCAAGACTGATACTCTTTGCAACGGATTGCGCAGTAGCCGCCAAAGGAGCAATACATGTCATCGGATGAACTGAAACGACGCGTGCGCCAGCACATCGACCTGACCTGGAACAAAGGCCGCCTGGCCCTCGCCGAGCAGATGCACGGTGCGGACTTCCTCTACAAGAGCTCATTCATAGGCCGCCCACTGAACAGCGCTGCCTTCACCCAGATGGTGCAGCAAATCCGCAGCGCCATGCCGGACATGGAGGTAGTGGTCGAGGAGTGCATCGCCGAGGGCTACAAGGTGGTCACCTGGAGCACCCTGATCGGCACCATCGAAAAACCTGCGCTGGGCTACCCGCCCAGTGACAAGGTGCTGAGCATATCGGCCATGGCGTTCTGGACCCTGGCACCGAACGGCGATATCCGCGAGATCTGCACCATGTTCGACATGGAGAGCTTCCGCTCCCAGCTGGGCCTGGATACCCGCCCCTTCGCCGAAAAAGCCCTGCCCTGAGATGAAAAACGGCGCCCCAAGGCGCCGTTTTTCATTATTTCTGGGC
>JAYQUJ010000106.1:0-10231 GCA_038147895.1 Pseudomonas sp.
CCCTGACGCAGTTCCTGACGCTGAACGCCTTTCACGTAGGCCAGCATGCCCTGGTCGGCGAAGTAGCCTTTGGCCAGGTTGTCGGTCGACAGAGCGGCGGTGTGGTAGGTCGGCAGGGTGATCAGGTGGTGGAAGATACCGGCCTGAGCGGAACCGTCGCGCTGGAAGGTACGGATCTTCTCGTCAGCAACCTGAGCCAGTTCGGTCTCGTCGTACTCGACGCTCATCAGCTTGTTGCGGTCGTAGGCGGAAACGTCTTTGCCTTCGGCAACGAACGCGTCGAACACTTGCTGACGGAAGTTCAGGGTCCAGTTGAAGGACGGGCTGTTGTTGTACACCAGCTTGGCGTTCGGGATGACTTCGCGGATGCGGTCAACCATGCCTTTGATCTGGCCCACGTGCGGCTTCTCGGTTTCGATCCACAGCATATCGGCGCCGTTCTGCAGGCTGGTGATGCAGTCCAGTACGCAACGGTCTTCGCCAGTGCCCTTGCGGAACTGGAACAGGTTGGACGGCAGGCGCTTCGGACGCAGCAGTTTGCCTTCGCGCTTGATCACTACGTCGCCGTTGCCCAGTTCGGCTTCGGAGATTTCGTCGCAATCCAGGAAGGAGTTGTACAGGTCGCCCAGGTCGCCTTCTTTGGCGGTTACAGCGATCTGCTTGGTCAGGCCGGCACCCAGGGAGTCGGTACGAGCAACGATCACGCCGTTGTCGATGCCCAGTTCCAGGAACGCGTAGCGAACAGCGTTGATCTTGGCGAGGAAGTCAGCGTGCGGAACGGTCACTTTACCGTCCTGGTGGCCGCACTGCTTCTCGTCGGAAACCTGGTTCTCGATCTGGATGCAGCAAGCACCAGCTTCGATCATGCGCTTGGCCAGCAGGTAGGTGGCTTCCGGGTTACCGAAACCAGCGTCGATGTCGGCGATGATCGGCACGATGTGAGTTTCGTAGTTGTCGATCTGGCTCTGGATTTCAGCTTCCTTGGCCTTGTCGCCTGCTTCGCGAGCGGCGTCCAGGGCGGTGAACAGCAGGTCCAGTTCGCGGCTGTCAGCCTGGCGCAGGAAGGTGTACAGCTCTTCGATCAGGCCGGAAACGGCGGTTTTCTCGTGCATCGACTGGTCCGGCAGCGGGCCGAAGTCGGAACGCAGGGCGGCAACCATCCAGCCGGACAGGTAGAGGTAGCGCTTGTTGGTGGTCTTCAGGTGCTTCTTGATGGAGATCAGCTTCTGCTGACCGATGAAGCCGTGCCAGCAGCCCAGGGACTGGGTGTAGACGGACGAGTCGGCGTCGTACTCGGCCATGTCTTTACGCATGATGTCAGCGGTGTACTGGGCGATTTCCAGACCGGTCTTGAAACGGTTCTGAGCGCGCATGCGAGCGACGGACTCAGGGTTGATCGCGCTCCAGCTGCTGCCGGCGGCTTCTTTCAGGGCGGCAACGGCTTTGATGTCGTTTTGATAAGCTGACATGGTCAATCCTTCAAAGTATGAGTTTGGTTGAGCACCGACTTCCCACCCAAAACCAACGTGCAAGCAATCTTGCGTGTTGCGGGCGACACGTAGCGAAACTTCGAGATATTGACGGAGCGAGAGTGCAGCGGAGGGGAGGAGGCAGTCAGGTCGTCGATCAATGTGCGCTGCTTGCCGGCTCGTGGATGCCGTTGGGCGTTGCGCATACTTCTCTGGCGGTCTGGCTGATGATGCTTAGGCTTCCCCGTCCCTCAGGACAACTTTCGTTCCAGTCGCAACCTCGTTGAAACGCCTTGTGGGCTGTTAGAACACGGACCGGTCCGAATGGTGTTACGGACGCAGTCTGGAGGCTCTTTTCAGAGCCCCTGGCTAGCGGGAGCGGGGCCATGATGCGCTTTCAAACGGGCGTTCGTCAAACGTTTTGTAGTGTCTTTTTATCGCAACTACATAAATTCGGGAGCGCCGCAGGCCTCAATCCAGGGCCTCCACTTTGATGCGCATGCTCATGTCGTTGCTGCCCTGGGTCGAATAGCGACGCAGGACATCGGCGTTGCTGCCCTGGCTTTGCTGGCTGACGCCGCCCAAGGGAATCCATTCGCCGAGACGGCCGCTGACCCGGGTATCGGTGCTCTGGGTGTCGATGACGCCAGGTTGGTAGCGGTTGACCCGGTCATTGTTGCTGCTGATGCTGACGTGCACGATGTCGCCGCTCAGGCTGGCTGTGACGTAAAAGCCCTGGTTGACGTTGCGGTACTGGGTGTTCTGGTAGACCTGGCCATAGGGGCCGACGCTGGTAGTGGTTAGCGGCACGCTCTGGCCGACCTGAATCAGCGCCGGGTAGCCTTCGGTGGCCTGAATCTGCTGAGTGCCGCCGCTGCGGCTATTGGTGGAGCGGCGAATGATGCGCGCCTGATCGCGACCATTGATTTCGCCGCGACCGACTATCACTTCGGCGTCGCCTGCGCTGATGCTGCCATCGACACGGTAGCCGCTGCTGTTGTCCAGGCTCTGCTCGCTGGTGTCGACGCTGATCAGCAGGCGCCGGGGCGCCTGGTCCAACTGGCTGAGCAGGTCGCGAATCTCGGCGATCTTGTCGGGCGAGGCATTGAGCATCAGTTGGTTGCCGTAGGCGCTGGCCTTGCCCTGGCCGTCCAGAGCTGACTGCACCAGTGGCAGTACCTCGTCGGCCATGCGGTAGTTGAGCTGAATCAGCTCGGTGGCGGCCTGCAAGGGCAGGCTGAAGGCGAGCGAAAAGGCGAGCAGGCAGGTGCGCAGTTTCATAGCAGGAAGCTCCGCAGATCAGGGTCAGAAAGGCTGGTGTCCCAGGTTTGGTCAAACTGCGCCTGGCGCTGACGCGTGCGACCGGGGTCGTTGTACAGGGCGTAGCCCGCATATTGCTCGGGCGCCTCACGCAGCAGCAGGCCGCGATCGTCGGCCAGTAGATAGGCGCACTCATCACTAGGATGGTCGGGATTGATTCTGCGAATGTGCAGGTTGCTGGTGATGCGCTGGGCCAGATTGAGCAGGCGGTGCCCCTGTCTTACCGGTTTTCCCACATCGCGCACCAGAATTCGCAGGCGGTTTTTCGGGCTGGCCAGGAGAAACTGGGTGCAGGCTTCCTGCACGCTGCTGTGGCTGTACAGCCAGGCTTCCAGATCCGGACTGTAGATGCACAGGTTGAAACGGGCCTGCTGCAGCAAGGCCAGGGCGTGGGCCTGTGCTTGCTCGGGGCGGCTGAAGCGCTCCAGAGAACCGTGGCTGCCGAGAAGAAAGGGTGCCGGCTCCCTGGGTTCGCTAGCAATGCCGGGCAGATTTTGCGGGTTGTGCACAGCAAAACGCCCCGGCGACTGGAACTCGATGGCCGGTAGTTCCGGTTCGTTCTCGTCGTGCGGGGCGTTTGCTTCGCTCATGCTGTGATCCTAGTGGCTATGGCGCACCATCATGACATGGGGGATGCCGGCCTCCAGGTACTCGTCACCTTCGATCTGAAAGCCAAGACGTTCATAGAAGGCGGTGGCGTGTACCTGGGCGCTGAGTTTCTGTTCGCGCTGGCCGCGTGCCTCGGCAGCCTCGATGGCGGCCTGCATCAGGGCATCGCCAACCTTGAGACCGCGCCAATCCTTGAGCACCGAGACGCGGCCGATCTGGCCGTCGGCCAACAGGCGTGCGGTACCGATCGGGTAGTCACCCTCGCAGGCGAGGAAGTGCACGGCCTCGCTGTCCTCGTCGTCCCATTCCAGTTCAGCCGGTACGGCCTGCTCGGCGATAAAAACCGCCTCACGGATACGGCGCAGATCGGCATTGTCCTTTTGCCAGTGGGCAAGGCGGACGTGAATCTCACTCATCAGCAAACTCCAAACTTCCTTGCTGGACCAGTTCACGCACCAGTGTACGCCCGTCTTCGTCGGCCAACCAAGGCGCCAGGTTCTCCCCGTGCAGGGCTTCGGCGGCGCAGACCAGGCGCAGCAGCTCTTTCAGATGGGCTGGCAGCAGGCGGCTCTGGCCGCTGGCGAACAGCACCAGGCCGACGTCTACTTCGCTCCAGGCCAGGCGGGCGCTGGGGTTGCGAACCAGTACGGCACCATCTTCCAGGGCGCCGAGGAAGTCGGCTTCTTCGATCTCCGGGCCGTTGACCAGTTCGGGGTAGCGTGGCTCGGTCATGAACTGGCCGAACCAGGTCAGCAGCAGGCGCTCGTCGCTCATGTGCTCGGTCAGCAGGGTCTTGAGACGATCCAGGGCGTCCTGCTGGATCTGGTGCGGGTCGCTGCTCGGGGCCATGCCGGCGTCGCTGTAACGCTCTTCGTCCGGGAGGAACTGCGCGAGGAAGTCGGTGAAGTGGGTCAGTACTTCGGCGGCGCTCGGTGCGCGGAAGCCGACCGAGTAGGTCATGCAGTCGTCTTCGGCAATGCCGTAGTGGGCCAGGCGCGGCGGCAGGTAGAGCATGTCGCCGGGCTCCAGTACCCACTCGTCGGTCTGTTCGAAGTCGGCGAGGATGCGCAGGTCTGTGTGTTGCAGTAGCTTGCTGTCGGCGTCGCACATCTGGCCGATCTTCCAGCGGCGCTGGCCTTCGGCCTGCAGCAGAAAGACGTCGTAGTTGTCGAAGTGTGGGCCGACACTGCCGCCGGGCGCGGCGAAGCTGATCATCAGATCGTCGATACGCCAGCTGGGCAGGAAGCCGAAGTCCTTGAGTACGTCGGCCACTTCCGGCACGAACTGATCAACGGCCTGTACCAGCAGGGTCCAGTCACGCTCCGGCAGTTGGCTGAAGGCCTCTTCGGCGAAGGGGCCGCGGCGCAGCTCCCAGGGAGTTTCGCCATGCTCCAGCACCAGGCGCGATTCGACTTCTTCTTCCAGGGCCAGGCCGGCCAGTTCGTCGGCCGTGATCGGGCTTTCGAAGCCTGGGATGGCCTGGCGAACCAGCAGGGGCTTTTGCTGCCAGTAGTCACGCAGGAACTCGCGAGGGGTGAGGCCGCCCAGCAGCTGCAGAGGAGTATCAGGATTCATGGCTAAGCCCTTGAAAGAGATGAAATGGCTAAAACAAAAACGCCCGGCTCAGCCGGGCGTTGGAGAGGCTGGTGGCGCTCAGATGCGCTTGGCCTGGGCGACGGCGTTACCGATGTAGCGGGCCGGGGTAAGCTGCTTGAGCTCCTCCTTGGCGGCTGCCGGCATGTCCAGGCCATCGATGAAGCTGAGCAGGGCTTCCGGACTGATGCCCTTGCCGCGGGTCAGTTCCTTGAGCTTTTCGTAAGGGTTCTCGATGGCGTAGCGGCGCATCACGGTCTGGATCGGCTCGGCCAGAACTTCCCAGCAGGCGTCCAGATCTTCGGCGATGCGGGCTTCGTTCAGCTCCAGCTTGCCGATGCCCTTGAGGCTGGCTTCGTAGGCGATGACGCTGTGGGCGAAGCCGACGCCGAGGTTGCGCAGCACGGTAGAGTCGGTCAGGTCGCGCTGCCAGCGGGAGATCGGCAGCTTGCTGGCCAGGTGCTGGAAGATCGCGTTGGCGATACCCAGGTTGCCTTCGGAGTTTTCGAAGTCGATCGGGTTGACCTTGTGCGGCATGGTCGAGGAGCCGATCTCGCCGGCCACGGTCTTCTGCTTGAAGTAGCCGAGGGAGATGTAGCCCCACACATCACGATCAAAGTCGATGAGGATGGTGTTGAAGCGGGCGATGGCGTCGAACAGCTCGGCGATGTAGTCGTGCGGCTCGATCTGCGTGGTGTAGGGGTTCCACTGCAGGCCCAGGTCACCTTCGATGAACTGCTTGGCGTTGGCCTCCCAATCGACCTGCGGGTAGGCGGACAGGTGGGCGTTGTAGTTACCCACGGCGCCGTTGATCTTGCCCAGCAGCGGCACGGCGGCCACTTGAGCGATCTGGCGCTCCAGGCGGTAGACCACGTTGGCCAGTTCCTTGCCGAGGGTGGTCGGCGAGGCCGGCTGGCCGTGGGTGCGCGACAGCATCGGCACGCCGGCGAATTTGACGGCCAGCTCGCGGATGGCGCCGGCGATCTGCTTCATCAGCGGCAGCAGGACGCTGTCGCGTCCTTCGCGCAGCATCAGGGCGTGGGACAGGTTGTTGATGTCCTCGCTGGTGCAGGCGAAGTGGATGAATTCGCTGACCGCGGCCAGTTCCGGAAGCTTGGCGGCCTGCTCCTTGAGCAGGTACTCCACGGCCTTGACGTCGTGGTTGGTGGTGCGCTCGATCTCTTTCACGCGCTCGGCGTGTTCGACGGCGAAGTTCTCGGCCAGCTCATTGAGCAGGGCATTGGCCTCGGCGGAGAAGGGGGCGACTTCGGCGACGCCTTCATGGGTGGCCAGGCGTTGCAGCCAGCGGACTTCGACCATCACGCGGAAACGGATCAGGCCGTATTCGCTGAAGATCGGACGCAGGGAACTGGTTTTGCCGGCGTAGCGGCCATCGACGGGGGAAACCGCGGTGAGCGAGGAGAGCTGCATGGAGGCGTTCTCGGACAGGTCGGTCAACGAAAAGGGCGCACATCATACACGATGTCGCCCGTAGGCGCCCGTCCGCTTAGCGAGCGTGGGGGCGCCTGGCGATGGAGAGCAGGCTGGCGC
The DNA here is from genome assembly GCA_038147895.1 of Pseudomonas sp. Taxonomy (GTDB): domain Bacteria; phylum Pseudomonadota; class Gammaproteobacteria; order Pseudomonadales; family Pseudomonadaceae; genus Aquipseudomonas. The sequence continues at coordinate 6,543 of JAYQUJ010000106.1, forward strand.
AGAAGATCAGCGCGGCGCCGAGTAGTGACGTGCTGTCTGGCATCTCGCCCCAGCGCAGCCAGGCGATGATGCCGGCGAAGACAATCGCCAGGTAGGCGAAGGGGCCGATCAGGCCTGGCGGCGCTAGGCCGTATGCCTTGGACATGATGATTTGGCTCACCGTGGCGAGCAGGCCGATGACCAGCAGTAGGCCCAGTTGGTACTGGCTCAGTGGCTGCCAGGCCCAGGTCAGCGGCACTGCCGAGAACAGTGCGCTGAACAGCGAAAAGTAGAAAACGATGCGAAAGGCCGGTTCGCTGTCGCTCATTTCGCGGATGGAGACGAAGGCGAGTGCGGCCAGAATGCTGGCGGCCATGCCGATCAAGGCCTGACTGTCGAGCAGCGCCTGGCTGGGTTTGGCTACCAGCAGGACGCCGATCAGGCCGATGCCGGTGGTAATCAGCATGCGTCTGGTCAGTGGCTCTTTGAGCAGCCACCAGGCCAGTATCGGGGTGAACACCGGTGCCGAATAGGTGAAGAGCATGGCGTCGGCCAGCGGCAGGTGGGCGATGGCGTAGAAGAAACAATACATCGCTGCCAGGCCATAGCCGGTACGCCACAAATGAGCTTTCAGGCGCTTGGTCTGGAGTGGGCGAGTGCCCTTGAGCAGAACCAGAGGCAGGAAGAACAGTACGCCGACCAGGTTGCGGAAAAACACCACGGACTCATTGTTGACCCCGTCGGAGATCTCACGAATGCCAACGCCCATCAGCGAGAAGAGCAGGGCCGAGAGCGCCAGCAGCAGGGCGCCCTGGATAGGCTTGACGCTGCGGCTGGGCAGGCTCATCTCAGCCCCGCAGCAGCGGGTATAGCTCTCGGAGCAACTTGCTGCGGCTGAATACCAGTTGCCAGCGATGGCCGCCGAGTTGGCGCCACAGGCGTGCCGAGCGGATACCGGTGAGCAGCAGCGCGCGCACCTTGGCTGCGACGGCTGGTTGTTGCAGGAAACGCATGTCGCCGTGCACCTGAATACGCTGGCGGAAAGTGCTGATGGTGTCCTGATACAGCCCGCCGCAGGCTGCGATCACGTTCTCGTGAGCAGGGCCGAAATGTTCGACCTGGTTCTGGATCTGATCCAGGCGGCTGCCGATTACCTGCAGCATGTCGTCACGCTTGGCCAGCTGGCGCTCCAGGCCAAGCAGGGCCAGGGCGTAGCGCAGAGGTTCGCGCTGCAGGCTGGCTGGGTTGCGCTCCAGTGCGCCGACCAGGGTCTTGTAACCCTCGCGCAGGTTGAGGTCGTCACCGCCGTAGACGTCCAGGGTGCTTTTCGGGTCGCGTACCAGCAGGCTGCCGAGCAGGCAGCCGACCTGTGCCTCGGGGGCCTGTCCGGTGCGAGCCAGCTTGTCCACCAGGCTGGCGGCCTGAAAGACGGCGGAGAGGGCGATCAGTTGTTCTTGGGTCGGGCTCATGTGCGCGGGGCTCCCTCGGCACAGGGCTCGGCGACTTCGATCACGCCGCCACCGAGGCAGACTTCGCCGTCGTAGAACACCACGGACTGGCCAGGGGTAACGGCGCGTTGCGGCTCGTCGAACAGGGCGCGGTAGCCGTGTTCGGTCTTTTCCAGGGTGCAGGCCTGATCGGCCTGGCGGTAACGAACCTTGGCAGTCAGGCGGCGCGGGCTGGAGAGATCGATCGGGTTGACCCAGTAGATGTCCGAGGCCAGCAGGGCGCGAGAGAACAGCCAGGGGTGGTCGTTACCCTGGCCGACGATCAGTACGTTGCGCGTCAGATCCTTGTGCAGTACGTACCAGGGTTCGTCACCCGCGTTCTTCATGCCGCCGATACCCAGGCCCTGGCGCTGGCCGATGGTGTGGTACATCAGGCCGACATGGCGGCCGATCACCTGGCCTTCGGTGGTTTCGATGTCGCCCGGCTGGGCCGGCAGGTACTGCTTGAGGAAATCACTGAAGCGGCGCTCGCCGATGAAGCAGATACCGGTCGAGTCCTTCTTCTTGGCGGTGGCCAGCTCGTATTTCTCGGCAATGGCCCGCACCTGCGGTTTCTCCAGCTCACCAACCGGGAACAGGGTGCGGCCGATCTGCTCGCCGCCAACGGCGTGCAGGAAGTAGCTCTGGTCCTTGTTAGGATCGAGGCCCTTGAGCAGCTCGCTACGGCCGTCGATATCGCGGCGGCGTACGTAGTGGCCGGTGGCGATCAGGTCGGCGCCCAGCGAGAGGGCGTAGTCGAGGAAGGCTTTGAACTTGATCTCGCGGTTGCACAGGATGTCCGGGTTTGGCGTGCGCCCGGCCTTGTACTCGGCGAGGAAGTGCTCGAACACGTTGTCCCAGTATTCCGCCGCGAAGTTGGCGGTGTGTAGCTTGATGCCGATGCGGTCGCACACGGCCTGGGCGTCGGCCAGGTCGTCCATGGCGGTGCAGTATTCGGTGCCGTCATCCTCTTCCCAGTTCTTCATGAACAGGCCTTCCACCTGATAGCCCTGTTCGAGCAGGAGGAGGGCGGAGACGGAGGAGTCGACGCCGCCGGACATGCCGACGATCACTCGGGTATTGGCTGGTTCGCGCATGGGAATCGAGATGGGTGACTGCAGAAAGTGGGCGATTCTATCAGGAGCGGGTGCTGTGCGGCGAATCAGGCCGGGTCGCGGATCAGGCTGAGGCTGTGGCGCTCGCCTGCCAGGTAGTCGTCGATGCAGCGCAAAACCAGCTCGCTGCGCCAGCGCTCGGGCTGGGCGGCCAGCTCTTCGCGGGTCAGCCATTGCGGGCCGATGATGCCCTCGTCCAGTGGTGATTCCGGCAGATGGCGCAGCGGCTTGGCGGCGAAGCACACGCGCTGGTAAGTCACGCCGTTGCTGGGGGCGGTGTACAGATAGATACCGGTAACTGCAGTCAGCTCCACTTCCCAGCCGGTTTCTTCCAGGGTTTCGCGCAGTGCGGCCTGCAGCAGGCTTTCGTCAGCCTCCAGATGGCCCGCAGGCTGATTGAAGACGGCCTTACCGTCGCTCAGCTCCTCGACCAGCAGGAAGCGGCCCTGGTCTTCTACGACTGTCGCGACTGTGATGTGGGGATTCCAGCTCATGTTGGGATTCCTTGAGTGCGTGGCGCCATGCTGTAGAAACGAAAACCCCGGCGCAAGGCCGGGGTTTCGTCGAAACGGCTGGGCTTAGTGGCTCAGTGCATCGATTGCGGCGTTGAAGGTGGCGCTGGGGCGCATCACCTGGGCGGTCAGTTCCGGGTTGGAGCGGTAATAGCCGCCGATGTCGACTGCCTTGCCCTGGGCGCCGTTCAGTTCGGCGACGATGGCCGCTTCCTGTTCGGTCAGGGTCTTGGCCAGCGGGGCGAAGTGGGCTTTCAGTGCGGCGTCATCGTTCTGCGCGGCCAGGGCCTGGGCCCAGTACAGCGCCAGGTAGAAGTGGCTGCCGCGGTTGTCGATGTCGCCGACCTTGCGCGCCGGGGACTTGTTGTTGTCCAGCAGTTTGCCGGTGGCTTCATCCAGGCACTTGCCGAGCACTTTGGCTTTGGCGTTGTTGGCCTTGATGCCTTCCTCTTCGAAGGAAACGGCCAGGGCCAGGAACTCGCCTAGCGAGTCCCAGCGCAGGTAGTTCTCTTCGATCAGCTGCTGCACGTGCTTGGGTGCTGAGCCGCCGGCGCCGGTTTCGTACATGCCGCCGCCAGCCATTAGCGGCACGATGG
>JAYQUJ010000107.1:0-10105 GCA_038147895.1 Pseudomonas sp.
GGGTGGAGATGAAGTACTGGAGTACGTTCAGACCTTCACGGAAGTTCGCGGTGATCGGCGTTTCGATGATGGAGCCGTCCGGCTTGGCCATCAGACCACGCATACCGGCCAGCTGACGGATCTGGGCGGCGCTACCACGAGCACCGGAGTCCGCCATCATGTACATGGAGTTGAAGGACTCCTGCTCGACGGTTTTGCCCTCGCGATCGACAACCGGCTCTTTCGACAGGTTGGCCATCATTGCCTTGGACACTTCGTCGTTGGCCTTGGACCACAGGTCGATCACCTTGTTGTACTTCTCGCCCTGGGTTACCAGGCCGGAGGCGTACTGCGATTCGATTTCCTTCACTTCCTCGGTGGCGGCGTCAATGATGCGCGCCTTCTCGTCCGGGATAACGAAGTCGTTCACGCCGATCGACACACCGGAGATGGTCGAGTAGGCGAAACCGGTGTACATCAGCTGGTCAGCGAAGATCACGGTGTCTTTCAGACCCACAGTGCGGTAGCACTGGTTGATCAGCTTGGAGATCGCCTTCTTCTTCATCGACTGATTGACCACGTCATAGGACAGGCCAGCCGGAACGATCTGGAACAGCAGGGCACGGCCGACGGTGGTGTCGACGATGCGGGTGTTTTTCACCAGGCTGCCGTCTTTCTGCTTCACGGTCTCGTTGATACGGACCTTGACGCGGGCGTGCAGCGAAGCCTCGCCGGCGCGGAACACGCGGTCGACTTCCTGCAGGTCGGCAAATACGCGACCTTCGCCCTTGGCGTTAACGGCTTCACGGGTCATGTAGTACAGACCCAGTACCACGTCCTGCGACGGCACGATGATCGGCTCGCCGTTGGCAGGCGACAGTACGTTGTTGGTCGACATCATCAGCGCGCGTGCTTCCAGCTGAGCCTCAAGGGTCAGCGGAACGTGCACGGCCATCTGGTCGCCGTCGAAGTCGGCGTTATACGCGGCGCAGACCAGCGGGTGCAGCTGGATCGCTTTACCTTCGATCAGTACCGGCTCGAACGCCTGGATACCCAGACGGTGCAGAGTCGGCGCACGGTTCAGCAGGACGGGGTGTTCGCGGATGACTTCGGCGAGAACGTCCCAAACCTCGGGCAGCTCGCGCTCGACCATCTTCTTGGCCGCCTTGATGGTGGTCGCCATGCCGCGCATTTCCAGCTTGCCGAAAATGAACGGCTTGAACAGCTCAAGCGCCATTTTCTTCGGCAGACCGCACTGATGCAGACGCAGGGTCGGGCCTACGGTAATTACCGAACGACCGGAGTAGTCCACGCGCTTACCGAGCAGGTTCTGACGGAAGCGACCCTGCTTACCTTTGATCATGTCGGCCAGCGACTTCAGCGGACGCTTGTTCGAGCCGGTGATGGCGCGACCGCGACGGCCGTTGTCGAGCAGGGCGTCGACCGCTTCCTGCAGCATGCGCTTTTCGTTGCGCACGATGATGTCCGGCGCCGACAGGTCGAGCAGGCGCTTCAGACGGTTGTTACGGTTGATCACGCGACGGTACAGATCGTTCAGATCGGAAGTCGCGAAGCGGCCGCCATCCAGCGGAACCAGCGGACGCAGATCCGGCGGCAGAACCGGCAGAACGGTCAGGACCATCCACTCCGGATGGTTGCCGGAGTCCTTGAAGGCTTCCATCAGCTTCAGGCGCTTGGACAGCTTCTTGATCTTGGTCTCGGAGTTGGTCTGCGGGATTTCTTCGCGCAGACGGCCGATTTCATGATCCAGATCGATAGCGTTGAGCAGCTCGCGAACGGCCTCGGCGCCCATGCGCGCGTCGAAGTCGTCACCGAACTCTTCGAGGGCTTCGAAGTACTGCTCGTCGTTCAGCAGCTGGTTCTTTTCCAGGGTGGTCATGCCCGGGTCGATCACCACGTAGCTCTCGAAATAGAGTACGCGCTCGATATCACGCAGGGTCATGTCCAGCAGCAGGCCGATACGGGACGGCAGCGACTTCAGGAACCAGATGTGGGCAACCGGCGAAGCCAGTTCGATGTGCGCCATGCGCTCACGACGGACTTTGGCCAGGGCCACTTCCACGCCACACTTCTCGCAGATCACACCGCGGTGTTTGAGGCGCTTGTACTTACCGCACAGGCACTCGTAGTCCTTGACCGGGCCAAAGATCTTGGCGCAGAACAGACCATCGCGCTCGGGCTTGAAGGTACGGTAGTTGATGGTCTCCGGCTTTTTCACTTCACCGAAGGACCAGGAACGGATCATTTCCGGCGAAGCCAGACCGATACGAATCGCATCGAACTCTTCAACCTGACCCTGGTTTTTCAACAGATTCAGCAAGTCTTTCAAGGCCTTTCCTCCTCACGGACCTGCTGCGGCCGACAGTGCGGCCGCAGCAAGGCGTGTTATTCGGTTTCCAGTTCGATGTCGATGCCGAGCGAACGGATTTCTTTGATCAACACGTTGAAGGACTCCGGCATGCCGGCCTCCATGCGGTGATCGCCGTCCACGATGTTCTTGTACATCTTGGTCCGGCCGTTCACGTCGTCCGACTTCACGGTCAGCATTTCCTGCAGGGTGTAGGCGGCGCCGTAGGCTTCCAGCGCCCAGACCTCCATCTCACCGAAGCGCTGACCACCGAACTGCGCCTTACCACCCAGCGGCTGCTGGGTAACCAGGCTGTAGGAACCGGTGGAACGAGCGTGCATCTTGTCGTCGACCAGGTGGTTCAGCTTGAGCATGTACATGTAGCCGACAGTTGTCGGACGCTCGAACTGGTTACCGGTACGACCGTCGAACAGGCGCATCTGACCGCTTTCCGGCAGATCGGCCAGCTTCAGCATGGCCTTGATCTCGCTTTCCTTGGCACCGTCGAATACGGCGGTAGCCATAGGTACGCCGCCCTTCAGGTTCTTCGCCAGCTCGAGAATCTCGGCATCGGAGAAGGTATCCAGGCTTTCCTGACGACCACCGATCTCGTTGTAGATCTCGGTCAGGAACTTGCGCAGTTCAGCGATCTTGCGCTGCTCTTCGAGCATGCGGTTGATCTTCTCGCCCAGACCCTTGGCCGCCAGGCCCAGGTGGGTTTCGAGGATCTGACCGACGTTCATACGCGACGGTACGCCCAGCGGGTTGAGGACGATGTCGACCGGAGTACCGTTGGCGTCGTGCGGCATGTCTTCGACCGGCATGATCACCGAGACCACACCCTTGTTACCGTGACGACCGGCCATCTTGTCGCCCGGCTGGATGCGGCGCTTGATGGCCAGGTAGACCTTGACGATCTTCAGTACGCCCGGCGCCAGGTCGTCGCCCTGCTGCAGCTTGCGCTTCTTGTCTTCGAACTTGTCGTCCAGCAGCTGGCGACGGTCGCTGATATAGGCCTGGGCCTTTTCCAGCTGCTCGTTCAGAGCATCGTCAGCCATGCGCAGCTTGAACCACTGACCGCGCTCCAGACCGTCGAGGAACTCGTCGGTAACCTCGGTGCCTTTCTTCAGGCCAGCACCGCCTTCGGCCTTGGCGCCAACCAGGGCGGAACGCAGGCGCTCGAAGGTTGCGCCTTCGACGATGCGGAACTCTTCGTTCAGGTCCTTGCGGATCTCGTCGAGCTGCTGCTTCTCGATGGCCAGGGCGCGGCTGTCGCGCTCTACGCCATCACGGGTGAAGACCTGTACGTCGATGACGGTACCCTTGGTGCCGGTCGGCACACGCAGGGAGGTGTCCTTCACGTCGGACGCCTTCTCACCGAAGATCGCACGCAGCAGTTTCTCTTCCGGAGTCAGCTGGGTCTCGCCTTTCGGAGTGACCTTGCCGACCAGGATGTCGCCGGCCAGTACTTCGGCACCAACGTAGACGATACCGGCTTCGTCCAGCTTGTTCAGCGCAGCTTCACCCACGTTCGGGATGTCCGCGGTGATTTCCTCTGGGCCAAGCTTGGTGTCACGGGCCACACAGGTCAGTTCCTGGATGTGGATCGTGGTGAAGCGGTCTTCCTGTACCACGCGCTCGGACAGGCAGATGGAGTCTTCGAAGTTGAAGCCGTTCCACGGCATGAACGCCACGCGCATGTTCTGACCCAGAGCCAGTTCACCCATGTCGGTGGACGGACCGTCGGCCATGATGTCACCGCGCGAAACCGTGTCACCTTTGCTCACCAGCGGACGCTGGTTGATGCAGGTGTTCTGGTTGGAGCGGGTGTACTTGGTCAGGTTGTAGATGTCGACACCGGCTTCACCGGTTTCAACTTCGTCATCGGCAACACGAACCACGATGCGGCTGGCATCGACGGAGTCGATCACGCCGCCACGACGGGCCACGACGCAGACGCCGGAGTCGCGAGCAACGTTGCGCTCCATGCCGGTACCTACCAGCGGCTTGTCGGCGCGCAGGGTCGGTACAGCCTGACGCTGCATGTTCGAACCCATGAGTGCACGGTTGGCGTCGTCGTGTTCGAGGAACGGAATCAGCGAGGCAGCGACGGAAACGACCTGCTTCGGCGAAACGTCCATCAGGGTCACGTCTTCCGGCGCCTTGACGGTGAACTCGTTGAGGTGACGTACGGTCACCAGTTCATCGATCAGCTGGCCCTTGTCGTTCATGGTCGCCGAAGCCTGGGCGATCACGTGATCGGCCTCTTCGATGGCGGACAGGAAGACGATCTCGTCGGTGACCTGAGTGTCCTTGACCACACGGTACGGGCTTTCCAGGAAGCCGTACTGGTTGGTGCGGGCGTAGGCCGCCAGGGAGTTGATCAGACCGATGTTCGGACCTTCAGGAGTCTCGATCGGGCACACGCGGCCGTAGTGGGTCGGGTGTACGTCACGGACTTCGAAGCCAGCGCGCTCACGGGTCAGACCACCTGGGCCGAGTGCGGAAACGCGGCGCTTGTGGGTGATCTCGGAGAGCGGGTTGTTCTGGTCCATGAACTGCGAGAGCTGGCTGGAACCGAAGAACTCTTTCACCGCCGCCGCAACCGGCTTGGCGTTGATCAGGTCCTGCGGCATCAGGCCTTCGCTTTCGGCCATCGACAGACGCTCTTTGACCGCGCGTTCAACGCGGACCAGGCCCACGCGGAACTGGTTCTCGGCCATCTCGCCAACGCAACGTACGCGACGGTTACCCAGGTGGTCGATGTCGTCGACGATGCCTTTGCCGTTACGGATGTCGACCAGAGTCTTCAGCACTTCGACGATGTCTTCGCGGCTCAGTACGCCGGAGCCTTCGATCTCGGTACGACCGATACGACGGTTGAACTTCATGCGGCCAACGGCGGACAGGTCGTAACGCTCGGCGCTGAAGAACAGGTTGTTGAACAGGGTCTCGGCGGCATCCTTGGTTGGCGGCTCGCCAGGACGCATCATGCGATAGATCTCGACCAGAGCCTCCAGCTGGTTGCCGGTGGAGTCGATCTTCAGCGTGTCGGAGATGAACGGACCGCAGTCGATGTCGTTGGTGTACAGGGTTTCGAGGCGAACGACCTGGGCCTTGACGATCTTCGCCAGCAGCTCGGTAGTCAGCTCGGTGTTGCACTCGGCAACGATCTCGCCGGTAGCCGGATGCACGATGGCCTTGGCAGTAGTACGACCCAGCAGGTAGTCGATCGGGACTTCCAGCTCTTTGATACCAGCCTTGTCGATCTGGTTGATGTGGCGCGCAGTGATACGGCGGCCCTGCTCAACGATGACCTTGCCCTTCTCGTCCTGGATGTCGAAGGCAGCGATTTCACCGCGCAGACGCTGAGGAACCAGCTCCAGAGCGAGAGTCTCACCCTTCACATGGAAGACGTTGGTGGCATAGAAGGCGTCCAGCACTTCCTCGGTGCTGTAGCCCAGCGCGCGTAGCAGGACGGACGCCGGCAGTTTGCGGCGACGGTCGATACGCACGAACACGCAGTCCTTCGGGTCGAACTCGAAGTCCAGCCAGGAGCCGCGGTAAGGAATGATGCGCGCGGAGTACAGCAGCTTGCCGGAGCTGTGGGTCTTGCCACGGTCGTGGTCGAAGAACACACCCGGAGAGCGGTGCAGCTGAGACACGATGACGCGCTCGGTACCGTTGATGATGAAGGTACCGTTCTCGGTCATGAGCGGAATTTCGCCCATGTACACTTCTTGCTCTTTGATGTCCTTGATCGCTTTGTTCGACGACTCTTTGTCGAAAATGATCAGACGGACTTTCACGCGCAGCGGCACGGCGAAGGTCACGCCGCGCAGTACGCATTCCTTGACGTCAAAAGCCGGCTCGCCCAGGCGGTAGCCGACGTACTCCAGAGCAGCATTGCCGGAGTAGCTGATGATCGGAAATACGGACTTGAAGGCCGCATGCAGGCCAACGTCGCGGAACTGCTCCTTGCTCACTCCTTGCTGCAGGAATTCGCGATACGAATCCAGCTGGATGGCCAGGAGATAAGGCACATCCATCACGTCCGGCAACTTGCTAAAGTCCTTGCGGATACGTTTTTTCTCAGTGTATGAGTAAGCCATCAGCGTTCCCCAGCTTGGTCACCTGCTTATTTGGCCACTGCCGACGGCAGCAGCCAGAAAATCGTGCAAACCCCTTGGTTTGCGCCGCCCTCGGGCGGGGTCTTCACGCCATAGGCTGCGGCATTTCGGCCAGCAGCCCATAACGGAAAAAGGCCGGTGGCATTTGCCACCAGCCATCAGCCTTAAGCGAACCGCTTCGGCTGCAGACGCAAGGTCGTCGCTTACTTGAGCTCGACTTTGGCGCCAGCTTCTTCCAGCTTCTTCTTGGCGTCTTCAGCAGCTTCCTTGGTCAGGCCTTCAGCAACAACCTGAGGAGCGGTGTCGACTTTCTCTTTGGCTTCTTTCAGACCCAGACCGGTCAGCTCGCGAACGACCTTGATCACGTTCACTTTCTTGTCGCCGGCTTCAGTCAGAACGACGTTGAACTCGGTTTGCTCTTCAGCAGCGGCAGCAGCGCCGGCAGCCGGGCCAGCAGCAACAGCAGCGGCAGCGGTTACACCGAACTTCTCTTCCATTGCCTTGATCAGTTCAACAACCTGCATCACGGACATTTCGGAAACGGCGTTGATGATGTCTTCGTTGGTCAGAGCCATGACTCTAATTCCTGTATTGGGGTGACAGCCTACGCGGCCATCAAATTAAACAAATTAACTGAAAGGGACGCTTTGCCTGGATTAGGCAGCAACGCCTTCTTTCTGGTCGCGAACGGCCGCCAGAGTACGAACGAACTTGCTGGTAGCGCCTTGCATAACGCTCATCAGCTGTGCGATCGCCTCGTCGTAAGTCGGCAGAGTTGCCAGCACGTCGATCTGGTTTGCTGCGAGGAACTGGCCCTCGAACGCAGCTGCCTTGATCTCGAACTTGTCCTGACCCTTGGCGAATTCCTTGAAGATACGGGCAGCAGCGCCCGGATGCTCGTTGGAGAACGCGATGAGGGTCGGGCCTTTGAACACGTCGTTGAGCACGTCGAACTGAGTGCCTTCAACGGCGCGCTTGAGCAGGGTGTTACGTACGACACGTACGTAAACGCCAGCTTCGCGGGCCTCTTTACGGAGTCCGGTCATTGCGCCGACAGTCACGCCACGGGCATCAGCCACGACAGCGGACAGACCGGCTTTGGCAGCCTCGTTGACTTCAGCGACGATGGCCTTCTTGTCTTCGAGTTTAATTGCCACGGGTTTACTCCTGGATGTTACCGTTTCGCCGGGCCGAGGCTCGGCGTCGTTTTGGTGTCTGATTCGGTACGAATCGGGAGCACCATCTGCGTAGGCTTGAGAAACGTCCTGGTTTAAGGCTTGCGCCGCCTACGGTCTTGGATAGCCCCCGCCAGGCAGGGACCCCAATCTTTACAAGCCGGCGGATACACCCCCGCCGGCCAAATTACTTACGCTTCCAGCGAAGCCTGATCGATCACCAGGCCCGGACCCATGGTGGTGCTCAGGGTCACGCGCTTGACGTAGATGCCTTTCGAAGTGGAAGGCTTCAGACGCTTCAGGTCGCTCAGCAGGGCTTCCACGTTCTGCTTCAGCGCAGCGGCTTCAAAGCCAACCTTGCCAACGGAGGTGTGGATGATGCCGTTCTTGTCGGTACGGAAACGCACCTGACCAGCCTTGGCGTTCTTCACGGCAGTGGCGACGTCCGGAGTCACGGTACCGACTTTCGGGTTCGGCATCAGGCCGCGCGGGCCGAGAACCTGACCCAGCTGGCCGACAACGCGCATGGCGTCCGGAGAAGCGATGACCACGTCGTAGTTCAGATCGCCAGCTTTCATTTCAGCGGCCAGATCGTCCATACCTACTTTGTCAGCGCCGGCAGCCAGTGCAGCTTCAACGCCAGGACCCTGGGTGAACACGGCAACGCGTACGGTCTTGCCAGTGCCGTTCGGGAGAACGGTGGCGCCACGTACAACCTGGTCGGATTTACGCGGGTCAACACCCAGGTTCACGGAAACGTCGAACGACTCGGTGAACTTGACGGTGGACAGCTCAGCCAGCAGCTTGGCGGCGTCTTCGAAGGTGTAAGCCTTGCCGGCTTCAACTTTCTCGGCAATTGCCTTCTGGCGCTTGGTCAGCTTAGCCATTTACACACCCTCCACGTTGAGGCCCATGCTACGAGCGGAACCGGCGATGGTACGCACGGCCGCATCCAGGTCAGCTGCGGTCAGATCGGCCTGCTTGGTCTTGGCGATCTCTTCCAGCTGAGCACGGGTAACGGTGCCAACTTTGACGGTGTTCGGACGAGCGGAACCGCTGGTCAGGCCGGCAGCCTTCTTCAGCAGAACCGAAGCCGGGGTGCTTTTGGTTTCAAAAGTAAAGCTGCGGTCGCTGTAAACAGTGATGATCACAGGAGTCGGCAGACCAGGCTCCATGCCCTGAGTCTTGGCGTTGAACGCCTTGCAGAATTCCATGATGTTTACGCCGTGCTGACCCAGAGCAGGACCAACGGGCGGCGACGGGTTGGCCTGACCGGCCTTTACTTGCAGCTTGATGTAAGCCTGAATCTTCTTAGCCATGAGCTACTCCAATATCGGGTCAAACGCCTCAGCGAGGCTCCCCGGTTAATCACGCATTTATCCCAGTGACGACAAAACCCCGCAGCCAGCAGCTGCGGGGTACGGGATGCATTGTCCAGTTAAGCCTTCTCGACCTGGCTGAACTCCAGCTCCACCGGCGTGGAGCGACCAAAGATGAGCACGGCAACCTGAATCCGGCTCTTCTCGTAGTTAACTTCCTCGACAACGCCATTGAAGTCAGCAAATGGCCCATCGACAACACGAACCGTCTCACCCGGCTCAAAGAGAGTCTTCGGCTTAGGCTTGTCACCGCTATCGGCAACACGACGCAGAATGGCGTCAGCTTCTTTCTCAGTGATAGGCGCCGGCTTGTCGGCAGTACCACCAATGAAGCCCATGACGCGCGGCGTATCCTTGATCAGGTGCCAGGTCGCCTCATTCATTTCCATCTGAACCAGCACGTAGCCTGGAAAGAACTTGCGCTCGCTTTTGCGCTTCTGGCCATTACGCATTTCCACCACTTCTTCAGTGGGAACCAGAATTTCGCCGAACTCTTCTTCCATGCCTGCCAGCTTGACGCGCTCGATCAGCGAGCGCATGACATGCTTCTCGTAACCCGAGTATGCATGCACAACGTACCAACGCTTAGCCACGAGACACCCTTAACCGACGATCAACGAAACGAGCCAGCCCAGAAGACTATCAAGCCCCCACAAGAGCAGACCCATAACCAGAACAACAGCCACCACGATAAGGGTGGTCTGCGTAGTTTCTTGACGACTCGGCCAGACAACCTTGCGAATCTCTACGCGAGCCTCTTTCGCCAACGCGAAAAATGCCTGCCCACGCCCAGTCTGCAGCGCGACAAAAGCAGCGACCACAGCCATAGCCAACAAGGCCAGCACACGATACAGGAGAGGCTCAGCCGAGAAGTACTGATTGCCGACAACACCCGCAACGACCAAAGCAACTACAACCAGCCACTTCAGCACATCAAAGCGGGAGTCTTTGGCTTCAGCTTTGGCATTCATGAGATAACCCTGTTAAAAGAAGTGCCAGATCCATTCACATCCAGAATCTGGCAGGCCAGGAGGGAATCGAACCCCCAACCTGCGGTTTTGGAGACCGCCGCTC
>JAYQUJ010000108.1:0-10068 GCA_038147895.1 Pseudomonas sp.
TTCGATGGCGGCATGGATTTGGGCGATGGAGCGGAACGGGCTATTCCGCAAGGGGCGCAAATTAGCGACGAGCTTCGGGTAACTTTGCCAGTTGGCGTCGTTGTCGAACGGCTCTTTGACCGTGGCATCCTGCTTTTCTGGACGAGGAGTGCTCAATGACTGCTTCCAACCATGCAGCCACGTGGTCAGGCTTTCCTCCTGCTCAAGCAACTGTTCGAACGATTTTTCGAGAATCAAGGAAAAACCGTTGCCGAATGGGTCGGCGATGCGGAATTCGCCATCGCTTTTCTGGATGGCGATAGGGCAGTCAAGGTGAAGCAGGTCGGGCTCGGCGACTATCGTGATCTGCTGGACTACGGGCATCTTGGTGTCCTTGCCGAACGCAGACGAGCGCTTTTTCATTGCGCGCAAAGTTCTGATTACATCACGCGGCGCGGGTATCGCTTTTCTTTGGACACCATCCCAGCGGATTATCCGGAAGTCTTTGTCCTCGCTTTCCTTTTTCCGCATGGGGTTTGTGTCGTCCAGCCAATGCAGGAAGGGCAGAATTTTTCCAGTGGCGAGTTCGCGGAACAAAAGCGCGGTAACGAATGCCGGGGCACATTCTTCTTCGCGCTCCCGCTCAATGATGGCATGGTGGTCGTCAATCAAGTCCTTGTCTTGCAAACGGAGCAGAACGCTCTTGACCAAATCGACTGGAATGCGGGTTTCATCCGCCAGCGCATCGGCGTTCATCAAGCCGACAGTTTCAAGCAGTTTCAGGATGACGCGTTCAAATGCGTTCAAGCCATCGCCATCGTCAAGAACTCTGGGCAAGGTCACGCGGTATACGTTCACCGGCCACGCGAGGTGGCGAGGCCTGCCGATGATCCCTCCGAAGGGGGCAGGTTTACCGTAATCAAGGAGCTTCAGCATGGCAGCACCACTCCTTGCTCGCGGCATAGTCGAAGGAAATCCACCAGTCCCGGCACAAAGTCCGCCGCGAGTTCACTTTGCAGCAAACCCGTATCGCCAACGACCACCAGTAGCTTCTTCTGACGACTCATCGAGACATTCAGGCGGTTGTAAAGGCAAAGGTGTCCGAACAACCCTGTGGCCTGCTTTTCACGGTCATCGCTCTTGGATTTCCAGTTATGCGGCAAGGTTCGCACCATTGAGAGGAAGACGACATCGAACTCCATGCCCTGGAATGAGTCCACCGTGCCGACGCGGAGTTTTCTCTCGTCGTCCGCGATGCTGCCGAGTTGTCTCTTGATGAGTTCGGCCTGCGCCTTGTAGAACGAAATCACGCCGAACGAGAGGTCTTTGCCTGCATCTGAACTCATCCACGCCTGCAATTGGCGGGCAATAACGGTGGCCTCTGCCGGGCGCGTCCAACTGGTTCCGCTGCGCTGGTGTCTGCCTTTCGCCGCTGGCACGTCCAGCCACACAGCAGGTTTACCGTTTATGCCGGGCAGGTTGTGGGCGAAATCGCTTTCAGGCCGTCCAGAGCCGAATTGTTCCGTCGGATCGAAGCGTTCATAAAAATTGCGGCTGATAAAGCTGCCGAGCAGTGGGTGCATCCGATACTGCTTGTCGAGCGTGACACGGCGGGAGATACCGTCGCCGTCTTCCAGCGTTTTCAAGCGGGTGGCGAACAGATACTGGAACATGGATTTCTTGAGCCAGTCAGCTTCATTCTGTGCCGGTTCGTCGGCCGATGCTGCCTCGCCAGCCTCCATTTGGCGTGCTACCTCCTCATCAATGATATGCGGCAACTGCCGATGGTCGCCCACCAGAATGATGCGCTTGCCTTGCGCCATCGGAACCATCAGGTCGCGGGGTGAAACGCGAGCGGCTTCATCCACGATGACATATTCGTATTCCATGCCTTTCTGGTTTTCATTGACGTCGCGCCCGACAAGCCCTTTGCGCTTTTGCATATCACGATTGACGCTCTGTTGGCTGGTGGCGGCAAAGGCAAAACTGTATTCGGACAGGGCATCTACCATGCCATAGGGGTTGCCTTCCAGTTCGGCCAGAAACTCGGCCAGCGCAGCAGATTTTTTATCCTTAGCCGAATACTCGGCGTTTTTGATGCGTTGTATGGCGAATTCTGCCAATGCAAGCACTGCGTCGTTCTGCTTTTCCACGCGAAAAATCGGTGGAGCGGTGAACCGGGCGAAGAGCCTCTTTTTCAACGCGACCAGGTTGTCCAAAAATGGCGCTGGGCCATCTTCATTGCGCCACAGACTGGCTTTGTCCAGCAGTTTGCGTTCGTCTTCTTCAAGCACATCACGCAGGTCATCCAGTGCGTCCATCGCCCTTTCTGGCCCGTCGTCAGAAAAGCTTTCATGGCGAACACGCAGACGGCGCGCTGCATCAAGCCATTGGGTGGAGCCATCGTTGAGGTTTTCCTCGTGCGCGAGCTTTTTCGCCAAATTCGCCGATCGCCGAGCGCCGTCTTCGCCAAGAATTACACTGCCGAGCGCTGTGATTTTCCCAGCAAGGTTGGCGGCGAGCGCGCGTGACGGGGCTTGGACATATTGCAGGCACAGGTTTTTTATTTCCCGCTCCTGCTCAGCTTCCGCAATCTGGGGATTGCGCTCGCGCAGTTCGGTGGCAAGCGAGCTGCACCAGGCTTCAAGATTGCGCTCGAAGATGCTGAGATCGTCTTCCGTCGCGCCAGACCGTTTGCCGAATTTCGGCACGGGCAGGCTGTTGAGCGAGAGCCGCTCGATCATGTTTTCCACCGCATCGTGCTGAAAGCCGGTCAGCAGCACTTGGCCTTTGATGTTCGCGCCGCGCTTGTCGGCCATCTCGTTCAGCCGCTCCAGAATGGCGGCGATGACGGTGGTTTTTCCCGTTCCCGGCGGCCCCTGAATAAGCGCGAGATCTGGCGTATTCAGCGCAACCTCAATAGCCCTTTCCTGCATGACGGTTGGCGGATTGCGAAAGACCTTGTTGCGAACGAATGCGGTGAGTGACTGGACTTTTTGCGGCGGGCGGACTTGTGTGATTTGCCCCTGTTCCTCAATCAATAGCCCAAGCTGTGGATTGGCGGAACGGCCTTCCAGAATGGCTTGACGGGCCGCCATACGCCGTTTGATCTGGGTGGTTTCACCGGCCAGCGACAGGATGAGCGTGCCGGATTCCTTGGGCAGAGCCTCGATTTTGAGCGTAAGTACACGGGTTTCCTGGTCAAACCCGACGACATCAAGGTAGGTCTTTCCTTCACGTTGCTCGCGATTTCCGTCGCCCTGCTTGATCTTCTCCGCTTGCTCAATTCGACTTGCAAAATCCTTGAAGCTCAAGCGTTCATCTTTCAAATAGTCCGGCAGTTCATCCACCAACTCGACTTCAGGTACGGCACCGTTCCCCAGCGCTTTCAATGCAGAGTCAAGTGCCTGTGAAATGCGAACCGTGACGGTTCCATCCCGCTCCTGAGCCATCTCTGTGAATTGTAAAGCCCCCACTTCGCGCGCTTGCTTGAGCAGCAATTCGCCCTCCATGTCACCAAATTCATCCCACTTTTTCAGGTAGCTATTGTCGTCTTGGGTAAGAGCGCGCATTTGCGCTTTGGCAAGAGTTTGCACTTGCCCTGCTTGTGTCCAATCGGCAAAACGCAGCCGGCCTTTGGCGAGGCGCAGGGCGCGGTCGGGTTCTTTTTTAGTCCTGGTTATGCGTGTGGCGATGTAGATGGTTTGGCCGCCTGGCATTGCTTTTTCGGTGGCAATGAAGCGGATACCTTCGCCAGTAACACAGAAAGCGTTTATTCGGGTCGGCTCCGCAGCTGTATCGCGTGGCGTGTCCTCGCCGACAGGTTTCAGTTCTTCATCAATCGCCGGGCCAGCAGTCAGGAAGAAAAATGCGTCGTTTCCCTGTTGGAAGCAGCAAAGTTCGCCCAGCCTCTTGTAAAGTGCCTCGCCCTTCGTCCGCATCTTTTCTTGCACATACTCATCCACACCGATTTCAACATCGCCCATTTCCAGGCAGACGCCGGTGAAAAAACCGATCTTCAGCTCGATGCTGCCATCGGCGGCAGGGTTTTCAAGTTGTGCAAGCAGGGAACGCCCACTGGCAAGTTCAGCGTTGAGGCGGCGGATGTCAACAGCCGCGACGGGACGAACGAAAACAACCGCGTCTCTCAGGCGGATTTCAAATTCATCTGCGCGGGATAGGCTGGCCTCTACCGAGAATACTGGCTGCTCTTGCAGGGCTTCGACATTGTCAGACCGCTTGATGCGGACAGTTATGATGTTGACAGGAATGTCCTGAAACTTCATTTGCAGCCCTCCACGAACTCAAAGGTGAGGTTGTCCGGGAAAGGCAGCGTGCCCCGCACGGGGACTGCGGTTTTGGCCGCGAAGTTCAGCATGGCTTCGTATGCTGTGTTATCGAAATACTCGAATGAAAACGGGTGAAAAAGCCGCTGCGGCAATCTGAACTCCGTGGCACCACCAGGAATCAGGATTTCCCAACGTGGCGTTTTGACGCGAATGAAAGCCGGGCGCGCCGCGCCACAATACGGGCATTGCGCGTATTCATCGGCGAAATGGCTCATGCCACATTCGAGGCAATCCAGCGACTGATCCGCCGCCCTCGCAAGCTCCAATATCCAGAACGCCATTGTCGGGCGGCGGTGCGGCAGTTCACGTCCTGCACCGAAAGTTTCCTGAAACAGGCGGCGTAATCCTTCTGTTGCGACTAATACACGGGGCAGGCCTCCAACTCCTTCGTTGGAATCGTCATCTTCGTCATCCACGAAAGGCAAGAAACCAGCGAATGCCTGTTCGTTCAGATCGGTGGCAGTGCCATTGGGCGCAGGGTCGGCATCCCAGCCGTCTTCTTCATCTTCGGGCTCCAGTACTTTCTTGCCAATGAAAGGGTGGCAAAGCGCCAGTAGCTTGAATGTCATCACAGCGAAAGCCCAGCAGTCGGTTCGCGGGCGGGATTGGTCACGGCCCTGCACTACCTCCGGTGCACCGTAGCCTGGCGTATAGACGGACACACCGCCGCTGGGTAACTCCAGGCGCATATTGTCGGCATCTATGAGCCAGACATCGGTGGTGTCGTCTTCGCCAATGAAAGCGTTGTTGGTGGAAATGTCGCCATAGACCAGTCCCGCGCTGTGCAGGCGGGCGAGGATGGCAGCGCACTTGGCAAGCGCGAGCGAACGGCGGCGGGTGGAGCCAGTTTGTGCGTAATGCAGCAGTCGCAGCGCCAGGTCCTTGTCAGGAATCTTCGTCAGCCATTGGGGCAAGGCTTGGCTTTGATCTTCCAGCTTCTTTTTGCTTCTGCCGTCCAAATCGAAACTGGCGAAGGGCTTCATGCCGTACAACAGACGCATCACATAGCCCGGCTCGTCGCGCAGGAAGGCGAGAGGCAGGGAAACGGGGATGCGCCGTGGTATGGGCAACAGGCGGACGTGCTGGAAGCGCTCGCGCAGATTGGCGTTTTTGTCCGGCTGGCCGGCTGCGTCCAGCGGCTGCTTGACGGCCAAATCCGCATCCTTGGTGCGATAGACCACGCCTTGTCCACCGCGCGCAAGCTCATCGGCCATCTGATGAACATTGTCGTATTCATCCACAAGTGGCTTCAGAGCCTGGTGTTCGGCGTTACTCATCTGCAACCTCCTCACTGCACAGGCAGGCGAGGGTTTTATCGTCGCTGTGCTTGGGCGTGGGCCAGTTTTCGAGCATCTCGTGGATGCGCCGGTTGGCACTTACCGGCGCGAGGGTTCGATGCGTTTCGGCGAAACTGCTCACAAACCCGTCAGCGTTATCCAAATCGTCAGCCACCCCATCAGTGCAGAGCAATACTGCGATGCACTGCTCCCCCGGCAGCGACAAATACTGCCAGTCTTTGGCGGAGACTTTGGAGGACAGCGCAATGGTTATATTGGAGAAGCCTTGTGTCTTGTTTTCCGACAGCGAAACGACTGATCCATCGGACTTGGCAATAGCGGCAAGTCCGTCGCCAAGCATCCCTAGGTGGATTACGCCATCCAGGTGTAGTGCGAAGAGACAGGTGGCCGCGCAATCGCGAGGTTCCAGCGGAGCGACAAGCCTCAGCCAGTTAGCTTGGATGTTGCTAAACAGCGCGTTGTGTTCGATTTCACCACCGGTGCAACAAGCCCGGGCTGCGAACTCGACGGCGAGACAGGCAGCATGGCTGCCGAAGCTGGAGAAGGGCTTGGAGCCAACTCCGTCGGACACGACGATGCCATCACCCCAAACATGGTGAAACTTCGCCCATGCATCCTGATTTGGCAAACCTTCGGCGATATGGCTCGGGCCGCGAACGCTTGCCCCAAAACTTTTCCAAAGCGTCATGCCCATTCCTCATCCGCCTGCAGCCAGTTATCGAGTACGGCGAGCACTTCTTCTGCGGCAAACACCTTTGCGCCTTTGAGCCCCTTGGAAAGATGCGGGTTGGCATCCGCGCCGATTTGGATGACGCGCAGCGTATCCGGCGGTAGACCTTCCTGCCAGCGGCTCAGGGTCTTCACGTCGTCTCTTGTCCAGAATCCATCCGTGAGGATCAGAACCTTTCCATCCGGCTCGTTACCCAGCAGTTGAACCAGCGCCTGGCCATTGGTGCTTCCATGGCAAACCAGCATTTCGACCGGGAGATCGTCCGTGACGCTCCAGTCCGGGATGCTGCGTGCCTCGCTGCTCCAAGCACAAAGGCGGATTTCCGCCTTTCCATACCCTTGCCGCACCCATTGCGCCACGGTCGTGGCCAAGGTTCGCAGGATGAAGGGCTTGCCTCCTTCACTCATGCTGCCGGAGATGTCGCAAACCAAATGGAGCATCATGGAGTTGCCTCACTCGCTTCAGCCCGCTCAGTGATGCTGTTCATCATTGCCGTTATCTGCTCAGAAAGTGATACACCACTCCAAAGCATCAGCCTGGCATCTTTTATTTTTTTCTTGACCGACTCAGTATTTGGGAGAACACAGCAGGCAACGATACCGCGACCTTCAATTCCTCCGTAGAAGCGCACAAGGTTCTGCAGCTTCATAATCTGCTCTTGCGTTACATTGCCCGCCTTGCATTCCACGATATAAAGCGAATAACCGTCGGTGAATGTGATGTCCAGCTCGTTGTATTCAACACCGAAGCTCGAATAGCCTTTTGACTCTTCTAAATTCAAGTTCAGCTTGACATTGATGCGCAAGTCTTGAATGACTCCAGCATCCTCGTAGGGTTTGCACTGCAAATAAACAAACTCCTCGAACCAGCCGCCAGATAGGTATTTGGCGAAATCAGGCCATTTCTCAAATCTCAGATCTAATCCGTAGCCTTGGACGGATACTGCCTCCATGTCATCCAGCTTGAAATTGAAGCCATCACGACAAATCTCGAATGGCCTGAATGCATTGTTATAGTCGGTCAGTTCTCTATAAAATCTACGCACCTTGTCACGATGCAGCCAAAGGGTCTCGGTCAGAAGTTGGCGACTTGGCGATATATCCTTCATGAAGGAACTGCCTGCAATCTGCAAACCATCGCTATTCAGGTGCAAAAATGTCTCGATTGAATCAATCCGCCTGATTTTTTCGCGTCGAACACTGTCAATGAATGTGACGCGACGATTCTTGCTGTCAAAATAAAACGGAACAGCGCCCAGTTCACGTGCAGCAGAGAGCGCGCCAGCAAACATCAATTTTGTGCCGCCAGTTAAATTGATTCCAATTCGTGTTTTTTCTGGAAATTGCTTTGCCAGCTCGGTGATTTGTTCGTGAACAGCGCGATCATCCCAGGGGTCAACGGTAAGTTCATGCAGGTCCCGAGAGCCAATAAAGGTTCGCATACATGCAGCAGGGAAGTCTTTTGAGTTGACAAAAATGTGATGCGCCGACTCAAATTGCCGGATGCTCAACAAGGCAGGCATCCGTTGCTCACCAAAAAGATGGAATGTCACATCGAACCCGTTGGAGATGCCTCGGATCGCAGCCTGTTTTGAGCTGTGTCGCTCAAGCCACTCGGCAGGCAACGCTATGACTTCAGGTGCTTTGCCAATGATGGACGATGCTATGAGTCTTTTTTTGAGTTCAGGGTAGCTCAGCGCCGCGAGCGCCCAGACAAAGGCCATCACCGGAGTTCCTGGGCTGAGATAGAGCGTGACGAGCTTTTCACCTGGCTCCTGTTCAACCCCATCCAGCGCCCGTATTGCGCTAGCGTAAATACCTTCGGTGTCGTTGAGCTGGTAAAGCTTCTCGCTATTTAAACGGATCCTTGCGTTGCAGCCCAGGGCGGCGGCTTTCTTTTTCAGCCAGGCTTCAAAATGTTCATGTGCGACAGAGGTATTGGCGAACCTGGAGACAAACTGATTAGTAAGCTTCCAGTCTTTCTCTTGCCCCATGCTTCGTATTGACGCCAATTCAAGCGTGAACGTCTTCTGTGCCTCAATCAATTCGCTGGCATCATTATCCATCCGGGTGTAACCCAGGATAATGATGTCCGAGTAGGGCGCGCCCGCAAGGGCGCTCGCAATAGGGCCGTCGGTATTCTCAAACCCCAGCGACGCGCGAAAATCGGTGATTCCATACCACGTGAGCAGAAACCTCTTCATTGAGTGCTTTCCTGAACATATGGCCGGAACCATGTGATGTCATTCGTCATTTTGTTTACGAATACAGCTCGGCTCGGTTTTTCAATACCTTTGAACTTGCCAACACCGCCACTCACAAGCGATCCAGCATCGTCTTCGTTCATGCAGTACGCCACGCGCAATTCGAAAAAGGAAAAAAGGTCTTTGCTGGCACTGGCACAGCGCTGCCAACGGTCAACAAAAATAAATACAAACGTCCCCTTTCTTGGGCCGTCCTCGGCGAGACGCTTTAACAAATCAGCCGGGGTAGGTGGTTCGCCAGGCTTGGGCGATCTAAACGCTGGGGCTGGCTGTAGTGCTTTCTCGGAATCCAGGCCATCGATAATCAATGCTACGCGGCGATTCCCAATATCGTCTGATATCGCTTGAAGTGGTAGATCGGATATATCGTCGAACATCTTGAGGCGTGCACCGAGCATCTGCGCTGCGGCTGAGAATCCTCCTCCTGGGGGGACCCCGCGCGCGTTGAAGTACACGATTTCATCAAAGCCATCGACGAAAGTCAGACTAAAAAGCGTAGCGGACAGGAGTCCATCGTGAATGTGGTCGTTGTAGCCGCTGAATAGAACATTGAACGCGGATCGACGAGTAAGTGATACCGTCAACGGTTTTGAATCGAATGCGAGGTTTTCGCCCAAAAGAAGAGCTTCTTCATGCGCACAAGCTGTCTGATATTCAAAGGGAGACGGCATCTGCGGAAGGAATGCACCGCTGAAGATTTTGGCTTTTTCAGCCACCCCAGAAAGAGATGTACGCGCTATCAACTTCTTCAACAAATCACGGCGATGCTCGCTTTCTCCGGCGAATGGAATCATGAACTTCACATTGCCGGATTTGGCACCGTTAGCATTGTTGATGATGCCTTCAGGTGGGCTGCGCAGCTCTGCGGCTGCCCAGTTCCCGCCCCCGAGGATCATTGCGGAGTCTTCCTGCCCACAAGCCAGTGCGATACGGCATCCCAACTGGGTGATTATGCTTCCGATTGACTGCGCGTTGATGCCTTTCAAAGTCTGAGTAGCCAGGAGGATGTGAATACCGAACGAGCGCCCCTGTTTCAAGAGCTTCGACAGCAGCTGCTCAGCAGCTTCTGCCACCTGGCGACTTTCTGAGAACAGAATTTGGAACTCATCTATGACTAGCAGAACGCGGGGCAACCGTACCCCGCTTGATTTACGGTATTCGCTGAAATCGTTGACATTTTTTGACTTGAATATGCGTGCACGCGTTTCCAGTTCATCCACAAGATGCCTTAATACAGTAACGCCATATTCAGGGTCACTTTCCGTAGCGACAAGGCGGGCCTGTGGGACTGGGGGCGTTGCGTAAATATTGAACTCAGTCGATTCCTTGTAATCCAGTAGATAAAGATCAAGCTCCTCAGTCGGATATTTCTCGCATAGCGTGTGAATCAAAACATGGAGCAGATTGGATTTTCCCGAGCCTGTCTTCCCCGCAAGCAGTACATGATGC
>JAYQUJ010000109.1:0-9944 GCA_038147895.1 Pseudomonas sp.
TCCGGCGTGCCGTCCGCCAGGGGGGTGCCCTGGTTGATCACGTAGATGTGGTCGGAAATGCTCATGACCAGATGCATGTCGTGCTCGATCAGCAGCACGGTCACGTCATGGTCGGTGCGCAGCATGCCGATCAGCTGCTTGAGATCCTCGGTTTCCTTGGGGTTGAGGCCGGCGGCCGGCTCGTCGAGCATGAGGATGCGCGGGCGCGTCATCATGCAGCGGGCGATTTCCAGGCGGCGCTGCTGACCGTAGGCCAGGGTGCCGGCCGGGCGGTTGGCCACGTCGGTCAGGTTGACCACATCCAGCCAGTGCGCGGCGTACTCCATCGCTTCCTTTTCGCTACGGCGAAAGCCCGGGGTCTTGAACAGGCCGGAGAGGAAGTTGGTGTTGAGGTGGCGATGCTGGGCGACCAGCAGGTTCTCCACCGCAGTCATTTCCTTGAACAGGCGAACGTTCTGGAAAGTACGCACCACGCCCTTGCGGGCGATCTTGTGGCCGGGCAGCTTCTGCACCGGCTCGCCGTCCAGCAGGATGTTGCCGCCGGTGGGCTGGTAGAAGCCGGTCAGGCAGTTGAACACGGTGGTCTTGCCGGCGCCGTTGGGGCCGATCATGGACACGACTTGCTTGGGCTGTACGCTCAGGGCGACATTGTTGACGGCCAGCAGGCCGCCGAAGCGCATGGTCAGCCCGCTGACTTCAAGAATCGGGCGGCTCATGGTTTCAACTCCAGGTGGGGACGTTGCATGGGCAGCAGGCCCTGTGGACGCCAGATCATCATCAGCACCATCAGGGCGCCGAACATCAGCATGCGGTACTCGCTGAACTCACGCATGAGTTCCGGCAGCAGGATCATCACCACGGCGGCGAGGATGATGCCGAGCTGCGAGCCCATGCCGCCCAGCACGACGATGGCGAGGATGATCGCCGATTCGATGAAGGTGAACGACTCCGGCGTGACCAGGCCCTGGCGCGCGGCGAAGAAGCTGCCGGCGAAACCGGCGAAGGCGGCGCCGAGGGTGAAGGCGGAAAGCTTGATCACGGTCGGGTTCATACCCAGCGCGCGGCAGGCGATTTCGTCTTCACGCAGTGCTTCCCAGGCGCGACCGATCGGCATGCGCAGCAGGCGGTTGATCACGAACAGAGTCAGCAGCACCAGCAGCAGGGCGATCAGGTAGAGGAAGATCACCTTGTTCACCGAGTTGTAGGCGACGCCGAAGTACTCGTGGAAGGTCTGCATGCCTTCGGCGGCGCGACGCTCGAACGACAGGCCGAACAGGGTCGGCTTGTCGATGTTGCTGATGCCGTTGGGGCCGCCGGTCAGCTCGGTCATGTTGCGCAGCAGGATGCGGATGATCTCGCCGAAGCCAAGGGTAACGATGGCCAGGTAGTCACCGCGCAGGCGCAGCACCGGGAAACCGAGGATGAAGCCGAAGAACGCGGCCATCAGGCCGGCGATCGGCAGGCATACCCAGAAGCCCAGGCCGTAGTAGTGCGACAGCAGCGCATAGCTGTAGGCGCCCACGGCGTAGAAACCGACGTAACCCAGGTCCAGCAGGCCGGCGAGGCCGACCACGATGTTCAGACCGAGGCCGAGCATCACGTAGATCAGGATCAGGGTTGCGATGTCCACCGCGCCACGGCTGCCGAAGAACGGCCAGGCCAGGGCGACCACGATCAGGCCGAGAATGACCCAGCGCTGGGTGGATGGCAGGGTAAGGAAGTTGCTGGCGCCATCCGGCATTTTCGGCAGGCCAGGGGCACTGGCCCAGGCAGTGCTCAGCTGATTGCGGAACAGCTGCCAGAAGAACATGGCGATGGCGCAGCCGGCGATGGTCCACAGCGCAGCAGGGCTGGCGCCGTGCACTTCCAGCTTGATGCCGACAGTGGTCAGCTTCAGGCCGAGCACCGGATAGGCCACGGCCAGCACCAGCAGGGCGCTGAAAAAGGCGGTCTTGAGGTTTTTGCTGTTCATACTTTCTCGACCTCCGGACGGCCGAGGATGCCGGTCGGGCGGAACAGCAGGACCAGTACCAGCAGGCTGAAGGCTACGACGTCTTTGTACTGGTCACCGAACAGATCGGCGCCGAAGGCTTCGGCTACACCGAGCACCAGGCCGCCCAGCATGGCGCCGGGGATGCTGCCGATGCCACCGAGCACGGCGGCGGTGAATGCCTTGATGCCGGCGAGGAAGCCGATGTGCGGGTTGATCACGCCATATTGCAGGCCCAGCAGCACCGCCGCGACGGCAGCCAGGGTGGCGCCGATGACGAAGGTCAGGGCGATGATGTTGTTGGTGTTGATGCCCAGCAGGTTGGCCATGCGGATGTCCTCGGCGCAGGCGCGGCAGGCGCGGCCCAGGCGGGACTTGGAGATGAACATGGTCAGGCCGTACATCACCAGGAAGGTGACGACGAAGATCAGGATCTGCATGTAGGAAATCACCACGCCATTCATGGTGCTTTCGCCGAACACGAGGTTGCCCGGGATCAGGTTGGGGATGGCTTTGTCTTTCGAATCCTGCGCGAGGAGGATTTCGTTCTGCAGGAAGATCGACATGCCGATGGCCGAGATCAGCGGGATCAGGCGGTTGCTGCCGCGCAGCGGCCGGTAGGCCACCCGTTCGATGCTGTAGCCGTAGGCACTGGCGACGATGATGCTGGCGGCGAAAGCGCCAACGATCAGGATGGGCAGGCTGTCGAGGCCCATCATGGTCAGCCCGGCGATGACGATGAAGGCCACGTACGAGCCAATCATGTACACCTCGCCGTGGGCGAAGTTGATCATGCCGATGATGCCGTAGACCATGGTGTAGCCGATGGCGATCAGGGCATAGGTGCTGCCAACGGTCAGACCGTTAACCAGCTGTTGCAGGTAGTGATAGAGCTCAGGCATTACCTAACTCCTCGGCGCGTTCCGTAAAGCGGCGCTTGTGACGCAACGGAAGGCCGGAAAACTCGATAAAACAAAGCCCACTGCTCGCGCAGTGGGCTTTGGGTTCAGGCGGGAAGCTTACTTGGCTTCGGTCTTGGTACCGTCCTGGTGCCACTCGTAAACCACGAAGCTGAAGTCCTTCAGGTCGCCCTTCTCGTCGAAGGCCAGGGAACCGGTCGGGGTGTCGAAGCTGTTGGCGCGCAGTGCGGCAGCGACTTTGTCGGTGTCGGTGCTGCCGGCTTTCTTCATGCCTTCAGCCATGACCTGCACGGCGGCGTAGGCCGGGAACACGAACGGGCCGCTCGGGTCCTGGTTCTTGGCCTTGAAGGCTTCAACCAGCGCCTGGTTCTTCGGATCCTGGTCGAAGGACTTCGGCAGGGTCACCAGCAGGCCTTCGGAAGCCGGGCCGGCGATGGCGGAGATTTCCTTGTTACCCACGCCTTCCGGGCCCATGAACTTGGCTTTCAGGCCTTTCTCGGCAGCCTGGCGCAGCAGCAGGCCCAGTTCCGGGTGGTAGCCGCCGTAGTAGACGAAGTCGACGTTGGCTTGCTTGAGCTTGGAGATCAGCGAGGAGAAGTCCTTGTCGCCGGCGTTGATGCCTTCGAACACGGCAACCTTGGTGCCTTTGCCTTCCAGGGTCTGCTTGACCGCGGTGGCGATGCCTTCACCGTACTGCTGTTTGTCGTGTACGACGGCAACGGTCTTCGGCTTGACGTGATCGGCGATGAAGTTACCGGCGGTCGGGCCTTGCAGGCTGTCCAGACCGATGGTGCGGAACACCAGCTGGTAGCCGCGAGCGGTGATGTCCGGGCTGGTGGAGGCCGCGGTGATCATCAGGATGCCTTCGTCTTCGTAGATGTCGGACGCCGGCTGAGTGGAGCTGGAGCAGAGGTGGCCAACAACGTATTTCACTTCGTCGTTGACGATCTTGTTGGCTACGGCCACGGCTTGTTTCGGATCGCAGGCGTCGTCGTACTTAACGCCTTCGAGCATTGCGCCGTTCACCCCGCCGGCCTTGTTGATCTGCTCGATGGCCATCTCGGCACCGATGAACTGCATTTCGCCGTACTGGGCAACAGCGCCGGTAACCGGGCCGGCCAGGGCGATCTTGATGGTGTCAGCGGCCATCGAATAGCTGGCGGCGCCGGCCAGAGCCATGGCGGCGAACAGTTTGGTCACTTGCTTGGTAGCCTGTTTCATAGTGCTCCACTCTTATATGTGTTGTTCGTTCTTGTAATCCATGCGGCCAAAAGCTGCAGGACCGAATGCGACACCTCGGTCATGCCCCCCGGCAACTGTACCGGCACAGTGTAGAACTCAGTTTCGCGGCTTGGAAAGCGCGTAGTTCGAGGCATTTTGGGTGGGTGTCGCTTAATTGAAATAAACGTACAGAATAACGGCGCTGTTTTTCAGTGACTGATGAGTCCTTGTGCGGAGGGTGGTTTGGGTGATCTTGCCTGAAGGAGGGGGGGCGCTATCATGCGCCCTCTGAAAACGTGTGCTTTCTACACAGGGCAAGATATGACAGAGCAAACAAGCACCCTTTATGCCAAGTTACTTGGCGAGACAGCCAGGATTTCCTGGCAGGAACTGCAGCCTTTCTTTGCCCGTGGTCAGTTACTGCAGGTTGCCTCCGGCTTGGATCTGGTGGAGGTCGCGCAGGCCGTGGCCGAGGATGATGGTGGCAAAGTGGGTGCCTGGTTGCAGTCGGGGCAGGTGCTCAAGGTGGCCGAGGCGCAGGCCGAGGACTATCTGCAGCGTGATCCGGAGTTGTGGGCCGTGGTGGTCTCGCCCTGGGTGCTCATTCAGGAGCGCTCGGGTAGTGCGACGGTGCACTGATCTGGCTCAATTGCGTTCCGCAATGCTGGTCTAGACTCAGCTTTTTTGACCAGCAAGGAGAGCCGCCATGTTCGAGCCGGGGCATCTACACAGGGCCAGTGTCGTTGGCCAGATCGACTTCTCAGTAGATTTGTTTTACGAGGTGCGGCGCGACCCTAACGAGGGGCCGATGCTGCACTTTCGCATGGAAGGGCAGGTCGCCGGGAAGGCCTTCAAGGACGAGTTCGAGCTGCATCGCGACACCGCCTTCAACTTCGCCAGTGTGGCGACAAGGGTGGCAGCCAAGCATGGATTGCCGACCAATCACTCGCTGATCATGCGTAGTCATGACGAGTTCGACAGGATGTTCAACGATATCCGCGAGAAGCTCGGGGCCAAGTCCGGTGAGGCGGTCAATTTCGACCATCTGGAAAAGGATGGGCTCTGAAATGCCTGCCAGCAGAAAGCTCCTGCACTTGGCGGCTTTCTTTTTGCTGTTCTAAATCCAATGCCCAATAAAAAAGCCCCAGGTATTCACCTGGGGCTTTTGAGTTTGGCTCCGCGACCTGGCTCGACGGCGTCAGTCGAACGCGCTTTAGCGCGGCCCCGAAGGGGTGAGGCCCGTGGGTCGAATAACCGGGGACGGAGTCCCTGGTGAGAGTCCGGCAGGCAACAAAAAAGCCCCAGGTTTTCACCTGAGGCTTTCGAATTTGGCTCCGCGACCTGGACTCGAACCAGGGACCCAATGATTAACAGTCATTTGCTCTACCGACTGAGCTATCGCGGAACTTCGGTCTTCCAACCTCTGACACCGTTTCCCGTATCAGAGGCGCGCCATTTTACGTAGGGAAAGTTTTCTGTCAAGCCCGATAATCACTCTATTGCAGTATGCGAATGTCGACGATTAGCGGCTACTCTATGTTGAGCAGATTGATACAGATCACAGTAGGGCCCAGATGCAGGGCTACCGCGCAGGATAACGCATGAGTTCGCAGGATCTTCCCCCATCCACGCCCCTCCCCGGAGTCGCCAGCCGCGCCATCCAGCCGCGCTTTGGCGAGCTGGTGCAAGATTGCCGCAAGCTGGTGATGAACAACCTGGCCGAACACCTCTCCGACCTGTTTTCCCAGGTCGACGACACGCTCTTCGAAGGCGCAGAGAAAGCCGAGAACAACAAGGTACAGACCTTGTTCTTCGATGCCATGCGCGATATTCGCCGCATACGCCCGCAGATAGAGCGTAACTACCACCAGCGCATCGCACAGAACTTCGCCGATTTTCTCGAAGGCAAGCTCAAGGGCAAGACCGAGCAGGCAGAAGCCAACAGCGAAAGCCTGTCACTGATCCAGAACGAGGAGTACGAGGAAAGCCTGCAGGTCACCAACATGGTGAGCAAGATCAAGGCCCGCAGCACCCGCACGCTATTTGCCCTGGAACAGCGCCTGGCGCTGCTAAACAACGGCCAGAAGCTCGGCGAGGATCGCAACCCCTTCGGCCCGCAAGTTCTGGCCGATGCCTTTCGTGAGGCGCTGGCGCCGCACCCCCTGCCACTGCAGATCAAGGTCATCCTTTATATGCTGTTCGAGCGCAATGTCATGCAGGGGCTCGATACCCTGTATGAAATGCTCAACCAGCGCCTGATCAATGCAGGCATCCTGCCCAACCTCAAGTTCACCGCCCAGCGCGCACCATCCTCTGCCCCCAGCCCGCAGAGCAGACCAGCAGAGGCTGAAACCGTCCCCCACGCAGCTCAACCACCTGCGGCACACGCAAGCACGCAACACAGTGCCACAGCAGGTAATAGCCCTACAGCTAACCCGCCATCGGCCAACCAGGTTGGCGCACCGCAGATTCAAGTACCCGCGGATCTCAGCGCCCCGCCACCGCAGGACCCTGGCCAGCTGCTGGGTGGTCTTGCGGCCCTGCTCAGCGAGCGTCGTGAGCGCGATCTGGACGCCCCGCTGCCCGGCGGCGCCCGCAGCATCGCCAGCTTTGCCCCGCGCACGGCCAGCAGCACCTACAGTGCCGGCGAGCTGCTGGAAGCCCTGACCCGCCTGCAGCAACAGTCCGCCAGCACCCTGACTCAGCGTCTGCAAGGCCCGCAACCGGTCGAGGAGCTGAAGGTCAGCCTGCATCAGCAACTGGAGGCCCACAGCAACCTGCCGGGCCAGCAGAAGCTGGCGGACCAGGAAGCCGATGTGATCGACCTGGTCGGCATGCTGTTCGACTTCATCCTGGATGACGACAACCTGCCCGACGCCTGCAAGACCGCCCTCTCCCACCTGCACACGCCCTATCTGAAGGTCGCCCTGCAGGACAAGGCGCTGTTCACCCAGCACCACCACCCAGCCCGTCGCCTGCTCAACGCCATGGCCCAGGCCGGCGTGCTGTACGGTGGCGAAGGTGACGAACGCGGTTTGCTGGCAAAGATTCACTGGGTAGTGGAGCGGGTGATAAACGGCTTCTCAGGCGATTTGCAGCTGTTCAACAACCTGCTCGAAGAATTCGACGAGTTCGTCGCCACCCTCAAGCACAAGGTCGAGCTACGCGAGCGACGCGCCGTGGAGGCAGCCAAAGGGCGCGACAAACTGCTTGGAGCGCGACAGATGGCCGTCGACGTCATCAACAAGGTACTCGCAGAGCGTCAGCTGCCCGGCGTGATTCACAACTTCCTCGAACTGACCTGGGCCGATGTGCTGGTGTTTGTCCTGCTGCGCCATGGCGAGCGCAGCAGCGAGTGGCAGCGCGCTGGCGAAGTGGCCGAGCAACTGGCCTGGAGCGGCACGCCGCTGGATGATGAAGGGCGCGCCCGCCTACAAGGCTTGCGGGTTGGCCTGCTCGACGAGCTACGCAAAGGGCTGGAACTGCTCGGCGGCTACCACGAGGATGGCATTCGTCGCCTGCTGCAGGACATCGTCGCCTGCCAGCATGCCGTGCAGGCCCAACAGCCTCAGGTCGCCGCCCAGATCAAGAGCCAGCTGCGGGAAAGCCCCCTAGGCGCCATGCTCGGTGAAGATGCCGTGCTGGCAGAGCCGGTCAAGAAGGATGAACAGCGCCTGTCGCTGCGTGCCCAGGCCCTGATCAAGGAGTTGCAACAGCTAGAGTTCGGCACCTGGTTCGAGTTCGTTCAGGGCGACAACATCCAGGTGCTCAAGCTGTCCTGGTTCAGCCCCACCACTCACAACTACATGTTCGTCGATCACAGCGGCCAGCGCGTTGCGGTCAAACCCATTCGTCAGCTGGCCTGCGAGATGGAACAAGGCCTGGTGCGCATCCTCGCCCCGGAGCGCGGCGCGCCCCTGGTGGATCGTGCACTCAACGCCATCTATCGCGTTCTGCAACGCTTTACCGGACGCGCCAACGAAGTCGGACAAGGAGCCTGAATGGACGACCGCCGGCAACACAGCCGCCATACCACGCAACTGAATATCGAGGTACTCGACCTGCACAGCGGACGGCGCCTCGGTCGTGTCGTCGACCTGTCCGAGGATGGCTTCATGCTGGTCAGCGATTCGCCGCCGGAAGCCGACTCGGTATGGGAATGCCGCCTGGTACTGGATCAGCCGCTGGACGGCATCCACGAAATTCGCCTGGGTGCCGACTGCCTGTGGAGCCGCGTCGATCCGGGCCACAGCGGCTGGTGCGGTTTCCACATCATTGACCTGGCCGAAGACCAGATCCCGGCCCTTGCGCTGCTCTTGCGCTACCTACAGGTCTGAACGAAAAAGCCCCGCCATGGCGGGGCTTTTTCATTGCAGCGCGACTCAGGTGAACACTATCTCTTCGCCCTCCACGCCAGCCGTCACCTGTGCGCCCGGCGCGAAATCGCCGGCCAGGATGCGCTGCGCCAGCGGGTTCTCGATCCAGCGCTGAATCGCCCGCTTCAGCGGCCGTGCGCCATATACCGGGTCGTAACCCACCGCCACCAGCTTGTCCATCGCCTCGTTCGACAGCTCCAGCGCCAGCTCACGCTCGGCCAGGCGACCACGTAGGCGCTGCAGCTGGATTTCGGCGATGCCGGCGATCTGCTCGCGGGCCAGCGGCTCGAACACCACCACTTCGTCGATCCGGTTGACGAACTCCGGACGGAAATGGCTGCTCACCGCATCCAGCACCGCTGCACGCTGCGCCTCGCGATCACCGGCCAGCTCCTGGATCTGCGCCGAGCCCAGGTTGGAAGTCATGACGATCACCGTGTTCTTGAAGTCCACGGTACGCCCATGGCTATCGGTCAGGCGGCCGTCTTCCAGCACCTGCAGCAGCACGTTGAACACGTCCGGATGCGCCTTTTCCACCTCATCCATCAACACCACCGAGTAGGGTTTACGGCGTACCGCCTCGGTCAGATAACCACCCTCCTCGTAGCCGACATAACCCGGAGGCGCACCGATCAGGCGGGCCACCGAATGCTTCTCCATGAACTCGGACATGTCGATGCGCACCAGCGCCTCCTCGGTATCGAAGAGGAACTCGGCCAGCGCCTTGCAAAGCTCGGTCTTGCCCACCCCGGTCGGGCCTAGGAAGAGGAATGAGCCACTGGGGCGGTTAGGATCGGCCAACCCGGCACGGGAACGCCGCACGGCATTGGCCACCGCCACCACTGCCTCGTCCTGGCCGATCACCCGCTGATGCAGCAGGCCTTCCATCTTCAACAATTTCTCGCGCTCGCCTTCGAGCATTTTGCTTACCGGAATGCCGGTCCATTTGGATACCACTTCGGCGATTTCCTCGTCGGTGACCTTGTTGCGCAGCAGCTGGTTTTCGCTCTTGCCGTGCTGGTCGACCATCTGCAGGCTGCGCTCCAGATCCGGAATGATGCCGTACTGCAACTCGGCCATGCGCTGCAGGTCGGATTTGCGCCGCGCCGCCTCGAGGTCGGCCTTGGCCTGCTCGATCTTCTGCTGGATCTGCGCCGAGCCCTGCACTTCGGCCTTCTCGGACTTCCACACCTCTTCCAGGTCAGCGTATTCCAGTTCCAGGCGGGCGATATCCTCCTTGAGCTTCTCCAGGCGTTTGAGCGCGGCGTCGTCGTCTTCCTTCTTCAACGCCTCGCGTTCAATCTTCAGCTGAATCAGGCGACGCTCCAGACGATCCAGCGCCTCCGGCTTGGAGTCGATTTCCATGCGGATGCGACTGGCAGCCTCGTCGATCAGGTCGATGGCCTTGTCCGGCAGCTGGCGGTCGGTGATGTAGCG
>JAYQUJ010000110.1:0-9847 GCA_038147895.1 Pseudomonas sp.
GAGCATGCGTGGCCACGAGATGACTGCCGGCATGCAGGAAACCGCCAACCTGCGCCTGATCGATGGCGAGCCGAAGATCACCCGCATCGAAGCGCAGATCAAGCAATAGGCATCACTCGGCTGGCGCCTCGGGCTGCCAGCCGCCACCCAGCGCAGCGATCAGCTGCACGCTGGCAGTCAGGCGGCTGCCCTGCAGGGTCAGGCGGGTGCGCTCGTTGCTCAGTGCGGTGGTCTGCACATTGACCACATCGGTGAATTCCACCGTGCCGGCCTTGTACTGGTTGAGCAGCAGCCTCAGCGACTCGCGGGCGGCATCCAGCGCCTCCTGCTGCACCCCGGCCTCGCGCTCCAGCACGGCCAGCTGCACCAGGTAATCCTCCACTTCACGGAAGCTGCTCAGCACCGTCTGCCGGTAATCGGCCACGGTCTGGTCATAGCTGGCCTCGGCCTGTTCGACCTGCGAGCGGATCAGGCCACCGTCGAACAGGTTGAGGGCGAACGACGGGCCGATCGACCAGAAGCGGTTCGGCGTGCTGATCCAGTCGTCCAGGCCGCCGCTACGGTAGCCGCCGCTGGCGGACAGGCTCAGCTCCGGATAATAGGCCGCCTTGGCCACACCGATCTCGGCATTGGCGGCGATCACCCGCCGCTCCGCCGCAGCCACATCCGGGCGGCGCTCCAGCAGGGTCGATGGCAGGCTGACCGGCACGCCGGGCAGTGCCGGAATCGCCTGGCGTACAGGCAGCTCGAATTGGGACGGTGCCACACCCACCAACACGGCGATGGCATGCTCCAACTGGGCGCGCTGATATTCCAGATCCACCGCCTCGGCCTCGGTACCTTTGAGCTGGGTCAGCCCCTGGGTTACGTCGGACTTGGGCACGATGCCCGCCTTGTACTGGTTTTCGGCAATGCGGTAGGCCTCCTTGTAGGCGGCTACCGTCTCGTCGAGCAGGCGTTTCTGTTGGTCGAGCACGCGTAGCTGCAGGTAATTCTGCACCAGCTCAGACTGCTGGCTGAGGCGCACCGCGGCAAGGTCGGCCGCGCTGGCATCGAGACCGGCACGTTCTGACTCCAGCTGACGGCGCAGCTTGCCCCACAGGTCCAGTTCCCAGCTCACGCCAAGGCTGGCTTCGTAGCTCTTGGAGACGGTCGAGGTGCCGCCGCCGCTGACGTTTACCCCGCCGGTAGTGCCGATGGTGCTGTCACCACCGCCCTGCCCCGCACGGGTCACGCCGGTATTGAGCCCGACCGAGGGAAAGAAGGCCGCCCGTACGCCGCGTACCAAGGCCTTGGCTTGGCGATATTGGGCTTCGGCGCTGGCCAGGTTCTGGTTGTTGGCGTTGAGCCGTTCGATCAGGGCGTCCAGCTCGGCATCGCCGTAGAGCGTCCACCAGTCGCCGCGCAATGCGGTGTCGGCCGGTGCCGCGGCCTTCCAGCCGGCGGCCTGCTTGAACTCCGCGGAAGGTGCGCTCTGCGGGCGCTGGTAGTCCGGGCCGACGGCACAGCCAGCCAGCAGCAAGGTCAGAGCTAGGGCTGTTGGGCGGGTGAAGCCCGCGAAGCTAGAAATACGTGGAAGCGCGGGTTGCACCCGGCCTACGCGGAGATTCGTCATAACGGGGTTTCCAGAGCAGCATCGCTGCGTACGCCACGCCAGCGGTTGACCCGGTGGCGCAGACGGTCGAGATAAAGGTAAACCACAGGAGTGGTGAACAGCGTGAGCAACTGGCTGAGCACCAGGCCGCCGACGATGGCCAGGCCCAGCGGGCTGCGCATCTCAGCCCCTTCGGCTTGCCCCAGCAGCAGCGGCAGCGCACCGAGCATGGCGGCCAGGGTGGTCATCATGATCGGTCGGAAACGCAGCAGGCAGGCCTGGCGGATCGACTCCTGCGGGCTGAGTTTCTGCTCGCGCTCCAATTCCAGGGCCAGGTCGATCATCAGAATGGCGTTCTTCTTCACCACGCCGATCAGCAGGAACAGGCCGAGCAGGGAGATCAGACTGAACTGGCCGCCGGTCAGCAGGATCGCCAGCAAGGCACCGACGCCGGCCGAGGGCAAGGTGGAGAGAATGGTCAGCGGGTGGATATAACTCTCGTAGAGGATGCCCAGCACGATGTACACCACCAGCAAGGCCAGCAGGATCATCAGCGGTTGGCCCTGAGCTTCCTTCTCGAACTGGCCACCGGTGCCACCGAGCAGTCCCTGCACTTCCGTCGGCAGATTCACCTCGGCCACCGCCTGGCGAATGGCGGCGTTGGCCTCTTCCTGGGTTACATCCGGGGCCAGGGCATAGCCGATGCTTTCGGCGGCGAACTGGCCCTGGTGGTTGACCCTGTCCTCTTCCAGGCTGCGCTCCCATCGGGCAAAGCCGGATAACGGCACTCGCTCGCCGCTCTCGCTGATCACCTGAATCTGATCCAGTGCCTCCGGGTACTGGGCGTACTTGGGATTGATCTCCATCACCACGCTGTACTGGTTGAGGCTCTCGTAGATGGTGGAGATTTGCCGCTGGCTGAAGGCATTGTTCAGCACGCTGCCGATCATCGCCATGTCCACACCCAGACGCTGCGCGGTGGCACGGTCCACCACCAGAGTGATCTGCTGAGCCCCCTCGCCCTCGTTGGCGTCGATATCGGTCAGCTGCGGCAGCTTGGCCAGGGCATCACGCACTTTGGGTAGCCAGATTTTCAGCAGATCCAGCTCGCTGGCCAGTAGGACAAACTCGTTTTCCGAACTGCGTCCCTGACGGCCACCGAATTGCAGATCCTGGTCGGCCATCAGCATCAATCGTGCGCCGGGCACCTTGGGC
The DNA here is from genome assembly GCA_038147895.1 of Pseudomonas sp. Classification (GTDB taxonomy): domain Bacteria; phylum Pseudomonadota; class Gammaproteobacteria; order Pseudomonadales; family Pseudomonadaceae; genus Aquipseudomonas. Next base: position 2,810 of record JAYQUJ010000110.1, read on the forward strand.
ATCTCCAGGCGCAGACGGTCGATCACTTCCTTGGACGATTGCTCACGCTCGGCAATGGGCTTGAGGCGAATCACCAGGAAGGCGTTGTTGATACCGCTTTCACCACCAATGAAGCCCGCAACACTATGAATCGCCGGGTCCTTGAGCAGACCACGGCGGAACTCTTCCATCTTCGGCTGCATGCGCTGGAACGACAGGCCGTCGTCGCCACGCACGAAACCAATCAGCTGGCCGGTGTCCTGCTCCGGCATGAAGGTCTTGGGCACCACGACGAACAGGTAGACATTGCCGATGATGGTCAGCAGCAGGCTGAACAGGGTCAGCCGGGAATGACGCAGCGCCCAGTCCAGGCCGCGACTGTAGGAGGCCAGCACGCGTTTCTGCACGCGCGCGCCCCATTGCGCGACTCGTCCGGGCTCGCGCTCCTGTTCATCGGCCTTGAGCCAGCGGGCGCAGAGCATCGGTGTAAGGGTCAGCGAAACCGCCATGGAAATCAGGATCGCCGCGGTCAGGCTGATGGCGAACTCACGGAACAGGTTGCCGACGATGCCGCCCATGAACAGGATCGAAAGAAACACCGCGACCAGCGACAGGTTCATCGACAGCAGGGTGAAGCCAACTTCCTGGGTGCCCTTGAACGCAGCCGCCAGCGGCTTCTCACCCGCTTCGATATGCCGCGAGATGTTCTCCAGCACCACGATGGCGTCGTCCACCACCAGGCCGGTGGAGATGATCAGCGCCATCAGCGACAGGTTGTTCAGCGAAAAATCCAGCAGGTACATCACAGCGAAGGTGCCGATCAGCGACACCGGCACCGCCAGTGCCGGAATCAGCGATGCACGCCAGCGGCCGAGAAACAGGAACACCACCAGAATCACCAGCCCGACGGCGATCAGCAGCGTGCGCTCGGCCTCGTGCAGGCTGGCGCGGATCACCGGCGAGCGATCCATCGCCACCTCCAGCTTGGCGCTGGCCGGCATCAGCGCCTCCAATGCGGGCAGCTCGGCGCGAATGTCCTCGATGGTTTCGATGATGTTGGCACCGGGCTGGCGGTTGACCACCAGCAGCACGGCTTTGTCATCGTTGTAGAAGCCGGCGTTGTAGCGGTTTTCCACCGAGTCACGCACTGTGGCTACGTCGCCCAGCCGCACGGGCGCGTTGTTCTGGTAGCGGATGATTAGGTCCTGGTACTGCGCGGCCTTGTCCATCTGGTCGTTGGCCTGGATCTGCCACTGTCGATCGGCATCAGCCACGTCACCCTTGGGTTGGTCGCGGTTGGCGGCATCGATGGCGCTGCGCACCTCGTCGAGCGCCACGCCGTACTGGTCGAGCAAGCGCGGCTCCAGCTCCACCCGCACTGCGGGCAGCGAGCTGCCGCCAATCTGGATCTCGCCCACGCCTTGTACCTGCGCCAGTTTCTGCGCAATCACGGTAGACGCCGTGTCGTACAGCTGGCTCTTGTCGAGCAAGGGCGAGGTCAACGACAGCACCATGATCGGTGCCTGCGAGGGGTTGAACTTGCGGTAGGTCGGCATCGTGCGCATACCGCTGGGCAGCAGGTTGCGCGCAGCATTGATCGCGGCCTGCACCTCGCGCGCGGCGGCGTCGACGTTGCGACCGATGTTGAACAGGATGACGATCTGCGTACTGCCCTGGCTGCTGCGGCTGGTCATCTCGCTGATACCGGCGATGGTGCCGAGCGAGCGTTCCAACGGCGTGGCCACGCTGGAGGCCATGGTCTGCGGGCTGGCACCCGGCAGGCTGGCGCGCACCACGATGGCCGGAAAATCCATGTTCGGCAGCGGCGCCACCGACAGCAGGCGAAAGCTGACCAGCCCCAGCAGGACGATGGCCAGGCTGAGCAGCAGGGTTGCTACGGGGCGGCGGATAAAGGGGGCGGAGAGGTTCATGGCTGCACGAACCACCCCCTCTCCCATTTATGGGAGAGGGCTGGGGAGAGGGAAATGAACAACAGCGAGCTTGCGCCGCCCTCTCCCCCATCCCCTCTCCCGTAAACGGGCGAGGGGCGCCACGACCATGCGCTCCTCACGCCGGCACCCCCGCTGCGCTGCGTCCCAACATGCGTCGCGACAGGCGATCGAAGGCCAGGTAGATCACCGGTGTGGTGAACAGGGTCAGCACCTGGGACAGCAGCAGGCCACCGACCATCACCAGGCCCAGCGGCTGGCGCAACTCGGCGCCGGAGCCCGAGGCCAGCATCAGCGGAATGGCGCCGAACAGTGCCGCCAGGGTGGTCATCAGAATCGGCCGGAAGCGCAGCAGCGCCGCCTGGTAGATGGCATCCACCGGGGCCATGCCCTGGTTGCGTTCGGCCTCCAGGGCGAAGTCGATCATCATGATCGCGTTCTTCTTGACGATGCCGATCAGCAGGATGATGCCGATGATGGCGATCAGGCCCAGATCGTTACCGGTCAGCAGCAGCGCCAGCAAGGCGCCAACACCGGCCGAGGGCAGCGTCGAGAGAATGGTGATCGGGTGGATGTAACTCTCGTAGAGCACGCCCAGCACGATGTACATGGTGACGATGGCCGCCAGGATCAGCAGCAGCGTCGAACTCAGCGAGGCGCGGAAGGCCTCGGCAGCGCCCTGGAAGTGGCTCTGGATGGCGACCGGCAGGCCGATGTCGCGCTGCACCTGCTCAATCACCGCCACCGCCTCGCCCAGGGAAACCCCATCGGCCAGGTTGAACGACATGGTCACTGCCGGGAACTGGCCGATATGGTTGACCAGCAGCGTCGCCGGGCGCTCCTCGATGCGCGCCAGCGACGCCAGCGGTACCTGCCCGCCGCTGCTGGTGGCGACATGGATGCGGCGCAGTGCGCTGGGGCCGATCTCGCCGGCGCCGGCGCTTTCCAGCACCACGCGGTACTGGCTGGCCTGGGTGAAGATGGTGGAAATCTGCCGCTGGCCGAAGGCGTCGTACAGCGCATCGTCGATGTCGCCAACGCTGACGCCCAGACGCGAGGCGGCGTCGCGGTCGATGTTGAGGAATACCTGCAGGCCACGGTTCTGCAGGTCGCTGGCCACATCCTGCAGCTCCGGACGCTCCTGCAGGGCGGCGACCAGCTTCGGCGTCCAGGTTTCCAGCAGCTCGTTATCCGGCGACTCCAGGCTGAACTGGAACTGGGTGCGGCTGACCCGGTCCTCGATGGTCAGGTCCTGCACCGGCTGCAGATACAGGCCGATGCCGGGCACCTTGGCCAGTTCGGGGCGCAGGCGCTCGATCACTTCGCTGGCGGTGGCATCGCGCTCGGCGTGAGGTTTGAGGTTGATCAGCAGGCGGCCACTGTTCAGCGTCGGGTTGTCGCCATCCACGCCGATATAGGACGACAGGCTGGCCACATCCGGATCCTGCAGGATCACTTCGGCCAGGCGTTGCTGCCGCTCGCTCATGGCCTGGAAGGAGATCGACTGGGGCGCCTCGGAGATACCCTGGATCACCCCGGTGTCCTGCACCGGGAAGAAGCCCTTGGGTACGGCCAGGTAGAGCAGTACGGTGAGTGCCAGGGTGCCGATGGCCACCAGCAGGGTCAGACCCTGGTGGCGCAGGGTCCAGGTCAGGCCCACGGCATAGCGGTCGATCAGGCCATCGATGAAGGCACCCGCCGTCTTGTAGAAGCGCCCCTGCTCCTCTTCCTTCTCGGCCTTGAGCAGACGCGCGCACATCATCGGCGTCAGGGTAAGGGAGATCACCAGGGAAATCAGGATGGCTACCGCCAGGGTGATGGCAAATTCGCGGAACAACCTGCCCACCACGTCGGCCATGAACAGCAGCGGAATCAGCACGGCGATCAGCGAGAAGGTCAGCGAGATCAGGGTGAAGCCGATCTGCCTGGCGCCCTTGAGCGCGGCATTCAGCGGCGTCTCGCCCTCCTCCAGATGGCGGGCGATGTTCTCAAGCATGACGATGGCGTCGTCGACCACGAAACCGGTGGCGATGGTCAGCGCCATCAGCGTCAGGTTGTTGATCGAGAAACCGGCCAGGTACATCACGCCGAAGGTGCCGATCAGCGACAGCGGCACGGCAATCGAAGGAATCACCGTGGCGGAGAGCTTGCGCAGGAACAGGAAGGTCACCAGCACCACCAGACCGATGGCCAGCACCAGTTCGAACTGCACGTCCCTGACCGCCGCGCGAATGGTCTGGGTGCGGTCGGTAAGCACCTGCACTTCCAGGCTGGCCGGCAGCGCCGCGGTGATCTGCGGCAGCAGGCGCTGGATGCGGTCGACCACCTCGATGACGTTGGCACCCGGCTGGCGCTGGATGGTCAGCAGCACTGTCTCGTTGCGGTCGGCCCAGGCGGCCAGGCGCTCGTTCTCGGCACCGTCGACCACGCTGGCGACATCCTGCAAACGCAGCGCAGCGCCGTTCTCGTACTTGAGGATCAGGCCGCGATATTCGTCGGCCGACTTGAGCTGGTCGTTGGCATCGAGCTGGGAGACACGGGTCGGGCCGTCGAAGTTGCCCTTGGGCTGATTGACGTTCTGTGTGGTGATTAGCGTACGAACGTCACTCAGATTGAGACCGTGACTGGCCAGCGCCTCGGGGTTGACCTTGATACGCACGGCCGGGCGCTGACCGCCGGCCAGGCTGACCAGGCCGACGCCGCTGATCTGCGCAATCTTCTGCGCCATGCGCGTATCGATCAGGTCGTGCACTTCAGTCAGCGGCAAGGTGTCGGAACGGATCGCCAGGGTCAGTACCGGGGTGTCCGCCGGGTTGACCTTGTTGTACACCGGCGGCGCCGGCAGGTCGCTGGGCAACAGGTTGCTGGCGGCGTTGATGGCAGCCTGTACCTCCTGCTCGGCGACCTCAAGATCCACTTCCAGACTGAAACGCAGGGTGATGACCGAAGCACCAGCGGAGCTGGACGAGGACATCTGCTGCAAACCCGGCATCTGGCCGAACTGCCGTTCCAGCGGCGCGGTCACCGAGCTGGTGGTCACCTGCGGGCTGGCCCCCGGGTACAGGGTAAGCACGCGAATGGTCGGGTAATCCACCTCGGGCAGCGCCGATACCGGCAGTAGCCGGTAGGCAATCAGGCCGGCCAGGAAGATCGCCACCATCAGCAGGGTGGTGGCGACCGGGCGCAGGATGAACAGTCGGGAAGTGTTCATGCGCCCTGCTTCTGTACGGCCTTGGTTTCGGGTTGGGCCAGGGCGCCCGGTTCCTCGCCGATCACCTGAACTGCACTGCCGTCCTTGAGCTTGTCGGTACCTTCAAGCACCAGGCGCTCGCCGACCTTGACGCCCTCCTCTACCAGGGTCGTGGCGCCATCGCTGGCTCCAACCTTGATACTGCGGATCTGCACCTTGTCATCGGCACCAAGAACGAACAGGAAAGTACCGCGCGAACCGTATTGCACGGCAGCCGAAGGAATCAGCGTGGCGTGCTGGCGGGTATCGACACGCAGGCGCACATTAACGAACTGGTTGGGGAACAGGCTTTCCCCACTATTGCTGAAACGCGCCTTGAGCTTGACGGTACCGGTGGCCACGTCGATCTGGTTGTCCAGGCTGTGCAGCTCGCCCACTGCCAGCATCTGCAGCTCACCACGGTCCCAGGCCTCTACCCGTAACTGCTGCTTGCCACGCACCTTGGCCAGCACTGGCGGCAGATCCTTTTCCGGCAGGGTGAAATTGATGGCGATGGGCTCGACCTGGGTGATCACCACCAGCGGCGTGGTATCGCCACTGCTGACCAGGTTGCCGACATCCACCTGACGCAGGCCAAGGCGACCGGCAATCGGCGCACGGATTCGGGTGAAATCGAGGTTGAGACGGGCGTCGGCCACGGCGGCCTGGTTACTTTTCACCGTGCCGCGGTACTGGCCGACCAGCGCGACCTGGGTGTCCAGAGTCTGCTTGGCGATGCTGTCCTCGGCGTACAGACCCTGATAGCGGGCCAGATCGATCTCGGCGTTCTTCAGCTGCGCCTGGTTCTGCGCCAGCGTGCCCTCGGCCTGTTGCAGCACCACCTGGTAGGGACGCGGGTCGATCTGCGCCAGCACGTCGCCGGCCTTGACCAGCTGCCCTTCCTCGAACAGCACCTGGGTCAGCTCACCATCCACCCGTGGTCGTACGTTGACCGTGTTCAGTGCCGTCACCGTGCCCAGGGCCTTGAGCTCGATATTGAAATCGCCACCGCTCACTTCGCTCAGGCGTACCGGAACCGGGCCGTCCCACGGGCCGCGCGGGGCTTTCGCTTGCGAACCTGATTTTCCGGGCAGCAACCACCACAACAGCAAGGCGCCGATAACGATGGCCAGTGCGATCAGCCAACGGCGAGAAATGCGAGGAGCAACACGAGTATCGGGCATGGTACGCAATCACTTTCCTGGGGAGGGTGAACGATAAGTACTCCCAGCAACCAGGCAAAGGGTCTTTACCGCCTTTTTACCCTTCTATGACGTAACAAGAAGTTGGGAATTTAGAAACGACAACGGCCTGCACCAGGCAGGCCGTTGTGTCACTTCGCGCCTTACTTCAGCGCAGCGAGGGCAGCAGCGTAGTTCGGCTCATCGGCGATCTCGCCAACCAGTTCGCTGTGCAGCACCTTGTCATTCTCGTCCAGTACCACGACAGCGCGGGCCGCAACGCCGGCCAGCGGGCCGTCGGCGATGGCTACGCCATAAGCGTTGAGGAAATCGGCGCCGCGCATGGTCGACAGGTTGACCACGTTGCTCAGGCCTTCGGCACCGCAGAAACGCGCCTGGGCGAACGGCAGGTCGGCGGAGATGCACAGCACCACGGTGTTGGCCAGGGCTGCGGCTTCACCGTTGAACTTGCGCACGGAAGTGGCGCAGGTCGGGGTATCGACGCTGGGGAAGATGTTCAGCACTTTGCGCTTGCCGGCCAGGCTGGCAAGAGTCACGTCGGACAGATTATTGGCGACCAGGCTGAACGCCGGGGCCTGCTGGCCGGCCTGCGGCAGTTGACCGGCGACCTGAACGGGATTGCCATTGAGGGTTACTTTAGCCATTTCGAGTTCCTTCTTTGTGTTGAGGCAGGGGGTCA
>JAYQUJ010000111.1:0-9749 GCA_038147895.1 Pseudomonas sp.
CCTTACCGCTCGGGGTATAAACCGTGGGCGGGGCCTGGGCCGCGATGCTTTTCAGCCGGTTATTCGCGGCCAAGGCCGCTCCCACAGGACGTACGCTTACGGGGTGACGAAGCGGGTATCGACCAGGTCTTCGTAACTCACGTCGTAGGTCTTGCCCTGCAGCTGGGTCCAGGTCTCGTTGGCCAGCTTGATGATGCCGGCGATGTCGCCTTCCTTACCTGGAGTACCGAGCAGCTTCTCGCTCATGGCCTGGTCGTAGAACTTCACGCCCTTGGCCGCCTCGGCCAGGTCCTTGGGATCGGACAGGTAGCCGCCGACGCCCTTGGCCATGATTTCGTAGGCCTTCTCCGGGTTCTGCTTGGTGTACTCGACCGCCTTGTACAGGCCGCTGACCAGCGCCTTCACATCCTCAGGCTGCTTGTCGATGACATCGCAGGACAGCGCTACCACGTCGACGATCACGCCGGGGGTCTCGCTGGAGTCGATCAGCACCTTGCCCTCACCCTTCTGCTTGACCAGCGACAGGTGCGGCTCCCAGGTCACCGCCGCCGGCACACGGCCGGCGATAAAGGCAGTGGCGGCATCGTCGGCGGTCATGTTCTGCACTACCAGGTCGCTCATGCTCATGCCCTTCTGCTTGAGCAGGTAGCTCAGCCAGAACTGCGACACCGAGCCTTCGTTGACGGCCACGGCCTTGCCCTTGAGCTGGTCCAGGCTGGTCACGTCCTTGCCCACCAGCACGCCGTCGCCGCCGTGGGATTCGTCGAGCGCAGCGACTGCCTTGAAGCAGAAGTCCTTGGAGCGGTACTTGAGGATCTCGTCGATGGTCGAGGCGGAGCCGGAAATCTTGCCGGAGGCCTGGGCCGCCATGTACATGGCCGACTCTTCGATCACGGTGAAGTCGACGTCCAGGCCCTGCTCCTTGAAGTAGCCGAGGTCGCGGGCCAGGTACAGGGTGCCGTAGCCGACCCAGGTGGTATGACCGATGGACAGGGTACCGGCCTGGGCACCGGTGGCTGCGCCAAACGTGAGCGCGGCGGTTAGAAGGGACAGCGAGGTACGCTTGAGCAAGGACTTGCGCATGGAACACTCCCACAGCCTGACGGCTTTAGTTATTGACAGAATCGCGGGGCAGTACTGGCCAGAGGCCAAAAAGTGTTCTGTGAACCGGCCTCTACCGGGCCTGGGTTCTGAGCTGAGCGGCCTTCTCTGGAGAGGCCTGGATAAGTCTTTGTGGGAGCGGCTTTAGCCGCGATCAGGGCCAAGCCAAAGCATCGCGGCTAAAGCGGGATGCCGCCCAACCGCTCCCACGGATGCAATCGGTCTTACATCAGGTTCAGTTCGTAGCCCGGACTTCAGTCCGGGGCCTGCCGGTGACTCCGCTCCCGGACTGAAGTCCGGGCTACGGGGTGCGTGACGCTTACATCAGGTTCAGCTCGCGCCCGGTGCGGTCCACCGCGCGCTTGGTCTTCTCCACCAGTTCGTCCAGCTCGGCGCGGGTAGCCACCAGGGCCGGCGCCATGATCATGCGGCCGAGGGTGGAGCGGATGATCAAGCCCTCGTCGAAGCCGACGGTGCGGCAGTGCCAGGCAATGTCGTTCTCGTTGGCGAAGCGCTTGCGCGTGGCCTTGTCCTCGGCGAACTGCAGCGCGGCGACCAGGCCGGCGCCCTGGATGTCGCCGATCAGCGGGTGATCCTTGAAGGTTTCGCGCAGCAGCTTCTGCAGGTACGGGCCGGTATCGGTCTTCACCGAATCGACGATCTTCTCGTCGCGCAGCGCGGTGAGGTTGGCGATGGCCACCGCAGCGGCCACCGGGTGACCGGCGTAGGTCAGGCCGTGGGCGAACACGCCGCCTTCCTGCACCAGAGCGTCGGCGATACGCTTGCCGAGCACCAGGCCGCCCATAGGGATGTAACCGGAGGTCAGACCCTTGGCGATGGTCAGGGTGTCCGGCTCGAAACCGAAGTGCTGGTGAGCGAACCACTCGCCGGTGCGGCCGAAGCCGCCGATCACTTCGTCGGCGCACAGCAGCACATCGTATTTGCGGCAGATGCGCTGGATTTCCGCCCAGTAGCTGGCCGGCGGGAAGATCATGCCGCCGGCGCCCTGGAAGGGTTCGGCAACAAAGGCGGCGACGTTCTCGGCGCCCAGTTCGAGGATCTTGCTTTCCAGCTCGCCTGCGGCTTTCAGGCCGAAGGCCTCTTCCGACAGCTCGCCACCCTCGGCGAAGTAGTACGGCTCACCGATGTGGGCGAAGTCCGGCAGCATGCCGCCCATCTCATGCATGAAGCCCATGCCGCCGAGCGCGGTGCTGCCCAGGGTGGAGCCGTGGTAGCCGTTCCAGCGGCCGATCATGATCTTCTTCTGCGGCTTGCCGACCACCTGCCAGTAGCGACGCACGGCGCGGATCAGCACCTCGTTGGCCTCGGAGCCGGAGTTGGTGTAGATGGCGTGGCTGTAGTGGCTCGGCAGCAGGCTGAACAGCAGCTCGGACAGCTCGACCACGCGCGGATGCGTGGTGTGGAAGAACAGGTTGTAGTACGGCAGCTCGGCCAGCTGGCGAGTGGCGGCGTCATTCAGATCCTGGCGGCCGTAGCCCAGCGCAGTGCACCACAGGCCGGACATGCCGTCCAGGTAGCGCTTGCCCTCGGTGTCCCACAGGTTGAGGCCCTGGCCCTTGGCGATCACCAGGGCGCCCTTCTCGTTGAGCGCCTTCTGGTCGAGGAAGGCATGGATGTGGTGGGCCGCATCCAGTGCCTGGTAATCCTGGGTGGTGTAGTTCTGGGCAGTCATCGCAAGGTCTCCGCTAAATCTCACTAATTCTTCGTTGGGCTTCGCCGCGCTCAGCCCAACCTACGCGCGCGTTATCCACGTAACTGGAACCACGTCGTCTTCAGCTGGGTGTATTTGTCGAACGAATGCAGCGACAGGTCGCGGCCGAAGCCGGATTGCTTGCCGCCGCCGAAAGGGGTGCAGGGGTCGAGGGCGTCAACGGTGTTCACCGACACGGTGCCGGCACGCAGACGACGGGCCACGCGATGGGCGCGGTTGAGGTCGTCGCTCCACAGCGAGGCGGCCAGGCCGTAGATGCTGTCGTTGGCCAGGGCCACGGCCTCGTCCTCGCCGTCGAACGGCAGCACGGCCAGCACCGGGCCGAACACTTCCTCGCGGGCCAGGCGGCTGTCGGCGGCCACGCCGGTGAAGATGGTCGGCGTGACGAAGTTGTCGGAGCCGTTGAAGCTCAGTTGCTTGCCGCCGCAGACCAGGCGCGCGCCTTCGGCCTGGGCGCCACGGATGAATTCCATGACCCGCGCGGTCTGCCGGCTGTCGACGATGGCGCCGGCGCGGCTGGCCGGGTCCAGCGGGTCGCCCGGCTGCCAGTCATGGGCCTTGGCCTGCAGACGCTCGACGAATTCGTCGTGGATCGAACGCTGCACCAGCAGGCGCGAGTTGGCCGAGCACACCTCGCCCTGGTTGAAGAAGATGCCGAAGGCGGCCTTGCTCGCCGCCAGGTCGAGGTCCTGGCAGTCGGCGAACACCAGGTTAGCGCTCTTGCCGCCGCACTCCAGCCAGACCTGCTTGAGGTTGGACTGCGCCGAGTAGCCCATGAAGTACTTGCCCACTTCGGTGGAGCCGGTGAAGGCCAGGCAGTCGACATCCATGTGCAGGCCCAGGGCCTTGCCGGCGCTCTCGCCGAGACCGGGCACCACGTTGAGCACGCCTTCCGGGATGCCGGCTTCCAGGGCCAGCTCGGCCAGGCGCAGGGCGGAGAACGGCGACTGCTCGGCGGGCTTGAGCACCACCGAGTTGCCGGCGGCCAGGGCCGGGGCCAGTTTCCAGGCGGCCATGTCCAGCGGGAAGTTCCACGGCACCACCGCGGCGACCACGCCCAGCGCTTCGCGGGTGATGGTGGCGAGGGCGTCCGGTGCGGTCGGCGCGACCTGGTCATAGAGCTTGTCGAGGCTCTCGGCGTACCAGCGGAACACCCCGGCGGCGCCGGGCACGTCGATGTTCCAGGCGTCCATCACCGGCTTGCCCATGTTCAGCGAGTCGAGCAGAGCCAGTTCGTCGCGATTGGCCAGGATCAGCTCGGCCAGGCGCAGCAGCTTCTGCTGCCGTTCACGCGGGGCGCAGCGCGACCACACGCCGGACTCGAAACTGGCGCGGGCACTGCGCACTGCCAGATCCACTTCGGCTTCGCCACAGGCAGCGACATTGGCCAACAGGCGGCCGGTGGCGGGATCGACAGAGGCGAAGGTGGCACCGCTGGCTGCGGCGACGCGGCGACCGCCGATCAGTGCCTGGTCGATGAAACGCTGTTCGCTTGCGCGGCGTTGCCAGTCGTTGAGTTGCAGCACCCTGATTCTCCCGAACCGATCCTGTGGCTTGATGCGAACCGATGGTGGCGCAAGGCAGGGGTTAGGAAAATTATTAAAAATGTCATCGGGGCATACGAAAAAGCTGGCTTGTCGCGCACCATCTTCGTGCTCGACGCCAGCTGGCTGTGCACGGCACCCGTAGGAGCGGCTTTAGCCGCGATGCCCAGACGACAGCAGACCGTAGGAGGGGCCTTGGCCGCGACTATTGACGGCAGCGGAGCAGTCGCGGCCAAGGCCCCTCCTACAGAGTCATGCCAGCTCATTCGCCGAGCACAAACTCGCACCGAAATGATGCGAGAGGTGGTGGCTCAGACCTTACTCAGCGCCCCATACAACTCCGGACGGCGCCCCGAGAGATAAGGAAATGTTTCCGCCCACTGCGCCCGTTGCGAACGATCCAGATCGACCATGAACAGCGCCTCGCCACCGGCCACCGCGCCCAGGCGCTGGCCGTCCGGCGCGGCCACGCAGGAGCCGCCGAGGAACGGCAGACCGTTCTCCACGCCACTGTGGTTGCAGTAGGCGACGAACAGCTGGTTCTCCACCGCGCGGGTCGGCACGATCAGTTCCGGCACGGCGCGGTATTCCGGGGTCAGCGCAGTGGGGATCAGCACCAGCTCGGCGCCAGCCAGGGCGTGGCTGCGCACGTTCTCCGGGAACTCCACGTCGAAGCAGATCAGCAGGGCGATGCGCCAGCCATTCAGCTCGAAGGGCGCCTCCAGGTGCTCGCCGGCCTGGAACAGCTCGTGCTCCATCGGCCCGAACAGGTGGGTCTTGCGGTAATGCGCCACGCGCCTGCCCTCGGCGTCGATCACCTGCGCCGAGTTGAACGGCTTGCCGCCGGCCGCATCGCGCTCGGCGTAGCCATAGCAGATGGCAATGCCGTGCTCGCGGCACAACGAGGCGATGCGTTGCGCCGCCGGGCCGTCGGCCGCTTCGGCCAGCGCCGCCATCTGCTCGGGCACCTGATAACCGCCCAACCACAGCTCGGGGCACAACAACAGTTGCGCACCCGCGGCAGCAGCGGCGCGCAACTGCGGTTCGAGGGCCGCCAGGTTGGCCTCGATATCGGCGGGGAAGCCTTGGGTCTGCCACAGGGCCAGGCGCATCTGCTCTACTCCTATCGTCATTCGTGTACGGCTCTTGCAAGCAGGATACGCACCCTACTGGCGCCGCGAGCCAGGAAAAATATCGCCTGTACCGAGCAAAAAGCTCACCCACCGGCCGCTAGCGTGCGGCTATGGTGGGCACCAGAAACACGATGTCCCGAGGTTTTGTGTGGCTGCCTATACCCTGCGTCAACTGAAGTACTTCGTCACAACCGTGGAATGCGGCAGCGTCGCCGAGGCGTCGCGCAAGCTGTATATCGCCCAGCCCTCCATCTCCACCGCCATCAAGGGTCTGGAGGAGAGCTTCGGCGTGCAGCTGTTCATTCGCCACCATGCCCAGGGGGTGTCGCTCACCCCCGGCGGCGCGCGCTTCTACCGCAAGGCCCAGGAGCTGCTGCGCATGGCCAAGGAGTTCGAGCAGAACGCCCTGGCCGACAACGACGTGGTGGCCGGGCAGATCGACATCGGCTGCTTCGAAACGGTCGCCCCGCTGTACCTGCCCAAGCTGATCGCCGGCTTCCGCGAGCGCTACCCCGGGGTGGAAATCCGCCTGCACGACGGCGAGCAGCAGGAGCTGGTACAGGGCCTGACCGGCGGGCGCTTCGACCTGACGATCTTCTACGAGCACGACCTCGACGGCACCATCGAAACAGAACCGCTGATGCCGCCCCAGCGCCCCTACGCGCTGCTGCCGGAAGGCCACCGCTTCGCCGGGCAGAAGGAAGTGTCACTGCGCGACCTGGTGCTGGAGCCGATGATCCTGCTCGACGTGCTGCCGAGCCGCACCTACTTCGTGAGCATCTTCGAGGAGCTCGGCCTGAGCCCGAACATCGTCTTCAGCTCGCCGTCGATCGAGATGGTGCGCGGCATGGTCGGCCAGGGCTTCGGCTTCTCGGTGCTGGTTACCCGCCCGCAGTCGAATATCACCTATGACGGCCAGCGCGTGGTCTGCGTGGATATCGTCGAGGACGTAACCGGCTCCGGCCTGGTCGCCGCCTGGCTCAAGCGCGCGCACCTGACCAAGCCGGCCCAGCTGTTCGTCGACTTCTGCAAGGAACAGCTGGGGCCGGTCGCCGCATCAGCGTAAGCAGCCTGGTCAGCCACTCATAGATGTGTGGCTCTGCAGCTACGCAGTGGAGCCTGAATAGGCGATTCAAGGCGTTACATCAGCGCAACTTAGAACGCCAGCTGATACGAGGCGGCTACCCAGAAGTTGGGCATCTCGCTCTGGGTGGTACCGTTGAGCATCAACGAAACCTTGCCAGGGCCGGCCTCTCCCTCCACGCCCACACCCGCTTTCAGCCAATCATTGGTGACGTCTTCACCCGGCAGATTGAAGGTGAAATAGCCCTCCACCGCACCATTTACCCCGGCGCTGTTTTTCTCGAAACGATGCGCGGCTTCAAGATTGGTGACGAAGTTGTAGCCCGCCAGATACGGCAACGGAGTCTGGGCATTGAAGCCAAGCCGCGCCTCAGTGTAGTCGTCGGTACGGGCCGCAAAGCGAGCAGGGATATCACCACCCTCTTCTGTGTATCCGTCCATGTGGCTGCTGGTATAGCTCAGATCCATATATGGAGTGATAACTGTGTTAGCTACACTGAAAGCATTCTGCCAATCCAGGCGAGTACGGATGCCCCAGGTATGGGTGTCCGGGCTGGCCTTGGAGGAATCCTGCTGGCTGAAACTGATGTAGCCTCGGCGGATATCCGCCTCCCCCCAGTGGCCGTAGCCTCCCAATGTGACGTACAGGCCATTCACTGTCGCCAGAGGGATGATGCTTTCCAACATCAAATACTGGCCGTCCGTTTTCACTTCACCAGAATACGCTAGGTCCTGCTTGGCCCAGGTCTGGCCAAGGGAAACGTTGAACTGAGCGAAGCCCAGGTTGTGGCCTATACCTACTTCTGCCATCCCGGTATGGCCAGAGCGATTGCCATGGTCATCCCGGCCCCAATCGCCTGCAGCCCATATGGTCTTCCGACCCGGCTCGACCAGACGCGCTAAAGGTCGGCTATGGGCGCCGTTGATCATCATGCTTAGGTTGTTGTTTATCGAGTTCACGCCGGCCGAGGTGGATTGCAAACTGGCGGCCATGGTGTCCAGAGTGATCAGTTGGTTAATGTATGCGTAGTACCAATACGCAGTCTGGGTATTGCAGTAGAGCTGGCAATCATTCACCGCATTTGCCTGAAAGTACTTCAGGAATGCATAACCACTACCCTCGCCATACACAAAAAGGATGCCTGATCCGGCTATAGAGTCAGAGTATCCGCCAGCCGAAGTCCCGACTATGCCAGACAGTGCTGCGGCCAATGAGGCATTCCCCCACCAGGGCTGCTCTCTGAATAACTCCGCGGATGTTGGGTAATTGGTATACAGCGAGGAGATCGAGTAGTTGCTGCCGCCATAGCTAACGCTGACAGTTGGCCGCTCTGCGACCGGCACAGCGTGGGCTGAGGTTGCGTGCGCAAAGCAAATACTGGCGAGCACACTGCAAGACAGTGCTCTTCTGAAATGACGCATTGGAGTCCCCTAGAAGCAAGTATTCTGTAGGGCTTTTTGCTGCCCTTTCAGTGTGGCGCGCGGAGACTATCACTAATGGCGCATAGCCATTTCAGAATTTACGATATTAACTAAATAACAAAACCAGCCAAATTACCGGCGCCAATAAAACACCCTTAAATATACTTTCAAAGCTGTCATAGCACGCAATTGGTGTGAACTTAATCAGCTGATAGCCCGTTGAATATCGACCTAGCACCCGCCCACTAAAAGCCAATCATATACACTTTCTGCTGGTCAGCATTCGGTAGATCGGTAGTGCCTGAAGTGACGCGACGCGTTTGAAAAGCACGCGCGAAGTGGCTTTGCAATAGGTACTGAAGCGAGACAACGCAGCTTGCTCACAACACCACAAATCAAACGAACTCAGCAGCGCACGGAAGAAAAGCTTAGGTGGCGACTATGCGTATGGCTTAAATAAGTCGGCTCATCCAAAGCGCCAACCGAGCCAACATGGCATCACATTGCGCCAGTTGGTCGCGGCTGACGAATTCGTCCGGCTTGTGGCCCTGGTCCATGCTGCCGGGGCCGCAGACCACGGTGGCGATGCCGGCTTCGTCGAACAGGCCGCCCTCGGTGCCAAACGCCACGGTGGAGAAGTCGTCGGAGCCGGCGATCAGCGCCAACAGCTGCGCCGCCTCACTGCCGGCCTCGGTGAACAGGCCGGGATAGCTGGACAGCTCGCTGAAGCGGATATCGCTGGCCGCGCTGACCGCACGCATGCGCGGCAGCAGCTCGCTCTCGGCGTAGTCGCGCAGCTCGGCGGCGACCTGTTGCGGGTCGTCGGCCGGCAACGCGCGCATCTCGAAATCGAAACGGCACTCGGCCGGCACGATGTTGAGCGCGCGGCCGCCCTGGATCATCCCGGTCTGCACCGTGGAGTACGGCGGATCGAAGCGCACGTCGTGGCGTTCGACGGCCGCCAGGCGCGTGCCGATCTCGCCCAGCTTGCCGATCAGCTGCGCTGCGTACTCGATGGCGTTGACCCCCTGCGGCGCGTAGGCCGAATGACAGGCCGCGCCATGCACCTCGCAGCGCATCGCCAGCTTGCCCTTGTGGCCGAGCACCGGGCGCATCTCGGTGGGCTCGCCGATGATGCAGATGCCCGGCCGCTCCGGGCTGGCGCGCAACTGTTCAACCAGGCTGCGCACGCCCAGGCAGCCGACTTCCTCGTCGTAGGAAATCGCAATATGCAGCGGCAGGCGCAGCGGCCGGGCGAGAAAGGCCGGCACGGCGGCCAGCACGCAGGCGATATAGCCCTTCATGTCCGCCGTGCCACGGCCGTAGAGGCGACCGTCGCGTTCGGTCAGCGCGAAGGCCGGCACGCTCCAGGCCTGGCCGTCCGCCGGCACCACGTCGCTGTGCCCGGACAGCATCACTCCGCCCGCCCCGCTCGGGCCGAGGCGTGCATGCAGGTTGGCCTTGGTCCGCTCGGCATTGAACAGCAACTGGCTGGCAACGCCGAGCCCGCCCAGGTAGTCGCGCACATACTCGATCAGCGCCAGGTTGGACTCGCGGCTGGTGGTATCGAAGGCGATCAGGTCGGCCAGGATGGCGCGGCTATCGGGCATTGCGTGGGCTCCGAAAGTGGTGAAGGCGGGCGTGTAGGAGGGGCCGTGGGCGCGCCTCAGGCAGCGGCGAAGAGTGGCGGCCCAGGGCCCGCCAACCAAAACCGGGGTAGACCAGGCGCAGTGT
>JAYQUJ010000112.1:0-9302 GCA_038147895.1 Pseudomonas sp.
GCTCTGCGTGCCGCTGCCGGTCTGCCAGACCACCAGAGGGAACTGTTCATCGTGCTGCCCGGCAAGCACTTCGTCAGCGGCCTGCTCGATCAGTCGGGCGATCTCTGCTGGTAACTCGCCAGTGCGAGCGTTGACTCGCGCCGCGGCCTTTTTGATCAGGGCCAGGGCGTGCACCACGTCGAGGGGCATGCGCTGGTCGCCGATGGCGAAGTTGATCAGCGAGCGTTGAGTCTGGGCACCCCAGTAGGCTTCGTCAGGGACTTCGATGGCGCCGATGCTGTCGGTTTCGGTACGGCTCATGGCAACTCTCCGGGTGGTTTCCGGCAGTTTAGGCCGCGCGTGGGCAGGTGGGTTCCCTGCGCGGTACTACCAGCGGGCGTTGGTGGCGCCGAGCCAGCCGTAGGCGCTGCTGACCGGTACTTTCTCGCCTTTGGGGCCTCGCAGCACACCGTCGTAGCGACCGAACCACTGGCGGGTGTCGGCGTGGAAGGGGCCGAGTTTGGGGGCGGCTTGGTGCAGTTGGCACGGGGTGAAACAGAGGTCAACCTGGCCTCCTGGGTTGGACAGGCGCCAGGGCGCCAGGGCGCCTTGCGGGTTCTGCTCGATCTCGACCTGCTCCTCCAAGTGCAGCAGTTCACCGCCAAACCACAGGGCGTTTTCCGACAGGCCGCTGTATTCGCACCAGCCCGTGCCGAAGTTGCCGGCGATGCCGCCTGGCCCGGCGAAGGCTGCGCGAGTCCAGTGGCTATGCAACGGCCATACGCCTCGGGCGAAGTCGAGGGAAGCGAAGCTTTGTCCGGCGCTGCACAGGTACTGGCGGCGCCCCAGTTGCAGACTGCCGCTGACTGGCAGGCCTAGCTGGCGGCTGGTGGCATGGAAGGTGTTTTTGCCCATGGGGCAGACCAGGTTGACCGAGTCTAGATGCGGCGGGCGCTGGATGTCCAGCGCCACCTGCAGGGGTTGGCCACCGATATCCGGGGCCATCACGGTCAGGCGTACGGCGTTGCCACGCTCGTCGGCCTTCATTTGCAGGCGAGGGTGGTTGAATTCGTGGCTTTCCACGGGGGTGTCGGGCAGTTTGCAGCCCAGGCCGAAGGGGCGCAGCTGGGTATGGGAGGCTGCTTTGCCACTGTGCAGGTCGAGGAAGTAGGCGGCGCCATAGCCCAGGTAATCGAGGTTGGCGAAGGTCAGCGAGAGCATCCAGTCCGGTGTGGTGATGCACCAGTGGTTCCAGCGTTTGCGTCGGCCCGGGTGGCCTGGCAGCGCACAATGCACTCGCGGGCGCGGCGACCAGCCGATGGCTGCTTCCTGCAGGCGGCCACGCGCATCGCATAGCGGTTGCGCAGGCAGCGTGGAGAGCGGGCGAGTAAAAGTGTTCATCTGACACATCCGTGTGTGTGCGGCGGCTTGTATGCGAAATCCTTGCCGGCGCCTCGGGGCATAAAGCATGCCTAGTTGTGTCAGTACAGGGCAAGTGCTGGCCTTTTGCTAACTCCACTCGTCAGTCGTTTGCTTGAGTGCTGACCGCGCTACGCGCAGAATGGCCGCCCGCCGAATACCCCCGAAAGGACCTGCCGATGATCCGCCTGCGCGCCCTCTGTTCCGCTCTGTTGCTTGTCAGCGCTCCTGTGCTGGCCGAGCCTCAGGCCAGTCATGCCGCCGAAGCCCAGCGCTTTCTCGAACTGACCCGGGTAGATCGCATGGCCGTGCCGGCCTATAGCCAGGTGCAGCAGATGTTCGCTCAGCGCTTCGCTCAGGCCGGCGGCAAGGCCGGACAGAAGCCGGTGCTGGAGCGCTACCAGGCCCAGGCCAATGCCGCGCTGGATCGGGTGGTCGGTTGGGACAAGCTGGGTCCTGACCTCGTGGCGCTGTACAGCGATGCCTTTACCGAGGCCGAGCTCAAGCAGCTGATCGCCTTCTACCAGACCCCGCTGGGCAGCAAGTTGCTGCAGCAGATGCCGCAGCTGATGGCTATTTCCGCCCAGCGCACCCAGGAGCGTCTGCAAGCGGCTGCTCCCGAGGTGGATCGTCTGCTGGGGCAGATGAGCGCCGAACTGAAACCCGGCAAGCAGTAAGGAGCCGATCACCATGAGCATGCGCGACAAACTTCTGCAGGCACTGACCGCTCTGCAACCCGAACATCTGGACGTGCTGGACGAGAGCCATATGCACAGCCGTGGCCAGGAAACCCATTACAAGGCGGTGATCGTCAGCCAGGCTTTCACCGGGCTCAACTCGGTCAAGCGTCATCAGAAGGTCTACGCCACCCTGGGCGAGTTGATGGGCCAGTTCCATGCCCTGGCGCTGCATACCTACACCCCCGAGGAGTGGGCGCAGCAGGGTATGGCGCCGGATTCGCCGACCTGCCGTGGCGGCAGCAAGCACGATCACTGAAGGCTTTACGGTGCGACCATCTGGCCCGTGCCGCTGATCCCGCCCAGGCTGCAGAAACCTGCCCACCTGGGTTAGAATCGCCCCCGCGCCGGCCCCGTGCCGGCGCTTTCATTTATATCCCCGGTCCGCCCTTTGCGAGGGTGACCACTGGAGAGAGTCCGCATGACCGACAAGATCGTCGTCGCGGCGCTGTACAAGTTCGTCTCCCTGCCGGACTACCAGGCGCTGCGTGAACCCCTGTTGCAAACCCTGCTCGACAACGGCGTCAAAGGCACCCTGCTGCTGGCCGAAGAAGGCATCAACGGCACCGTGTCCGCCAGCCGTGCCGGCATCGATGGCCTGCTCACCTGGTTCCGCCAGGACCCGCGCCTGGCCGATATCGATCACAAGGAGTCCTTCTGCGACGAGCAGCCGTTCTACCGCACCAAGGTCAAGCTGAAGAAGGAAATCGTCACCCTCGGCGTGCCGGGCGTGGATCCCAACCAGAAGGTCGGTACCTACGTCGAGCCGCAGGACTGGAACGCCCTGATCAGCGACCCCGAAGTGCTGCTGATCGACACCCGCAACGACTACGAAGTGGCCATCGGTACCTTCGAGGGCGCCATCGACCCGAAGACCAAGTCGTTCCGCGAGTTTCCCGACTACATCAAGGCCAACTTCGACCCGAGCAAGCACAAGAAGGTCGCCATGTTCTGCACTGGTGGCATCCGCTGCGAGAAGGCCTCCAGCTACATGCTCGGTGAGGGCTTCGAAGAGGTGTTCCACCTCAAGGGCGGCATCCTCAAGTACCTGGAGGAAGTACCCCAGGACGAAACCAAGTGGCAGGGCGACTGCTTCGTTTTCGACAACCGGGTCACCGTGCGTCACGACCTCTCCGAAGGCGACTACGACCAGTGCCACGCCTGCCGCAACCCGATCTCGGCGGAAGATCGCCAGACCGAGTTCTTCAGCCCTGGCGTCAGCTGCCCGCATTGCTGGGATAGCCTGCCGGAGAAGACCCGCCAGGCCGCCCGCGAGCGCCAGAAGCAGATCGAGATCGCCCAGGCGCGCAATCTGCCGCACCCTATTGGCTACAACTACAAGGCGCTGCAGAACGACTGACGCACCGCCGTAGGCTGGGTTAGTCGCTTGCGGCGTAACCCAGCGCTTGGCCTACCGATCCCTAACATCCAAGGAGCCCAGCTTGCGCCCGACTCGCCTGATCTACGTGATGGACCCCATGTGTTCGTGGTGCTGGGGCTTCGCCCCGGTGGTGCAGGCGCTGGCCGAGCAGGCAGCGGAGGCGGGCGTAGCCCTGCACCTGGTGGCGGGCGGCCTGCGTAGCGAGCGGGCGGCCTTGGAGCCTGCCGCGCGGGTGCGCATCCTCGGGCACTGGCAAGCGGTCAATGCCGCCACCGGGCAACTGTTCAACTTCAACGAGGCGATGCCCGAGGGGTTCGTCTACGACACCACGCCGGCTTGCCGCGCGCTGGTCACCGCACGCCAGCTGGACGAGCAGAGCGTCTGGCCGCTGGCCAGGCTGATCCAGCAGGCCTTTTACGTCGGCGCCCGTGACGTGACCCGGCCGCAGGTGCTGGCGGAACTGGCCGAGTTGGCCGGCATCCCGCGCATCGAGTTCGCCGAGGCGTTCGACAGCGCTGCCATGCACCAGGCCACTGCGGAGGATTTTGCCTGGACGCAGGATCTCGGCATCAGCGGCTTTCCGACTTTGCTGGCCGAGCGCGATGGCCAACTGGCGCTGCTGACCAATGGCTACCAGCCGCTGGACGCGCTGCAGCCACTGCTGGGCCGCTGGCTGGAGCGCGTGCATGGCTGATCGTCTGAGCTGGGCGGAAATCCGCCGCCTGGCGCTGCGCCATCGCAAGGGCCTGATCCTGGCCAACCTGATCGCCGTGGTCGCCACCTTGTGTAGCGTGCCAATCCCCTTGCTGTTGCCCTTGTTGGTGGACGAGGTGCTGTTGGGGCAGGGCGATGCCGCGCTCAAGGTGATGGATCGCTTCCTGCCTGCCGGCTGGGAAACCGCCGCCGGCTATATCGGCCTGATGCTGGCGCTGACCCTGGTGCTGCGCGTCGGCGCGCTGGTCAGCAACGTGCTGCAGGCACGGCTGTTCGCCCGCCTGTCCAAGGACGTGATCTACCGCCTGCGCATGCGCCTGATCGAGCGGCTCAAGCGTATTTCCCTGGGCGAGTACGAAAGCCTCGGCGGCGGTACCGTCAGCGCGCACCTGGTCACCGATCTGGACACCCTCGACAAGTTCATCGGCGAAACCCTCTCAAGGGTGCTGGTAGCTCTGCTGACCCTGGTCGGCACCGCCGCCATCCTGATCTGGATGCACTGGCAGTTGGCGCTGCTGATCCTGCTGTTCAACCCCCTGGTGATCTTTGCCACCGTGCGCCTGGGCAAGCAGGTCAAACACCTTAAAAAGCTGGAGAACGACAGCACCTCGCGTTTCACCCAGGCGTTGACCGAAACCCTGGAGGCTATCCAGGAGGTGCGTGCCGGCAACCGCCAGGGCTTCTTCCTTGGTCGTCTCGGCTTCAAGGCCCGCGAAGTGCGTGACTATGCGGTGGCTTCGCAGTGGAAGAGCGATGCCGCGTCGCGCACTAGCGGCCTGCTGTTCCAGTTCGGTATCGACATCTTCCGTGCTGCAGCCATGCTCACCGTGCTGCTTTCCGACCTGTCCATCGGCCAGATGCTCGCGGTGTTCAGCTACCTCTGGTACATGATCGGTCCGGTCGAGCAACTGCTCAGCCTGCAATACGCCTACTACGCCGCCGGCGGTGCGCTGACGCGGATCAACGAGCTGCTGGCTCGGGCCGACGAGCCGCAGTACCCGGCCCGTGTCGACCCGTTCAAGGGGCGCGACACCGTGGGCATCGAGGTGCGCGGCCTGACCTTCGCCTACAACGACGAGCCGGTGCTGCAGGAGCTTGATCTGAGCATCGCCCCAGGCGAGAAAGTGGCCATAGTCGGTGCCTCCGGCGGTGGCAAGAGCACCCTGGTGCAGCTGCTGCTGGGGCTGTATAGCCCGCAGGCCGGCACTATTCGCTTCGGTGGCGCCAGTCTGGAGGATGTCGGCCTGGAGACGGTGCGCGAGCATGTGGCCGTGGTGCTTCAGCATCCGGCGCTGTTCAACGACACGGTGCGCGCCAACCTGTGCATGGGCCGTGAGCGCAGCGACGAAGCCTGCTGGCAGGCCCTGGAGATTGCCCAGTTGGCGCCGACCATCCGCGCCTTGCCGCTGGGCCTGGAGAGCATGGTCGGGCGTTCCGGCGTGCGCCTGTCTGGTGGTCAGCGCCAGCGCCTGGCGATTGCCCGCATGGTGCTGGCTGACCCGCAGGTGGTGATCCTCGACGAGGCCACCTCGGCGCTCGACGCCGCCACCGAATATGCCCTGCATGAGGCCTTGGGGCGTTTCCTCAATGGCCGGACCACGCTGATCATCGCCCACCGCCTGAGCGCGGTTAAGCAGGCCGACCGGGTGCTGGTGTTCGATGGTGGGCGCATCGCCGAGGATGGCGACCACCAGCAGCTGATCGCCGAAGGCGGGCTGTATGCCAAGCTCTACGGGCACCTGCAGCACTGAATGAAAAAGGCCGCCCGGGGGCGGCCTGAATAATCAGCGGAACGTTTTCTTAGAAAGACTTGGACACGGCGACGGTCAGGTTGCTGTCGCAGTAGTCGTCCTTGCCGTAGGTGGCTTCGCAGACTTCGCCGTCGATGTCGGTATCGGTGTAGGTCAGGCTGAAGTCCAGACCGGCGATGGTCTTGCCCAGGCCGATGCTCCAGTCCTTGTAGTCTTCGCCGCCGGCCTTGGAGTCGGTCATGCCGTAGCTGGCGAAGGCAGTGACCTCGTACGGCAGCTCGTACTCGTAGCCGAGCCAGGTGTAGGTCGGGTGCACGCCGGTTTCCACGCCGTACTTGTAGCCCAGGGTGAAGCCGTAGGCGCTGATGCTGGGGATGACTTCGTAGCCATTCCACTCGCTGGCTTGCGGATAGGTGTACTTGGCCAGCTGCAGGTCTACGGAGACATCGTCGGTGAAGCCGTAGCCATAGCCAACGTAGTAGTCGACCTCGATGTCGGCGCCACTGGTGTTGCCAGGGAAGGCTTCGTCGTCGACGTTGGAGGCCCACACGCCGGCGTACAGGCCGCTTTCATGGGCCACATCCAGGCTGCCTTGAATGGCGGCTTCACCGGCGGTTTGTGACTGGCCGCGCCAGATGTAGTCGCTGGCCAGGGTGGCGGTCATGCTGACGTCGAATTTGCCCAGTGGGCCGTCGACGGTTTCGGCGGCGGCGACGCCGCTCAGGGTGAACAGGGTGGTGGTGGAAAGGGCCAGGCTCAGTTTCTTCAGCATTTCGAACTCCAGAATGCGAAAAGTAGTGTCGGGTGGCTCTCCTGCTTTTTTGTTCGCTCTATTGGCAACTTCTGTTAAGCCGATTGGCTATAAGCTTCATTCGTGCCAGTTTTGATAAAGCTATATTTATCAATGGCTTGACTGCTTTATGGCGATTGGCTTGGCGTTCAGTTGGTACGCGCGTGCACCCCGACAGGGTGCCGAGGCACGGCGATGGGGCAGGGCGGCCTGCGGGCCGCCGCGGAGGGGGAATGATCAGGTCGAGGCGGGAGCGGACCTTAGCGCTGTTTAGCTTCCCAGGCCTGCAGCGCCTTGATCCGCGCTTGGCTGTCGGCCATGGGTTTGGCCAGGGATTCTTCGTAGAAGGCCAACCAGCTGCGTGAGCCGGCGATCATGCGAGCCAGGTCGCGCATGCCGACCTTGAGGGCACTCAGGCTCTCCTGGTAGTTGCGCTCCTGGCCGATCAGGGTCTTGGCCACCATCGACACGGTCTCCTTGTCGTTCTCGCTGACGACCGGAGCAGGGGCGGCGCTGGCAGCCTTGGGCTTTTGCTGCTGGGCCATGACGATCAGCTTCTGCTGGTCCTGCAGTTGTTGTTGCAGGCCACCGACCTGTAACTGCATGGCGCCAAGCTCTTTTTGCAGGGATTCGACGCTGGCTCGGCTGGCCAGGGCTTCCAGGGTTTCCTCGTCCGGCCCCCCTGAGCCGCTGAGTACGCTAACCAGTACCCAGGCAATCAGATTCAGCAGCAGGGTACCGGCGAGGGCGAAGATCAGCAGGCGGTTGAGCTTGCCGGCCTTTTCCAGGCGCTCGATGCGCTCCTGATCGCTGAGGATGTCCTCGCTGACCGCTGCGCTGCTGGCTTCGCTATCGCTGCTCATGATCCGTCCCCTGTTGTTCTAGGCGTTGTGGGTGGTGGCCATCATGGTGCCATTATTTTTGACGCCAAAGATACTCGCAGGATAGACGCAGCCGTCGCCCCGGTTGTCAGAAGCTGGCCAGGATGCCCCCGAGCACTGCCATCGCCTGCTCACTTTCGACGCTCCAGGGGTGGCCGTGGTTCAGTCGCGCGCAATGCTGGAAGCCGCGGGTGGCGGAGAAGATCGGCCCCGGCGCGAGGCTGATGCCCTGGTCCAGGGCCAGCTGGAACAGCTGCAGCGAGTCGACCCGCTCGGGGAACTCGAACCAGAGGAAGTAGCCGCCACCGGGGCGGGTCACCCGCGTTTCGGCCGGAAAGTGCTGCGTGGCCGAGGCGAGCATGGCCGCCTGCTGGGTTTCCAGGGCGATGCGCAGCTTGCGCAGGTGGCGATCGTAGCCGCCGTGCTGCAGGTAGTCGGCGATGGCGGCCTGGGCCGGCACCGAAGGCGAGATGGTGGTCATCAGCTTGAGCCGGCCGATCTGCTCGGCGTAGCGCCCGCCGGCCACCCAGCCGACCCGGTAGCCCGGTGCCAGGCTCTTGGAGAACGAGCCGCAGTGCATCACCAGGCCATCGTCGTCCAGGCTCTTCACCGGCTTGGGCGGTTGCGTGCCGTAGTACAGCTCGGCGTACACGTCGTCCTCGATCAGCGGAACCTGGTGGCGTTTGAGCAGGGCGTACAGCTCGGCTTTCTTCCCATCGCTGAGGCTGGCGCCCATGGGGTTCTGCAGGCTGCTCATGAACCAGCAGGCCTTGACCGGCAGCTGTTGCAGGCGCTCGGCCAGCACCTCCAGGTCGATGCCGTGGCGCGGGTGCACAGGGATTTCCACGGCCTTGAGCTTGAGCCGTTCCAGCACCTGCAGAGTGGCGTAGAAGGCCGGGGCCTCGATGGCCACCAGATCGCCCGGCTGGGTCACCGTCTGTAGGCACAGGTTGAGGGCTTCCATCGCGCCGTTGCTGATCACCAGCTCTTCGAGAGGCAGGCGTACGCCGGCGACCCTGTAGCGCAGGGCGATCTGCCGGCGCAGGTCGGGGTTGCCGGCGGTCATGTCGGCGATCACAGCGTGGGCCGGCAGGCTGCGCAGCGCCTGGTTCATCGAGCGGGCCAGGCGCGCCAGGGGGAACAGTTCGGGGCTGGGGAAGGCCGAGCCGAAGGGGACGGTGTGTGGGTCTTTCAACGAACCGAGAACGGAGAACACCAACTCGCTGACATCTACCTCGCTGGTCGGCGGCGGCGCGCTGCCGGCCTCGGCCTCGGCCAGCGGTTGCTGGGCCAGGGCGCGGACGAAGTAGCCGGAGCGGGCGCGCGCCTGGATCAGCCCGCGATCCTCCAGCAGGTAGTAGGCCTGGAACACGGTGGACGGGCTGACGCCGTAGGTGCGGCTGGCGTGGCGCACCGAGGGCACGCGCTCGCCGGGGGCGAGCATGCCGCGGCGGATCAGCTCGGCGATCTGGTCGGCGAATTGCTCGTAGCGTTTCATCTTGTCCGTGACGGTGGCCGTGGTCGGGCCACAGTCTACGGGCAGTTGGCGCGGTTCGTTCATCTAGAACCTTTTCACGATCTCGCGAGCTCGAGAAAAACAAGGCGAAAGTGGCGGAGGACCGGACTGGGCTCGCTGTCGAGTTTACCCAG
>JAYQUJ010000113.1:0-9293 GCA_038147895.1 Pseudomonas sp.
GCCCTTACCCCAGTAAGACGCCTTTTGCGTCAAAAGTTTGAATGGGCTGGGGAATTCATGTGGCAGTAGATCGGGCGCAAATCATCGGTGATGTACGCAGCAACCTGGCGGGTTTGCGCCAGGGCAGCCTGGGTATTCCGTTGTTGCTGCTGGTCATGCTGGCCATGGTCATGCTGCCCATCCCGCCATTCCTGCTCGACGTGCTGTTCACCTTCAGCATCGCGTTGTCCATCGTCGTCCTGTTGGTGGCGATCTACGCCCTTCGTCCGCTGGATTTCGCCGTTTTCCCCACGGTGCTGCTGGCCGCAACGCTGCTGCGTCTGGCGCTGAACGTCGCGTCGACCCGAGTGGTGCTGCTCAACGGCCAGGATGGCCATGATGCTGCGGGCAAGGTGATCCAGGCCTTCGGCGAGGTGGTGATCGGCGGTAACTACGTGGTTGGTATCGTGGTGTTCGCCATCCTGATGATCATCAACTTCGTGGTGGTCACCAAGGGCGCCGGGCGGATTTCCGAGGTGAGCGCGCGTTTCACCCTGGATGCGATGCCGGGCAAGCAGATGGCCATCGACGCCGACCTCAATGCCGGCCTGATCGACCAGGCCGAAGCCAAGAAGCGCCGTAGCGAAGTCGCCCAGGAAGCGGATTTCTATGGCTCGATGGACGGTGCTTCGAAGTTTGTTCGCGGCGATGCGATTGCCGGTCTGTTGATCCTGTTCATCAACCTGATCGGCGGTATCGCCATCGGTGTGGCCCAGCACGACCTGGCCTTTACCGAGGCCGGGCGTATCTACACCTTGCTGACCATCGGTGACGGTCTGGTGGCGCAGATTCCGTCGCTGCTGCTGTCGACCGCCGCAGCCATCATGGTGACCCGCGTTTCGACCTCCGAAGACATGGGGCAGCAGGTGGGGCGACAGATGTTCGCTTCGCCGCGGGCGCTTGCCGTGGCGGCCGCCATCATGATCGCCATGGGGCTGGTGCCCGGCATGCCCCACGTGTCTTTCATCGGCCTCGGCCTGGTGGCTGCGGGTGCGGCCTACTGGATCGCGCACAAGCAGCGCAAGACCAAGGAGGCTGAGGTGCGCGAGGTGCAGCGCCAGCAGGAACTGCTGCCGGCGCAGAAGGCCCAGGAAGTCAAAGAGCTGGGCTGGGATGACGTGACGCCTGTGGACATGGTCGGCCTGGAGGTCGGCTATCGCCTGATTCCACTGGTCGACCGCAACCAGGGTGGCCAGTTGCTGGCGCGGATCAAGGGTGTGCGCAAGAAGCTTTCCCAGGAGATGGGCTTTCTCATGCCCTCTGTACACATCCGCGACAACCTCGACCTGCTGCCCAATGCCTATCGTCTGACCCTGATGGGCGTCAGCGTGGCTGAGGCCGAGGTGTATCCGGAGCGCGAGCTGGCGATCAACCCCGGTCAGGTGTTCGGTACCCTCAATGGCATTGCCGCCAAAGATCCGGCGTTCGGCCTGGAAGCGGTGTGGATCGATCCGACCCAGCGCGACCAGGCCCAGTCGCTCGGTTACACCGTGGTGGATGCCAGCACTGTAGTCGCTACCCACCTCAATCAGGTGTTGCACAAGCACGCCCATGAGCTGCTGGGGCACGAGGAAGTCCAGCAGCTGTTGCAACTGCTGGCCAAGAGCTCGCCCAAGCTGGCCGAGGAGCTGGTGCCGGGCATGGTGTCTCTGTCCATGCTGCTCAAGGTGCTGCAGACCTTGCTGCAGGAGCAGGTGCCGGTGCGCGATATCCGCAGCATTGCCGAGGCGATCTCCAACGTTGCCGGAAAGAGTCAAGATCCCGCCGCCATGGTGGCAGCGGTGCGCGTCGCGCTGTCTCGCGCAATCGTGCAAAGCATTGTGGGACTAGAGCCGGAGCTGCCTGTGATCACCCTGGAACCCAGGTTGGAACAGTTATTGCTGAATAGCCTGCAGAAGGCCGGTCAGGGCTCCGAGGACGGCATCCTCCTCGAACCCGGCATGGCCGAGAAGCTGCAGCGCTCTCTGGTGGAGGCGGCGCAGCGCCAGGAAATGCTAGGCAAACCAGTGATCCTGCTGGTGGCCGGCCCGGTCAGGGCGATGATGTCGCGTTTTGCGCGTCTTGCCGTACCGAACATGCATGTACTGGCTTACCAGGAAATACCGGACAACAAGCAGGTCACGATCGTCGCCACGGTCGGCCAGAACTGAGGGCGCTAAGCCATGCAAGTCAAACGCTTCTTCGCAGCCGATATGCGTACCGCCATGAAACTGGTGCGCGATGAACTGGGCGCCGATGCCTCGATCATCGGCAACCGCCGTGTGGCGGGTGGTGTGGAGCTGACCGCTGCACTGGATTACCAGCCTGTGGCGCCGGCCCGCCAGGCCAATCCCGAGCTGGAAGCCGAGTTGCGCAAGACCCAGGCGAAGATCGCCAATGCCCAGGCCGAGCTGGCCAGCCGTGCAGTCGCCGATGAGCGCAAGGATCGCCAGCTGTTCGCCAACGAATCGCTGATTGCTCCCGAGCTGCCGGCCACTGCCGTCAAGGCGCAGCGTCCGGTGGCGGCGCAGTCGTCGACCGTGCCGAGCAGCGCTGCAGTCGACCAGCGGGCGCTGGATGCGATGCGTTTCGAGCTGCATGGCTTGCGTGA
Source organism: Pseudomonas sp. (assembly GCA_038147895.1). Taxonomy (GTDB): domain Bacteria; phylum Pseudomonadota; class Gammaproteobacteria; order Pseudomonadales; family Pseudomonadaceae; genus Aquipseudomonas. The sequence continues at coordinate 2,630 of JAYQUJ010000113.1, forward strand.
GCTGATCGAAGTGCAGCTGGGCTCCATCGCCTGGGGGCAGATGCAGAATCGCAAGCCTCAGCAGGCCAACCTGTGGCGCCGCCTGCAGCGTATGGGCCTTCCGGCCGATCTGTCCAAGGCGCTGCTGGAGCGCGTAGCCAATGTCGCTGAGCCGCGTCAGGCCTGGCGCATGCTGCTGGCACACCTGGCCCATGCGGTCAAAACCCCGAAAGTGGAGCCGCTGGAGGAGGGCGGGGTGATCGCGCTGGTCGGCCCGGCCGGCATGGGCAAGACCACCACCCTGGCCAAGCTGGCGGCACGTTATGTGTTGAAATACGGCCCGCAGAGTATTGCCCTGGTCAGCATGGACAGCTTCCGCATTGGTGCTCAGGAGCAGATCAAGACCCTCGGCCGCATCCTCAACGTGCCGGTGACTCAGGTCGAGCCTGGCCAATCGTTGGCCCAGGCCCTGGCTCCGCTGGCGCGCAAGCGTGTCGTGCTGATCGATACCGCAGGCCTGCCTGGCAATGATCCGGCGCTGCGCCTGCAGCTGGAAAGCCTGGCTGCCCGTGGCGTGCAGTCGAAGAACTACCTGGTTCTGGCTGCCACCAGCCAGGCGCAGGTGCTCAAAGCGGCCTACCACAGCTACAAGCGCTGCGGCCTTGCTGGCTGCATTGTGAGCAAGGTGGACGAGGCTGCAAGCCTGGGTGAGGTATTGGGGCTGGCTATCAGCCAGCATCTACCGGTAGCCTATCTGGCTGATGGGCCGAAGATTCCGGATGATCTGCAGGTGCCGCGCAGCCATCAGCTGGTGAGTCGCGCCGTTAGCCTGCAAACTGCCGAGGATCCGAGTGAGGAGGCCATGGCGGATATGTTCGCTGGCCTTTACCACTATCCAGAGCGACGTGTGGGATAGGGCAGGCGGTAGAGCCCAAGGCGTTCTAGTGTTAGGAAAGGGTCGGTGTAGTTGCCCGACCAGCCCAGACCGGCAAGACAAGGTAAGAGAAGAACATGGGTAGTATGCATCCCGTACAGGTGATCGCGGTGACTGGCGGCAAGGGCGGCGTCGGCAAGACCAACGTGTCGGTGAATCTGTCGCTGGCTCTGGCTGACCTCGGGCGCCGGGTCATGCTGATGGACGCGGACCTGGGGCTGGCCAACGTCGATGTGCTGCTCGGGCTGACCCCGAAACGCACCCTGGCCGACGTGATCAATGGCGAGTGCGATCTCAAAGACGTGCTGCTGCAGGGCCCCGGCGGCATCCGTATCGTGCCGGCCGCCTCCGGTACCCAGAGCATGGTGCAGCTGTCGCCCGTGCAGCACGCGGGCTTGATTCAGGCCTTCAGCGATATCAGCGACAACCTCGATGTATTGGTGATCGATACTGCGGCAGGTATCGGCGATGGCGTGGTCAGCTTCGTGCGCGCCGCCCAGGAAGTGCTGGTGGTGGTGTGCGACGAGCCGACCTCGATTACCGACGCCTATGCTCTGATCAAACTGCTCAACCGCGATTTCGGCATGAACCGTTTTCGTGTGCTGGCCAACATGGCTCACAGCCCCCAGGAAGGGCGCAATCTCTTTGCTAAGCTAACCAAGGTGACAGACCGTTTCCTCGATGTGGCTTTGCAGTACGTAGGCGCCGTTCCCTACGACGAGTCCGTCCGCAAAGCCGTGCAGAAACAGCGCGCGGTATATGAAGCCTTCCCGCGCTCGAAATGCGCACTGGCGTTCAAGGCGATCGCCCAGAAAGTCGACACTTGGCCACTACCGGCCAATCCGCGCGGCCATCTGGAGTTCTTCGTTGAGCGTCTGGTGCAGCAGCCGATCGCGGGGACGGCGGTATGACAGCAGCCAGTGGACTTCGCATGTACAACAAGGCGCAGGCCCAGGATTCCCAACATCAGCTGATCGAGCGCTATGCGCCTCTGGTCAAGCGCATTGCCTATCACCTGCTGGCGCGCTTGCCTGCCAGCGTGCAGGTAGACGACCTGATCCAGGCTGGCATGATCGGTTTGCTGGAAGCGTCAAAAAAATACGATGGCGGCAAAGGCGCCAGCTTCGAAACCTATGCTGGTATCCGCATCCGTGGCGCCATGCTTGATGAGGTGCGCAAAGGGGATTGGGCTCCTCGTTCCGTGCATCGCAATACCCGCATGGTCAGCGACGCCATTCGAGCAATTGAAGCTCGAACGGGAAGAGATGCTAAAGATCAAGAGGTTGCGGCCGAACTCCAATTGAGTCTCGAGGATTACTACGGCATTCTTGGCGACACTTTGGGCAGCCGCCTGTTCAGCTTCGACGACCTTGTGCAGGACGGCGAGCACGGCGGGTTGCACGAGGATGCCAGCAGCCACGGTGGGCCTCTGCATGGTCTGGAAGACGAACGCTTTCAGGCGGCTTTGGCCGATGCCATTGCCAACCTGCCGGAGCGCGAGCGTCTGGTCCTGGCGCTTTATTACGACGAAGAACTGAACTTGAAGGAAATCGGTGAAGTACTGGGGGTCAGCGAATCCCGGGTCAGCCAGTTGCATAGCCAGTGCGCCGCGCGTCTGCGGGCTCGGCTTGGCGAGTGGCGAGCCAACTGAATCCACCGATTCCATGATTTGCGGCGCCTGCGGATGCGCAGGCGTTTAGGACTGTACGGAGGTCTGACTTGGACAAGAACATGAAAATCCTCATCGTTGACGATTTTTCGACGATGCGACGGATCATCAAGAACCTCCTGCGCGATCTGGGGTTCACCAATACTGCCGAGGCCGATGACGGCGTGACGGCGTTGCCGATGCTGCAAAGCGGTAGCTTCGACTTCCTGGTGACCGACTGGAACATGCCGGGCATGACCGGGATCGATCTGCTTCGCGCAGTGCGTGCAGACGATCGCCTGAAGACCCTGCCGGTGCTGATGGTGACCGCTGAAGCCAAGCGCGATCAGATCATCGAAGCGGCTCAGGCTGGTGTAAACGGCTATGTAGTCAAGCCGTTCACGGCCCAGGTACTGAAGGAAAAGATCGAGAAGATCTTCGAACGAGTTAACGGCTGATGTCCGCCGCGAGGGCGCTATGGCAAACGATGATTCCTCTCTGGGCGAACTTGAGTCGACCCTGAAAGTCCATGCCACTCAGCTCGTCGACAGCCTGGAGAAAGGGCGGTTCGGCGAGGCGGTGCAGCTGATTCATGAGCTCAACAAGGCACGCGACCACGGTCTGTACCAGGAAGTCGGCAAGCTCACCCGCGAGTTGCATAACGCAATAGTCAACTTCCAGATTGACCCGCGCATGCCCGAGGCCAAGGAAATCTCGCAGATTACCGACGCCACCGAGCGCCTGTCCTATGTCGTGCAGATGACCGAAAAAGCGGCCAACCGCACCATGGATCTGGTCGAGCAGAGCGCGCCGCTGGTCAACGATCTTGGTGATGAGGCGAGAAACCTGTCCGCGGATTGGGGCAAGTTCATGCGCCGGGAAATGGGCGCCGATGCCTTCCGTGATCTGGCCAAACGTATCGAGCTGTTCCTCGCCCGTAGCGAGCGTGACAGCCAGAAGCTGTCGGGCCAGCTCAACGACATCCTGTTGGCGCAGGACTATCAAGATCTGACCGGGCAGGTGATCAAGCGCGTGACCCAGTTGGTCACCGAGGTCGAGAGCAACCTGCTCAAACTGGTACTGATGGCCAGTCACGTTGATCGTTTCGCCGGCATCCAGCATGACCATCAGCAGCTGCGTGCCGAGCAAGAACAACAAAAAGAGCCTTCCAAGGGTGAAGGTCCGCAGATTCATGCCGATAAGCGTGAAGACGTCGCTTCCAGTCAGGACGATGTCGACGATCTGCTATCCAGCCTTGGTTTTTAGGGCTCTAACAGAGCCTTTGGAGCGCACCGATGAGCTTCGACGCCGATGAAGAAATCCTCCAGGACTTCCTGGTAGAGGCCGGCGAAATTCTTGAGCAACTATCCGAGCAACTGGTCGAGCTGGAGAGCCGCCCAGATGATATGGATCTGCTCAATGCGATCTTCCGCGGTTTCCATACCGTCAAAGGTGGCGCCGGATTCCTTCAGCTCAACGAGCTGGTGGAGTGCTGCCATATCGCGGAGAACGTCTTCGACATCCTGCGCAAGGGCGAGCGCCGCGTTAATGCGGAGCTGATGGATGTGGTGCTGCAGGCGCTGGATGCGGTGAACGAGATGTTCAGCCAGGTGCGTGAGCGCACCGAGCCAACGCCTGCATCTCCAGAGCTGCTGGCGGCCCTGTCGCGGCTGGCTGAACCTGAGGGCGCCGAGGAGCAGAGTGTCGAGCCCGAAGCGGAGCCCGAGGTGGAAGCTGAGCCTGAGGCAGAGGGCAGCGACATTACTGACAGTGAGTTCGAGCAACTGCTCGATGCCATTGGCGAACAGCCTGCCGCCGAGAGTACTCCGGCTGCTGCTGCGAGCGATGAAATCACCGACGACGAGTTCGAGGCATTGCTCGACCAGCTGCATGGCAAGGGCAAGTTCGCTGAGCCTGTCTCTGCAACTCCTGTAGCGGCACCGGCAGCCCCTGCCACTGCAGGTGGTGACGATATTACCGACGATGAGTTCGAGGCGTTGCTCGATCAGCTGCACGGCAAGGGCAAGTTCGCTGAGCCGGCTGCCGCAGCGCCTACTGTCAGCGCGCCCGCTGCACCGGCTTCTGGTGGTGGCGACAACATCACCGATGATGAATTCGAATCCCTGCTCGACGAGCTGCATGGCAAGGGCAAGTTCTCCGCGCCAGAGCCTGCCCAGGCTCCAGTAGCTGCTCCTGCGCCTGCGGCCAAACCTGCTGCAGCCGTTCCGGCCAAGAAAGTCGAGCCAGCCAAGCCTGCCGCAGCTGCCAAACCCGCAGCCAAGCCTGAGCCTGCCAAGACTGGCGCTTCGGCACCGGCCGCTGCGGCAGCGCCAGCCGCCAGCGAAGCGGAAACCACGGTGCGGGTCGATACGGCGCGCCTGGACGAGATCATGAACATGGTCGGCGAACTGGTGCTGGTGCGTAACCGCCTGGTGCGCCTGGGCTTGAACAGTGGCGACGAGGCCATGGCCAAGGCCGTGTCCAACCTCGATGTGGTTACCGCGGATCTGCAGACCTCGGTGATGAAGACCCGTATGCAGCCGATCAAGAAGGTGTTCGGCCGCTTCCCGCGCCTGGTTCGTGACCTGGCGCGTAACTTGAAGAAAGAGATCAACCTGGAGCTGATCGGTGAAGAGACCGACCTCGACAAGAACCTGGTCGAGGCTCTGGCAGATCCACTGGTGCACTTGGTGCGCAATGCCGTCGACCATGGCATCGAGGGGCCGGATGAGCGTGAAGCCGCAGGTAAGGCTCGTGGTGGCAAGGTAGTGCTGTCTGCCGAGCAGGAGGGCGACCACATCCTGCTGTCGATTTCCGATGACGGCAAAGGCATGGACCCGGAAATCCTGCGCGCCAAGGCGGTAGAGAAGGGCCTCCTGGACAAGGATGCTGCTGACCGTCTGAGCGAAAGCGAGTGCTACAACCTGATCTTCGCCCCCGGTTTTTCGACCAAGACCGAGATTTCCGACGTGTCTGGCCGTGGTGTCGGCATGGACGTGGTGAAGACCAAGATCTCCCAGCTCAATGGCATTATCAACGTGCACTCGGCCAAGGGCCAGGGCTCGAAGATCATCATCAAGGTGCCGTTGACCCTGGCGATCATGCCGACCCTGATGGTGATGCTGGGCACCCAGGCCTTTGCTTTCCCGCTGGTCAACGTCAACGAGATTTTCCACCTGGATCTGTCGCGTACCAATGTGGTCGACGGCCAGGAAGTGGTCATTGTGCGCGACAAGGCGCTGCCGCTGTTCTACCTCAAACGCTGGCTGGTCAATGGCGCCTCCAATGAGGAACAGCGTGAAGGCCATGTGGTGATCCTCACGGTCGGCAGCCAGCGCATAGGCTTTGTCGTCGATCAACTGGTGGGGCAGGAAGAGGTGGTAATTAAGCCGCTCGGCAAGATGCTGCAGGGTACGCCTGGGATGTCTGGCGCTACCATCACCGGTGACGGACGCATCGCCCTCATTCTCGACGTGCCAAGTATGCTCAAGCGCTACGCGCGTCGCCTCTGATTGAATTTCGACCGGCCAGGCCGGTCGCTCTGGAGTGTTTATGGCAGTCAAAGTCCTGGTGGTGGATGATTCCGGCTTCTTCCGCCGCCGGGTCTCGGAAATTCTTTCCGCCGACCCTGAGATCAAGGTGGTCGGTACCGCCACCAACGGCCGCGAAGCCATCGATCAGGCGCTGGCTCTCAAGCCAGACGTGATCACCATGGATTACGAGATGCCGATGATGGACGGCATCACTGCCGTGCGAAACATCATGCAGCGTTGTCCGACGCCGGTATTGATGTTCTCCTCGCTGACCCATGAGGGCGCTCGCGTCACCCTGGATGCGCTGGATGCCGGCGCGGTGGACTACCTACCGAAGAATTTCGAGGACATCTCGCGCAATCCGGAGAAGGTCAAGGCCATGCTGTGCGAGAAGGTGCATACCATCGCGCGCAGCAATCGTCGCTTCAGTACCTTCAGCCCGTCGCCTGCGGCTGCACCTGCCTCGGCAACAGCGCGTCCGGCAAGCCCGGCGGCACCAGCGCCCAGTACTCGTACCAGCACAGCTCCTGCCGCTCCAGCTGGCAGCAGTGCTGCCCCAAAACGTAAAGC
>JAYQUJ010000114.1:0-6321 GCA_038147895.1 Pseudomonas sp.
AGGCCGAGTGGAGGTGTTGCGCAGGGGGACGAGCCGCATGGATGCGGCGAGAGGCGTAAAGGGGCATGGACGCCCCTTGTACGCCGGCCTCCGGAGCGGCACCGGAGGGAGGGAAGTCTGGCCGTAGGCCAGACCCGGATGCCGGGGTGGCCTTCTCTTTGGTTACTTTCTCTTGGCCAGACAAGAGAAAGTGACTCGCCGTAAGGGCGAAAGGGGGGATTCATTCAGCTTAGTGGCCTGGAGAATAAATCTGTCCTTTTTCTGTTTTTCGTAGTTAGAAAGGCTCAATAAATAGGGGTTTCGTAGGAGATGGCAATTTCGGATTTATCTCGCCTCTCTTCTTCGTAATGAATCGCAAGAGACGTATAAATTATTGCATACCGTACTTTTTTCATAAGTCTTAATGTTTGGTCTTGCAGTTCTTTATCTGTAATTACAAGAGGATATCCTTTTAAGTTAGCCTTTCCCTCAATCATGGCTAAATCAGTGGTTATTTTAAGTTTTATTGCTTCTTGCTCTGCCTTCGGTATTCCGCTCTTGAGTATTTTCTTATTTTCCTCTAGGCGACCTAAGATCTTCGCGTACTTTTCTTCTTCGCGCTCAAGCTCAAAGGCTCTAGTGATTTTATAGAGGTCATCAATAACGACTTTGAAACCGCCATGCTCAATTTTGTTTCTTATGTCCGCCAATTTCCCTGCATTTGGATCCATCCAATGGTCGTGTCCTTCGGCTTCGTTGTCATTTATTACTCTGGAAAACCAATACAAGGCCAAAAGAAAGGGATTCTTTGATTCTAAAAATTTTTCCTTAACCGTCTTGTTGTTTCCATACCAGACATGGGAAAAATAGACTCTGGAATTAGAGTTTGGCTCTAAGTATTTAAAGAGAAGAGTTGCTAGTTTATCAAAGCAAGAATAAAGCAATCTAAAGCAGGTCTTAATTTGCTCAATATCACGACGATATAGGCAATAGTCCAGAGAGTTTGTCAGAAAAAGATCTCTGCTCGCATAGTGCGAAACCTCTTTTTTAGCGTACTTGCTCTCGATTGCCTCAAAATAAGTAAATCTAGCATGCGCATACTGGTGTTTTATTTCAGAGAAACCACCGCTTAGCCATAAGCTTTCGGCTACACCGATCAGGGGGTTGATTGAATAGCGCACACTGGGTAGCCCCATCACATCCTGAGCCACAACTGGCTCGTTAGAAATCTCATTCAAGTCGTTAATGAAAAGGCGATTCTCTAAACACCACTGTCTATATAAACGCTCTTTCTGAGATCTTCCGACGCTCCCCTGAATGGTGGATAGATGAGGGAAACTCTTACAAATCTCGTCGAAGTGCTCATCAAAATGCTGGACAAAACTCACCAAGTGCTGTGCGGCATTTACAGTGGTCAAATGCCCTTCATCGAATAGGCCAGCCTTGCACTCATAAATATATTTTAATATTGGGTAAGCTTCTTTCTGGAAGTACATGCAGTGGCTTTCATCATATAAGCCATGCGAAAACTCCAGAAGAGCTTGCCCTTTGCAGAAGAACGCCATAGGGTTGTTGAAGGTAGCTATTGCCCTATCATATTCCACCACGGCTTCAAGATATCGACCCTGCTCATAAAGAGCGTTAGCTAGGTTTGTATATACCCGGCTCCTCAAGTCACCATCAAGCGCAGAGAATCCTGGCTCATACTGGGCCTTTTTGAAAAAATTAACTTGAAGCCCTAATTTTTCATCCCAAGGGGAGTCTAATGAATCTGCAAGCGCAGCATATCCAATACCAACAATATAATGATTGTATGCTCGCAGCTCAGAGCTATCATGCGAACGACAGACTAACAGCTCTATAAAATTGCTAATTTCATCGTGCTTGCGCCCTGCAATTAGTTTATCCATCCTCGCAGCATCATGATCAACACAGGTCTGTCCCATTAAGTAAGACTTCCAATAATTGAGAAATTAACTTTTAGCCAAGCCGTGAGGTTGATTTGAGCTGCCTCTGGTTTTGTAGACGTCCAATGGACGCATTTGACTGATAGTAGACGTCAGAGGGCTGCAAGCTCGCAGCTCAGTCGGGCTGAGCTCAATCCAACGGCAACTCCGTAGTCCTCTTCACCACACTCATCGCAATATGCGAATGCGCCTCCTGCACATGCGGCCGCTGCAACAGATGGTCGCGCAGAAAGCGCTCATAGTCGGCAATGTCCCTGGCCACCACCTTGAGCAGATAGTCCGAACCCCCGGCCATGGTGTGGCACTCCAGCACCTGCGGGTAGCCGACCACTGCTTCCTCGAACTCCTCCAGGTTGCTGCGGCCATGGGCCGACAGCTTGATGTCGACGAATACCGTCATGCCCAGGCCGAGCTTCTGCGGGTTGAGCAGGGCGACCTTGCGTTCGATCAGCCCTTCTTCCTGCATGCGGTGAATGCGCCGCCAGCACGGTGATTGCGACAGCTCGACCTTTTCGGCGATCTCGGCGGCGGAGAGGTCGGCGTTGTGCTGCAGCAGGCGGAGAATGCGGCGGTCGATGAGGCTTAGCTTTTCCTGCATGAATTTTTCTCTTTGTTCGTCATGGCGGAATAACTCATGCGCAGTATCCCGCTGGCGATGCGAAAAAAGAAAGAAAAATCCAGAACTCCTCGGTCATAGTTTTGCCCATCCGGCATGTCGTGGTGACCCTGTGGCAGGCCTCAACGGCGATCTCCAAGAAAGGTCGTCTCGCTCACACAAGAATAAAAGGAGCGCCCCATGTCTCTGGCCGAAATCCGTCTGGACGACAAGTACCGTGTAGCCACTGGCCGGCTTTACCTGACCGGCACCCAGGCGCTGACCCGCCTGCCCATGCTGCAGAAGCAGCGTGACACTGCCCATGGCCTCAACACCGCCTGCTTCATATCCGGTTACCGCGGCTCGCCGCTGGGCAACCTAGACAAGAGCCTGTGGGAAGCCAAGCAGTTCCTCCAGGACAACCACATCCACTTCCAGCCGGGCGTCAACGAAGAGTTGGGCGCCACCGCCGTGTGGGGCAGCCAGCAGGCCAACCTGTTCCCGGGTGCGCGCTACGACGGTGTGTTCGCCATGTGGTACGGCAAGGGCCCGGGAGTGGATCGCAGTGGCGACGTGTTCAAACACGGCAACTCGGCGGGCGTTTCCAAGCACGGTGGTGTGCTGGTGCTGGCCGGCGACGACCATGGCTGCAAGTCCTCGACCATTGCCCACCAGAGCGAACATGCCTTCATCGCCGCGTCGATGCCGGTGCTCAACCCGGCCAACGTCCAGGAAATGCTGGACTACGGCATCCTCGGCTGGGAGCTGTCGCGCTACAGCGGTTGCTGGGTGGCGCTGAAGACCATCGCCGAGAACGTCGATTCCTCCGCCGTGGTCGAAGTCGACCCGCTGCGCGTCGAGGTCAAGCTGCCGACCGATTTCCAGCTGCCGGAAGACGGTGTGCACATCCGCTGGCCGGACCCGCCCCTGGCCCAGGAAAAGCGCCTCAACCAGTACAAGATCTACGCCGCCCGCGCCTTCGCCCTGGCCAACAAGCTAGACCAGATCAAGCTGGATTCGCCCAACCCGCGCCTGGGCATCATCACCACCGGCAAGTCTTACCTGGACGTGCGCCAGGCTCTGGATGACCTCGGTCTGGACGAAGACCTGTGCGCCAAGGTCGGCCTGCGCGTGCTGAAGATCGGCATGAGCTGGCCGCTGGAGCCGGTGGCCGTGCACAACTTCGCCGAGGGTCTGGACGAGATCCTGGTGGTCGAGGAGAAGCGCAGCATCATCGAGGACCAGCTCACCGGCCAGCTGTACAACTGGCCGGTGAACAAGCGCCCGCGGGTGGTGGGCGAGTTCGACGAGGAGGGCAACTCGCTGCTGCCCAACCTGGCCGAGCTGACCCCGGCGATGATCGCCCGGGTGATCGCCAAGCGCCTGGCGCCGATCTACACCAGCCCGCAGATCGAGGAGCGTCTGGCCTTCCTCGCCGCCAAGGAGGCCGCGTTGGCCGCGCCCAAGCACGACACCAAGCGCACCCCGCATTTCTGCTCGGGCTGCCCGCACAACAGCTCCACCCAGCTGCCGGAAGGCAGCCGCGCCCTCGGTGGTATCGGCTGCCACTACATGACCCAGTGGATGGACCGCAACACCGACACCTTTACCCAGATGGGCGGCGAGGGCGTCACCTGGATCGGCCAGGCGCCGTTCACCGACACCCCGCACGTGTTCCAGAACCTGGGCGATGGCACCTACTTCCACTCCGGCCACCTGGCCCTGCGCGCGGCGGTCGCGGCCGGGGTCAACATCACCTACAAGATCCTCTACAACGACGCGGTGGCCATGACCGGCGGCCAGCCGATCGACGGCGAGCTGCGCATCGACCAGCTCAGCCAGCAGGTCTACGCCGAGGGCGTGAAGCGCATCGCCCTGGTCAGCGACGAGCCGGACAAGTACCCGACCCGCGCCACCTTCGCGCCCATCGTCACCTTCCACCATCGCCGCGAGCTGGATGCCGTGCAGCGCGAGCTGCGCGAGATTAAGGGCACCACGGTCATCCTCTACGACCAGACCTGCGCCACCGAGAAGCGTCGCCGGCGCAAGCGCGGCAAGCTGGCCGACCCGCAGAAGCGTGCCTTCATCAACCAGGCCGTGTGCGAGGGCTGTGGCGATTGCAGCGTGAAGTCCAACTGCCTGTCCGTGCTACCGCTGGAGACCGAGCTGGGGCGCAAGCGGCAGATCGACCAGAACGCCTGCAACAAGGATTTCTCCTGCGTCGAAGGTTTCTGCCCGAGTTTCGTCACCGTGCATGGTGGCGGCCTACGCAAGCCCGAGGCAGTGGGTGCCAAGGCGCTGTTCGTGGCCCTGCCGGAACCGCGCCGTCCGACCCTGGAGCGGCCGTGGAACATCCTACTGCCGGGTGTCGGCGGAAGTGGCGTGACCACCGTCGGCGCTTTGCTGGGTATGGCCGCCCACCTGGAAGGCAAGGGCTGCACGGTGCTGGACCAGGCCGGCCTGGCGCAGAAGTTCGGCCCGGTGATCAGCCATATCCGCATCGCTGCCAAGCAGGACGATATCTACGCGGTGCGCATCGCCGCCGGTGAAACCGACCTGCTGCTGGCCTGTGACCTGGTGGTGGCGGCCGGCGAGGAGTCGCTGGCCAAGCTGAATGACAAGATCGCCCATGCGGTGGTCAACAGCCATGAGGCGGCCACCGCCGAGTTCACCCGCAATCCGGACGCCCAGGTGCCCGGCGCGGCCATGCGCGAGGCGCTTCTCGAGGCGGTGGGCGAGGGCAAGACCCACTTCGTCGACGCCACCCGCCTGGCCACCGCGCTGCTCGGCGACACCATCGCCAGCAACCTGTTCATGCTCGGCTACGCCTATCAGAAGGGCCTGGTGCCGGTATCGGCCGAGGCCATCGACAAGGCCATCGAGCTCAATGGCGTGGCCATCAAGCTCAACCAGCAGGCCTTCCTCTGGGGCCGCCGTGCCGCTCACGACCTGGCCGCCGTGGAGCAACTGGCCAAGCCGAATAACCCCGAGGCGCCGCGCTGCGAAACCTTCGAGGAGATCGTCGCCGACCGCATGGCGCGCCTGACCGCCTACCAGGACGCCGCCTACGCCCAGCGCTATCTGCAACTGGTGGAGCGTGTGCGCCAGGCCGACAACAGTGCCGACCAGGCCCTGAGCCGCGCGGTGGCGCGTTACTACTTCAAGCTGCTGGCCTACAAGGACGAGTACGAAGTGGCGCGGCTGTACAGCGAGCCGAGCTTCCGCCAGCAGCTGGAGGCGCAGTTCGAGGGCGACTATCGGCTGCACTTCCACCTGGCGCCGAGCTGGCTGGCCAAGCCCGATGCGCGCACCGGCGCGCCGATCAAGCGTGAGTTCGGGCCGTGGGTGCTCAAGGCCTTCGGCGTGCTGGCGCGCTTCAAGTTCCTGCGCGGCAGCCTGCTCGATCCGTTCGGCCACAGCGCCGAGCGCAAGGTCGAGCGCGAGCTGATCGGCGAGTACGAGGAGCTGGTCGAGCTGCTGCTCAAGGAGCTGCGCCCGGACAACTACCGCACTGCCGTGGCCCTGGCCGAGCTGCCGGAGCAGATCCGCGGCTACGGCCACGTCAAGGAACACGCCGTGGCCAAGGTGCGCGAGCAGGCCCAGCAGCTCAAGGCCCGCCTGCTGGTCAGCGAGATTTCCGCCGTGCAGCTGTTCGAGCCGGCGGCCTAAAGCCAATCAACCTGCAGCCAGTTCCCCTCTCCCTCTGGGAGAGGGGTTAGGGGTGAGGGACTTCCAGGCGCCTGGCAGCCCCTCATCCGGCCTTCGGCCACCTTCTCCCAG
>JAYQUJ010000114.1:6331-9244 GCA_038147895.1 Pseudomonas sp.
CTCCCCCCCCCCCCGCCCCCCCCCCCCCCCCCCCAACCCCCCCCCCCCCCCCGCCCCCCCCCCCCCGCCCCGCGCCCCGCCCCCCCCCCCCCCCCCCCCACTTCCAGGCGCCTGGCAGCCCCTCATCCGGCCTTCGGCCACCTTCTCCCAGGGGGAGAAGGGTATCCGTGTCCATCCAACATTCCGCAACCAACAAGAACATCGAGGAATCCATGTCCGTCTTCACCCATATCGACTTCGACCATCACGAGCAGGTGGTCTTCGGCCACGACCAGGCCAGCGGCCTCAAGGCCATCATCGCCGTGCACGACACCACCCTGGGCCCGGCCCTCGGCGGCTGCCGCATGTGGAACTACGCCAGCGACGAGGAAGCCCTGCGCGACGTACTGCGCCTGTCCCGTGGCATGACCTACAAATCGGCCCTGGCGCGTCTGCCGCTGGGTGGCGGCAAGGCGGTGATCATCGGCGACCCGCGCAACGACAAGAGCGAGGCGCTGTTCCAGGCCATGGGCGATTTCGTCGACAAGCTCGGCGGCCGCTACATCACCGCCGCCGACTCCGGCACCGGCGTGGCCGAGATGCAGATCATGGCCCAGCGCACCCGCCACGTGGCCGGCGCCGGCCAGCGCGAGGCTTTTGGCGGCGGCACCCGTGACGGCGACCCGTCGCCGTCCACCGCCTATGGCGTGTTCGTCGGTATTCGCTCGGCGGTGCGCCATCGCCTCGGCCGCGACGATCTCAAAGGCCTGAAGGTGGCGATCCAGGGCGTCGGCCAGGTTGGTTTCGGCCTGGCCAAACACCTCAAGGACGCCGGCGCCGAACTGTGGGTGACCGACATCTTCGAGGCCAACCAGCGCCGCGCCGTCGAGCAGCTGGGGGCCAAGGCGGTGAGCCAGCACGAGATCTTCGGCCTCGACGTCGACGTGTTCGCCCCTTGCGCCCTGGGCGCCATCGTCAACCCGCAGACCCTGGAAGCGTTGCGTGCGCCGATCATCGCCGGTGCCGCCAACAACCAGCTGGCCAGCCCGGAGCTGGCCGAGCAGCTGCGCCGCCGCGACTGCCTGTACGCGCCGGATTACGCGATCAACGCCGGGGGCATCATCGACGTGTGCTACGAGCGCACCGGCGGCAGCGCCGAGCAGGTCAAGGTGCATGTCGAGGGCATCGAGGCGACCCTGGACGAGATCTTCCAGCGCGCCGCGGCCGAAGGCGCCACCACCACGGCGGTCGCCGACCGCATGGCCCGCGAGCGTATCGGCAAGGCCTGAATCTCACCGCGCCGCCGGCGTGCGGCGGCGCATTCCTTCCGTCACACACAACAACAAGCAGGTGACGCATGACCCGTGAAACACCGAAGAATCTCTGGCTGTCGCGCTGGGGCTTCATCCTCGCCGCCACCGGCTCCGCCGTGGGCCTGGGCAATATCTGGAAGTTCCCCTACATCACCGGCGAGTACGGTGGCGGCGCCTTCGTGCTGATGTACCTGGCGTGCATCCTGGCCATCGGCATTCCGGTGATGATGGCCGAGATCGCCCTCGGTCGCCGTGGTCGCGGCAGCCCGCTGGATGCGGTGGCGCGGGTGGCGCGCGAGGGCGGGGCCAACCCGCTGTGGCGCGGCGTCGGGCTGATGGCCATGGTTGCCGGCTTCCTGATCCTGTGTTTCTACGTGGTTGCCGCCAGCTGGGCCTTCGCCTACACGTGGAAGATGCTCGACGGCTCGCTGGCCGCCACCAGTGTCGAGGCGCTGGGCGGGGTGTTCGAGGCGCACAACGCAAACCCCTGGCAGCTCGGCGGCTGGAGCCTGCTGGTGGCGCTGCTGACTCTGTTCATCGTGGCCAAGGGTGTGCAGAAGGGCATCGAACGCTCGGTGAGCTGGATGATGCCGGGCCTGGCGGTAATGCTGCTGATCCTGGTCGGCTATGCCTACAGCAGCGGCAGCTTCAGTGCAGGGGTGGACTTCCTGTTTACCTTCGATGCCTCGAAGATCACCGGCGAGGCGCTGCTGGCCGCCCTCGGCCATGCCTTCTTCACCCTCAGCCTGGCTTCCGGCGCTATCCTCATCTACGGCTCCTACCTGCCGGATGGCCAGTCCATCGCCCGCACCACTTTCGTCGTCGCCGCCGCCGACACCTGCGTGGCGCTGCTCGCCGGCCTGGCGATCTTCCCGATCATCTTCGCCAACGGCCTGAGCCCCAGCGCCGGCCCGGGGCTGATCTTCATGAGCCTGCCGCTGGCCTTCCAGCAGATGCCGTTCGGCACCCTGTTCGGTGTGCTGTTCTTCGCCATGGTGTCGATCGCCGCGCTGACTTCGGCGATCTCCCTGGTCGAGGCCACCGTCGCCTACCTCAACGAGAAGCACGGCATCAGCCGGGTCAAGGCCGCCACCGGCGCTGGCGTGGTGCTGCTGCTGATCAGCCTGCTGGCCATGTTCTCGTTCAACGTCATGGCCGGCTGGACCCCGGGCGGCAAGAACCTGTTCGACTGGCTGGACTACCTGACCTCGCGCTGGATGATGCCGCTGGGTGGCATCGGCATGGTCATCCTCGCCGGCTACTGCCTGCGCAGCGAGGTGATGCGCGACGAGCTGAACCTGCCGCCGCTGGGCTACGCGCTGTGGCTGTTCATGGTGCGTTACGTCAGCCCGGTGCTGATCGGAATCGTGTTCCTGCACGCCTTGGGCTGGCTGGGCTTCGACCCGATTGCCCGCTGGTACTGGATCGCTGGCGCGATTGGCACCCTGGCGGTCGCCGGTGAGTTGCTGGCACCGCGGGTGCGGCAGGAACTGGCCCGAGGGTGATCGGAGTTTGCAGGGCTGTGCATCGCGTTTACCGGCTGTTGGGCTTCGCGGCGCTCAGCCCCACCATAGTCCACCCCAAGAAGGGCCCGGAGCCCCGATTCAAACCCGGTTAGGAG
>JAYQUJ010000115.1:0-5316 GCA_038147895.1 Pseudomonas sp.
ATCTCGTCCAGCATGCTCAGCACGGCTTCGTTGGCGCCGCCGTGTGCCGGGCCCCAGAGCGCTGCGATGCCTGCAGCAATACAGGCGAACGGGTTGGCGCCCGAGGAGCCAGCCAGGCGCACGGTGGAGGTGGAGGCGTTCTGCTCATGGTCGGCGTGCAGGACGAAGATGCGGTCCATCGCCTTGGCCAGTACCGGGCTGATCGGTTTGATCTCGCACGGGGTGTTGAACATCATGTGCAGGAAGTTTTCCGCGTAGTTCAGGTCGTTACGCGGGTACATCATGGGTTGGCCCATGGAGTACTTGTAGGTCATGGCGGCGATGGTCGGCATCTTGGCGACCAGGCGCATGGCCGAAACTTCGCGGTGGTGCGGGTTATTGATGTCCAGCGAGTCGTGATAGAAGGCGGAGAGGGCGCCAACTACGCCGCACATGATGGCCATCGGGTGGGCATCGCGGCGGAAGCCGTTGAAGAAGTTCTTCAGCTGCTCGTGAACCATGGTGTGGTTCTTGATGGTGCTGACGAACTTGGCCTTTTCTTCGGCGTTGGGCAGTTCGCCGTTCAGCAGCAGGTAGCAGGTTTCCAGGTAATCGGATTTTTCTGCCAGCTGTTCGATGGGGTAGCCGCGGTGCAGCAGGACACCAGCGTCGCCGTCGATGTAGGTGATCTTCGACTCGCAAGAGGCGGTCGACATAAAGCCAGGATCAAAAGTGAAGCGACCCGTGGCGGTCAGGCCTCTCACGTCGACAACATCGGGACCGACAGTGCCGGTCAGTACGGGCAGCTCTACGGGGGCATTGCCCTCGATGATCAACTGCGCTTTTTTGTCAGCCATGTGCGGCCTCCTGTTTATGCTTGGAATCATCAGACAGCCCCCCACGCAGGGCCCGGGACACTATAGAGACATAAATCTGAAAGTCAATTTGCGAAAACCCAGGCGGCAGAGGGGTTTCAGCCCTGTTTTGAGGCGAGTGGGCGGGCCTAATACGACATTTATATAGGCAGGCGCAATCCGCTTTTAAGCGTGGGTATCTGCGTTGTCATTAGTGTCCTAACTGTCTATACTCTGCGCCCGGCCGCCATTGGCTTGAAAGCCTGCAAGCAGGCGGCTGGCACTCCCTTGGTGAGGGGTACCTGACCAGTGCACTTCCCGACAACTTGCCCTGTTTGTTAGGGGCCTCTAGTGTGAAAAAAGCCGTGAATAGCCAACGACCTGTAAACCTAGATCTCAGGACCATAAAACTTCCAATCACAGCTTATACGTCCATTCTGCACCGTGTTTCCGGTGTCATCCTCTTCCTGGGAATCATCGTGATGCTCTTTGCTCTCGATAAGTCCCTGGCCTCCGAGGAAGGCTTTGCAGAAGTGAAGGCGTGCCTGACCAGTCCGCTGGCCAAGCTGATCGTTTGGGGGCTCTTGTCCGCCCTGCTGTACCACCTGGTGGCCGGTGTTCGCCACCTGATTATGGATATGGGTGTTGGCGAGTCGCTGGAAGGCGGCAAGCTGGGCTCGAAGATCGTCATCGCTGTTTCTGCGGTGATCATCGTTCTGGCGGGGATCTGGATATGGTAACCAACGTCACCAACTTCTCGCGCTCGGGTCTCTATGACTGGATGGCTCAGCGTGTATCTGCGGTCGTTCTCGCGGCTTATTTCATCTTCCTGATCGGCTACCTGGTAGCTCATCCGGGCCTCGGCTACGCCGAGTGGCATGCTCTGTTCTCCCACACTGCGATGCGCATCTTCAGCCTGCTGGCTCTGGTTGGGCTCATCGTGCACGCCTGGGTCGGCATGTGGACCATCACTACCGACTACCTGACCCCGATGGCCATTGGCCGCTGGGCGACCGGTGTGCGTTTCCTCGTCCAGGCAGTTTGCGGCGTGCTTCAGTTCGTCGTGTTCGTCTGGGGTGTGCAGATTCTGTGGGGTTTCTGATCCATGTCTAGCATTCGTACTCTTTCCTATGACGCCATCATCGTTGGTGGTGGCGGTGCCGGCATGCGTGCCGCGCTGCAGTTGGCCCAGGGTGGTCACAAGACTGCAGTAGTTACCAAGGTGTTCCCGACTCGCTCGCACACCGTATCCGCTCAGGGTGGCATCACCTGTGCCATTGCCTCGGCCGATCCGAACGACGATTGGCGCTGGCACATGTACGACACCGTCAAGGGCTCCGACTATATCGGTGACCAGGACGCTATCGAATACATGTGCTCCGTAGGTCCGGAAGCGGTGTTCGAGCTTGAGCACATGGGTCTGCCGTTCTCCCGTACCGAGCAGGGTCGTATCTACCAGCGTCCGTTCGGCGGTCAGTCCAAGGACTTCGGTAAGGGTGGTCAGGCTGCTCGTACCTGTGCCGCTGCCGACCGTACCGGTCACGCACTGCTGCACACCCTGTACCAGGCCAACCTGAAGGCCGGCACCTCGTTCCTCAACGAGTGGTACGCCGTTGACCTGGTGAAGAACCAGGATGGCGCCATCGTCGGCATCATCGCCATCTGCATCGAGACTGGCGAAACCGTCTACATTCGCTCCAAGGCCGTAGTTCTGGCCACCGGCGGTGCGGGCCGTATCTACGCCTCCACCACCAACGCCCTGATCAACACCGGTGACGGCGTGGGCATGGCTCTGCGTGCTGGCGTGCCGGTGCAGGACATCGAAATGTGGCAGTTCCACCCGACCGGTATCGCCGGCGCTGGTGTACTGGTCACCGAAGGCTGCCGTGGTGAGGGTGGTTACCTGATCAACGCCCACGGCGAGCGCTTCATGGAGCGTTACGCTCCGAACGCCAAAGACCTGGCTGGTCGCGACGTGGTTGCCCGCTCCATGGTCAAGGAGGTAATCGCTGGCAACGGCTGTGGCCCAGACAAGGACCACGTACTGCTGAAGCTCGACCACCTCGGCGAGGAAGTACTGCACAGCCGCCTGCCGGGTATCTGTGAACTGTCCAAGACCTTCGCTCACGTCGATCCGGTCGTTGCTCCGGTTCCGGTTATCCCGACCTGCCACTACATGATGGGCGGCGTAGCCACCAACATTCATGGCCAAGCCATCACTCAGGATGCCAACGGCAACGACAAGATCATCGAAGGTCTGTTCGCCGTGGGTGAAGTCGCCTGCGTATCGGTACACGGTGCCAACCGTCTGGGCGGCAACTCGCTGCTGGACCTGGTGGTGTTCGGTCGTGCCGCCGGCCTGCACCTGGAAAAAGCGCTGAAAGAAGGCGTCGAAACCCGCAGTGCCAGCGAAACCGATATCGAGGCTTCGCTCAAACGCCTGTCCGGCGTCAACGAGCGCAGCACTGGTGAAGACGTGGCTCCGCTGCGTAAAGAGCTGCAGCAGTGCATGCAGAACTACTTCGGTGTATTCCGTACCGGCGAATACATGAAGAAGGGCATTGCTCAGCTGGCCGATCTGCGCGAGCGTATTGGCAACGTCAAGATCGCCGACAAGAGCCAGGCCTTCAACACTGCGCGTATTGAAGCTCTGGAGCTGCAGAACCTGCTGGAAGTGGCCGAAGCTACTGCCATCGCCGCCGATACCCGCACCGAGTCCCGTGGCGCTCATGCCCGTGAAGACTTCGAGGATCGTGACGATACCAACTGGCTGTGCCATTCCCTGTACTTCCCGGGTGAGAAACGTGTTGCCAAGCGTGATGTGAACTTCGCGCCGAAGACCGTTCCTGCATTCGAACCCAAAGTACGTACTTATTAAGGGTGGCCAGCATGTCTCTTGGTAAAACTTTGCAAGTCAGCGTTTATCGCTACAACCCGGAAAAAGACGCCGCTCCGTTCATGCAGGACTTTACCGTCGATATCGACGGTAAGGACCTGATGGTTCTGGACGTCCTGGCTCTGATCAAAGAGCAGGATGAAGGCTTCTCCTACCGTCGCTCCTGCCGCGAAGGCGTGTGCGGTTCCGACGGCATGAACATCAGCGGCAAGAATGGCCTGGCCTGCATCACCCCGATTTCTTCGGTCGTGAAGGGCAACAAACTGGTCATTCGTCCGCTGCCGGGTCTGCCGGTCATTCGTGACCTGGTCGTCGACATGAGCATCTTCTACAAGCAGTACGAGAAGGTGCAGCCGTTCCTGCAGAACGATACTCCGGCTCCGGCCATCGAGCGTCTGCAGAGCCCGGAAGAGCGCGAGAAGCTGGACGGTCTGTACGAGTGCATCCTGTGCGCGTGCTGCTCCACCAGCTGCCCGTCCTTCTGGTGGAACCCGGACAAGTTCCTCGGTCCCGCTGCGCTGCTGCAGGCCTACCGTTTCCTGGCCGACAGCCGCGACACCAAGACCAACGAGCGTCTGGCGTCTCTGGATGACCCGTTCAGCGTGTTCCGCTGCCGCGGCATCATGAACTGCGTGAACGTATGCCCCAAGGGTCTGAACCCGACCAAGGCTATCGGTCACGTACGTAACATGCTGCTGCAGAGCGGTACCTGATAGCGACACCGTTTCACCTGTAACACCTGCCCGGCGAAGCGATTCGCCGGCGCAGTAAACCCAGAACTCCAGCTCACAAAGCCAGAGTTCTTATTTGAAAAGAAATGACGACCAGCAGGGGCATCCGGGCTGGTACCCGGACTATCTGCGGGATCCGTAGTGGCTTACCGAGTCGCTGCTTCAGGACTTTGAATGGCCAAGTTACGGCTTCCACGCCGGTGGTGTCCCCTTACCGAGGGTGACCAAGCATGCAAGAAAGCGTGATGCAGCGCATGTGGGAAAGCGCCCACCTATCAGGTGGCAACGCAGCCTACGTGGAAGAGCTTTATGAGCTCTACCTGCACGATCCCAACGCTGTGCCAGAAGAATGGCGCACTTACTTCCAGAAATTGCCGACTGACGGCAATTCCGCCACTGATGTCTCGCACTCCACCGTGCGCGATCAGTTCGTGTTGCTGGCCAAGAACCAGCGCCGCGCTCAACCGGTTTCCGCCGGGAGCGTCAGCAGCGAGCACGAAAAGAAGCAGGTGGAAGTACTGCGTCTGATCCAGGCGTACCGCATGCGCGGCCACCAGGCTTCGTCGCTCGACCCGCTGGGTCTGTGGCAGCGTCCTGTACCGGCTGACCTGGCGGTCAATCATTACGGCCTGACCGACGCTGACCTAGACACCACCTTCCGTACCGGTGAGCTTTACATCGGCAAGGAGGAGGCGACTCTACGAGAAATCCACGAGTCCCTGCAGCAGACATATTGTCGCACCATCGGTGCCGAGTTCACCCACATCGTCGATTCCGAGCAGCGCAAGTGGTTCCAGCAGCGTCTGGAAAGCGTGCGTGGTCGCCCGGCTTATTCCGCCGATGTACAGGGGCATGT
>JAYQUJ010000115.1:5326-9007 GCA_038147895.1 Pseudomonas sp.
GCTTGAGCGTCTGACCGCAGCTGAAGGCCTGGAAAAGTACCTGGGCACCAAGTACCCGGGCACCAAGCGTTTCGGTCTGGAAGGCGGCGAGAGCCTGATCCCTCTGCTCGATGAAATCATCCAGCGTTCCGGCTCCTACGGCACTCAGGAGATCGTCATTGGCATGGCCCACCGTGGCCGTCTGAACGTACTGGTCAACACCTTCGGCAAGAACCCTCGCGATCTGTTCGACGAGTTCGAAGGCAAGCAGGTCGAAGGCCTGTCCTCCGGTGACGTGAAATATCACCAGGGCTTCTCTTCCAACGTCATGACCCCGGGCGGCGAAGTGCACCTGGCTCTGGCGTTCAACCCGTCGCACCTGGAGATCGTTTCTCCTGTGGTCGAAGGCTCGGTGCGCGCTCGTCAGGATCGCCGCCAAGACGCGACCGGCGACAAGGTTCTGCCGATTTCCATCCACGGTGATGCGGCGTTCGCCGGTCAGGGCGTGGTCATGGAAACCTTCCAGATGTCGCAGACCCGCGCCTACAAGACCGGCGGCACCATCCACCTGGTGATCAACAACCAGGTTGGTTTCACCACCAGTCGTGCCGATGACTCGCGCTCCACCGAGTACGCCACAGACGTCGCCAAGATGATCCAGGCGCCGATTCTGCACGTGAATGGCGACGACCCGGAGGCGGTGCTGTTCGTCACCCAGCTGGCCGTCGACTACCGCATGCAGTTCAAGCGTGACGTGGTCATCGACCTGGTCTGCTACCGCCGTCGCGGCCACAACGAGGCCGACGAGCCGAGCGGCACCCAGCCGCTGATGTACCAGCAGATCGCCAAGCAGCGCACTACCCGTGAGCTGTATGCCGAAAGCCTGGTGCAGTCCGGCCGCGTTGCCGAAGACGCAGTGAAGGCACGCATCGAGGAATACCGCAGCGCGCTGGATAACGGTCAGCACGTGGTCAAGAGCCTGGTCAAGGAGCCGAACAAGGAGCTGTTCGTCGACTGGAAACCCTACCTGGGCCATGCCTGGACCGCGCGTCACGACACCCGCTTCGAGCTGAAGACCCTGCAGGATCTGGCCGGCAAGCTGCTGGAAATCCCGGAAGGCTTCGTGCTGCAGCGTCAGGTCTCCAAGGTACTGGAAGACCGCGCCAAAATGACCGCCGGCGCCATGCCGATCAACTGGGGCTATGCCGAGAACCTGGCGTACGCGACCCTGCTGTTCGAAGGTCACCCGGTACGCATGACCGGCCAGGACGTCGGCCGCGGCACCTTCTCGCACCGCCATGCAGCGCTGCACAACCAGAAGGACGCGACCACCTACCTGCCGCTGCAAAACCTGTACGAAGGTCAGCCGCGCTTCCAGCTGTACGACTCCTTCCTCTCGGAAGAAGCGGTACTGGCGTTCGAATACGGCTACGCCACCACCATGCCCAATGCGCTGGTGATCTGGGAGGCCCAGTTCGGCGACTTCGCCAACGGTGCCCAGGTGGTGTTCGACCAGTTCATTTCCAGTGGCGAGCACAAGTGGGGCCGTCTGTGCGGCCTGACCATGCTGCTGCCGCACGGCTATGAAGGGCAGGGTCCGGAGCACAGCTCCGCGCGTCTGGAGCGCTACCTGCAACTGTGCGCCGAGCACAACATGCAGGTCTGCGTGCCGACTACCCCGGCACAGGTCTACCACATGCTGCGTCGCCAGGTGATCCGCCCGCTGCGCAAGCCGCTGGTCGTGCTCACTCCGAAGTCGCTGCTGCGCCACCCGCTGGCCATCTCGACTCTGGAAGAACTGGCCGAAGGCTCGTTCCAGACCGTCATTCCCGAGATCGATCAGCACGATCCGAAGAAGGTCGAGCGCGTCGTACTGTGCAGCGGCAAGGTCTATTACGACCTGCTGGCCAAGCGCCGTGCAGAGGGTCGTGAGGACATCGCCATCATCCGTCTCGAACAGCTCTATCCGTTCCCGGAAGACGACCTGACCGAAGCGCTGGCACCGTACAAGAACCTCAAGCACATCGTCTGGTGTCAGGAAGAGCCGATGAACCAGGGCGCCTGGTATTGCAGCCAGCACCATATGCGTCGCGTTGCCACTGCGCACAAGAAGGGCCTGTTCCTTGAGTACGCCGGTCGCGATGCCTCGGCTGCGCCGGCCTGCGGTTACGCATCGATGCACGCTGAGCAGCAGGAAAAACTGCTGAACGACGCCTTTACTGTTTAACGCCTTCGCGTATCGAGGCGACGGCACGGGCCGTCGCCTCCTTGAAGAAACCGAATTTAAGGAAACACACACATGGCTATCGAGATCAAAGCCCCAACCTTCCCGGAATCGGTCGCCGACGGCACCGTAGCTACCTGGCACAAGAAGCCGGGCGATGCAGTCAAGCGCGATGAGCTGATCGTCGACATCGAAACCGACAAGGTGGTGATGGAAGTCCTCGCCGAAGCCGACGGCGTACTCGCCGAAATCGTCAAGAACGAGGGCGACACCGTCCTGTCCGGCGAACTGCTGGGCAAACTGGGTGACGCCGGTGCCGCTGTTGCTGCCGCGCCTGCCGCTGCTGCCCCGGCCGCCGCACCTGCTGCCGCTGCGCCTGCAGCTGCCGCCGATGACGCAGTCCTGTCGCCGGCTGCGCGCAAGATTGCCGAAGAGGGCGGTATCGACCCGAACTCCATCACCGGCACCGGCAAAGGTGGTCGCGTGACCAAGGAAGACGCCGTCGCTGCAGTGGCTGCCAAGAAAGCCGCTCCTGCTGCTCCGGCTGCCAAGCCAGCTGCCCCAGCTGCCGACGCGCCGCTGTTCGCCGCTGGCGACCGCGTCGAGAAACGCGTGCCGATGACCCGTCTGCGCGCCAAGGTTGCCGAGCGTCTGGTCGAAGCCCAGTCCACCATGGCCCAGCTGACCACCTTCAACGAAGTCGACATGACCGAGGTCATGGCCCTGCGTTCGAAGTACAAGGATCTGTTCGAGAAGACCCACAATGGCGTGCGCCTGGGCTTCATGTCCTTCTTCGTCAAGGCTGCTGTCGAGGCGCTGAAGCGTCTGCCGGCGGTCAACGCCTCGATCGACGGCAATGACATCGTCTACCACGGCTACCAGGACATCGGCGTAGCCGTATCCAGCGACCGTGGCCTGGTGGTTCCGGTGCTGCGCAACGCCGAGCTGATGAGCCTGGCCGAAGTCGAGAACGGCATCGCCACCTTCGGCAAGAAGGCCAAAGAGGGCAAACTGTCGATCGATGAAATGACCGGCGGCACCTTCACCATCACTAACGGTGGTACTTTCGGTTCGATGATGTCGACCCCGATCGTCAACCCGCCGCAGGCTGCCATTCTCGGCATGCACAACATCATTCAGCGCCCGATGGCCATCAATGGCCAGGTGGTGATCCGCCCGATGATGTACCTGGCGCTGTCTTACGACCACCGCCTGATCGATGGTAAGGAAGCCGTGACCTTCCTGGTAACCATCAAGAACTTGCTGGAAGACCCGGCGCGCCTGCTGCTGGATATCTAAAAGCCAGTTTCTCCAACGGCGGCCCTATAAGCAGGGCCGTCCGGTTTATTTGAGAAGGAATACGTTATGACCCAGAAATTCGACGTGGTAGTCATCGGTGCCGGCCCCGGCGGCTATGTAGCCGCCCACAAAGCAGCTCAGCTCGGTCTGAAGACCGCCTGCCTCGAGAAGTACCAGGA
>JAYQUJ010000116.1:0-8678 GCA_038147895.1 Pseudomonas sp.
CGCAGATTCCGGTCAACAAGGAGGGGCAGCTGGTGCTGACTCAGGCTGCTCAGTAGATTCTGACACCAACAAAAAAGCCGCCCGAGGGCGGCTTTTTTGTTGGCTGGCGATCAGCGTTTCATCGATGGTGCCAGATGCGGCTGGATGGCAGTCAGCACGGCCTTGAAGCATTTGGTGTTGCCGGCGACAACCTGGCCTTTTTCGAGGAACTCGTGGCCGCCGCTGAAATCACTGATCAGGCCGCCTGCTTCCTGGATCAGCAGGGCGCCGGCAGCCATGTCCCACTCGGACAGGCCGAACTCCCAGAAGGCGTCGTAGCGACCGGCGGCGACGTAGGCCAGGTCCAGGCTGGCGGCGCCGGCGCGACGGATGCCGGCGGTCTGGCCGACCAGGCTGCGGAACATGCCCAGATAGTTGTCGAGGTTGTCGACCTGGTCATTGCGGAACGGGAAGCCGGTGCCGAGCAGGGCGCCGTCCAGGCTCTTGCGGTTGCTGACGCGAATACGGCGGCCGTTGACGGCGGCGCCGCGGCCGCGGCTGGCGGTGAACTCTTCCTGGCGTACCGGATCCAGCACCACGGCGTGCTCCAGGCGGCCGCGGTATTTGCAGGCAATGCTCACGGCAAAGTGCGGTACGCCGCGCAGAAAGTTGGTGGTGCCGTCCAGGGGATCGATGATCCACTGGTAGTCGGCGCCTTCGCCGCTGCCCTTGATGGTGCCGCTCTCCTCGCCAACGAAGCCGTGGTTCGGGTAAGCCTTCTGCAGCGCTTGAATAATGGTTTGTTCGGCAGCGCGGTCGACTTCGCTGACGTAGTCGTTGGCATCTTTCTCGTTGACCGAGATGACGTCCAGGCGTTCGACGGAGCGGATGATCAGTTCGCCGGCACTGCGCGCAGCGCGCAGCGCGATATTCAGCATAGGCTGCATGGAAGGTTACCTGGGTCGTTAAAGAAGAAAGCCGAGCATTCTAGCAGACTAGCTTTTTCTGCGCAGCCGGCACGTTGTGGTGCATGGCATTGGGCTGTGGCCTTCTGTAACATTCATGGCCCTTTTGCATTCATCGGCAGGGCAAGCGTGCTGCAGAATATTCGTGTGGTTCTGGTCAATACCAGTCATCCCGGCAACATAGGCGGCGCTGCGCGAGCCATGAAGAACATGGGGTTGTCGCGCCTGGTACTGGTCGATCCGCTGGACTTTCCCAGTGGTGAGGCTGTGGCGCGTGCCTCTGGTGCGACCGACATTCTCGAGTCGGCGGTGGTCGTCAACACCCTGGAGGAGGCCTTGGTGGGTTGCAGCGTAGCGCTCGGCACCAGCGCGCGTGATCGTCGTATTCCTTGGCCGCTGCTCGATCCGCGCGAATGCGCGACGACTTCTCTGCAGCATGTGGAGCAGGGGGGCGAGGTGGCGCTGGTGTTCGGGCGTGAATATGCCGGCCTGACCAATGAAGAGCTGCAACGCTGTCAGTTCCATGTGCACATTCCCTCAAATCCCGACTTCAGCTCGCTGAATCTGGCGGCTGCCGTACAGGTTCTGGCCTATGAGGTGCGCATGGCTTGGCTGGCGGTGCAAGGGCAGCCGACCAAGATGAGCAAGGTGGAAACCACGGCGATGCTGAATACGCAGCCGGTGACCACTGACGAGTTGGAGCTGTTCTACGGGCACCTGGAAACTACCTTGGTGGATATTGGCTTCCTCGATCCCGCCAAGCCGCGCCACTTGATGTCGCGTTTGCGTCGTCTTTACGGTCGCTCGGGTATCAGCAAGCTGGAAATGAACATCCTGCGCGGCATTCTCACGGAAACTCAGAAGGCGGCGCGTGGCGAGTCCCATAAACGGAGAGAAGATGATGTTTGAGCGTATGCGCGAGGATATCCAGAGCGTCTTTCATCGTGATCCGGCGGCGCGCAATGCTTTCGAGGTGGTGACCTGCTATCCGGGGTTGCATGCCATGTGGCTGCATCGTGTTGCGCATGCCTTGTGGAGTGGGGGTTGGAAGTGGCTGGCGCGGGTGGTGTCGAATTTCGGTCGCTGGCTGACCGGTATCGAGATTCATCCGGGTGCCAAGATAGGTCGACGCTTCTTCATAGATCACGGCATGGGCATCGTCATTGGCGAGACTGCGGAAATCGGCGATGACGTGACGCTTTATCAAGGTGTGACCTTGGGTGGCACCAGCTGGAACAAAGGCAAGCGTCATCCGACGCTGGAAGATGGTGTGGTCGTGGGGGCGGGCGCCAAGGTGCTTGGTCCGTTCACTGTTGGTGCGGGGGCCAAGGTCGGCTCCAATGCCGTGGTGACCAAGGCTGTGCCGGCTGGTGCTACGGTGGTGGGGATTCCCGGTCGAATCATCGTCAAGAACGATGACGAGCAAGAGGCCAAGCGCCAGGCGATGGCCGAAAAACTCGGTTTCGACGCCTATGGTGTTGGTCAGGACATGCCGGACCCGGTGGCTCGTGCCATTGGTCAGTTGCTTGACCATCTGCATGCCGTGGATGGGCGTCTGGAGGGTATGTGCTCGGCGCTGAAGGCGTTGGGTAGCGATTACTGCGCCAAGGATCTTCCGGAGCTGCGGGATGAAGACTTCGCGGGTGTCTGCAAGGAGCAGGGCGACAAGCCGGCTGCCTGATTCTGCAGAGTCTGCTATGATTCGCGCCCCGTACTGCCGCTATACCTGACTGTTTTGATTGGTCTTATAGTTGACCTAAATAGTCGGAAAAGGCGATAATCGCGGCAACTCAGGTTCACCCGTGGTGCGAAACCATGCGTCTGACTACTAAAGGCCGTTACGCCGTTACCGCCATGCTCGATCTGGCGTTGCACGCCCAGAGTGGGCCGGTATCGCTGGCGGATATTTCCGAGCGTCAGGGTATTTCCCTTTCGTATCTGGAGCAGCTGTTCGCCAAGTTGCGCCGTGGCAACCTGGTCAGCAGCGTGCGTGGCCCTGGCGGCGGTTATCAGTTGTCGCGAGACATGCGGGTGATTCAGGTGGCTCAGGTGATCGATGCGGTCAATGAGTCGGTCGATGCGACCCGTTGCCAGGGTATGGGCGACTGCCATTCCGGTGATACCTGCTTGACCCACCACCTGTGGTGCGACCTCAGTCAACAGATTCACGAGTTTCTCAGCGGCATCAGTCTGGCTGATCTGGTAACCCGGCGCGAGGTGCAGGAAGTTGCGCAGCGTCAGGATCAGCGCCGCCGCAGTGGCATGATGCCGCAGCTGGACAAGATAGAAGCGTCCGCCATCGAGTGAGCAGGGCGCCTGCCTGAATAGGAGATACCTGATGAGATTGCCGATTTACCTTGATTACTCCGCCACCACTCCGGTCGACCCGCGTGTGGCGCAGAAGATGAGCGAATGCCTGCTGGTGGACGGCAACTTCGGCAATCCGGCATCGCGCTCCCACGCTTTTGGCTGGAAGGCTGAAGAGTCCGTAGAAAATGCCCGTCGTCAGGTGGCTGAGCTGGTCAATGCCGATCCGCGTGAGATCGTCTGGACTTCCGGTGCCACCGAGTCCGACAACCTTGCCATCAAGGGTGTTGCGCATTTCTACGGCAGCAAGGGCAAGCACATCATTACCTCGAAGATCGAGCACAAGGCGGTGCTGGATACCACTCGCCAGCTGGAGCGCGAAGGCTTCGAGGTGACCTACATCGAGCCGGGCGAAGACGGCATCGTCACGCCAGCCATGGTCGAGGCGGCTCTGCGCGAGGACACCATTCTGGTGTCGATCATGCACGTCAACAACGAAATCG
Organism: Pseudomonas sp.; assembly: GCA_038147895.1. Classification (GTDB taxonomy): domain Bacteria; phylum Pseudomonadota; class Gammaproteobacteria; order Pseudomonadales; family Pseudomonadaceae; genus Aquipseudomonas. The sequence continues at coordinate 3,755 of JAYQUJ010000116.1, forward strand.
GTACCGTCAACGACATCGCTGCTATTGGTGAGCTGACTCGCTCGCGCGGCATCCTGTTCCATGTCGATGCGGCGCAGTCCACTGGCAAGGTGGCGATCGATCTGGAGACCATGAAGGTTGACCTGATGTCGTTCTCCGCCCACAAGACCTACGGCCCGAAAGGTATCGGTGCGCTGTATGTGCGCCGCAAGCCGCGCGTACGTCTGGAAGCGCTGATCCACGGTGGTGGTCATGAGCGCGGCATGCGCTCCGGCACCCTGGCGACCCACCAGATCGTCGGCATGGGCGAGGCTTTCCGCATCGCCAAGGAAGAAATGGTTCAGGAAAACCAGCGCATCCTGGCCCTGCGCGACCGCTTCTACAAGCAGGTCGAGGGCATGGAAGAGCTGTACATCAACGGCAGCATGACCCAGCGCGTGCCGCACAACCTGAACCTGAGCTTCAACTATGTGGAAGGTGAGTCGCTGATCATGGCGCTCAAGGATCTGGCGGTTTCTTCCGGTTCCGCCTGCACTTCCGCCTCCCTGGAGCCGTCGTACGTGCTGCGCGCCCTAGGGCGCAACGACGAACTGGCCCACAGCTCGATTCGTTTCACTTTCGGTCGCTTCACCACCGAAGAAGAAATCGACTACGCCGCCAGCAAGGTAGCGGGTGCGGTTGGCAAGCTGCGTGAGCTGTCGCCGTTGTGGGATATGTTCAAAGAAGGTGTCGACATCTCCAAAGTCGAATGGCAGGCACACTGATTTTCGAGTCGCCTGCAGAGCGGCACCTGATGAGAGAGGAATTGCACCATGTCGTACAGTGATAAGGTCATCGACCACTACGAGAATCCGCGCAACGTCGGCAAGATGGATGCGGCGGATCCGGATGTCGGCACCGGTATGGTTGGCGCTCCGGCCTGCGGCGACGTGATGCGCCTGCAGATCAAGGTCAATGAGCAGGGCGTAATTGAAGACGCCAAGTTCAAAACCTACGGCTGTGGCTCGGCCATCGCCTCCAGCTCCCTCGCCACCGAGTGGATGAAGGGCAAGACTCTGGACGAAGCCGAGACCATCAAGAATACCCAGTTGGCCGAAGAGCTGGCTTTGCCGCCGGTGAAAATTCACTGCTCCGTGCTCGCCGAGGACGCCATCAAGGCTGCCGTGCGCGACTACAAGCAGAAGAAAGGCCTGCTCTAAGCGTTAAGGAGTTGCTATGGCCATCACCATGACCGAAGCTGCCGCTCGCCATGTGCAGCGCTCCCTCGATGGGCGCGGCAAGGGTGAGGGCATTCGCCTGGGTGTGCGCACCACCGGCTGTTCCGGCCTGGCCTATGTGCTGGAGTTCGTCGACGAACTGGCGGCCGAAGATCAGGTGTTCGAGAGCCATGGCGTGAAGGTCATCATCGACCCGAAGAGCCTGGTCTACCTCGACGGCACCGAGTTGGACTTCACCAAGGAAGGCCTCAATGAGGGCTTCAAGTTCAACAACCCCAACGTGCGCGGCGAGTGCGGCTGCGGCGAGAGCTTCAACGTCTGAGGCTTGCGTGGGTAGTCCCTGTCATTTCGCCCTATTCGATCTGAGGCCGGATTTTTCCCTGGATCTGGCTCAGCTCTCTGCGCGTTATCGTGAGCTGGCCAAGGCCGTGCATCCGGATCGTTTTGCCGATGCTGGTGAGCGTGAGCAGCGCCTGGCGCTGGAGCGCTCGGCAAGCCTCAATGATGCCTATCAGACGCTCAAGAGCGCTCCGCGGCGGGCGCTCTACCTTCTGGCGCTGCGTGGCCGCGAGCTGCCGCTCGAAGTGACGGTGCAGGATCCCGAATTCCTGCTCCAGCAGATGCAGTGGCGAGAGGAGCTGGAGGATCTGCAGGATGATGCCGATCTGTCCGGCGTTTCTGCGTTCAAGAAGCGACTCAGGCTGGCTCAGGATGAGCTGGATCAGGCTTTCGCCGCCTGCTGGGATGATGCTGCTCGGCGTGACGAGGCTGAGCGCCTGGTGCGCCGCATGCAGTTCCTCGACAAGCTGGCTCATGAAGTGCGCGCTCTGGAAGAGCGCCTCGACGATTAACCCGGCGCAGCTTCGCGCTGCGCGCCTGACATTCAGAGCACCATGGCCCTATTGCAGATCGCCGAGCCCGGGCAGAGCCCGCAACCCCACCAGCGCCGTCTGGCTGTGGGTATCGACCTTGGCACCACCAATTCGCTGGTCGCTGCCGTGCGCAGCGGCCTCTCCGAGCCGCTGGCCGACGATGCTGGGCAGGTGATCCTGCCGTCCGTGGTGCGTTATCACGCTGATCGTGTCGAGGTAGGTCTGTCGGCCAAGGCTGCTGCCGCCCAGGACCCGTTGAATACCGTATCGTCAGTCAAGCGTCTAATGGGGCGCGGTCTGTCCGACGTCAAACAGCTAGGTGAGCAGTTGCCCTATCGCTTTGCCGAAGGCGAGTCGCACATGCCGTTCATCGAGACGGTGCAGGGGGCGAAGAGCCCGGTTGAGGTGTCGGCGGACATCCTGCGCGAGCTGCGTCTGCGTGCCGAGGGCGTGCTGGGTGGCGAGCTGGTTGGGGCGGTGATCACTGTGCCGGCTTATTTTGACGATGCGCAGCGCCAGGCCACCAAGGATGCTGCTCGCTTGGCCGGGCTCAGTGTGTTGCGGCTGCTCAATGAGCCTACTGCCGCTGCCGTGGCCTATGGTCTGGATAAAGGTGCCGAAGGGATTGTGGCTATCTACGACCTGGGCGGCGGTACATTCGATATTTCCATCCTGCGCCTGAGTCGTGGCGTGTTCGAGGTGCTGGCTACCGGTGGTGACAGTGCCTTGGGTGGTGATGACTTCGATCATGCCATCGCTGGTTGGATCGTCGAGCAGGCCGGGCTTTCCAGTGATCTGGATCCAGCGGCTCAGCGCGGCCTGTTGCAGGCTGCCTGTGCGGCGAAGGAAGCGCTTACCGCCAGCGATGAGGTTCAGGTTGTATACGGTGGTTGGGCCGGTCAGCTGACGCGCAGCCACTTCGAGTCGCTGATCGAGCCGATGGTCGCGCGTAGCCTCAAGGCTTGCCGTCGTGCGGTGCGTGATGCCGATATAGAGCTCGACGAGGTCGAGGCGGTGGTCATGGTGGGCGGTTCCACCCGAGTGCCGCGTGTGCGCCGGGCCGTTGCTGAGCTGTTCGCGCGCGAGCCGCTGACCGATATCGACCCTGATCAGGTGGTTGCCATCGGTGCTGCCATCCAGGCGGATACGCTGGCCGGTAATCAGCGCGGCGACGGTGAAGAGTTGCTGCTGCTCGATGTGATTCCGTTGTCCCTGGGGCTGGAAACCATGGGCGGCCTCATGGAGAAGATCATTCCGCGTAACACCACCATTCCAGTGGCGCGTGCGCAGGATTTCACCACCTACCGCGATGGTCAGACGGCGCTTGCTGTACACGTGCTGCAGGGTGAGCGTGAGCTGATCAAGGATTGCCGTTCGCTGGCGCGCTTCGAGCTGCGTGGTATTCCGCCGATGGTCGCTGGGGCGGCGAAGATTCGCGTGACCTTCCAGGTCGATGCCGATGGCTTGCTCAGTGTTGCGGCGCGTGAGCTGGGTTCGGGTGTCGAGGCCAGTATCCAGGTCAAGCCGTCCTACGGGCTGACCGATGGCGAGATCGCCCGCATGCTGCAGGATTCCTTCAGCAATGCCGGGGGCGACAAGGCTGCGCGTGCGCTGCGCGAGCAGCAGGTCGAGGCCGAGCGTCTGCTTGAAGCCGTGCAGTCGGCGCTGGATGTCGATGGTGAGCGTCTGCTGGACGCCGATGAGCGGCTCGCGATCCAGGCTGCCATGGATGAGTTGCGTAGCCTGGTTGCAGGTAACGACAATCATGCCATCGAGCAGCAGACCAAGCGTCTGGCCCAGATTACCGATGCCTTCGCCGCGCGGCGGATGGACGCCAGCGTCAAGGCGGCTCTGTCCGGGCGTCGACTCAACGAACTCGAGGAATAAGCGCAATGCCGCAGGTCATTTTTCTGCCTCACGAGAAGTTCTGCCCCGATGGCATGGTCGTCGAGGCTGAGCCTGGTACTTCCATTCTCGATCTGGCTCATGAGCACCACATCGAAATGGAGAGTGCTTGTGGCGGTGTCTGCGCCTGCACTACCTGCCATTGCATCATCCGCGAGGGTTTCGATTCGCTGGAAGAGGCGGATGAGCTGGAGGAAGACTTCCTCGATCGAGCCTGGGGGTTGGAGGCTCAGTCACGCCTGGCCTGTCAGGCTATCGTCGGTACTGAAGACCTGACCGTCGAAATCCCCAAATACTCGCTCAACCACGCCGCCGAAGCGCCGCACTGAATCTGGGAGCTGTCATGAGCCTGAAATGGACTGATGTGCTGGATATCGCCATCGAGCTGGCGGACAGCAAGCCGGATGTCGATCCACGCTACGTCAACTTCGTCGATCTGCATCGCTGGGTGCTGGAGTTGCCGGAGTTTTCCGATGACCCGCAGCGCGGCGGCGAGAAGGTGCTGGAAGCCATTCAGGCTGCCTGGATCGAAGAGCACGACTGAGCTGCTGCGCCCTCGGGGCGCCACCCTACGCAATTCCCATTAACCCGCGTATAATTCGCGGGTTTAATTTTTCGCTTTAACTCTGGAGCTTCACATGGCTGTTCAACGCACTTTCTCCATCATCAAGCCCGATGCCGTTGCCAAGAACGTAATCGGTGAAATCACCACCCGTTTCGAGAAGGCCGGCCTGCGCGTCGTCGCTTCGAAAATGGTTCAGCTGTCCGAGCGCGAAGCTGCTGGCTTCTACGCCGAGCACAGCGAGCGTGGCTTCTTCAAGGATCTGGTTGCTTTCATGACTTCCGGTCCGGTCATCGTTCAGGTTCTGGAAGGCGAAGACGCCGTTCTGATTTACTGCGAGCTGATGGGCGCCACCAACCCGAAAGAAGCTGCTGCTGGCACCATCCGTG
>JAYQUJ010000117.1:0-8539 GCA_038147895.1 Pseudomonas sp.
GCTCGGTACCGACACGGCCGCTAATCCACAAGAATTGATCCTGGCTGCGTTGAACGCATGCATGACTGCAACCTACGCGGCAAATGCGGCGGCAATGAACATCGAGTTGCAATCGCTGACTATCCGCACGAAGGGAAGCCTCGATCTGAGAGGTTTTCTTGGAATCGATCCTGGGATCAATCCAGGGTACGACCAGGTCGAGTATGAGGTCGAAATGGAGTCGTCGGCGGATTCGGCGGCGCTGAAAGCATTGCACGCGCAGGTGCAGCGAACATCGCCGAATTACCACAACTTCGCGAGAGCCATTGATCTCAAGGCCAAGCTGACCATTCTCCAATGATCGAGTCAGTGTTGGGGTTTGGGGAGCAATGGAACCAAAAACCAACGTAAGCCCTACCAACGCTTTTCGGTGTCTTCTTCCCAGGCGCCCATCTCGACAAAACAGTTGCGCATGTCGGCCTCCTGGCTGATCTCGGTCAGCAGGTCATGCACGCTCTTGTCCAGCTCATCGTCGCTCCGATACGGAATGGTCAACTCATAGTGGCCGGCATCCAGCCGCTTCATGCCATAGGGCTCCAGGCAGTAGCGCTCAATGTTCTCCGTGGCCCGCTTCCGGCCGCGCACGAACTTGCTGTTATTCACCACCGCGAGGCGCAGGGTGACGGTGGCCACCCGCTCGGCGGCGGGCGGCTCTGCCGGCGACGCGGCCGAAGGCTGCTGGTCGCGTGACCTGGCGCTCTTCTGGTACGCGCCGATCTCGACACCACGGTGGCGCAGGTAGCTGTACAGCGTGCTCTTGGAGATGTGCAGCTTCTCGCCGATCGCGCTGACGCTCAGGCGACCTTCGCGGTAGAGGGTTTCGGCCGCCATGGCGGTGGCCTCAGCCTTGGCTGGCAGGCCCTTGGGACGGCCACCGATCCGGCCACGCGCCCGTGCGGCCGACAGACCCGCCTGAGTCCGCTCGCGGATCAGCTCGCGCTCGAACTCCGCCAGCGAGGCGAACAGGTTGAACACCAGGCGGCCTTGGGCGTGGGTGGTGTCGATGGGGTCATTCAGGCTCTGTAAGCCGACCTTGCGCTCTGCCAGCTCGCCGACCAACTCGACCAGGTGCTTGAGGGAACGCCCAAGGCGATCCAGCTTCCAGATCACCACGGCATCACCCGGCCGCACGTTGGCCAGCAGTTTGTCCAACTCCGGCCGGGCGCTTTTCGCGCCGCTGGCGATGTCTTGGTAGATGCGTTCGCACCCGGCCTGTTTCAGGGCATCGACTTGTAGGTCGGCTTTCTGATCCCGAGTGCTCACTCGCGCATAACCGATCTTCATCAAAAGTACTGTTTACTCGACTACGTTAGTAATAGTTGAACTTTGATTAAGCGTACCAGTTATTTGAACCGTAGCGCGGGGAGCTTAACGAACCGAGCCATTCCTCGATAGAGTTCGGCAAAACCTTCGTTTTGTCGAACCATTGCATCGCCCTTTGTGATTGGCGTATAAACACACAAACACCTATTAGCGGAGAACGCTATGAATACCATTCGCTGGAATGTCGCCGTCTCGGCCGACACCGACCAGTCGCTTCGGATGTTTCTGGCCAGCCAGGGCGGCGGCCGTAAGGGCGACCTGTCGCGCTTCATCGAAGAAGCGGTACGGGCACACATCCTGGAGCTGAGCGCTGAGCAGGCCAAGGCCGCTAACGCCCATCTGAGTGAGGCAGAATTGACCAACGCGGTTGACGAAGCGCTCGACTGGGCACGTAAGCGCTGATGCGGGTCGTGTTGGATACCAACATCCTGTTCAGCGCCCTGATCTCGCCACATGGCGCGCCCGATGCGATCTACCGTGCCTGGCGGGCGGCGCGTTTCGAGGTGGTGACCTCGCGGATGCAACTCGATGAAATTCGTCGAGCCAGCCGCTATCCCAAGCTTCAGGCCATCCTACAGCCCGCCAAGGTGGGCGCCATGATCAATAACCTGCAACGGGCTGTGGTACTGGAGCGCCTGACCATCGAGGTCGAAGCCGATGATCCGGATGACTCGTTTTTGCTGGCCATGGCCTTGGCGGGCGATGCGGACTACCTGATAACCGGTGATCGCCGCGCCGGCCTGCTGCAACGCGGGCACATCGAACGCACGCGGATCGTCACGCCCGCCGTGTTCTGCGTCGAGGTGCTGTGATCAATGCCGGTCGGTTTTCTGACTCAAGAGCAACGCGACGGTTTTGGCCGCTATGTTGATTCGCCCAGCCGTGAAGAGCTGGAACGTTACTTCCACCTGAGCGATGAAGACCGTGAAGCCATCCAGGTGCTGCGGGGTAACCATAACCGTCTGGGTTATGCCGTTCTGCTGACCACCGTCCGCTTCGTTGGCGTTCTGCCGGACAAGCCCGCCGCCGTGCCGGTGGAAGTCCTGCAGGTGCTTTGCCGACAACTGGCGATTCCAGACCCCGACTGCCTCCAGCGCTATAGCGATCATCGCCGCTGGATACATGCCACCGATATTCAGAACCGCTTTGGCTATCGTCATTTCACCGATCCGGGCATCGGCTTTCGCTTGAGCCGCTGGCTGTATGCCCTCTGCTGGACGGGCACCGACCGGCCGGGAGTGCTGTTTGAGCGAGCCACCTCGTGGCTGTTCACACAGAAAGTCCTCCTGCCTGGTGTGTCTCAACTAGAGCGCTTTATCGCCCAGTTGCGCAGTCGGGTCGAAGAACGCCTCTGGTTTACGCTGGGCCGCAGCGTGACTGAGGAACAGCGATTGCAACTGCAAGACTTGCTGACGGTGGCCGAAGGCAACCGCAGCTCCCGGCTGGATCAATTGCGCTCCGGCCCGGTCATGGTCAGTGGCCCCGCGTTGATTCGGGCACTGCGCCGGCTCGATGACGTGCGCGGCATCGGCATCACCTTGCCGGCGGCGGCGCACATCCCTCCCAGCCGTATCGCCGCCCTGGCCCGCTTCGCCAACACGGCCAAGGTCACCGCGATTAATCGGCTGCCGGCGTCGCGGCGGATGGCGACACTGGTGGCCTTCGCACTCTGCCTGGAGGCGACTGCGCACGACGACGCACTGGAAGTCCTGGAGGCCTTGCTGCGCGACCTGTTCAGCAACGCGGAGAAGGCCGACAAGAAGCCCGCATGCGCAGCCTGAAAGACCTGGATCGGTCGGCCGCGACGCTCGCCGCCGCGTGCAAGGTCGTGCTGGACAGCTCGATCAGCGATGACAACGTGCGCGCCCGGCTGTTCAACGACCTGCCGAGGACCACCCTGGAAAAGGCCCTGGAAGAGGTCAACGCGCTGATCCGCCCGGTAGATGACGTCTATTTTCTTGCATTGGAAGCGCGCTACCGCAGCGTGCGCCGCTTCCTGCCCGACCTGCTCAAGCACATCCGCTTCGGCTTCAGCCCGGCCGGCAAGGGCGTGGCGGCTAGTCTGGAGTGGCTGCAACTGAACCTGCCGCGCCGGAAGCCAGAGGATGACGCGCCGCAGGAGATCGTGGCCAAGGCTTGGCAGAAGCACATCACCCGCGAAGATGGCTCCCTCGACATGGGTGCCTATGTGTTCTGCACGCTCGATGCGCTGCGCACGGCCCTGCGCCGCCGCGATGTCTTCGTCTCGCCCAGTTGGCGCTATGCCGACCCGCGCCTTGGCCTGCTCGACGGTGCCGAATGGCTGGCGGCGCGACCGATCATCTGCCGGTCACTGGGCCTGACCATCGACGCCAAAACCACCCTGGACGCCTTGTCCGTCGAGCTGGATGCAACCTGGCTGGCAGTAGCCGCGCGCCTGCCCGACAACCCGGCGATTCAACTGAGCGAGAACACCGAGGGCAAGACCGAACTGTCGCTCGGGGCGCTGGACAAGCTGGACGAGCCCTGCTCGTTGCTGCAACTGCGGGCGGCCGTGTCTGACCTGATGCCGCGTGTCGATCTGCCGGAAATCCTCTTGGAAATCGCCGCCCGCACTGGCTTTTCCGAGGCCTTCACCCATGTCTCCGAACGCAATGCACGCGCCGACAACCTGGTCACCAGCCTCTGCGCGGTGCTGTTGGGCGGGGCCTGCAACACCGGCCTGGAGCCCTTGATCCGCACCGACAACCCGGCGCTGCGCCGTGACCGGCTGTCCTGGGTCAGCCAGAATTATATCCGCGACGACACCCTGTCAGCGGCTAACGCCATCCTGGTCGGAGCGCAAAGCCAACTGGAACTGGCCCAAGTCTGGGGTGGCGGCGAGGTCGCCTCCGCCGATGGCATGCGCTTCGTCGTACCGGTGCGCACCGTGCATGCCGGCCCCAATCCGAAGTATTTCGGCACCGGCCGGGGTGTCACCTGGTACAACCTGATTTCCGACCAATTCTCCGGCCTCAACGCCATCACCGTGCCCGGCACGCTGCGCGACAGCCTGGTGTTGCTGGCGGTCGTGCTGGAACAGCAGACCGAGTTGCAGCCGACGCAAATCATGACCGACACCGGGGCCTACAGCGATGTGGTGTTCGGGCTCTTCCGCCTACTTGGCTACCACTTCAGTCCGCGGCTGGCCGATGTCGGCGGTACCCGCTTCTGGCGCACGCGCCCGGACGCGGACTACGGCAAGCTCAACGGGCTGGCCCGCCAGTCGGTCAAACTCGACCTGATCGCCGAGCACTGGGACGACCTGCTGCGCCTGGCCGGCTCGCTCAAACTCGGCCGGGTGCCGGCGACTGGCATCATGCGCACGCTGCAAACGGGAGATAGACCCACCCGGCTGGCCCAGGCGCTGGCCGAATTCGGGCGGATCGAAAAGACTCTGCACACGTTGACCTATATCGACGACGAGTCCAAGCGCCGCGCCACCCTGACCCAGTTGAACCGAGGCGAAGGCCGGCACAGCCTGGCCCGCGCCGTGTTCCACGGCAAACGCGGCGAGCTCCGCCAGCGCTACCGCGAAGGCCAGGAAGACCAGCTCGGTGCTCTGGGCCTGGTGGTGAACATCATCGTGCTGTGGAACACCCTCTACATGACGGCGGCCGTGGAACGGCTCAAGCAGCACGGCTATCCAGTGCTGGAAGAGGATTTGGCCCGGCTATCGCCGCTGATCTACGAGCACATCAACATGCTCGGGCGGTATTCCTTTGCGGTACCGGAAGAAGTTGCGCGCGGCGAGCTGCGGCCACTGCGTAATCCAGACGACGACCTGTGATCCCCCTAAACGCTATGAGCAACACCCAAGCTGCTGCTGGATCGGCGGGCACTTCACCGAGCCGAACGAACAGAAAACGCAGCAATCCCCTGGGTTGGGGCGCAGCAGCGCCTTGCAGTTGCTGCACTCGTAATAGAACTGGCAGGCGTCCGTGGGCATGGTTTCCGGCTTGGCGAAGCCGCAGCGCGGGCAAGTCAGCACGGACTCAAGGACAATGGCGCTCATCGTGACCTCACTTCTGCACTGTGGAGGGGTATCCCGCGTTCGCGGTCGCCTCAGTCAGTGCCTCGGGCTGGGCCTTATCGGGATCGTAGGTGACGGTCGCCGTCTTCTGGTCGAAATTGACCTGGACGTCACTCACGCCGGACACCTTCTCCAGCGACTTCTTGACCGTGATCGGACAGAGTCCGCACGTCATGTTCTGCACGTCGAGCGTGACGGTTTTCGGGGGAGCCGCCAGCGCCACGAAGGGCAAGGCGAAAAGCACGGCGATCAGCAGTTTGCGCATGGTTAATCTCCTTCAGTAGAACAGCGGGGCGAGCCACGGCACGGCCAATAGGCCGAGCAGCAGCACGCTGACGATCCAGAACACGAGTCGCTGTCGCACGAGCGTGCGCGGATCGGCGCAGGGTGTACCTGGCGTACAAACCTGTGGCACCAGGTAGAGCTTGCGGAATGCCAATCCCAGGAACAGTAGAGTCAACCCGATTAAGAGGGGGCGTAGTGGCTCCATCATGGTCAGAGCGCCCACCCACGTACCGCCGACACCGAGTGCCAACAGCACCAGTGGCCCGACACAGCACACCGACGCACCGATGGCGGTCAGCGAACTCGCGACCAGCGAGCCTTTCCCGGTGAGTTGCATCCCCATTCCCATCTCCTGAGCCTGATTGCCTAGGTGCCATTCTAAACTCCGTACCAAAGTACGGAATCAAGGAGAAAGTGATGGCCACAGAGCTGACCATTGGCAAGCTGGCAGACGCCGCCGGGGTGAACGTCGAGACGATCCGCTACTACCAGCGACGCGGGCTGCTGGATGAACCAGCCAAACCCTTGGGTGGCCATCGGCGCTATCCGGTGGACATGGTGAAGCGACTGCGTTTCATCAAGCGGGCTCAGGCGCTGGGTTTCACGCTCTCGGAAGTCGGTGGACTGCTGACGCTGGATGAGTCGTGCGCCTGTGCCGAAACGCGAGCACGGGCTGCACGCAAGCTCGCGTTGATCGAGCAGAAGATGGCCGACTTGGTCGTCATGCAGCAACTGTTAGGCGAACTGGTGCAGCAATGTGATGCGGGAGACGGCGGAACGATCTGCCCGATCATCGAGGCACTGATCAGAGAGTAATGCCTGGCGGGTGAGCTGGAGATCGGAAAGCCCCTTTACGGTGGGATTCAGAGCTTACGTTGGTTTTTGGTTCCATTGCTCCCCAAACCCCAGGTACTGTAAAATAGAAGAGTGAGCACTTGATTTGCTGGTGCTTTCAAACAACGGTGTTGTTTTTTTAACAGCCGAACTGGAAAGGGAGGCTGAGCTGCTCAGTGATCACTTTATCCGTTGGCTGATTTACGCCGGCATGTTCGCTACAGGCACTGAACGACAACGCAGATGGTATGGTCTGTGCGTTCTGACTCGTCAAGGATCGGCCAATGGATCGTTTGTCTAATTTGCTCTCGCGGTTCGGCGTGCGGGCCAATCTGTTCTATGACGGCGACCTATGCGGCTCTGCATCTTACGATGGCGCCGAGCGGCGAGGTTATATCCATCTGCTTCAGGCCGGCAGCGTGACGTTGCTTGGTCCCGATCGCAAGGATTTGCAGCTCACTCGCCCTAGCTTGATTTTTATGCCACGCCCCGCCAAGCATCAATTGTTTGCGGGTGAGTCCGATGGCGCAAAGTTGTTGTGTGCTTCCATGGAGTTTGAGGGCGGAATTGATAATCCTTTGTCGGCTTCATTACCGGACTGTTTGGTGCTCGCACTCGATGATCTGCCCATGCTGGCAGACACGTTGGAGTGGATGTTTGCCGAGGCGGCAAATGTGCATTGTGGAAGGGAAGCCGCGCTTGAGCGCTTATTTGAGCTCCTAATCATTCTGTTGCTCCGTTACCTGCTCGATCATCACCAGTTGCGCACCGGAATGATGGCTGGACTGGCCGACATGCGGCTTGCCCGATCGCTTTTACAGATGCACAACTCCCCGGAACATGCCTGGTCAATAGCAGAGCTGGCCAGTGAGTCAAATATGTCACGCGCTGCGTATGCCGTGCATTTCAAGAGTGTCATCGGACAGACGCCTGCTGATTATTTGTTGAGTTGGCGAGTTAGCCTGGCTCAGAAGCTGATGCGAGAAGGGCGCTCGATTACGCTGATTGCAGCTCAAGTCGGCTACGAAAGTCCTTCGGCGCTGTCTCGCGCATTTAGACGCAAGACGGGGTTGAGCCCTCGTGACTGGTTGAAAGATCTGGCGGGGGAAAATGATGGCAAAAAGGCCTAAGGCATTACTGCCTTAAGCCATTGAAAAAATTATGCATTAATTTTACGTTTTTCCAGTTCAACCAGCGAATGGCCTGCCACAAATATCGAAACAGCAAGCAACCCTAAGTCTTTAAGCAGAAACTGACCTGGCGCAACGGAAATCGCCGGAAACCCTAAACTAGGCTCAATGACGCCCGGAGTGGAAAACATAAAGCTAAGGGTTGTGAAGAACAGGCCTGCAGACAGAGCGCCTCCTACCACGGATAGTTTGGGCGACAGCATGCGGCCTGCGATCAGAGTGCCGATCGAAATCTCTAGTATGCCGAGCAGGCTGGAGAACATGTCGACCGAAAAAATGCTATACACCCATCCCAAAAGCGGGCTGTTGCTCACCAGTGGAACCAGGCCCTCGGCCTCGTAGTGGGTAAATTTCATGCCGCCGAACCAGAAGTAAATAATAGCGAGAGCCAAGTACGCGCCATAGATACCTAGCCCCATAGTTTTGGTTCCAAGCGTTAAGTGGGCCTGTACGCTGGACTTCGAGTTTTCAATGCCTATGGTTTTCATGTCTGAGCTTCCAGTAGTGAGTGAGAGTGTGTTGGCTGCCGAACGCCGTATGCGTTGGCGATGAGATGATTATGGCTGGCATCTCTAATCAAGAGGCATCAGAAAGTATTGATTTCAGTGCAGATCGTCTTGGGCGGTGCAATTCGCGATGAAGGGATCGCCGTGGAGAGCGATGAGTGCACTATTTCGATAAAGGAGTCGTTTTACATAGGTCGATGAAGCGCGTTGCGGCATCGCCTACTGTCATTTCTCAAATCTGACTATGGGGCTTGGGGTGTTGGCGCTGATGGAAAATTGACCCACCCTGCCGATTGAAATTTGACCCAGGG
>JAYQUJ010000118.1:0-7760 GCA_038147895.1 Pseudomonas sp.
CCTGTGGGAGGGGCCGTGGGCGCGAATCATGCCGTGTGACACGTCGCGGCCAAGGCCCCTCCTACAGGTAGTAGTGGTCTGTTTTTGTGGGAGCGGCTTTAGCCGCGAAGCTTTTGTGTTGCCTTACATCGCGGCTAAAGCGGGGCGCCGCCCAGCCCCTCCCACAAAAGAAACAAGAAATCAGTGGCTGATCATCCACGGCCGCGCCGAGGGGCTGGTCTTCAGGCCGTGAGGGTTGGCCTTGGTCCGCTCGACCGGCTTGCTCGGGCCGCAGCAGCTGCAGCCGGCCGGGTGCTTGCGGTTGGCCTTGTATTCTTCGAGGGTCTGCGGCGCGTGGCGCGAGCGCTCGTTGGTCTCGTGCACGCGGCGCTGGCTGCCGGGCATGGTGGCCAGGCCGGGGGCGCTGAGAATCACCCGCTCGCTGGTGGTCTCGCAGTAAGGGCAGGCGCAGGGCGTGTCGCGCTCGGCCATCGGCCGCAGCATGGTGAAGTCGCCGCACTGCGGGCAGTCGTATTCGTAGATGGGCATGGCAGTACTCCTCGAAAAGATAAAAGCCCCTCTCCCCAGCCCCTCTCCCGCAAGCGGGAGAGGGGTATAGGCATCACTTGTCGTAGGCGATGGGCATATCGATGCTGCCGTCCAGGTACTTGGTCGGGCCGCTCGCGCTGGGGTTGATGTCGAACTCGAAGATGTCGGTCGGCAGCCACAGGGTGGCGCAGGCGTTGGGGATGTCGACCACACCACTGATATGCCCCTGCACCGGCGCCGAGCCGAGCAGCGAGTAGCCCTGGGCCGGCGAGTAGCCGAACTTGGTCAGGTAGTTGATGGCGTTGAGGCAGGCCTGCTGGTAGGCCAGGTTGACGTCCAGGTAGTGCTGCTTGCCGGCGTCGTCGACCGAGATGCCTTCGAAGATCAGGAAGTTGTTGTAGGTCGGCACGATCGGGCTGGGCTTGAAGATCGGGTTCTTGATGCCGTACTTGGCCATGCCGCCCTTGATCAGCTCGACCTTCATGTGCACCCAGCCGGCCATCTCGATGGCGCCGCAGAAAGTGATCTCGCCGTCGCCCTGGCTGAAGTGCAGGTCGCCCACCGACAGGCCGGCGCCGTCGACGTAGACCGGGAAGAAGATCTTCGATCCGCGCGACAGGTCCTTGATGTCGCAGTTGCCGCCATGCTCGCGCGGCGGCACGGTGCGTGCACCGGTGGCGGCGGCCATGTCGCGCTCGGAGCCTTTCATCTTGCCCATGTGCGCAGTGCTGGCGAACGGCGGGTTGGCCAGCGGTGGCACGCGGGTCGGGTTGGTATCGATCAGCTCCTGCTCGCGGCGGTTCCACTCGGCGAGCATCTTGTGGTCCGGCAGGCAGCCGATCAGGCCGGGGTGGATCAGACCGGCGAAGCGCACGCCGGGAATGTGCCGGCTCTTGGTGAACATGCCCTCGAAGTCCCAGATCGACTTCTGCGCAGACGGGAAGTAGTCGGTGAGGAAACCGCCGCCGTTGTTCTTCGAGAAGAAGCCGTTGAAGCCCCACTGCGACTCGGCCTTGGCGCCGATATCGAGCAGCTCGACCACCAGCAGGTCACCCGGCTGGGCGCCATGCACACCGACCGGGCCGGACAGGTAGTGCACGGTGGACAGGTCGACGTCGCGCACGTCGCTGGCGTCGTCGTCGTTCTTGATCGCGCCACCGGTCCAGTCATAGGTCTCCAGGATGAAGTCGTCGCCCGGCTTGACCCAGCAGGCCATCGGGATGTCCGGGTGCCAGCGGTTGTGGACTTGTTCGTTCTCGGTGGCGGCCTGGTTGAGGTCGACCTTGATCAGGGTGTCGGTCATGGCAGTGCTCCTGGGACCTGTGGTGGGTGCCTGGCGCATTGATGCGCCGGGGTACGGTGGCCAGTCTCGGGGAGCGCAGCGAGAGCGGAAATACGTTGGATGACGTATGCGTGGCGCCAGCAACGACGCGGCTTACAGCAGCTTTGCGCAGACACGAAAAAGCGGCCGGCGCATGGAGAACACGCCGGCCGTAAATAGGGAACACTGCCCTCTCCCCCGGCCCCTCTCCCGCAAGCGGGAGTGGGGAGTCGATCCGCGCAGGTACATGATCCATGCGCAGGAAAGTTCCCTCTCCCATTCATTGGGGGCACGCCTAGTGGAGAGGATTAGGGAGAGGGAACATCTCGTAGCCCGGATGAAATCCGGGGCGACCTCACCATGGCCCCGGATTTCATCCGGGCTACGAGGAGAGCCATCACACCGAGAGGTAACGGCTAATGGTCGCCTCGTCGACCTTGTCGCGCGCCTCCTCGATGACGAACTTGCCCTTCTCGATGACCAGGAAGCGGTCGGCGATTTCCATGGTGAAGGACAGCACCTGTTCGGAGACGATGATGGTCAGATCGCGCATGGTGCGGATCTCCTTCAGGGTACGGGCGATGTCCTTGATGATCGACGGCTGAATGCCCTCAGTGGGCTCATCGAGCAGCAGCACCTTGGGATTGGTCGCCAGCGCGCGGGCGATAGCCAGCTGTTGCTGCTGACCGCCGGACAGGTTGCCGCCCTTGCGGTGACGCATCTCCTGCAGCACCGGGAACAGTGCGTAAAGGTCTTCCGGCACCTGGCCCTTGGCCGAGGCCGGCAGGCCGGTCTGGATATTTTCCAGCACGGTCATGCTGGGGAAGATCATCCGCCCCTGCGGCACGTAGGCGATGCCGGCCTCGACGCGCTGGTGGGTGTCGAGCTTGGAGATGTCCTCGCCGTCGACCTGAATCTGCCCGCCCCAGGTCGGCAGGATGCCCATCAGGCTCTTGAACAAAGTGGTCTTGCCCATGCCGTTGCGGCCCATGACCGCGACGATTTCCTTCTTCGCCACGTCGAGTTCGAGCTCGTGGAGAATCTGGCTCTGGCCGTAGCCGGAAACAAGGTTGTTGATCTGGAACATGGAGAACTCCTTGCTGAACGTAGTCCGGATGCAATCCGGGGTTCGGACTCGGTGCCGGCAGCGTTCCCGGATTTCATCCGGGCTACGCGAGTGTCCCTTGGCACCTGGGGCTCAGTGCCCCAGGTACACCTCGATGACCTTGGGATTGCTCTGCACTGCGTCCATGCTGCCCTCGGCCAGCACCTTGCCCTGGTGCAGCACGGTGACCTTGTGCGCGATGCTCTTGACGAACTCCATGTCGTGCTCGATGACCAGCACCGAGCGGCCCTGGCTGATGCGCTTGAGCAGCTCGGCCGTGGCCACCCGTTCGCTCACGCTCATGCCGGCCACCGGCTCGTCGAGCATCAGCAGTTGCGGGTCCTGCATCAGCAGCATGCCGATCTCCAGCCACTGCTTCTGGCCGTGCGAGAGCAGGTCGGCCTGCATGTGCAGGTGCTCGCCGAGCATGATCTCGGCGGCCACCTGCTCGACCCGCTCGATCACCGCCTGCGAGCGCTTGAAGAACAGCGCACCGAACACCTTGCGCCCGGCCGGGTAGGACATCTCCAGGTTCTCGAACACCGTCAGGTTCTCGTAGATCGACGGGTTCTGGAACTTGCGCCCGACGCCGGCGCGGACGATGTCGTACTCGCGCATCTTGGTCAGTTCGCGGTTCTCGAACTGGATGCTGCCGGCGGTGGCCTTGGTCTTGCCGCAGATCAGGTCGAGCACGGTGGTCTTGCCGGCGCCGTTGGGGCCGATCACTACGCGCACTTCGTTGCGGTCGATGTACAGGTTGAGGTCGTCGACCGCCTTGAAGCCGTCGAACGACACGGTCAGGCCCTCGATGGCCAGCACCGGTTTGGGCATCTGGAAGCCGCTTGGATTGGGGCTCATACGCTGGTCTCCAGTTCAGGGGTGGGCTGCTTGCTGACCTTGGCCGGAGCCGGGTCCACCTCGGCGGCCAGCGCCGGGGCTTTCTTGGCCGGTGTGAAACGTGCCAGCCAGCGCTTGCCATGGCTGTCCCACAGCCCGGCGATGCCGTTGGGGAAGTACATGACCACGACGATGAACAGGCCGCCCATCAGGTACAGCCACAGTTCGGGGAAGCTCTCGGAGAAGTAGGTCTTGCCGAAGTTGACCAGCAGCGCGCCGTACACCGCGCCGAGCAGCGACAGGCGCCCGCCGACCGCGGCGAAGATGACCATCTCGATCGACGGCACGATGCCGACGAAGCTCGGCGACATGAAGCCGACCTGCAGGGTGAACATCGCCCCACCGATGGCTGCGAAGGCCGCGCCGACGCAGAACACGAAGATCTTGAAGCTGGCCACGTCGTAGCCGGAGAAGCGCACGCGCTCTTCCTTGTCGCGCATGGCCAACAACAGGCGACCGAGCTTGGAGGCGATGATGAAGCGCGCCAGCAGGGTGCAGCCGAACAGCAGGAAGGCGCTGACGAAGTAGAGGATCAGCTTGGCCTCGTCGGTGCGGATGTCCCAGCCCATCAGGGTCTTCAGGTCGGTGATGCCGTTGACGCCGCCGGTGTAGCCCTGCTGGCCGATGATCAGCACGGTGAGAATCAGCGCGATGGCCTGGGTGACGATGGAGAAGTACACGTCACCGACGCGGCGCTTGAACATGGTCAGGCCGATCACCAGGGCCAGCAGCACCGGTACGCCGATCACCGCCAGCAGGGTGAAGCTGAAGCTGTGGAACGGCTGCCAGAGCATTGGCAGTTCGGTGATCTGGTTCCAGTCCATGAAGTCCGGGATGCCGGGGGTGGACTGGATCTTGGTGCTTTCCGGATCGGATGCCTCCAGCTTGAGGAACATCGCCATGCAGTAGCCGCCAAGGCCGAAGAAGATGCCCTGGCCGAGGCTGAGAATGCCGCCGTAACCCCAGCACAGCACCAGGCCCACGGCGACGAAGGCGTAGGTCAGGTACTTGCCGATCATGTTCAGGCGGAAGGCGTCCAGCGCCAGCGGGAACACCACCAGGATCAGCGCGGCCAGCACCAGCAGGCCGATGGCGCCCTGCTTGCCGCCCAGGAGTTTGTCGAGAGTCGGGTTCATTGTGGATTCCTCATGCTGATTCACTCCCTCTCCCATTCATGGGAGAGGGCTGGGGAGAGGGGCTTTACCGAAGGTGTCACCACCCTCTCCCCCTGCCCCTCTCCCGCAAGCGGGAGAGGGGAGAAAAGCGGCGCCATCATTTGCGCACCTTGATGGAGAAAAGCCCCTGCGGACGCATCATCAGAATCAGGATCACCGCCGACAGGGTCAGCACCTTGGCCATCGAACCACTCATGAAGAACTCCATGAGCGACTGCGCCTGGGCGATGGTGAAGGCCGAAGCGATGGTGCCGAGCAGACTGGCCGCGCCACCGAAGACCACCACCAGGAAGGTGTCGACGATATACAGCGAGCCGGCTGTCGGGCCGGTCGAGCCGATGGTGGTGAAGGCCGCACCAGCGACACCGGCCACGCCACAACCGAGGGCAAAGGTCATGCGGTCGACGCGCTTGGTGTTGATGCCCACGGCGCGGCTCATCACCCGGTTCTGCATGGTGGCGCGCACCTGCAGGCCCCAGCGCGAGCGGTAGAGCATGAGGAACAGAGTGGCGGTGAGGAGGATAGTCAGGCCCATGACGAACAGGCCGTTGCGCGGGATGTCGATGGCTTCGGTGGGGTTCCACGAGCCCATCAGCCATTCCGGCAGGGTGGCGCTGACCTCGCGCGCACCGAAGATCGAACGGAACGCCTGCTGCATGGCCAGGGACAGGCCCCAGGTGGCCAGCAGGGTATCCAGCGGACGCTGGTACAGCTTGCTGATCATCGCCCATTCCACCAGCCAGCCGATGGCGCCGGCGATGAAGAATGAGAGGACGATGGCGACAAAGAAGTAATACGGCCCGAAGGCCGGGGCGTAGTTTTCGGTGAGGGTCGCCACCACGTAGGTGGTGTAGGCGCCGATGGTGAGGAACTCACCGTGGGCCATGTTGATCACGCCCATCTGGCCGAAGATGATTGCCAACCCCAGAGCCATCAGCAGCAGGACGCAGAACACGGATAGACCGTTGAAGCCCTGCATGGCCGCGATGGCACCAAATTCCGATAGCCATTCCATGTTGATGGTCTCCTGACGGGAAGAATGGCGAGGGCGGTGCCCTCACCCCTACCCTCTCCCGAGGGGAGAGGGGGTTATACGGAGCGACTGGAAGGCACGACGCCAACCGGCGGCGCGCTCTGCTCCCTCTCCCGATGGGAGAGGGCTGGGGTGAGGGACTGGGCCCCACCCCAGCCAGCGCTTACTGATAGCCTTTCGGGAAGGGGTTCGGCTCGATCAGGTCGGACTCGTAGACCACGTGGAACTGACCATCTTTCTGCACCTGGCCGATGCGGGTCTTGCTCCACAGGTGATGGTTGTCATGCACCTTCACGTAGCTTTCCGGGGCGGTGTTCAGCTCGATGCCCGGGGAGGCTGCAGCAACCTTGTCGACGTCGAAGCTGCCGGCTTTCTCGACCGCAGCCTTCCACAGCCATGGGCCGAGGTAGGCGGCCTGGGTCACGTCGCCGATCACCGCATCCTTGCCGTACTTGGCCTTGAAGGCTTCGACGAAGGCTTTGTTGTTCGGGTTGTCCAGGCTCTGGAAGTACTTCATGGAGGCGTAGAAGCCTTCCATGTTCTCGCCGCCGATACCGAGCAGTTCATCCTCGGTCACCGACAGGGTCAGCAGGTTCTGCTTGGCGGCGGTCACGCCGGCGGCTTTCATCTGCTTGTAGAAGGCCACGTTGGAGCCACCGACGACCGCGGCGAAGACCACATCAGGTTTCTTCAGCTTGACCTTGTTGATCAGCGAACCGAACTGGGTGTTGCCCAGGGGGTAGTACTCCTCGCCTACCACCGAACCGCCGAGCACGTTCTCGATGTGCTTGCGGGCGATCTTCATCGAGGTACGCGGCCAGATGTAGTCGGAGCCGATCAGGTAGAAGGTCTTGGCGCCCTTCTCCTTGGCGATCCAGTCGAGGCCAGCGAGGATCTGCTGGGTGGCTTCCTGGCCGGTGTAGATGACGTTCTTCGACTGCTCCAGGCCCTCGTAGAAGGTCGGGTAGTAGAGCAGGCCGTTTTCCTTCTCGAACACCGGCAGCACGGCCTTGCGCGAAGCCGAGGTCCAGCAGCCGAATACGGCGGCGACCTTGTCGCCGACCAGCAGCTTCTTGGCCTTCTCGGCGAAGGTCGGCCAGTCGGAGGCGCCGTCTTCCTGGATCACCTTGATCTGCCGGCCGAGCACACCGCCGGAGGCATTGATCTGCTCGATGGCCAAGCGCTCGGCCTGGATCGAGCCGGTTTCAGAGATGGCCATGGTGCCGGTGGCCGAGTGCAGCTGGCCCACGGTTACTTCGGTATCGGTAATGGCCAGGCCGGTGGTGTTGGCCTCATCGGCCATCACGCCCTGGCTGAACACGCTGGCAGCCAGCAGCGAGAGCGCAGCGGCGCCCAGCGCCAGCCGGCGGGGTAGAAGTCGGTTTTGTGCATCCATCGTCGTGCTCCTCGTGCGGTGGGTTCGTCGCCGGCCTGTCTGCGCAGGTGTTCTCCGGGTTCGCCGCAAGAATGCGTTCGCCGTCCCGAGCGGGGTATACGCAGCATGACGTAACGGCATACGTCATCTGACGTACTGCGCCAGGCACCGCTCTGGTGCACGCTGCGCGCAGGAAAACCAGCCAGATAAAAGTCCAGGCGCGCGCGTGAGGGGCCGCGGGCAGGGGCATGGATGTTGCAAATGCGCTGGCGGCAGGGGGACTTTGTGGGAGCGGCCTTGGCCGCGAATACAGGCCTGTAAGCCCC
>JAYQUJ010000119.1:0-7153 GCA_038147895.1 Pseudomonas sp.
CAACTGTGGTGCCTGTGTCGCGGCCAAGGCCCCTCCTACTGTCCGCGTCGAGCCGTGGACTGGTGTGGGTTAGGTGCGGAAACGTCCGACCAGCCCCTGCAGTTCGCTGCCCAGGCGCGCCAGTTCGGCGCTGGAGGCGGCGGTCTGTTGGCTGGCGCTGGCGCTCTGGTCGCCAATATCTCGCACCCGGGTGATGCTCTCGTTGATCGACTCGGCCACCGCGCTCTGCTGCTCGGCGGCCGCGGCGATCTGCTGGTTCATCTGCTCGATGGTGCTGACCGCCTGGGTAATGCTGCTCAACGCGTTGCCGGCTTCGCCGGCCAGGCTGACGGTGCGCTGGGTCAGGCTGCGGCTGCTTTCCATCTGCTCCACGGCGGCGCGGGCCATGTGCTGCAGGCCGGCGATCAGCTTTTCGATTTCCTCGGTCGAGTCCTGAGCGCGCTTGGCCAGGGCGCGCACCTCGTCGGCGACCACGGCGAAGCCGCGGCCCTGTTCGCCGGCACGGGCGGCCTCGATGGCGGCATTCAGGGCGAGGAGGTTGGTCTGCTCGGCAACGTTGCGGATCACCTCCAGCACGCTGCCGATCCGTGAACTCTCGGTGTTCAGCGCCTGGATGGCTTCGGCCGATTGCTCCACCTCGCTGGCCAGGCTGCCGATCTGTTCCACTGCTTGCTGCACCACGCGGTTGCCTTGTTGAGCTTCCTGGTCGGCATCACGAGCGGCCAGTGAGGCTTGCTCGGCATTCTGCGCCACTTCCTGCACGGTGGCGGTCATCTGGTGCATGGCGGTGGCGGTCTGTTCGGTCTCCAACTTCTGCGTCTGCACGCCATCGCTGGTTTGGGCGGTGATCGCCGACAGCTCCTCGGCTGCCGCGGCGATCTGGCTGACGCCGGAGCCGATGCGCCCGACCAGATTGCGCAAGCTGTTGGTCATGCCCTGCATGGCGCTGAGCAGCTGGCCGAGTTCATCGCGGCGTTGCTGCTGCGGCAGGTCCTGGCTGAGGTCGCCTTCGGCGATGCGCTGAGCAATGGCCACGGTCTGGCGCAGCGGCGCGACAATCGAGCGGGAGATCAGCAGCGCCGCGCACAGGCCGATCAACACTGCAGCCAGGCCCATGACGCCGAGCATCAGCAGGGCGCGCCTGCTCTCGGTATTCATGCCTTGCTCGGCGTCGTTCTGCGCCGCTTCGGCCAGGCTCAGGACGGTGCCGGCCCGCTCGATCATCGATTGTTCCGTGGTCAGGGTCTTTTCATGGATCTCGCGGTACTTGGCGAAGGCCTGCTGGTAGGTGGTCAGGGCCTGCAGGGCGGTTTCGATGGTGGCTTTCTGTTCGTCGTCCAGCCACACCATCAGGCTGCGGGCGACGGTCTGCAGTTCGTCACTGACGTAGGTCCATTCCTCCAGGGCCTCGGCCGAGCCGTCGATGATGTACAGGCTTTCGTGGCTGCGCAGGTCGAGCATGCGCTTGCTCAGGCCGGAAGCGGTTTCCGCCAGGGTCAGCGGATCGCTGCCGCGCAGGCGATCACCCTGCAGGCGCAGTTCACGCACGGCGTCGTACATGTCCAGTTCGATGGTTTCGAACTGGTCGCGGGCCTCGCCGGCGGCATTGCGCATGTCTTCACGGGCCTGGCGGGCGGCGCTCTGCATCTGCACATAGTTTTCGAACTGACCGCCGTAGTCGCTCACCGCCTGTTTCATCTCGCCAATGGCGCTGGTCTGCGGCAGTGCGTTCAGCAGGTTCTGTACATGGTCCAGGCTGTCACGCACCGGGCCGGCGTTCTCGGCAGTGGGGGTGAGGGCAAAGGCACTTTCCAGACGGCGGGCCTGAAGGATGTCCCGGGTGACGGCACTGAGCTGGCCGACCCGTTCATGGCCTTGCAACACGGCGCGTACGGCGAGAAAACCACTGGCGGTCATGGCCAGTGTCAGCAGCAGAACCAGGCCGAAGCCGCAGAGCAACTTCTTGCCTACGCCAAGGTCGGTGAACAGGCGGGAGGCAGCGTGAAACATGCAGGGAACTCCATTGTTGTTTTTGTTGGCACGCGGGGTAGCCCAAACCCAACGCAACCCCTGTGCCATTTCATGGCCGCAGGGCGGTATCCCTGATTCTAGTGGGTGGGGCGGCGAGCGGGGATTTCGTCCCCTGCTGCCGATAGGCGATTTCTTGCCGATAAAAGGCAGATTCCTGGCGGTTTTCCGCCAGGCCTGAGTGCTGGCGGCTCGGGTATACTGCGCCGCGCTTGCCGCTCGGCCTCTGGGTCAGGCAGGCCGTGGCCAACAGGCCCAGATAGTCGCTGCCGGATCACGAGTCCGGCGCTCTTTTTCTACAGACCGGTGAATCCATGCCTCGTACCTGCCTCACCCGTCGCTTGCTGCGGAGCGCACGCTGATGTCCGAACAGCTGCATACCGGCCCGCTCAAGCGTGGCCTCAAGAACCGCCATATCCAGCTGATCGCCCTTGGTGGCGCCATCGGCACCGGCCTGTTCCTCGGCTCCGCCGGGGTGATGCAGAGCGCCGGCCCGTCGATGATCCTGGGGTATGCCATTGGCGGCTTCATCGCCTTCCTGATCATGCGCCAGCTCGGCGAGATGATCGTCGAGGAGCCGGTCGCCGGCTCCTTCAGCCACTTCGCTCATAGCTACTGGGGCCCGTTCGCCGGCTTCCTCTCGGGCTGGAACTACTGGGTGCTCTACGTGCTGGTGGGTATGGCCGAGCTGACGGCCGTGGGCAAGTACGTGCAGTACTGGTGGCCGGAAATCCCGACCTGGGCCACGGCGGCGGCGTTCTTCGTGCTGATCAACCTGATCAACCTGGTAAACGTGAAGGCTTTCGGCGAGACCGAGTTCTGGTTCGCCATCATCAAGGTGGTGGCCATCATCGGCATGATCGTGCTCGGCGGCTACCTGCTGATCAGCGGCGCCGGCGGCGAGCAGGCCAGCATCAGCAACCTGTGGAGCCACGGCGGCTTCTTCCCTAACGGTGTGTCCGGGCTGGTGATGATGATGGCGATCATCATGTTCAGCTTCGGCGGCCTGGAGCTGGTAGGTATCACCGCGGCTGAGGCCGATCAGCCGAAGACCGTGATTCCCAAGGCGATCAACCAGGTGGTGTGGCGGATTCTGATCTTCTACATCGGTGCGCTGACCATCCTGCTGTCGCTGCATCCCTGGGACGACCTGGTGAAGACCCTGACCAGCGGTGGCGACGCCTACGCCAGCAGCCCGTTCGTGCAGATCTTCTCGCTGATCGGCGAGGGCACTGCGGCCCACGTGCTCAACTTCGTGGTGCTGACTGCGGCGCTGTCGGTCTACAACAGCGGTGTGTACTGCAACAGCCGCATGCTCTACGGCCTGGCCGAGCAGGGCGATGCGCCCAAGGCGCTGATGAAGGTCAACGAGCGCGGCGTGCCGGTGCTGGCCATCGCCCTGTCGGCGGCGGTGACCCTGCTCTGTGTGGTGGTCAACTACCTGGCGCCGCAGAGTGCGCTGGAGCTGCTGATGTCGCTGGTGGTGGCATCCCTGGTGATCAACTGGGCGATGATCAGCCTGGCGCACCTGAAGTTCCGCAAGGCCATGGTCGCCAAGGGCGTACAGCCGAGCTTCAAGGCGTTCTGGTTCCCCTTCGCCAACTATCTGTGCCTGGCCTTCGTGCTGTTCATCCTCGGGGTGATGCTGTTCATCCCGGGCATCCAGGTGTCGGTGTATGCGATTCCGGTGTGGGTGGTGTTCATCTGGGTGTGCCACCGGATCAAGAACGCGAGGGCTACCCAGGCAAGCCCAGTGTAAGAACCAGGAGCCCGGCAACCGCCCTAATGCTGTTCACTTGATAAAACGCCGCGATTGCAATGGGATCGCGGCGTTTTTTTTCGTGGCCTGGCTGTTTGCCGAGAGCGTAGCCCGGGCTCAGTCCGGGGCTGGCGAGTACCCGGACTGAAGTCCGGGCTACATGCTGATGGCCCCGGGGATTCAGGTGTCGGTGTTCGCCATCCCGGTATGGGTGGCATTTTTCTTCGCGGCCTGGCTATTTGCCGAGCGCGTAGCCCGGGCTTCAGTCCGGGGCTGACGCGTACCCGGACTGAAGTCCGGGCTACATGCTGATGACCCCGGGTATCCAGGTCTCGGTGTTCGCCATCCTGATTTCAGGGGCGCTGGCTCAGGGTGTTGGCCCAGTCCAGCAGCGGGACTTCCTTGTGCTGATCCCAGATGCGCTGCCACAGCATTAGCAGCTGCGCCGGTTCGCCGCGATTGAACGGCAAGCGGTCCACCCAGGGCAGGGCCTGCCAGTGGCCATCGTGGCGTTCGGCCATGGTGAAACGGAACGGGTGGAAGCCGGTCATGCCCAGGCGTAGGTCGGTGACGATCAGCTGGTCGCCGACCTGGTCGTAACGCAGTACGTCGTGGGTGAACCACTGCAGGCGCTGGTGCTGCGGCGAATCGCGCAGCGCCTGGCCCAGGGCTGTGCCGCGAGGCAGGTCCACCAGCTGCGGCGGTTCCTGATCGAACCAGCCGACCAGGGCCTCGTGGTAGTCGTCGCCGTCCACCACGATCACTCGCCACAGCAAGCTGTTGAATGGAGTCGGCGTGCTGAACAGACTGTCGGCCTGGATGCCGCGCTCGACCAATACGTCCTGCACGCGCTGCTCGGCCATCAACTTGCCGGCCAGGGTGCTGGCCAGGTACACGCTGGACAGACACAGCGCCGAAATCGCCAGCCACTGCGGTTTGTCGCGCAGACCACGGATCAGGCCGACCACCACCGCCACCAGCAGCGGCACGCTGTACAGCGGGTCGATGATGAAGATCGACGACCAGGCGATCGGCGGCGTCTGCAGCGGCCAGAACAGCTGGGTGCCGTAGCTGGTGAAGGCGTCCAGCAGTGGGTGGGTGATCAGCGCCAGCCACACGGCGAAGAACAATCGTCGCGTCGAATAGGCCGGGTTGGGTCTTAGCCAGCGCGCCAGCAGGGTGATGGCCACGGCCAGCAGGCTGAGCACCAGCAGTGAGTGGCTGAAGCCGCGGTGGTAGGTCATGTCGGCCACGGCGTCGCCGTAATCGATGACCACGTCGAGGTCGGGCAGGGTGCCGAGCATGGCGCCGTAGAGCAGGGCGTGTCGGCCTTGCCAGCGGCCGAGCAGTGCGCCCTGAATGCTGGCGCCGAGTACCGCCTGGGTGATCGAATCCATGTTGGGTCTCGCGAGGAAAATCCAAGTCGCTACGTTAGCGCCAGCCGCTGCGTAGCGGCAGTCGGGAATTCCGACGAAAGATTTCAACCGCGTCCGGGGTTACAGTGTCGCAATAACGAAGCCTGAGGAACCGAGCCATGCATCCCCGCGTTATCGAAGTCACCGAGCGCCTGATCGAGCGCAGTCGCGCCACTCGTCAGCGCTACCTGGCGATGATCGCCGCGGCCGCCGACCAGGGCCCGCAGCGCGGCAAGCTGCAATGCGCCAACTTCGCCCATGGTGTGGCCGGCTGCAGCGGCGCGGACAAGCAGACCCTGCGTCTGCCGGATGCGGCCAACGTGGCCATCGTCACCGCCTACAACGACATGCTCTCGGCTCACCAGCCCTACGAGGATTACCCGCAGCGGATCAAGGCAGCGCTGCACGAGGTCGGCTCGGTTGGCCAGGTCGCCGGCGGCGTGCCAGCCATGTGCGATGGCGTGACTCAGGGCGAGCCGGGCATGGAGATCGGCCTGGCCAGCCGTGAAACCATCGCCATGGGCACCGCCGTGGCGCTGTCGCACAACATGTTCGATGCCGCCCTGTGCCTGGGCGTGTGCGACAAGATCGTCCCTGGCCTGCTGATCGGCGCGCTGCGCTTCGGCCACCTGCCGATGCTGTTCGTACCGGCCGGGCCTATGCCTTCGGGACTGTCGAACAAGGACAAGGCCGAGGTTCGCGAGCGCTATGCCGAGGGCAAGGCCAGCCGCGACGAGCTGCTCGCCTCGGAGATGGCCGCCTACCACAGCCCCGGTACCTGCACCTTCTACGGCACCGCCAACACCAACCAGATGCTCATGGAGATCATGGGCCTGCATTTGCCCGGCGCTTCCTTCGTCAACCCCAACACGCCGCTGCGTGATGCCCTGACCCGTGAAGCGGCGCAGCAGGTGACACGCCTGACCCGGCAGAGTGGTCAGCACCTGCCGTTGGGACAAGTTGTCGACGAACGCTGCCTGGTCAACGCGGTGGTGGCGCTGCATGCCACTGGCGGCTCGACCAACCACACCCTGCACCTGCCGGCCATCGCCCAGGCCGCCGGTATTCAGCTGACCTGGCAGGACATGGCCGAGCTTTCCGAGGTGGTGCCGACCCTGGCCCACGTCTATCCCAACGGCAAGGCCGACATCAATCACTTCCACGCCGCCGGCGGCACCGCCGTGCTGATTCGCGAACTGCTCGATGCCGGCCTGCTGCATGAGAACGTCGCCACCGTCGCCGGCCAGGGCCTGCGCCGCTATACCCAGGAGCCGTTCCTCGACGGCGAGCGTCTGGTCTGGCGCGAGGGCGCGGCCGCGAGCCTGGACGAGAACATCCTGCGCCCGGTGGCGCGACCGTTCTCGCCCGAGGGCGGCCTGCGCCTGCTCGACGGCAACCTTGGTCGCGGGGTGATGAAACTCTCGGCCGTGGCGCCGGAGCGCCATGTGATCGAGGCGCCGGCACAGGTGTTTCATGACCAGCAGGCGCTGGCCGAGGCCTTCCAGGCTGGCGAGCTGGACCGCGACTTCGTCGCCGTGGTGCGCTTCCAGGGCCCGCGCTGCAACGGGATGCCCGAGCTGCACAAGCTGACGCCGTTTCTCGGCGTGCTGCAGGATCGCGGCTACAAGGTGGCGCTGGTCACTGACGGACGTATGTCCGGCGCCTCGGGCAAGGTGCCGGCGGCGATCCATGTCTGCCCCGAGGCTTTCGATGGCGGCCCGCTGGCGCGGGTGCGCGATGGCGATCTGATTCGTGTCGATGGGCGCACGGGTGAGCTGCGCGTGCTGGTCGACGCCGCCGAGTTCGCCGCCCGTGAATTGGTGCCGGCGCCGGCCGCGGAGATCGGCACCGGCCGCGAGCTGTTCGCTTTCATGCGCGCCAGCTTCAGCACGGCAGAGCAGGGCGCTAGCGCCTTTACCGCCAGCCTGAGTGCGTTGCGATGAGCCTGGCC
>JAYQUJ010000120.1:0-7136 GCA_038147895.1 Pseudomonas sp.
CTGCTCCACCTCGTCGCCAAGATGCCGCCCAGCAATGCGTTCGACATGAATTGGCAAATCGTCAACACTTCGCTTTCGCGCCTGCAGTTCCGTGGCAGCGAGGTGGCCCTGGCTTCCTTCAACAGCCGTGTGCATCTGGAGTTGTTGAAGGCCCCGGAACTCATCACCTACCGTTGAGAACCGGATAACAAGCGGCCCGCAAAGCCGCCAGAACCCTTGATAAAAAGGACAGAAACATGAGCTCCGTTGCCGAAATCATCAGCACCATGCAATCCAAGTTCAACGCCAGTGCCGCCGCCGGCCTGGACCTGGTCTTCCAGTTCAACATCGAAGACGGCGACAACTACGCGCTGATCGTCAAAGACGGTACCTGCGACGTACAGCAGGGCGACAACCCGAACGCCAACGTCACCCTGATCATGGACAGCGCCACCCTGGAAGGCATCGCCACTGGCGAAACCGACGGTATGCAGGCTTTCATGGGCGGCAAACTGCGCGCTGAAGGCGACATGATGCTGGCCATGAAACTGGCCGAACTGTTCCCGGTATAAGCCTTTCGGGCACAACCGCGCAGTTGAGAAAACCGGAGTCGCAAGACTCCGGTTTTTTTTCGCCGCCAGGGTAATCAGAACCCGTGATCGACAACTAACAGCCAGATCTATAACGCTGTGCTTTGCTTGTTAGGCCCAAGCCAGCAACATTAGATTAGCCAATAATTGACGCCCCCCATCATAAATAGAAGGGATAAGCATGACGCTGACAGACCAGTCCACCGGTATCCGCGAAGGCGAAGAACTCGATGCCGCGCAGATCGATCCGTACCTGAAGGCGCATATCCCGGGCCTGACCGGTGAGCCGCGTATCAGCCAGTTCCCCGGTGGTGCCTCGAACCTGACCTACCTGCTGGAATACCCGGACCAGGAATTCGTCCTGCGCCGCCCGCCCTTCGGCCACAAGGCCAAGTCTGCCCACGACATGGGCCGCGAATTCCGCATCCTCAACCAGCTCAACGCCGGCTTCCCCTACTGCCCCAAGGCCTACGTGCACTGCACCGACGAGTCGGTGATCGGCGCCGAGTTCTACGTGATGCAGCGGGTCAAGGGCATCATCCTGCGCAGCGACATGCCGGCCGAGCTGAACTTCAGCGCCGAGCAGACCCGCGAGCTGTGCAAGAGCTTCGTCGACAAGATGGTTGAGCTGCACAACGTCGACTACCAGGCCTGCGGCCTGGCCGACCTGGGCAAGCCGGAAGGCTACGTGAAGCGCCAGATCGAAGGCTGGAGCGACCGCTACGAGAAGGCCCTGACTCCGGACGCCCCGACCTGGGAGCCGGTCAAGGCCTGGCTGCGCGAGAAGATGCCGGCCGACCACCACAAGCCGGGCATCGTGCACAACGACTACCGCTTCGACAACGTGCTGCTCGACCCGAACAACCCGATGCAGATCATCGGCGTGCTGGACTGGGAGCTGACCACCATCGGCGACCCGCTGATGGATCTGGGCAACACCCTGGCCTATTGGATCGAAGCCGATGATCCGCAGCCCATGCAGCTGATGCGCCGCCAGCCGAGCAACGCGCCGGGCATGCTGACTCGCCAGGAATTCGTCGACTACTACGCCGAGCGCGCCGGCATCCAGATCGACAACTTCGATTTCTACTACGTGTACGGCCTGTTCCGCCTGGCCGGCATCGTGCAGCAGATCTACTACCGCTTCTTCCACGGCCAGACCAAGGACAAGCGCTTCGCCCAGTTCATCATGATGAACAAGCTGCTGGAGCAAGCTGCCCTGCAGGTCATCGGCAAATCCACCCTCTAACCCGGCTCAGACAAGGTAACCAGAATGTCCAAGACCCACCTGGTCGACCTCGACGGCAAGATCGCTTTCGTTTCCGGCGCCAGCCGCGGTATCGGTGAAGCCATCGCCAAGCTGCTGGCCCAGCAAGGCGCCCACGTGATCGTGTCGAGCCGCAAGATCGATGACTGCCAGAAAGTCGCCGACGCCATCATCGCCGACGGCGGTCAGGCCACCGCCTTCGCCTGCCACATTGGCGAGATGGAGCAGATCCAGAACGTCTTCGCCTTCATCCGCGAAAAGTTCGGCCGCCTGGACATCCTGGTCAACAACGCCGCTACCAACCCGCAGTTCTGCAACGTGCTGGACACCGACCTGGGCGCCTTCCAGAAGACCGTCGACGTCAACATCCGCGGCTACTACTTCATGTCCATCGAGGGCGGCAAGCTGATGAAGGCCAACGGTGGCGGCTCGATCATCAACGTCGCCTCCATCAACGGCGTTTCCCCGGGCGAGTTCCAGGGCATCTACTCGGTGACCAAGGCTGCAGTGATCAGCATGACCAAGGTCTTCGCCAAGGAATGCGCGCAGTTCGGCATTCGCTGCAACGCCCTGCTGCCAGGCCTGACCGACACCAAGTTCGCCTCGGCGCTGGTGAAGAACGACGCCATCCGCAACGTCGCCCTGCAACGCATCCCGCTCAAGCGCGTGGCCGAGCCGAGCGAAATGGCCGGTACCGTGTTGTACCTGGCCAGCGACGCCTCCAGCTACACCACCGGTGTGGCGCTGAACGTCGACGGTGGCTTCCTCTCCTGAGGATCTGCCGTGCACAACAAAGGGGCCATCAGGCCCCTTTGTTGTTTATGGGAGTCGCAAGTGGGGTTGAGGAGCATGGCGACGAAGCCCAACAGCAGAGCGGTCTAGTGCTAAGCACTCTGCGCCGAGCTATCGACAGCGCTACAGCCCCATCTGCTTACTGATGATCTCGTTCATGATCTCCCGCGAGCCGCCGCCGATGGAAAGAATGCGGTTGTCACGGTACAGCCGCTCCACCAGCGACTCACGCATGTAGCCCATGCCGCCGAGCATCTGCACCGCGTCGTAGGTGATGCGGTCGGCCACGTCCGTGGCGAAGTTCTTGGCCATGGAGATCTCCTTGATCACGCCCTTGCCCGCCGCCATCTTGGCGGCCTGGCGATAGGTGAACTCGCGAGACACTTCCAACTGGGTGGCCATCTCGGCCAGGCGGTGCTTGAGCACCTGAAACTTGCCGATCGGCTTGCCGAACGCCTCGCGCTCACGAGCCCAGTTCATGGCCTCCTCCAACGCCAGTTGCGAGGTCATGTTGGCCATCAGCGCCAGGCTCAGGCGCTCGCTCTGGAAGTTGGCCATGATGCAGGCAAAGCCCATGTTCTCAGCGCCGATCAGGTTTTCTGCCGGCACCTTACAGTCGTCAAAGTACAGCTCGGCGGTGTCCGAGGCCCACCAGCCCATCTTCTTCAACGAGCGGCCGACGCTGAAGCCCGGCGTACCCTTCTCGATCAACAGCAGGCTGACCCCGCCGAAACCCTCGCCACCAGTGCGCACCGCCACCGTGTAGTAGTCGGCGCGCACGCCACTGGTGATGAAGGTCTTGCTGCCGGTCACGCGATAGAAATCGCCATCGCGCACCGCGCGGGTCTTGAGATTGGCCACGTCAGAGCCGCCGGAAGGTTCGGTCACCGCCAGCGCCATGATCTTCTCGCCGGCCAACACCTCGGGCACTACGCGGTCACGCAGAGCAGGCTTGGCCCACTTGAGCACCGGCGGCAGACCGATATCCAAAGAGCCGAGGCCCGCCACCAGGCCGCCGGAGCCAGAGCGCATCAACTCCTCGCTGGCCGCCACCTTGGCGAACAGGTCGCCTTCATGGCTACCACCGTACTGTTCCGGATAGCCGATACCGAGAATGCCGGCGGCGCCAGCCTTGCGGTACAACTCCCGGGGAAACTCCTCGGCCTCTTCCCAGTCCGCGATATGCGGCAGGATTTCGCGCTCGACGAAGCGGCGCACCGAATCGCGGACCAGTTGGTGGGATTCGTCGAAGTATTCCTGGAAAGCAGACATGCGGGTGGCTCCCGTTTTTGTTTTCGCCACCCTAACCGAGCGCTTGCTTGGTTTTCAAGTCATGGTTTCTTCGGCCTCAGCAGCTCCTGCATCACGCGGATCTGCATGTCGTAGGCCGGCTGCTCCACCGCGTCGAAGTTACGGGTGTAGCGCTGGGCGAAGCCGGTCGAGCCCCATTCGCGATATTGCTTGGCATGCCAAAGCTCGTGAGCCCACAGCCCGGTATCACCCTCGGCGGCCTCCTGGCTGCGAAACACCACCACGTCGACCAGGGTCACCGCCTTGATATCCGGGTTCTGCAGCATGGTGCTGGCCACATCCAGTTCGTCGAGGGCGCCGACGCGAAAACGAACCGTATCGAGCAGCGCGCTGTCGTAATAGGGTGCCAGGCGCGCGCGGATTACCAACGGCATCGGCAGGGTTCCGGCCATCAGCGCCGAATCGCGGGATTGCAGAATCCAGCGCTCGAGCGTCAAGGAGGCCGAGCCCAGCACCTGTTCCCGGACGTGTTCGAAATCGGGCACACACAGGCAACTGGTGAAACAGATTTCCACCTGCCCCGACGGACAGGCAGCAGAAGCGTCAAGCGGGGCTCCCAAAACCAGGAGCAGCGCGGCGCGTCGGAAAAAAACAGAAGTCACGGAGTTTCCAGGGAAGGGTTCGGGGGAGCGCTGGGGCGCCATCATGGCAGCGGATGGCAGCCAACGCTATGACCGGCCAGAAGGCCGGATTATCCCGAACTCGCTGCCCGGGAGGTCGACTATGCGTGTTCTCTACATCGCCCTGGGTGCCCTGCTGCTACTGGGCTGTACGACACTCCATTACCAGCCTCGCCCCATCTCCGAAGACGAAGCCTACGCAGTCATTACCAACGTCACGGAACAACAGCATGGAAGCATCTACCTGGACAGACGCTACCTGGGCTTTCGTGACGAGTCGGACGCCGCCACCGGCACACCACAGGACATCGGCGAGCGCATCTATTTCGGCTCTCTCGATGGCATCGAACTGCGTCGCAGCCCTAGAGGCTACCGAGTGCGCCTGAGCGGCCCAGGCGGCGAGGTGCTGCGTGAGTTCTCTATCTCCGAGCGCGAGCAGGCCGAGCGTTTCGTCGACGCCCTCAGTCACTACCGGGCCAACGCGCCGGCCTTCAGCGGCTTGAAGTGAGCCCAGACAGCAGAAAGCCGCCGCACCTCGCGGTACGGCGGCTTTCCCTGACCATCAGAACTTCTGGGTGACGGTCGCCACCACGGTACGCTCCTCGCCCAGGTAGCAGGCCGTGGCCGAGTAGCAGGAGGCCACGTAGTACTCGTCGGTAAGGTTGTTGGCGTTGACCCGCACCGAGGTGCCCTGCAGGCCCAGGTTGCCGAGGTCATAGCTGACCGAGGCATCGAACAGGGTGTAGGACGGCACCTGGAAGTCGTTGAGGTCACTGCCTTCGCTCTCGCCCACGTAGCGGGCGCCGGCGCCGAGGGTCAGACCGGCCAGCAGACCATCCTTGAAGGCATAGTCGGCCCACAGGCTGGCCATCTGCTCGGGGGTCTGGTACGGCGTGTTGCCCTTGGCGTCCACCACGCTGGTGTAGGTGTTGTCGGCGAAGATGAAGTAGGACTTGCTGTACTCCACGTCGTTATAGGTGTAGCTGCCCAGCAACTGCAGGTTGTCGGTGACCTGCACGCGAGCTTCCAGCTCCACGCCCTTGGAGTCGATACCACCGACACCCTTGTACTCGTAGCTGTCGGTGAAGCTGTTTTCCTTGGCGAACAGGTTTTCCATCTCGATGGTGAAAAAGGAGATGGTGTACAGGTCGTCGGTACCCGGCGGCTGGAACTTCAGGCCGGCCTCCCACTGCTCGCCGGTGGTCGGCTTGAGGATCTGCGCACCGTCGGAGTAGTTGGAGGTCGGGTTGAACGAGGTGGAGTAGCTGACATAGGGCGACAGGCCGTTATCGAAGGCATAGAGCACGCCGACATGACCGCTGAGCTTGTCGCCGGTATTGGCGTCCTTGGTACCTTGCTGGTAATCGTCGATGGACACGTCGTACCAGTCCTGGCGCAGGCCGGCGCTGATGTTCCAGCCGCCCAGCTCGATCAGGTCCTGCAGGTACAGGCCAGCCTGCTTCTGTCGGCGCAGGGCATCGCTGACGGTGCTCAGGCCGGACAGGTCGTTGGCCGGGTACTGCGGGTTGAAGACATCCAGCGGGGTGACCGAGGTGTAGTCACGGTCGTAGCGCACCTTGTTTTTCGAGTACTGGTAGTCCAGACCGGCGACGACGGTGTGTTGGGCCGCGCCGGTGAAGAAGTCGGCCTGCAGCATGTTGTCGACGATCCAGGCGTGCAGGTCTTCCTCACCACCGCTGAAGCCACGGGCCAGCTCGTTGCTGGTATCGCTCAGGTAGCCATTGCCCCACACCTGGCTGTTCTCGGTGGTGGCGTCCAGGTAGCGGAAGTTCTGCCGCGCGCTCCACACGTCGTTGAAACGATGCTCCAGCTCGTAGCCGAACATCTGCTGAGTGCGCTTGAACTCTTCGATATCCGGGTCGCCCTCGAAGAAGCTGCCGGAGATACGCTCGCCATTGCGTTTGTGCAGCGTACCGGACGCCGGCACGCTGCCGTGGTAGCCACCATTGGGGTCGTGTTGCAGGTAGGCGTAGAGGTTGAGGAAGGTATCGTCGCTGAGGTTGAGCGCCAGGCTCGGCATCAGGGTGTAACGGGTTTCCTCGACATGGTCGACCTGCACATCACTGTCCTTGGCCAGGCCGACCACACGGTAAGCGACCTTGTCGTTGAGCGGGCCGGTGACATCGAAGGCGGTCTGTTTGTAATCGTGACTGCCGTAGGAGACATCAATGCGTCCCGCCTGCTCGAACTCGGGACGCTTGGTGGTCAGCGCCGCCAGACCGCCCGGATTGCTGCGCCCGTAGAGCACCGAGGACGGGCCTTTGAGCACATCGATGCGCTCAAGGAAGTAGGGATCGATCTGCAGGCTGGTGAACGAGCCCGGATCACCCATGGATTTCAGGCCGTCGATGATGATGTTGTCCACCGAACCGTCGTTGATCCCACGCATGGCCAGGTAGTCGTAGCGGTGGGTGTTGCCGTAGGGGTTGGTGAGCACGCCGGCGGTATAGCGAGTGGCCTCGGCGACGGTGCGCGAGCCCTGCTCTTCGATCTGCGCGGCAGTGACCACCGACACGCTCTGCGAGGTTTTCACCAGCTCCTTGCTGGTCTTGGTCG
>JAYQUJ010000121.1:0-519 GCA_038147895.1 Pseudomonas sp.
CCGGTCCCGCAGGCCTCACTGGACATTGCCAAGTACACGGAACTGGCGCCGAGCAACCTGACTTACGACCGCAGTTCCAAGACCTACACGGCAGCGCCGAGTTTTCACCCGCTTTATCAACGAAGCTCGGCGCAACGCTATCTAGCAGAGCTGCTAGCGACCAAGATGGGAGTTGTCGAGCCGACGGCCAGCTTCATCGGTTCTGCACCGGAGACAGATTGGGCACCTTCCCCCTGGCGCACGATCAATGAACAGACCGTCGAAGCAGTGGTCCGAGCGATTCGGCAACAGGAAGCCATTCGGGTGAGCTACCAGTCCATGACATCCTTGGACGAGTCGATACGCCTGCTATCCCCGCACGCCCTTGGCAACGATGGTTTTCGCTGGCACATGCGCGCGTTTTGCCACAAGCGTCGACGCTTCAGCGATTTCGTCCTGGCCCGAATCCTGCGCATTGAAGGCTTCGAATCGAGCCAAGTGGACGCCAGCCAGGATGCACATTGGCATACGGTGCTGATG
>JAYQUJ010000121.1:529-7003 GCA_038147895.1 Pseudomonas sp.
ATTTACCTGCGGCCAAGAAACGGGTCTTGGAACTGGACTACGGCATGGAAGACGGACAGGTCAAACTTCCATGCCGCCAAGCGTTTCTGTACTACACGCTGAGGCGTTTAGGCTTGCATACCAAGGAAGCCCCCGACCCGCTCGCGCAACAGATTACGCTGAAAAATCGCGATGAAATCCAACCATACATTGATGCCTTGACGGCACAGGCTTGACTTCACATGACAACAATTTTTGAACTGGTCAAGGACCCCTACGAGCGTAAGGCACGCGTTGTTCCTGGACTTCTTGTGGCCTTGCCGGTACTAGTGCCGTTGTTGTGCGTCTACGGAGCCAAGCACCCTATTCTTACGGGCGTGATCGGCTTGCTTGGTGGTTGCGGGGCTATTTATGCGCTTGCGAGTGTAGCCCGTGGGCGCGGTAAAAAACTCGAAGAAATCTTAGTTGCCAAGTGGGGCGGTATGCCCACCACCATTGCGCTGCGCCATCGCGACAGGTTTCTCGATGGTGTCAGCAAGCAGCGCTACCACACGGCAATCACAGGCAAGCTCGGCATCGCGATGCCAACAGCGGAAGAAGAGTCGGCCAATCCCGAGCAGGCAGACGACACGTACATAGGAGCAACCAAACGACTTCGCGAACTCACGCGCTCAAACAAGCAGCTCTTGCTGAAAGAGAACATCGCTTATGGATTTCATCGCAACATGCTGGCGATGAAGCCCGTCGGTATCGTGTCGTGTCTCCTGGGCATCCTCTACGGATTGTTGATTGCAAAGGTTCTACAGGTCGCACCTCCCCACTTCAACCCTATGCATTTTGCTGATCCAGGACTCGCCGCAGGCTTGACGCTGCTCGTTTCGCTGGCGTTACTTGCGGCTTGGCTGCTGTATTTCGATCAGGATTCGGTCAGACGGATGGGCTTCGTCTACGCAGAACGCCTATTCGAGTGCTTGCCGTCTTTGTCTTCTTCGGTCCCGCGGAAAAGAGCACTAAAAACGGCTATGGACTGAGACTCATTCCATCTTCAAGCTGGCTCTTAGCGCCGCTGAGTAATTGCCCGCAAGATGAGTTCAGGCATGGAGATGTTCATGCCTCTTGGCTGGCAGTCGTGTGATTGCGATGCAGGTCCGAAACTACCGCGATCAACCTGTTGATCGGTTCGGCCAGCCGTTTCGGCTTGATCTTCGCCATGATGACTCCTCAGAAAGCCCGGTTTCCAAGAGCCGCATGGGAGCCACGCGAGGGGAAGCCGGGTCAAGCTTCGGAAAGCACCGGCATATGTTGAGCTAGCCTATGTTATTGATACACCTGCTGTATCGAGCCTCGGCGCAGTCCAGTAAATTGCGGTACTGGAGTGATCGTGAATAATAAAAAACGCAGCCCCGCCCACGAAGAACGCGGTTGGGGCTGCAAGATGGGAACAACGGAAAGCCGGCGGCGCGAGGCCGGCGGGCGTGGGAATCAGGCAGCGACCAGTTGCCGGGCCAGTGCGACCTCGACGGAATCGCCGTCCTGGTTGAGCACATCCAGCCCCGATTCGGGCACATCGCCCGAGGTGGACTGCGAGACCATGATCTTCTTGGCCATCAGTTCCAGGCAGGTCATCTGCGAGGAACCGGCGTAGCCGAGGTAGATCACGCGCACGTGCTGTTTTTGCCCGATGCGCCAGGAGCGGCGTGCTGCCTGTTGGAGCGAGTACACGTTGTAGCCACTTTGCATGAACACAATCGTCGGGAACTCCAGCAGATCCAGTCCCGTCTTGACCAGCTCGGGATTGGTGACAAGCACGTCGATGCCCCGATCCAGTTGCTCGGCGATCCAGTCCTCGCGGCGGCTGGCATCCACGCTTGCGCGCAGCACCGCCACCTTGAAGCCTTCCTGCTCCAGCAGCCCCTTCAGGCGCGACGTGGTGTCGCGCGTGCCGGTATAGACCGTGTATGCCAGAACCTTGCGGCCCTGCTCCTTCTCCGCTTTGCAGATATCGATCAGCTCACGCTCCTTGGGACTGATCTCGAACTCATTGAACTGAGCCGGGACAAACGCCAAGGTGTTGCGCGTGCGTGGATGCACCACGGTCTCCGACCGGAAGCAGCAATCCGGCCAGGCCAGCAGCACGTTGAGGACCACGCCCAGCAAGGTCGTGTCGCGTCGCGCCAGAGCCTGTTTCAGCTCTGCGGTCAGCCGACCCGCCAAATCGCGGTAGGCCGCAGCTTGCGCCACGTCCATCTGGACTTCACGAAACTCCTCGTCATACGGCGGCAGGACGTTGCCACCGATGTCCTTGAGCTTGAGAAAGATCGTGAACGGCAGGATGCAGCGCAAGACGCCTTTCGGGCCGAAGCCGGGAGCCTTGACCGTGCGCACCGATACCTTGGTGCCCTTGGCCGTCTTGTGCGCCGTGCCGGCGCTCTCGGAGTAGATGTCCTTGAGGACGCCGTGATCGCGCATGAACGCCATCGCAGCCGAGGTCATGCTGCCGCTCGTGGTCGGGCGGTAGCCGTCTTCGATCATCCGTCCAGGCAATGCCCGGAACAGCAGATAGAACAGATCATCGCCGTAGCCGCCCATCAGCGTGCCGGTCAGCAGCAAGGTCTTGCGAGCCTTCGCCGCCAGCACGCCCATGGCTTGGCCCTGGGCACTGCCACCGTTCTTGTACTCGTGTGCCTCGTCGGCGATGAGCAGGTCGAACGTGCCTTGCGGCAGGTAGCGTTTGATGAACTCGGACGGTTGGTAGCCGCCCTCGCCAAAGCCAAACTCCATGTTGGCCATCGCACGTTCCATGCGCGTGGCCTGACGGTCAGAAAACACCAGCTCGCCGTTGCCATCCATGAGGTTGATGAACTCGTGGATGTTGTCGCCGAGCATCGACGCCAGGAAACCGTCACCGAACTTCTGCATCAGCTTCTGCGCGGTAACCTCCCCGATAGTCGGGATGCGCTTCAAGGCTTTGAGGACGACCGAGGACTGGTCGCTGCCGGACAGACTACGCGGGCGGATCAGCATCCACAGGGGCGCGGCGCAGTGGCTGCACTTCCTGCGGGACTCCTCGGCTTCGAGCGCGACCGGGTTGACCGGCTCGCCGTCGAGGTCGGTGATGACCGTGCCGCAGTCCGGGCACGCTGCCACGTCGCCGTAGCGGGTGCGTCGCTGGGTGAAGACCGGCTTCCAGTGGAACCCCATCCGCATCCTGACGCGCCCCAGGATGAAAAACTCCTGGCCCGTGGGCGGCACACCCAACTGCTCGCGCAGCTTGATGAGCTTGACCAGCGTGTCCGGGCCATTGAGCACCCAGACCTTGGCACCGGCCACCGTCTCCTGGATCTCGCGCCGCCACTTGTAGACCAGGTGGGGAGGCGAAAGCACCAGGGTGCGGCGGTAGCCTTCGGCGTTGAGCACCGCGGCCGTGGCGATGCCGACGGTCGTCTTGCCGCAGCCCATTTCGCCATTGACGATCGCAGCGCGTTCGCCTTGATCGACCAGCAGCTCGGCTGCGGCATGGACAACGTCGGCCTGGGCCTGGAACAGCTTGCGCTTGAGGCTGGCAACGACGAGCTGTCGCAGCGCCTGTGCTTGACCAACATAGACCGGCGGGTTGGCGCGGTTGAGAGAATCGAGCAGTTCGTCGCCGAACTCGCCGACAAAATCCTGAAGGCTCAGGGTGAGATGGTTGGATTCCGCTTCAAGCAGATCGCCTTGTGCGGGTGCAGTCTCGATGGCAGTGGTTTCAAGATCGGTAGACATGGTGGTGCTCCAAAAAAAGAATGAGGCATGCACCACCCCAGCGGGGCGATGACATGCCCCGTGGTGGGAAGAGAGACGGCGAACCGTCGGTGCTTGGACAGTGCAGGCGCTCGTGGCCTGCGGTGACAACTCGCGGTCAGTACTCGGACGGCAGCACGATGCGGGTCGCTCTGCGATCTGCTTCGGTGAAGATATGGATGCTCAGGTCACGGGTGACGACGTACAACGAGTCGAGGCGTTCGCCAGACTCCAACGCAGCGTTGTTCTGCTGCCATTGGTAGTCCGCGACGTCGCCCCAGTCGCCACGCATGTGACGTTCGAAAAGCGGCATGGGATCGAGCCGGCCTTCGTTCATCAGGCGTTCGACGCCTTCGCTGAACTCCAGTGCACCGATCTCGAACAGCCGTTTGCGGCGATGCCTGTCATGTTGGTTGGAGGTCATGTGGCTTCCTTCAGAGTGAAGGGGCTACAGCACCCTTGCGGGGTGTCGGTGGCCCCGCGTTGGAGAAGATCAGTACCCGCTGGGCAGCAGCAGCGTGGTGACGCTGCGATCCCATTCGGTGATGATCCAGAGCTTCAGACCGGGTGCGACCTGGTAGGAAGAGAACAGGCGATCCTCACCGGACTTCAGCGCGGCATCGTTCTGCTGCCTGTCGCCGTCGTCGAGATCGCCCCAATCGCCGCCGAGGTGGCGACGCAGATAGGGCGTCGGGTTGAGCCGGCCCTGTTGGACCAGGTCATCGACGCCGATGGTCATAACCACCTGGCCTGGCGAGAAGCGCAGGCTCGGTGTCTGGCTGATGGAAAGTGCTTGGGCTGCCATGGAAGGCTCCTGGAGATGGAGGGGCCACGGCACCCCATCGGGGCGACTGGACCCCGGTGGGTGGAAAAAATCGACGGCGAACTGTCGGCGGTGGAGAAACGATCAGCGGATGGTCAACACCTCGCCCCGTGTCGGGGAGCCAGGCGTCATGTCCCACGCGCGGATCACGGGAACGAACTTGTCGGTGAGGATGCGCGTCTCGGCAATCGAGCCGTCTTCGCGTTCGGTGAATTCCCGCTGGAGCGTCTTGTCCTTGTGGGTGTCACCTTTGACGACGAGCACGCGACCCGTCTTGGATTGCACAACTCCCGAGATCGCGCCCGCGGCCAGAGCGAGGGCAAGATGCCAGTGGGACAAGGCCCGCGCCGGAGGACGCAGCGTCTGCTGCGCGGCTCCCAACTGCGTATCCCGCGACGGCCAGAGGCCTTGCAGCCTGCCAACCTCATCGGCGAACTGCTCCGGCTCCATCGTCACGCGGAAGAAATGCCCCGGCTCGGCCGGACTGGCGGGGACGATGTACGGCAGGAATGGCCACTCGCTCGGCAGCTCCTCGGCTTCGACTTCGCCAAGCCCAACCTGCAGCAGCAGATTGCGCACGGCCTTGACGCCATCGGGCGTCTGCTCGCGCTGGCGCACCCGGCGTCCGAAGATCACCACCTGCTTGAACTGCGTTTCCACCGCTCGGTAGATGCGCAGGTCGGTGTAGTGGCGCGTCAGCCAGCCGACCAGCTCGGCGTCGAGCACGTAGCCGGGAACGATGAAAACCAGCACGCCGCCGTACTGCAACAGGGGCAGCGTGCGCTGGTAGAACAGTTTTTCGAGGCGGGCTCGGCCCTGACCCTGATAGCCAATGTTGCCGTTGACGTCCTTGGACAGGTCGCCATACGGCGGATTGAGCCAGAGCAGCCCAAAGGACTGTTTGGAGATCATCGTATCCATCAGATCCGCGTGCAGGCAGTGATCGACCAGGCTGCGGGCATGGCGCGCCCGCTCTGCGTCGAACTCGACGGCGAACGCCTTGGCCTGCTCGCGCCCCAGGGCATGAGCCGCTTCGGCAATCGCCACGCCTTCGCCGGCGCAGGGATCGAGGATGCACATCGGTCCATTGGATTCAGGCGCACTGGGCATCAGTGCATTGAGGGCTCTTTCGAGCGTCGGTTCGTCGGTCGGGAAGTACCCGTTCTTCACGAAATTGCGGGCGAGCCGCGGGAACATGAGAGCCATGGAAGTCTCCTGGTTGGCGGGGATAAATGGCGCAGGCGGGCCTTGGCGTACCTGCGCAGGTGGTTCAAGCCGCTACCGTTTCCGGCGTCCAAATCTTGGCCGGGTATGGGTAGGCGGTGAGCACGTCACTGCGGATCAGCGAGCCGAGCGCCTGGGTCAGCGCCGGCACGTCGATGGCGAGCCGATGGCCCACCAAAGGCCCGAAGGCGAATGGCAAACGGGTCAGCATCTCGCGGCTTTGCAGCAGTTCCAGCACGGTTTCGCGCCAGTGGTCGAGCAGTGGCAGTGGGCAGGTGTCCTGCACCAACGGCCACAGGCGGTCAAATCGGTGGTCGCTATCGCGGGGCAGCAATCCCAGTGCGCTGGCGTTGGCCTTGTCGGGCTTGACGCAGCGCCGATCGAACAGCCACACGTTGGACAGCGAACCGAACAGCGTTCGCCGGTAGGCGCGGGTCATGCGCTTTTCCAGGCGATCGACGTTGCCGACGAACACCGGAACGCTGCCACCCTGGTCGGTGATGAGGTGGAACTGCTCCAGTCCCTGCTCGTCGCGCCCGAGGGTCAGGCGAGCCAGGAACTGCTGGACGGCGGTGTCCCGCGCCCAGATCGACAGGAAGATCAGGTTGCCCTGGTCATCGCCGACGCAAGCGTCGGCCATCACGTCCGGGCATTCGTCGATGCGGTAC
>JAYQUJ010000122.1:0-6789 GCA_038147895.1 Pseudomonas sp.
CTCTCAGGGGTGATGAAGCCGAAGCCCTTCTCGTCGTTGAACCATTTGACGGTGCCGGTTTGACGATTCGACATTGTCTTATTTCCTTGAAACTAGAGTTGATGACAGCCTTTCAAGCTTTCGACAGGAAAGGGCTGGAACTGGTTGCAGAGAGTAAGAGAAGTCGAGCGGGATGTAGCGGATCTAGGATCTACTGCACCAGGTCACGATTCAAGGCGACCCATGCAAACACAGTTGGCCAACTCTACGCTAACTCAAACGCGTTTGCCAACCCCCGTGAAAAGGCTGATTTCAGAGGCTTTGCAGGGTATTTAGGAGGGAATATCGTGGTGCCCCGGGAGAGACTCGAACTCTCACTTCTTTCGAAAACGGATTTTGAATCCGCCGCGTCTACCGATTCCGCCACCGAGGCACGATGGGCGCGCAGTATAGGGAGGCGAATCAGGGCGGTCAATCGGGCCGAATGGCCAGGCAGGGGTGCTTTCCGGTAAGCTCTGCGCCCCTGCGAGACTGATCTGACCATGCGTGTTTCTGATTTCCACTTCGACCTCCCCGATGCCCTGATCGCCCGCCATCCGCTGGCCGAGCGTAGTGGCAGCCGCCTGCTGGTGCTGGACGGCGCCAGTGGTGCCTTAGCGCATCGCAACTTTCCCGACCTGCTCGACTATGTGCAGGCCGGCGATCTGATGGTGTTCAACAATACTCGGGTGATCCCCGCGCGGCTGTTCGGCCAGAAGGCTTCTGGCGGCAAGCTGGAGATGCTTATCGAGCGCGTGCTGGACGAGCATCGTGTGCTGGCCCATGTCCGGGCCAGCAAGTCGCCCAAGCCGGGCTCGCTGATCCATATAGAAGGTGGCGGTGAGGCCGAGATGCTGGAGCGGCATGACGCCCTGTTCGAGCTGCGTTTTGCCGAGCCGGTACTGCCGTTGCTGGATCGGGTGGGGCACATGCCGTTGCCACCCTACATCGATCGCCCCGACGAGGCTGCCGATCGCGAACGCTATCAGACGGTTTACTCCGATCACGACAAGGCTGGCGCGGTCGCGGCGCCAACTGCGGGGCTGCATTTCGATGAGGCGCTGCTGGCTGCCCTGGGCAAGAAAGGCGTAGAGACGGCCTTCGTCACCCTGCATGTAGGCGCTGGCACTTTCCAGCCGGTGCGGGTCGAGCGGATCGAAGAACACCATATGCACCGCGAGTGGCTGCAGGTCGATCAGGCCGTGGTCGATGCCGTGGCTGCCTGTCGCGCTCGCGGCGGGCGGGTGGTCGCCGTGGGGACCACCAGTGTGCGCTCGCTGGAGAGCGCGGCGCG
The DNA here is from genome assembly GCA_038147895.1 of Pseudomonas sp. GTDB lineage: Bacteria > Pseudomonadota > Gammaproteobacteria > Pseudomonadales > Pseudomonadaceae > Aquipseudomonas. The sequence continues at coordinate 1,313 of JAYQUJ010000122.1, forward strand.
TGATGGCGAGCTCAAGGCCTTCAGTGGCGACACCGATATCTTTCTTTATCCGGGCAAACCCTTCCATGTGGTCGACGCCCTGGTCACCAACTTCCACCTGCCGGAGTCGACCCTGCTGATGCTGGTCTCGGCTTTTGCCGGCTATCCGGAAACCATGGCGGCCTACGCCGAGGCTGTGCGCGAGCAGTACCGCTTCTTCAGCTATGGCGACGCCATGTTCATCACCCGCAATCCCGCGCCACGCGGCCCCGAGGAAACCCTATGAGCCATATGTCCTTCGAGCTGCTGACCACCGATGGCCGTGCCCGCCGTGGTCGCCTGACCTTCCCGCGTGGCGTGGTCGAAACGCCGGCCTTCATGCCGGTCGGCACCTATGGCACGGTCAAGGGCATGCTGCCGCGCGATGTCGAAGGCATCGGCGCGCAGATCATTCTCGGCAATACCTTTCATCTATGGCTGCGTCCGGGCACCGAGGTGATCAAGCGTCACGGCGACCTGCATGATTTCATGCAGTGGCAAGGGCCGATTCTCACCGATTCCGGCGGCTTCCAGGTCTTCAGTCTGGGCGCCATGCGCAAGATCAAGGAGGAGGGCGTTTACTTCTCCTCGCCGGTGGACGGCGCCAAGGTATTCATGGGGCCGGAAGAGTCGATGCAGGTGCAGCGCGATCTGGGCTCGGACATCGTGATGATCTTCGACGAGTGCACGCCGTACCCGGCCGAATTCGACGTGGCCAAGCGCTCCATGGAGCTGTCGCTGCGCTGGGCCAAGCGTTCGAAGAATGCTCACGAAGGCAACCCTTCCGCGCTGTTCGGTATCGTCCAGGGCGGCATGCATGAAGAGCTGCGCCTGCGCTCGCTGGAGGGGCTGATGGAGATCGGCTTCGACGGCCTGGCCATCGGTGGTCTCTCGGTCGGTGAGCCGAAGGAAGAGATGATCCGTGTGCTGGATTTCCTGCCTCCGCATATGCCGGCCGACAAGCCGCGCTACCTGATGGGCGTAGGCAAGCCGGAAGATCTAGTCGAGGGCGTGCGCCGTGGCGTGGACATGTTCGACTGTGTGATGCCGACCCGTAATGCGCGCAATGGCCACCTGTTCACCGATACCGGCGTGATCAAGATTCGTAACGCGGTGCACAAGCACGACGATTCGCCGCTGGATCCGGCCTGCGACTGTTACACCTGCAAACACTTCTCGCGCGCCTATCTGCATCATCTGGATAAGTGCGGCGAAATGCTGGGTAGCATGCTCAATACCATCCACAACTTGCGCCATTATCAGCGCCTGATGGCTGGTTTGCGTGATGCTATTCAACAGGGTAGATTGGCCGACTTCGTCGATGCCTTCTATGCCAAGCGCGGCCAGCAAACGCCGCCGCTTGAGCCCTGATTCGCATCAGTATTGAAAATGGCTGGAGGACACCCCATTAAGTGTCGATCCAGCCCGCCGGCCATGTGCGGGTGTTGATAACAAGCAATTTGCTTTCAGACCTTTGATAGGAGTGTTCCATGAGCTTTCTGATTCCCGCCGCTTATGCTGATGCCGCTGCTCCGGCCGCTGCTGCTGGTCCTGCTGGTAGCGGTTTCGAGTGGGTGTTTCTGATCGGCTTCCTGGTGATCTTCTATCTGATGATCTGGCGTCCCCAGGCCAAGCGCGCCAAAGAGCACAAGAACCTGCTCGGCGGTCTGCAGAAGGGTGACGAGGTGGTGACCAGCGGCGGTATCGCCGGAAAGGTGACCAAGGTTACCGACGACTTCGTGGTGATCGAGGTTTCCGACAACGTCGAGCTGAAGTTCCAGAAGCAAGCCATTGCGGCGACCCTGCCGAAAGGCACGCTGAAAGCCATCTAACGATCATTTGTTCACCATACGGGGCGCTTCTAGCGCCCCGTGTCATAACGGGCGGCGTCATGCTCAATAAGTTCCCTCTGTGGAAGTACCTGCTGATCCTGGTTTTGCTGGTGGTCGGCTTCATTTATTCCGCACCCAATCTTTATCCGGACGATCCGGCCATCCAGTTCAGCGGTGTCAGCACTGCGACGGAAATTGGTCAGGGTGATGTCGACCGTGTCAGCAAGGCGCTGGATGCTGCGGGTATCGCGGTCAAGTCGGCCGACCTGACCAAGCAGGGCAAGGGCGCCTTGCTGCGCCTGGTCAAGCAGGATGACCAGCTGCCGGCCAAGGAGCTGGCGCGCAAGGTTCTGGGTGATGACTACGTGGTCGCGCTCAACCTGGCGCCGACCACTCCGCAGTGGCTGCGTAACCTTGGTGCCGGCCCGATGAAGCTGGGTCTGGACCTGTCTGGTGGTGTGCACTTTCTGCTGGAAGTGGACATGGATAAGGCGCTCGACGCCCGTCTCAAGGTCTACGAGAGCGAGGTGAAGAGCCTGCTGCGCAAGGAGCGTATGCGCTATCGCAGCCTGCCTTCGCAGGACAATGCGTTCCTCCTGGGCTTCGCTGACAGCGAGCAGCTGGAGCAGGCGCAGAGCCTGATTCGCAAGAGCTTCAACGATTTCGACATGACCAGCGAAGAGCGCAATGGTCAGCAGGTACTGCGCCTGGCGATGACCCAGGCCAAGCTGACCGAGATTCGCGAGTACTCGATCAAGCAGAACCTGACCACTGTGCGTAACCGGGTCAACGAGCTGGGCGTGGCCGAGCCGCTGGTGCAGCGCCAGGGCGCCAACCGCATCGTGGTCGAGCTGCCGGGTGTGCAGGACACCGCCGAGGCCAAGCGTATTCTCGGCAAGACCGCCAACCTGGAATTCCGTCTGCAGGCCGACGTCGACGCTTCGCGTGCTTCGACCGAGTCCTTCGAATTCCGTGAGTCGGGCCGTCCGCCGGTGGATCTGGAGCGCAGCCTGATCATCACTGGTGACCAGGTGACCGACGCCCAGGCCAGCTTCGACGAGAACGGTCGGCCGCAGGTCAATATCCGCCTCGATGGCCATGGCGGCGACCTGATGAACCGCGCTACCCGCAACAACGTCGGGCGCAGCATGGCGGTGATCTTTATCGAGCAGAAGCCGCTGACCCGTTACGTCAAGCAGATGGTCGACGGTGTCGAGAAGGAAGTGCCGGTACAGACCTTCAAGGAAGAGAAGAAGATCATCAGCCTGGCGACCATCCAGTCGGCGCTGGGTAGCCAGTTCCGTATCACCGGACTGGACGGCCAGGGTGAATCTTCCGAATTGGCCCTGCTGCTGCGGGCCGGTGGCCTGGCTGCGCCGATGTACTTCGCCGAAGAGCGCACCATCGGCCCGAGCCTGGGTGCCGACAACATTGCCAAGGGTATCGATGCATCGCTCTGGGGCATGCTCTTCGTCTCCCTGTTCATCATTGCCATCTACCGTTTCTTCGGCATGCTGGCGACTGTCGCCCTGGGTCTGAACATGGTGATACTGCTGGCGCTGATGTCGGCGCTGGGGGCGACCCTGACGCTACCAGGTATCGCCGGTATCGTGCTGACCATGGGTATGGCGGTGGATGCCAACGTGCTGATCTTCTCGCGTATCCGCGAGGAAATCGCCAATGGCATGTCGGTGGCGCGGGCTATCCACGAGGGCTTCGATCGGGCCTTCTCGGCGATCATCGACGGTAACCTGACCACCCTGCTGGTCGGTGGCATCCTGTTCGCCATGGGTACCGGGCCGGTCAAGGGCTTCGCCGTGACCATGTCGCTCGGCATCATTACCTCTATGTTCACCGCTATCTTCGTGACCCGTGCCATGGTCAACCTGATCTTCGGTGGTCGTGACTTCAAGAAGCTGTGGATCTAAGGGGCGCGCTGCGATGAAACGTGTAATCAACTTCATGGGCATTCGCCATGTCGCGTTTGCCCTGACTGTGCTGCTGACGGTTGTTTCGCTCGGTAGTCTTGCGGTGAAAGGGCTCAATTTCGGCCTGGACTTCACTGGCGGTGCGCTGATCGAGCTGTCCTACGAGCAGCCTGCCGATCTGGCCAAAGTGCGCAGCCAGCTGGCAGAAGCTGGCTATGGCAGTGCTGTGGTGCAGCACTTCGGTGCTACCACCGATGTGGTGGTGCGTCTGCAGGGCGATGACCCACAGCTGGGCAACAAGCTGGCGGCCGATCTGGCCAAGGTTGGCGGCGATGCTTTCAGCGTCAAGCGGGTCGAGTTCGTCGGCCCTGCCGTGGGCGAGGAGCTGCGTGACCAGGGTGGTCTGGGCATGCTATTGGCGCTCGGTGGCATCCTGGTGTACGTGGCTTTCCGTTTCCAGTGGAAGTTCGGCTTCGGCGCCATCGTTTCGCTGATTCATGACGTGATCGTAACGCTCGGGGTGTTTTCCTTCTTCGAGATTCCTTTCGATCTCACCGTGCTGGCTGCGGTGCTGGCACTGATCGGTTACTCGTTGAACGACACCATCGTGGTGTTCGACCGTATCCGTGAGAACTTCCGCGTGCTGCGCAAGGCTGAGCTGATTGAGAACATCAATATCTCGACCACGCAGACCCTGCTGCGGACCTTGGCGACCTCGGTTTCCACTCTGTTGGCTATCGTGGCGCTGATGGTGTTCGGTGGTGAGAATCTCTGGGGCTTCTCGCTGGCGCTGTTCATCGGTGTCACGGCCGGTACCTATTCGTCGGTGTATATCGCCAGTGTTCTGCTGATCTGGCTGAAGCTGACCCGTGATGATCTGATTCCGCCGGTGGTGGAAGAGGTCGACGAGCGTCCCTGAGGCGCTTTGTTCCACAAGGCCCGGCACATGCCGGGCCTTGTCGTTTCTGGCCTGTGAAGACTGTCCCATTTATCGGCGTCGACTTGCCTTTCGTGGAACTCGCACCAAGCTTTAGCTTCCAAGGCTGAGAGCAAGGGCGAAAAGCGCTCGTAAAAGCCTGAGGAGGGCGAGATGAACAAGTCGATGATCGTGGGTGCGGTGCTGGGTGCGGTAGGTGTCACTGCCGGCGGTGCAGTCGCCACTTACAGCCTGGTCAGCGGCCCGAGTTATGCAGAAGTGCTGGCAGTGCAGCCGGTCAAGGAGACCATCAAGACGCCGCGCGAGGTCTGCAAGGATGTCGCCGTGACACGGCAGGCGCCAGTCAAGGATCAGCACCAGATCGCCGGTACTGCCATTGGCGCGGTGGTGGGTGGTCTCTTGGGTAACCAGGTTGGCGGCGGCAGCGGCAAGAAAATTGCCACCGTTGCAGGTGCCGTGGGTGGTGGCTATGCCGGTAACAAGGTGCAGGAAGGTATGCAGGAGCGTGATACCTACACCACTACGGAGACCCGTTGTAATACGGTCACGGATACGAGCGAGAAAGTGGTCGGCTATGACGTGAAGTATCAGTTGGACGGTAAGGTTGGGCAGGTGCGTATGGATCGTGATCCTGGCTCGCAGATTCCGGTCAACAAGGAGGGGCAGCTGGTGCTGACTCAGGCTGCTCAGTCGATTCTGACCCCAACAAAATAGCCGCCCGAGGGCGGCTTGTTTGTTGGCTGGCGCTCAGCGTGTCTTCGG
>JAYQUJ010000123.1:0-6788 GCA_038147895.1 Pseudomonas sp.
CCCTAGTGATTTTTATCGTCGTATCCGCTGGATCTTGGCTCTCTTCGCACCCGGAACTGCTATCCGCCCTGAAGGATGTCTGCCCTCATGAGTAAAGAGCTTTTCGAGCAGTTTCGGAAGAACCTGGCGGTCAAGAATGCCGACGAGATTTCCAAGAGCTACCGCCAGATCACCGAGAAGCTCAACGGGAAATACTACGACAGTGACTCTGACACCCTGCACTGCCGCCAAGTTGGGTCATACGGGCGCCACACCGCCGTGCACGGCGTGAGTGATCTGGACATGGCTTTCGTGCTGCCGTGGTCCGTATATGATCGATTTCAGCGGTACGAAAACAACAAGCAGTCATCCTTGCTAGGTGAAATCCGCCTGGCTCTCAAAGAACGATTTCCCAACCACACGGTACGGGCTCAGCAGCAGGTGGTATCGGTAGATTTCTCGGACTATGTGGTCGAGGTACTCCCAGCTTTCGAGCATGAGGATGGTAGCTACACATACCCCGACTCCAATGACGGAGGTAGCTGGAAAACCTGCAATCCGGTCGCCGAGATCGATGAGATCAACAGTCTCAATCAGGACAAGAACCACAACCTCAAACGTCTGTGCAAAATGGTTCGTGCCTGGAAGAACGACCATGGCGTACCGATGAAGGGGATGCTGATCGACACTCTCTGCTACCAATTTCTCAAGAGCACGACGGACTACGACGCAAAGTCCTATGCGGCTTATAGCGAGATGACCCGGGACTTCTTCGCTTACCTGGTGGATATCGATGAGGACAAGGAGCAATGGAGGGCCCCTGGCAGCGGATCCATCGTCACTAAATCGGGTAACTTCCACCCCAAGGCAAAGAAGGCGCTGAGACGCTTGCAGGAAGCCTTGGACGATGCCGAGGTCGCACACGAGCGGTGGAGTACGGTCTTTGGCGAGCATTTCCCTGAGTACATTGAGCAGGAGAAGAAACAAGCGATTGCCGAAAACCGGGTCAAGAACGCCGAGCAGTTCATCGGCCAAAAGTTCAGCCTCGACATCCAGTACACCCTACGCATCGACTGCTCCGTCAAGAACGAGGGCGATCGACTTCGCAACCTCATGTCCCGCGTCATTGCCTATCGAATTCCGAAGCAACGAGAGCTAACTTTCTGGGTCGCCGAAATCGACGTGCCGCCGCCGTACAAAATCTACTGGAAGGTGAAAAATGTCGGGCCTCAGGCAATTGAGAGAGACATGATCCGAGGCGAGATCCGGATGGACAGCGGTCATAATCAGATCACCGAGCACTCCACATTCCAGGGCGATCACTACGTGGAGTGCTATGCGGTCAAAGAGAATGTCTGTGTGGCACGCGACCGGATCCCAGTGTCCATCTAAGTTCAGGACGGCGGTGCGCAATGCACAAGGGCTAAGCGCATGTCGCCTGACCAAGCGGAGGTACAGAAATCAGTACACTGGCGGTACAGTGCCTAGCTTTTACAGATTTCGTCAAATTACGCTCAACTAGCTCTACGGCGCTGCTTTCAGCTCACTGTACCTGCGCTAACCTAAGCACGATTTCACTAGGCTTGCAGCGTTTCTAGGCAACTCATAATCCTTTGGTCCACGGTTCGAGTCCGTGTGGGCCCACCAAATAGATCGAACATCCAGACCAGCCTTTGCGCTGGTCTGGATGTTTGGGCTGGCGACGGTAGACCGAGAGCCTTTACTGGCTGTGCGATGTGGACTGGCGGGCGCGCTTTTCGCGGTACATTTCGGCGTCTGCGTGTTTGAGCAGTGTCTCTATCTGCTCACCATCCCCAGGATAGTGGGCGATGCCGATGCTGGGGCTGGCACGTAGTGTTTGGCCGTCGATGGTCAGAGGACGGCCCAGTTCTTTGCGCAGTTTGCTGATGATTCTGTCGATGCTCTCGGGAGACTGGATGTTTTCCAGCAGCAGGACGAACTCATCGCCGCCAACACGTGCCACCGAATCAGCCTCGCGTACGCACTGCAGCAGGCGCTGGGCAACTTCCTGCAGCAAGCGATCGCCTACGCCATGACCGTAGACATCGTTGACCTGCTTGAACTTGTCCAGGTCGAGAAATACCAGGCTGAAGTGGGCAGCGTTGCGACGGGCGCGGGCCAGGGCGCTGTCGATGCGGTCATGCAGAAAGGCTCGGTTGAGCAGACCGGTGAGGTCGTCATGGCGGGCCATACGCTGCAACCGCTCGTGCAGGCGGCGACGCTCGATAGCGGTGGCCACCTGGGTGGCGACGAACTGCAGCAGCTCGCGGTTGCTCTCGCTGTAGCACGCTTCGCTGCCGGGGTTCTTCAGCACCAACGCGCCAATCACACCACTCTCGGACAGCAACGGCACGCCTAGCCAGCTGTACTCAGCGGCTACCTCCAGCAGTGGAGTGCCCTTGGTAACCAAGCTTCGACACAGGGTCACAGGTGGCTCGGCATTGGGCTCGCCAGGGTCATCAACATGGTAGGGGAACTCCAGCAGATCACTCGCGGCGTCATACATCGCCACACAGAAACCAGCGGCCGGCAGCAGCTGGCTGACGATCTGATGCACCTGCCGAAACAGCATCAGCAAGTCCTGCGCCGCATGGGCCGCCTCGGAGATGCTGTAGGTAGCGGCCTGCATGGCCTCGGCCCGCTTACGTGTGGAGATGTCGCGAGCGACGCCGATGCGCAACTGGTCATCCTCGGACCAACGCGCCGACCACATGATGTGCACCAGATGTCCGGCCTTGTGCACATAACGATTCTCGAAGTGCGGCTGCACCTCACCGGCCATCACCGCACGTGCTGTTGCCTGGGTACGCTCGATATCTTCGGGGGCAACGAAATCGAGCATGCGCCGACCGATCATCTCCTCCGGCAGATAGCCGAATACTCGCTCGCTGGCAGCGCTGACGAATACGAAGCGACCCTGAGCATCGACCATGCACACCGCATCCAGTAGCAGGTCGAGGGCGCCGGAAAGGGAGTTAGCGCTGTCATTCTTCATAACGGACTACGAAAACCAGATCGTGAAGGCAGACTGCCAGTAAGGGAAACTTAGCACGCCGTCACGCTGGTTCGTAGTTCGCTTGCTGGCAGGTCAGGCGCCACGCATACCGCGTAGGTGCAGCACGCCGAACAGCAACACCAGCAGCCGATCCTTCCAGGGCTGCACCTGGCGCTGCAGGCGGCCGTGCAGCAGCAGGATTTCCGCGGCATGCACCACCAGCAACAGCAGCGCGATCCAGCTCATGTAAACGCCGGCAAAGGGCAGGAAAAGATTGACCAGGGCCAGCACCCAGAAGAGTGCCAGCACGGCTTTGGCGAAGGTCAGCATGGATAGCTCCTGTCAGCTGTAGAGAAAGGTCGGGCCCGGGTGTTCGCGGCCATCGTCGACGCCAACCTCCAGGGCCAATAGTTCGGTGAGCCGGCCGTTCAAGCGTTCGATCAGGGCGCGCTGACCCTGCGGCTCCGCGGCCAGGTTGTGCAGCTCGTCCGGGTCGGCAAGCGTGTCGTACAGCTCCAGATCGTTGCGCGCCAGCAGCTCGTCGAAGCTGGGCGGGATGTGATGGTCATCGGCGGCGAAGTAGCGGGCAAACTTGTAGCGGCCATCGTGGATGCCGCGGAACAGCGCGCGGTTCTTCAGCGACGGGCCGAGCTGCAGCTGCGTCAGCGACTCCTGGATGATCGCCCAGGGGGTGACCTGATCATGGTCGCGCATCACCGCCTCGGTGAATTCCGGGTCGAGGTACATGACCACGCCGTAGTCGTACAGATGGCCGCGGCGGTCACGCTCGGAGCGCTTGTCCGCCCCACCGAGGCTCGCCGCCAGGCTGACACCCGCCAGCTGTGGATAACGTTCGGCCTGGGCCACTGCGTCCAGCCCGGCCAGCTCCAACACCGTGGGTACGATATCCACCGTCGAGCCCAGCGCCTCGCTGCTGAAGCCCTGGCGCACATCCGGGTGGCGGACGATGAAATTGACCCGGGTGTTCTCCTTGTACATGTGCGGGCCTTTCTGCCGCAGCTGGTGGGCGCCGGCCATCTCGCCATGGTCGGCGGTGAGGATGACGATGGTGTCGTCGGCCAGGCCGCTGCTCTCCAGCGCCAGCAGTACCTGTTCGATGGACTGGTCGACGTCGCGCACGCAGTTCAGGTAGTAGCTCTGCAGGCCCTGCCAGGCCTGTTCGTCCTTGGGGTCGAGCTGGCCGTAGACGTTGTTGCACAGCTCCACGTCGGCGCGCTGGGCCCAGGGTTTGCGGCTCAGGTCCTCGGCGTAGAAGCTTTTCGGCAGCGGCAGGTCCCAGTGCTTCTCATACAGTCCGGTGCTCGGCCCCGGCGAGATCGGCCCGAGGAAGTTACGCCGCAGGCGTGATTTCTCCTGCTTGATCCCCGAGCTGTAGAACATGATGTCGTGCGGGTTGACGAAGTTGACCGCGAGGAACCAGGGCTGCTCGTCGGCGCGGTGCTCGTGCAGCCAGGCCACCGAGTCGCTGGCGGTGACCTTGTCGTAGATGAAACCGGTCATCAGCGAGCCATGCGGATCGCCATTCAGGTTGTAGTCGGCGAAACCGTAAGGCAGCAGCGCATCGCGGGTCGGCTCGACCACGCCGTAGGTGAGGTTGCTCGACTGCTCGATGTGCGACAGGTGCCACTTGCCCTTGTAGGCGGTGTGGTAGCCCTGCTCGCGCAGCATATGGCCGAGAGTCGGCAGCTGCGGCGACAGCTCGCGGAACGGCGGCAGGCCGAGGTTGGCGGTGATCAGGGTGTGCTGCGTGTGCTGCCCGGTGAACAGCACCGAGCGCGACGGCGAGCAGGGCGTGGTGTTGACGTGGAAGTTGCCCAAGCTGGCGGCGCCCTGCAGCAGGCGCTCGTGCCCGGGCAGGGTCACGGCGGATGGCAGGTCCTGATGGGCGCGCTGCTGGTCGGTGACGATCAGCAGGATATTCGGCTTGCGCCCGGCCGGACGCACCAGCGCTGGCGCGGCTTGCTGGCCCAGTACCGGGGCAGCCATGGCAGCCGCCGACAGACTGGCCGCGCGCTGCAACAGATCACGACGTTTCATCGCTATCTCCTCGCCCTATGCGGGCTAGCGAACGGTCAGACCGAACGGCTCATCGCTGAAATCGAAGCAGGCGAGGAAGGTCTTGATGTCCAGCAGGTTGCCATCGACCTTCACATCCCCCAGCAGCGCGCCCTTGAGCAGGCCACCCTCGCCGGTCAGCAGGGTCTCCATGAAGCGCTTGTCCATGGCCAGTTTGAGCGTGGTGCCTGCAGGAATGCCCTGATGCAACTGCACCACGCCACGGCGTATCTCCAGCGCCCATTGTTCGTTCACGTCGGGGAAGTCGAAGCCCAGGGTCAGCTCGACATCGCCGGCCTTCTCCGGGTCGACGCGGGTGATCCAGTTCTGCAGGAAGATCTGCGGGGTGAAGTTGCGCACCATGTCCGGCGACAACAGCACCGCGCGCAGGGCCACGGCGCGGTCGCGGATGTTTTCGGCGTCGAGCTTGCCCTCCAGCTCCATGGCGCTCATCAGGTACCAGTTGCGCCAGTTGATGTTCATGCTGGCGTAGCCGAGCTTGCGGAAGCTGCGGGCCTTGATGTCGCGGGCCAGCTTGTCTTCGTTGTCGACGCGGATGGCGTAGCCGGACAGCTCGGCGGCCCACTGGTAATCGCCTTTCAGATAAGCCTCGCCAGCCGCCAGCAGGACCTTGTCGCGGCCGCCCATCAGGGCGATCAGGCGGGCGGACTTTTCCTTCGGCGGGGTCGGATCGAGATCCACCGGATCGCCCTGGAACCAGCCCAGGTAGCCGTTGTAGATCTGCCGCACGCTGTGTTTCACCGTGCCGTAGTACTCGCGCAGGTAGGGGGTGTAGCCGGCCAGGTGCGGCGGCAGCTTGACCTTCTCCACCAGCTCGTCCGGGGTCAGGCCCTTGTTCATCCAGCGCACGGTCTGGTCATGGATATAGGCGATGCCGTCGCGAGTCATGCGCAGCACTTCCTCGACCTTGTCCGCGCCGGTCACCGGCTGGCCGTGCAGCGGCACCATGTAGTCGGCATGGAACTCGCGCAGCTTGTCCAGACTACTCACCCACTGCACAGGGTCGCGGAACTTGGTGCCGCGCAGGGTGTGGATGTTCGGCAGGGTCGGGCCCTGGTCGACCTCGGCGCTGATCAGCACGCGGTTCTGTGGCAGGAACAGAACGATTTCGTCCGGCGCCTCGCTAGGGGCGTGAAGGAACTGCACCGGCAGACCGGCGATGGTGGTGTCCAGCTTGTCCTTGAAGGTGATGGTCGGGGCGATGAAGGTCGACGGCTCGGGCGTGACGATCGGGCCGATGCCGCCGTTCATGTCCTTCTCGTCGGCCGGCTCCAGGAACGAGCCGAAGCTGTAGGCCGAGCGTACGCCGAGGATCGGCCCGACCAGCGCGCCCTGGGCCACCACGTTGGCCAGCAGAGTCTCGTGGGCATAGATCTGCACCTCGCCCTGCTCCACCTGCTCGCGGTTGACAAAGGCCTGCACGCCGTTGATGTGGTCCGGGTGGAAATGGGTGTAGACCACCGCCTTGACCGGCTTGTCGCTGATCTTGCGGAACTCGGCCATGATCTTGCGCGACTCGCTGACCGACTCGCCGGTATCGACGATGATCAGCCCTTCCGGTGCCTCGATCATGGCCACGTTGCCCAGCTGCCAGCCCACCGCCGAATAAACGTTGTCGGCGATCTTGTAGACCTGCTTTCTGTACCGTTGGGTATGCGCAGCCAGTGCGGCGTGGCTCGAGGGGGCGATGCGCTCG
>JAYQUJ010000124.1:0-6553 GCA_038147895.1 Pseudomonas sp.
CTGGGCTCGCATTCGAGTTTACCCAGCGTAAATGAGCATTCCGAAGCCGCTTTCAACGCAGTTTTTCCGACGCGCAGCAGGTCGTGGAGAGGTTCTCAGCGGCCCGCGGGCGCGATAAAGGTACTGCCGGCCTGCTGGCGCTGCTCGGAGTGATCCAGGTTGATCACTTCGAAGCTCAGCTCGGCCGGGCTCTGGCCCAGGGGCTCGCGCACCAGGCTGACGCTGACCGGCACATCGAGGATTTCACCGGGGGCCAGGTGCAGCGTGCCGTGAGCGCTCATGGCGAAGCGCGGGTCGTCGACCAGGCTCAGGCGGTAGCGCTGCGGCTGCTGGGTCTTGTTGATCAGCTTGAGGCGGTAGACGTTTTCGATTTGCCCGGCCGGGTTCTCGCGGAACATGCCGCGGTCCTTGGCCACGTCGAGCGATACCAGCGAGCGGGCGTCGAGGGCCCAGACGAAGGCGCCGATCATCAGCAGCAGCGCCGCCGCGTAGCCAACCAGGCGTGGCCGCAGCAGGCGGCGCTTGCCGCCCTGCATCTCGCGCTCGGAGCCGTAGCGGATCAGGCCGCGCTCGTAGCCCATCTTGTCCATGATGCTGTCGCAGGCGTCGATGCAGGCGGCGCAGCCGATGCAGTCCACCTGCAGACCGTCGCGGATGTCGATGCCGGTGGGGCAGACCTGGACGCACAGGGTGCAGTCGATGCAGTCGCCCAGGCCCTCGGCTTTGTGATCGACCTCCTTCCTGCGCGGGCCGCGGTGCTCGCCGCGGGCGGCGTCGTAGGCGACCAGCAGGGTGTCGCGGTCGAACATCACACCCTGGAAGCGCGCGTAGGGGCACATGTACACGCAGACCTTCTCGCGCAGCCAACCGGCGTTGAGGTAGGTGGCGGCGGTGAAGAACAGGATCCAGAACAGCGCCGCGCCTTCCAGTTCGCCGCCGAACAGCTCCAGCGCCAGCGGGCGGATCGGCGTGAAGTAGCCGACGAAGGTCAGCGCGGTGAGCAGGCTCAGTGCCAACCACAGGCCATGCTTGGCGCTACGGCGCAGCAGCTTGGCCGGCCCCCAGGGCGCGGCATCCAGCTTGATGCGCTGGTTGCGCTCGCCTTCGGTGAACTTCTCGACCCACATGAACAGCCAGGTCCACACGCTCTGCGGGCAGCTGTAGCCGCACCAGACGCGACCGGCGAACACGGTGATGGTGAACAGGCCGAAGGCGCAGATGATCAGCAGCGCCGAGAGCAGGATGAAGTCCTGCGGCCAAAAGGTGGCGCCGAAGATGTAGTAACGGTGCTCGGCCAGGTTCCACAGCACGGCCTGGCGGCCGTCCCAGTCCAGCCAGGCGGTGCCGAAGAAGATCAGCATCAGCAGGCCCGCGCCATACAGGCGCAGGTTGCGGAAACGACCGCTGAAACTGCGGGTGTGGATGGGCTCGCCGCTCTGCGCCGGGGTCAGGCGGATCGGCTGGCGCGGGTCGATGGTCTCGATGACTTGCGCGGGAATACGCTCACTCATGGTGGGCCTCGTGGGCTTCTAATCAGGCTGCGCGCACTGTGCCCGCCCGGCTGTTTGCATAACAGACTCAGGTTTATCGATAAAAACCGTATCAGATGCCTGGGCTGCCCAGCGCAGATGCGCTTGCCGCCTCTGACCGAGCAGCGCCCGAAGCACTGCTGGCAGCCATTTGAACCATGCTGGCAAGAAAATCTTACGCATCGGCTGGCGACGAAGCCTGCTTGGGCGGGGTGTAAGGATTAGTTGCCGGGCTCTGCCGTTGGAGCCTGCCTTGAGGCTGTTGTGCCGCCTTGTGCGTCCGCCGGCCAGGCGTTGTGATGAAGGCAATCCAGCGCACCGCTCACAGGGCGGGCGACTGCCCCACAACAACAATCAAGGAGGCCGGATGAACGCCGTGGCCAAGATCGATCAGCACAACCCCATCGGAACTGACGGTTTCGAGTTCGTCGAATTCACCGCACCCACTGCCGAGGGCATCGAGCAGCTGCGTCAGCTGTTCACCGCCATGGGCTTCACCGAAACGGCCAAGCACCGCTCGAAAGAGGTGTGGCTGTTCCAGCAGAACGACATCAACATCGTCCTCAACGGCAGCCCCACCGGACATGTGCGTGCCTTCGGCGAGAAGCACGGCCCCAGCGCCTGCGCCATGGCCTTCCGGGTGAAGAACGCGGCCCAGGCCGCCGCCTATGTCGAACAGCAGGGTGCCACCCTGGTCGGCAGCCACGCCAACTTCGGCGAGCTGAACATTCCCTGCGTCGAGGGCATCGGCGGCTCCTTGCTGTACCTCGTCGACCGCTACGGCGACAAGACCATCTACGACGTCGACTTCGAGTACATCGAAGGCGCCAGCCCCAATGACAACGCCGTCGGCCTGCAGTGCATCGACCACCTGACCCACAACGTCATGCGTGGGCAGATGGACGTCTGGTCCGGCTTCTACGAGCGCATCGCCAACTTCCGCGAGATCCGCTATTTCGACATCGAGGGCAAGCTCACCGGCCTGTTCTCCCGCGCCATGACCGCGCCCTGCGGCAAGATCCGCATCCCGATCAACGAGTCGGCCGACGACAAGTCGCAGATCGAGGAATTCATTCGCGAGTACCACGGCGAAGGCATCCAGCACATCGCCCTGAGCACCGAGGACATCTACGCCACCGTGCGCCAGCTGCGCGCCAATGGCGTGGACTTCATGACCACCCCGGACACCTACTATGAAAAGGTCGACAGCCGCGTGGCCGGCCACGGCGAACCCACCGCCACCCTGCGCGATCTGAACATCCTGATCGATGGAGCGCCGGGCGATGACGGCATTCTGCTGCAGATCTTCACCAACACGGTGATTGGCCCGATCTTCTTCGAGATCATCCAGCGCAAGGGCAACCAGGGCTTCGGCGAAGGCAACTTCAAGGCGCTGTTCGAATCCATCGAGGAAGACCAGTTGCGTCGTGGCGTGATCTCCGAGGAGTAGTCATGTGCCGATTTTCTACTGCGCTTGCCCTGGCGGTGTTGCCGCTCCGCTCAGGTTGCTCATTGACCGGCATGTCAACTGCGCACCTTCGCGAAGCGGCGCCTAGCCAGGCCTGCGCTCGCTGCGAAACTCGACACATGACAGGAGCTCCGCGATGAGCCGCCAATGGATCCGCTTCCCCCTGCGCGAGGGCGAGCACTCGCGCCAGGCGCACTGCGACTTCCCCGAAGGCACCTACGAGCGGGAGATGGGCCGCGAGGGCTTCTTCGGACCCACCGCGCACCTGCACCACAAGCACCCGCCGACCGGCTGGATCGACTGGGAAGGCCCGCTGCGCCCGCACGCCTTCAACTTCAACAAGATTTCCAGCGAGCGTGACTGCCCGCTGGAGGCGCCGCTGTGCCTGCACAACGCCGACGTGAAGCTGCGCGTGTGGAAGACCGTTGGGGCCATGCGCCACCTGGCGCGCAACGCCGACGGCGACGAACTGCTGTTCGTGCATGACGGCGCCGGGCACTTCTACTGCGACTTCGGCCACCTGGAATACCGCGACGGCGACTACCTGGTGATCCCGCGTGGCACCGCCTGGCGCATCGAGCCGACGGCGCCCAGCCACTTTCTGCTGATCGAAAACACCGACGGCGCCTACCAGCTCCCGGACAAGGGCCTGCTCGGCCCGCAGGCGATCTTCGATCCGGCGGTGCTCGACCATCCGCGCATCGATGATGCGTTCAAGGCCCAGCAGGACGAGCAGACCTGGCAGATCAGGATCAAGCGACGCAACCAGATCAGCACCGTGACCTATCCGTTCAACCCGCTGGATGCGGTGGGCTGGCATGGCGACAACACCGTGGTGCGCCTCAACTGGCGCGATATCCGTCCGCTGATGAGCCACCGCTACCACCTGCCGCCCTCGGCGCACACCACCTTCGTCGCCAATGGCTTCGTGGTTTGCACCTTCACCCCGCGTCCGGTCGAGTCCGACCCCGGTGCGCTCAAGGTGCCGTTCTTCCACAACAACGACGACTACGACGAGGTGCTGTTCTACCACCGCGGCAACTTCTTCAGCCGCGACAACATCGAGGCCGGGATGGTCACGCTGCACCCCTGCGGCTTTCCCCACGGCCCGCACCCCAAGGCGCTGAAGAAGGCCCAGGAAGACCCGGCCACCTTCGCCGAGGAAGTGGCGGTGATGATCGACACCCGCCGCGCCCTGGAGGTGGCCGAGGCCGCCGCCGCCGTGGACGTGCCCGAATACGTGAACTCCTGGCGTGCGCCGGGGAAACAAGGCTGACGCAAAACAACCCCCTCTCCCTCCGGGAGAGGGCTGGGGTGAGGGATCGGCAGGCGGCTCGGTGCAGTCTGGGACTCCCTCTCCCCCAACCCCTCCCCCAAGGGGAGAGGGGAGACCTAACCAATTCGAGGTAACCGATGAAACTCGCATCACTTAACCAAGGCCGCGACGGCGAACTGATCGTCGTCTCCCGCGACCTCTCCCGCGCCGTCAAGGTGCCGCAGATCGCCGCCACCCTGCAGGCCGCGCTGGACGACTGGAGCATCAAGCACCCGTTGCTGGAGTCGGTGTACCAGCGCCTCAACGACGGTCTGATCGAGGACGCCTTCGTCTTCGACCAGGCCGACTGCCACAGCCCGCTGCCGCGCGCCTATCACTGGGCCGACGGCAGCGCCTACGTCAACCACGTCGAACTGGTGCGTAAGGCGCGTGGCGCCGAGATGTCGGAAAGCTTCTGGCACGACCCGCTGATGTACCAGGGTGGCGCGGACAGCTTTATTCCGCCGCACAGCCCGATCCGCCTGGCCGACGAGGCCTGGGGCATCGACCTGGAGGCGGAGATCGCGGTGATCACCGACGACGTGCCCATGGGCGCCACGGCGGCCGAGGCGGGCGAACATATCCGCCTGCTGCTGCTGGTCAACGACGTGTCGCTGCGTAACCTGATCCCCGGCGAGCTGGCCAAGGGCTTCGGCTTCTACCAGAGCAAGCCGTCGTCCAGCTTCTCGCCGGTGGCGGTGACCCCGGACGAGCTGGGCGAAACCTGGAAGGACGGCAAGGTGCATCGCCCGCTAGTCTCGCATATCAACGGCGCACTGTTCGGCCAGCCGGATGCCGGCACCGACATGACCTTCAATTTCCCGACCCTGGTGGCCCACGCCGCCAAGACCCGCCCGCTGGGCGCCGGCACCATCATCGGCTCGGGCACCGTGTCCAACTACGACCGCAGCGCGGGTTCGTCCTGCCTGGCCGAGAAACGCATGCTGGAGATCATCGAGCAGGGCGAGGCCAAGACGCCGTTCCTCAAGTTCGGCGACCGGGTGCGTATCGAGATGTTCGACGCCAGCGGCCAGAGCATCTTCGGCGCTATCGACCAGGCGGTGGAAAAGTATGAGTAGCCCGGATGCAATCCGGGAAATCCTCATGCCGTCCCCGGATTACATCCGGGCTACATGGGTGAACCGATGCTGACCCTCTATTCCTACTGGCGCTCCAGCGCCGCCTACCGGGTGCGCATCGCCCTCAACCTCAAGGGGCTGGCCTACCGCCAGGTGCCGGTGCATCTGGTCAAGGACGGTGGCCAGCAACATGCGGTCGAGTACCAGGCACTCAACCCGCAGGAGCTGGTGCCGTTGCTGGTGGACGAAGGCAACGGCGGTGTACGCATCGCCCAGTCGCTGGCCATTCTCGAATACCTCGACGAGGTGTTCCCGGTGCCGGCGCTGCTGCCGGCCGACCCGGCCCAGCGCGCCCAGGTGCGCGCCCTGGCGCTGCATATCGCCTGTGATATTCATCCGCTGAACAACCTGCGGGTGCTGCAGTACCTCAGCGCCGAGCTGGGCGCCTCGGACGAAGCGAAGAATGCCTGGTATCGGCATTGGGTGGAGAAGGGGCTGGCGGCGGTGGAGCAGGGGCTGGCGGTGGTTGGTGGCGGCCTGTCGCTGGGTAACCGTCCGGGGTATCTGGAGGCTTGCGTGATTCCGCAGCTGTATAACGCGCGGCGCTTCAACTGTTCTCTGGAGGCTTTCCCGCGCCTGCTGGAGATGGAGGACCGCTGCCTGGCCCTCGATGCCTTCAAGGCCGCTGCCCCCGAAGCCCAGCCCGACGCGGTGCTCTAGTTCCCTCTCCCGTTTACGGGAGAGGGTTAGGGAGAGGGTGCTTTTGCTCTTGCGCGCTTTCGTGCCGCTGCTGGTTCTCGCGTTGATTTCGGCATCAGTTCCGCCCTGCTGGGCGGGTCACTTTTGTCAGTCGCGACAAAAGTAACCAAAAGCGCTTGCCCCGCCATCCGGCCCTGCGCTTCGCTCCGGGTTCGTTCGCTCCGTCGCCGCTCCGAAGGTCGGCTTACAAGGGCCGTCCCTGGCCCTTTAAGCCTTTCGCCGCATCCATGCGGTTCACCCCTCTACGCAACGACTCCACTCACCCTCCTGAAGGGGCGTTTGACGCTGCCTGAAAGCCCTGTGTCTGGTTCCCACGCTCCGCGTGGGAACCCATCCCGTGACGCTCCGCGTCACAGAGCTGCCGGCAGCACAAAACAAGCAATCGGCGCAGAGCGCCAAAGGC
>JAYQUJ010000125.1:0-6519 GCA_038147895.1 Pseudomonas sp.
GAGCCAAGTGAGTCAGTCCCTTTCCCGCCTGGAGCGTCAGCTCGGCTATACGTTTCAAAACCAGGAGCTGATGCTCCTGGCGCTTACCCATCGCAGCTTTGCCGGGCGCAATAACGAGCGCCTGGAGTTTCTCGGTGATGCCATTCTTAATTTCGTAGCGGGCGAGGCGCTGTTTGAGCGTTTCCCTCAGGCGCGTGAGGGGCAGCTGTCGAGGCTGCGTGCGCGTCTGGTCAAGGGCGAAACCTTGGCCATACTGGCGCGTGGCTTCGATCTGGGCGAGTACCTGCGCCTGGGTTCGGGAGAGCTCAAGAGTGGCGGGTTTCGTCGGGAGTCGATTCTGGCCGATGCGCTTGAGGCCCTGATTGGGGCCATCTACCTGGATGCTGGCATGGATGTGGCCCGTGATCGGGTACTGGCCTGGCTGGCTGGCGAGCTGGATGGTCTGACACTGGTGGATACCAACAAGGATCCCAAGACTCGCCTGCAGGAGTTCCTGCAGTCGCGTGGCGCCGAGTTGCCGCGCTACGAGGTGGTGGATATTCAGGGCGAGCCGCATTGCCGTACCTTCTTCGTGCAGTGTGAAGTCGCGCTGCTTACCGACAAGACCCAAGGGCAGGGCGCCAGTCGCCGTATCGCCGAACAAGTAGCCGCTGCTGCCGCGCTGGTGGCCCTGGGCGTGGAGAACAGCCATGACTGATACACCAACTCGCTGTGGCTATGTCGCCATCGTCGGCCGGCCCAATGTGGGCAAGTCGACGCTGCTCAACCATATCCTCGGGCAGAAGCTGGCGATCACTTCGCGCAAACCGCAGACTACTCGCCACAATATGCTCGGCATCAAGACCGAAGGTGAGGTGCAGGCTGTTTATGTCGATACTCCCGGCCTGCACAAGCACAACGACAAGGCGCTCAATCGCTACATGAACCGCAGTGCATCCACTGCGCTGAAGGATGTCGATGTAGTGGTGTTCGTGGTCGATCGCACCCGCTGGACCGACGAGGATCAAATGGTGCTGGAGAAAGTTCAGCACGTGCAGTGCCCAATCCTGCTGGCGGTGAACAAGGCTGATCGTCTGGAAGACAAAAGTGAGTTACTGCCGCATCTGGAGTGGCTGGCCGGTCAGTTGCCGCAGGCCGAAGTGGTGCCGATCTCGGCGTTGCACGGACAGAATCTCGACACACTGGAGCGTCTGGTGGCGGAAAAGCTGCCTGAGTCGGAGCACTTCTACCCGGAAGACCAGATTACCGATCGCTCCAGCCGCTTCTTGGCTGCCGAGCTGATTCGCGAAAAGATCATGCGTCAGCTCGGTGCCGAGCTGCCCTACCAGATCACCGTGGAAATCGAGGAATTCAAGCAGGAGGGGCATGTCCTGCATATCCATGGTCTGATCCTGGTGGAGCGTGACGGGCAAAAGAAAATCATCATTGGTGACAAGGGCGAGCGGATCAAGCGCATTGGCCAGGAGGCGCGCAAGGACATGGAAGTGCTGTTCGACTCCAAGATCATGCTCAACCTCTGGGTCAAGGTGAAAGGTGGTTGGTCCGACGACGAGCGCGCCCTGCGCTCGCTGGGCTACACCGACTTCTGATCCATGCTCTCTGGCTCGCTTCCGGCCTTCGTCCTGCACAGTCGGCCCTACAAGGAAACCAGCGCGCTGGTCGATTTTCTTACTCCGCAAGGGCGTCTGCGCGCTGTATTGCGCAATGCGCGAGGCAAGGCAGGCAGCCTGGCGCGCCCCTTTGCGCCGCTAGAGCTGGAGTTGCGGGGGCGTGGCGAGTTGCGCAATGTCGGGCGGCTTGAGCCTGACGGTATCTCTCACTGGCTGCAGGGGCAGGTTCTGTACAGCGCCATGTATCTCAATGAGCTGCTGTTGCGTCTGTTGCCAGCGGAGGACCCGCATCCCGCGTTGTTCGAGCACTACGGTCTGACGTTGCAGGCACTGGCGGCCAATCCGCCGCTGGAACCGTTGTTGCGTGCTTTCGAGTGGCGTCTATTGGACGAGCTGGGCTATGGTTTCGCCCTTGATTTCGATATCGCAGGCCGGCCGATAGCTGCTGACGGACTCTATCGTCTGCAGCCGGATGCTGGCCTGGAGCCGGTGGCGCAATTACAGCCCGGCCTTTTTCAGGGCGCCGACCTGCTGGCAATGGCCGAGGCCGACTGGTCTTCCCCGGGGGCTCTGGCCGCGGCCAAGCGCCTGATGCGCCAGGCTCTGGCCCCTCATCTAGGCGGCCGGCCACTGGTCAGCCGCGAACTTTTCATGACTCTCAAGGAACCTGCCCGTGACTGAAGCCACTCGTATTCTGCTCGGTGTCAACATCGACCACGTTGCAACCTTGCGCCAGGCTCGCGGCACTCGCTATCCGGACCCGGTCAAAGCCGCGCTGGATGCCGAGGAAGCTGGTGCTGACGGCATCACCGTGCATCTGCGCGAAGACCGCCGGCATATCCAGGAGCGCGATGTGCGCCTGCTCAAGGAGGTGCTGCAGACGCGGATGAACTTCGAGATGGGGGTCACCGAGTTCATGCTCGACTTCGCCGAGCAGATTCGTCCCGAGCATATCTGCCTGGTGCCGGAAACTCGTCAGGAGCTGACCACAGAAGGCGGCCTGGACGTGGCGGGGCAGGAGGAGCGGATCAAGGCCGCCGTGCAGCGGCTGGCCAAACTGGGTTGTGAGGTTTCGCTATTCATTGATGCCGAGGAGCGACAAATCGAGGCAGCCCGGCGCGTTGGGGCGCCTGCCATCGAGCTGCATACCGGCCGCTATGCCGACGCACACACGCCTGAGGAGGCTGCCCGTGAGCTGTCACGTATCCGCGACGGAGTGGCCTGCGGTCTGGCCCAGGGTTTGATCGTCAATGCCGGCCACGGCCTGCACTATCACAACGTCGAGCCGGTCGCCGCGATTGCTGGTGTGAACGAGCTGAATATCGGCCACGCCATCGTCGCCCATGCTTTGTTCGTCGGCTTCAAGGGCGCAGTGGCGGAAATGAAGCAACTGATCATCCAGGCCGCGGCGCAGCGCTGACCCGCAGCTATTTGCCGGCAGCTACAGTGCTCAGGGCTTCCTGGGTGCTGTCGATGATGCAGCGGTTGCGGCCTTTGCTCTTGGCCTGATACAGGCATTGGTCGGCGCGTTGCAGCCAATGGCTCCAGGTCTCTTCGCGGCGCAACATGGCGCCGCCGATGGAGACGGTGACTGCGCCACCGGGCCCGCGCAAATGGCTGCGAACACACTCCAGCAGATGTTCGGCGGCGGCTATTAGCCCTTGCGGATTGGTATCCGGCAGCAGCAGGAGGAATTCCTCGCCGCCGAAGCGGAACAGGCGATCCTCTTTGCGTGAGTTGGCTTTGATCAGCTCGACGAATTCGACCAGCACCAGATCACCGGCATGGTGGCCGTGCTGGTCGTTGATCTGCTTGAAGTGATCCAGGTCCAGCGCCAGGACTCCATGCTGCCGTCCATGGCGGCGCTGGCTGGAGACGGCGATTTTCAGTTCTTCGTTCATGGCTCGGCGATTGCGTGCGCCGGTTAGCGGGTCATGAATGGCCAGCACCTGCAGTTGATCGCGTTGTGTGCGGGTGCGGTAGGCGAAGATGAAGGTCAGTACGCCGGCCATGGCGCTGGTCACCAGGAATGACACCATCTGATAGTGGCTGTCGAACACGCTACCCGGTACCCAGAGCGAGTGGCCGACCAGGCCGGCCAGCACCAATAGGCTGGCGGCTATCGCCTTACCCGGGGAGACCATGAAGAAGTTGAAGAGGATCAGTGGGTAGATCCAGAACAGACCGTTGACCCCGAGGTTGATGGCGATCAGGGTCGCGCCCACGGAAAACACTGCACAGAGATACAGGCCGGGTTTCTCCGTATCGCCGGTGCGCCAGGCGTAGATCACGGCGGCAATGGTGGAAAACACGATGATGCTGTCGGCGATGCCGACCAGGTAGTTGCCGTGCAGTAGTCGGTAAGCGGCGTAGGGGCTGATGCCAAGCACGCCGATAACGCCCATCAGGGCGATGATGGATAGCTGAAAGTCGTTGCGTAGTCGCTTGAACATCCGCACGGGCTCATAGTTCTTATGAGCGCAAGCATGCAGGGCTTTACCGGGCGCGGCAAGGAAAGGCTTGGCAAAGTGCCAGTATTTCCGCCGCGCGGCGCGCTAGCTTATTTCTTGCCCAGGCTGATGTGGCGCGAGGGTGCGGACCAGGACTGGCCGCTGACGCCTTTGGCTACCTGCTCAATTTCTCCGCCGGATTTGAGAAAGGCGGCAACCTGTGCCTCCAGAGACTCGCGGGTTTCCACGGCCGGGGCAGGCTTGGCTTGCGGAGTGGCTTTCTTGGCTCTCATGGGTTACCTCGTTGGGAGAATTCAGAGATAAAAAAACCGGCCCGTGGGCCGGTTCTCTTGGAGCCGGGAAGGTC
The DNA here is from genome assembly GCA_038147895.1 of Pseudomonas sp. Taxonomy (GTDB): domain Bacteria; phylum Pseudomonadota; class Gammaproteobacteria; order Pseudomonadales; family Pseudomonadaceae; genus Aquipseudomonas. The sequence goes on from JAYQUJ010000125.1 coordinate 4,428, forward strand.
AGATAGCCTGAACTTCGTCGGCTTGCATGCCTTTCTGGCCCTGGACGGCGATGAAGGAAACCTTCTGGCCTTCCTGCAGGCTCTTGAAACCGGTGCTCTGGATGGAGCGGTAGTGAACGAACAGGTCAGCACCGCTTTCCGGGGTGATGAAGCCGAAGCCTTTCTCGTCGTTGAACCACTTGACGGTGCCAGTTTGACGTACGGACATGGAATATCTCCTTGAACAAAGTGAACACAGCGCTGGAACAGCCCAGGCCATGACTGAGTGCAAAGAGTAAAGAAACCGAAGTGGGTCTGACCGAGATCTAAACCGGTCGATTTGCGGTGACACATGCAACACAGTGCGCTCACCCTACAGGTAAAGCCGGTTTTTACCTAATGGTTTCTGCTTTTTCTGGCAGGCGGTCTACGTGATGTCGGGGTAAAACAGCAGGCGCTAGCGGCATTGGCTCAGGTCGACTTTGCCGACGAAGGTGTTGCTCCAACCCATGACGCAGGCGATGCGCCGATTGCGCTGATGCTCCCAGGGCTGGGGTGGGTACGAGCGGTTCCAGGCTTCGAACAGCTTACGCTCCTGCTTCGACAGGCGCAGCCCGTAGCGCTGGCTCATGTAGAAGTAGGTGCGGGCAATCATGCCGCGTATCCGTGCCCGCGGCATGGCCTTGCGTGCCTTGAAATCCACCACCATCGGGCAGGCACCGTACTGGTGGGGCTTTTGCGGCAACCAGGCGAAGGCGTAGTTGCTGCGATCGCCATTGACCTCGCCAATGGCCGGTACCAGGTTGAACAAGTCGGCTTCGGCCCGGCGGAAGGCTTCGTCGTTGCGAGTGCAGTTCTGCCTGCCACCCTGCTGCCAGCAGCGGCGCTGGTGGCCGATGACCCAGGCTGGCACCACGTGTTCCCATTCGATGCGTGCAGCACGCTGGACATTCTTGCGAGGCTGGTAGCCGCAGCTCTGCAGATCCACTCGATTACCCTGGTAGCGGCAGCCGCAGTAGAACTCGATCGACTGCTGGGCATAGAGCCGCCAGGCGATCTTCTTGGCTTCGCTGAAGGTGCGTGGTGCAGAGGCGAGGGCGGGCAGGGTGAAGCAGAGCAGCAAGAGCAGGGCACAGCGCAGGGGCATGGATACGGCATCCCGGAAAAAGCGCGGCATCATACCCGGCGTCGTGCTGGCGATGGGCTTTCAGCCTGCATGGCAAGCGCCGACTGCTTAACAGTTCCGCCGGCCCGGGCTGACAGGCGCGAGCTGGCGCCGCATCATGCGCTCATGTAGTCAGGAGGTCGTTCGTCCCATGAGCCTGTCGCTCACTCAGCAGTCCCTCGGTTATTCAGTGCAGAGCGTCGCCGGTCAGGTGCGTGGGCACAACGAAGATGCCGTGCTCTGCCAGCCCCAGCTGGGCTTATGGGCTGTAGCCGATGGTATGGGCGGGCACCAGTGTGGCGAGGTGGCCAGTGCTCTGGTTATCGAGACTCTGGGGCGCGAGGTCGCGACCGGCATGGCGCTGGATCAGGCAATTCTCAGTGCACATCGCCAGGTGTTGGCGGCCAGCAGGCGCGCAGATGGACGCGCCATGGGCAGTACGGTGGTGGCAGTGCAGTTTGTAGATAGCGAGTTCGAGGTGGCCTGGGTCGGCGACAGCCGGGCCTACCGTGTGAGTCTGGAAGGCATAGTGCGGTTGACCCGTGACCATAGCTGGGTACAGGCGATGGTCGATGCCGGCGAGCTGAGTGCCGAGCAGGCGCGTCAGCACCCTCGGCGCAATATCGTCACCCAGTGCCTGGGGCTGGGTGAGCAAGAGCTAGAGGTCGGACGGGTGCGTGGCAGCCTGCAGTCTGGTGAGTTGCTGCTGCTGTGCAGTGACGGTCTGACCGGCGAATTGAACGATGAACAGATCCAGGCGGTCTGTGCCAATGCGGCCACCCTTGATGAGCTGGTCGAGCAACTGGTGGGGCTAGCCAATCAGCAAGGCGGCAGAGACAATATCTCCTGCATCGCGCTGGCCCACAGTCCGGCCGATTCCGCGCAAATCGCCACTAAATCGCGCAATTTCATTAGCCGCTGGCTCACTTCCCGCAAGCACTGACAGAC
>JAYQUJ010000126.1:0-6314 GCA_038147895.1 Pseudomonas sp.
ACGACCTTGCCAAGGTCGGGGTCGCGAGTTCGAGTCTCGTTTCCCGCTCCAGTTTTACACGAGTCGCCAAGGCGGCTCGTTTGGTTTAAGGCTGAGTTGCAGAGTGGTTATGCACCGGATTGCAAATCCGTGAACGCCGGTTCGATTCCGACCTCAGCCTCCAATAGAAAGCCCTGTAAATTTATGATTTACAGGGCTTTTTTATTTCCGTAGGAAAAACGGCAATAACTTGCCGGGGCTTGGAGTGGCGTATATAGTCCAGCCCCTCAGCACAGCGCTACCGCCCGAATGGCGAAATCGGTAGACGCAGGAGACTTAAAATCTCTCGCTAGCAATAGCGTGCCGGTTCGAGTCCGGCTTCGGGCACCATCTGCTTCATCCTCCCTCTCTCAGCCTTGTATTCGCTCTGGCTATAATCGGCCGATCGATACAAGGAGTGCCTATGCCCATCGACAAGGCTTATCTGCTGCATCTGGCTGCAGTGGTGTGGTTTGTGATCTGTTGGTTGGGATATACCCGTTACGCCACCTGGAAGGCTCGTGATACGGCGTGCCTGGCCAGTGTGATGCATCTTTATCGTGAAGACTGGATGCGCCGCCTGTTGCTGCGTGATAACCGTATCGCCGATGCCAGTGTGATCGGCAATCTCGAGCGCAATGCTTCATTCTTCGCTTCCAGTACCTTGATCATCCTCGCCGGCGTGTTGACCGTGCTGGGCTCATCGGATCGGGCAGTATCTCTGCTGCAGGATTTGCCGCTAGTGCAGGCGGCCAGTCGTGAGCTGTCCGAGTTGAAGCTGATCTGCCTGGCAATGGTGTTCGTCTACGCCTTCTTCACGTTCAGCTGGTGCATGCGCCAATACAACTTTGCTGCGGTGCTGGTTGGGTCTGCACCGCTGATTGGTGAGCGCGATGTTTCCGAGCTGGAGCGTAAGGCTTTCGCCACTCGGGCGGCGCGTGTGGTATCGATGGCGGCCAATCAGTTTAACCTGGGGCTGCGAGCCTATTATTTCGGGCTGGCGACTCTGGGCTGGTTCATCAATCCCTGGTTTTTCATGTTGCTGACGGCGGGAGTGGTGCTTGTGCTGTATCACCGCGAGTTCCATTCCGATGTACTCAAGGTGATGGTGTATTCGCAAACTGCCGCTGAGCCGGCGAAGGAGAAGAGTGAATGACTTTGCCGCTGTGGTGCCTGTTTTTCAGTGCAGTGCTGATTTTTCTAGCCAAGGCGCCAGTGGCCAAGGCGATGGCCGAAGAGGGCGGTGGGCGTTACGACAATCACCATCCTCGTGCTCAGCAGGCGCGCCTGACTGGCTTCGGTGCGCGTGCTCTGGCGGCGCATCAGAATAGTTTCGAGGCGTTTTCGCTGTTTGCGGCGGGGGTGCTGGTGGCGCATGCGACGAATACCCAGGGCAGCCTGATCGACATTCTGGCTGTGCTCTTCGTGGTTTCGCGGGTGCTGTATCTTGGGCTGTACTGGGCCGATCTGGCCTGGCAACGCAGCCTGGTATGGGTGGTAGGTCTGGCTTGCAGCTTGTTACTGCTGCTGAGCCCGGTGTTGGCCTGATAAGGCACAGGGCCCGCTGTTGCGGACCCTGGCTGATATTACTGGCCGTCGACGGCGTCTTTGACTTCGTCGCCAGCATCTTCCATCGCGTCAGCTGCATCTTCGGCGGCATCTTCGATTTTCTCACCCGTGGTCGGCTCGCGGCCCAAGGCTTCATTGGTTTTCTGTTCGAGCGCATCGCCAGTGTCGCGGGCAGCGTCGCCCAGTGACTCCATAGCTTCGGATGCGCTTTCTTTGGCCGACTCCATTTTGTCTTCCGGGGTTTCCTCGCACGCGGCCAGTGTCAGCATGGCGGCCAGCAGCGCGGCATAAGTAAAGGGCTTGCGCATGGTCGATTCTCCTTTCGGTTGCGGTACCGTCGAGGGCTATCCTCAAGACAGGAGATAAGAGGGCGCTGCTCTGGCCAAAGTTCCGCTGATTTTGGTCAGGTGGCTGGTGTGCTATGCAGTCGGCTCTGTCTGGCTGGTCTGGTGGGCGGGTATGATGCGCGCCTTTTTGTCCCGTTGTTTTGGGTGGTCTTAATGAGCGAGAACACTGTTCTAGAGCGCGCGCAGCGCTTTCTTGCGGCATTGCGGCACTGCCAGGTACTAGGGCTGAGTGTGCAGGAGGCGACTCCGCAGGGTTTGACTCTGTGCCTGCCCTACAGCTCGCAGATTATCGGTAATCCGGAAACCGGTGTGATTCACGGCGGTGCCATTACAACCTTGATGGATACCACCTGTGGCATTTCCACGGTCTGTGTGCTGCCGGAGTTCGAGATCTGTCCGACCCTGGATCTGCGCATCGACTACATGCGTCCGGCCGAGCCGCACAAGGATGTATACGGCTTCGCCGAGTGCTTTCGGGTGACCGAGAACGTGATCTTCACCCGTGGCTATGCCTATCAGGACGACCCGACCGAGCCTATCGCCCATGTGGTGGGGGCTTTCATGCGTATGGGCAAAGGTGCGCAGGGTGGCAAAGAGCTGAAAAGCAATATCCAGGGAGGTGTCTGATGACTGCGCTCAATCTCAACAGCCTGGTGCGCGAAGCCCATGAAAAAGACGATTACGACGCGCTGATCAGTTTGATCCCTTATGCAAAGCTGATTGGCATCGAGTGCCTGCGTCTCGGCGATGACATGGTATTTCGCTTGCCTGCGAGCCAGGAGAACATCGGCAATCCGATTTTGCCTGCGCTGCATGGAGGAGTGATTGCCGGTTTCATGGAGCATGCCGCCATGCTGCATCTGCTGATGTTCATGGGCATTCCACATTTGCCGAAAATCATCGACTTCTCGATAGATTACCTGCGTGCCGGCCATTATCGTGACACCTATGCCCAGTGCCAGGTTTGGCGTCAGGGGCGGCGCGTGGCCAATGTGGCCATCACGGCCTGGCAGACCAGCCAGACGGAGCCAATTGCCACCGCGCGTGCCCACTTCAAGGTCGACGAACCCTGAGCGCAGGCGGCTCGAAAAATAATCAAGGAACCTTGAATGGATGCGTTGTTGATCCTCGGCGGCCTGCTGTTGATTTTGGCCGGGTTGGTCTGGCTGGTGATGCTGGCCTTTTCCACCAGCCTGTTGTGGGGCTGGGGCAGTTTGATTCCCCCTATTACCCTGGTTTATGTGCTGCGTCACTGGCGCAAGGCACGCAAGGCTCTGGTGGTGTCGGCGCTGGGCTGCATCCCGCTGGTGGTGGGGCTGGTGATACTGGCCAGCCAGGATGCGGCACGACTGGAGGCCATTCTCAGTCTGCGCTGGCTCAAAGAGGCGCCTAAGCCGCCCGCAGAGCTGAATATCCGCCTGCACGGTGAGCTGAATGGCCAACCGTTCTCGCCCCAGTACGCCGAATTGATCGATAACGTGCTGACCCTGCGTGAAGGGGAGGATTTCTTTGCCCGGCGCGAGGTGAAGATTCGTCTGCCGCAAGGGGCTTCAGGTGCAGTGCAGCTGGATGTGCTGCCGGCAGACGGCGGCGTCCTGCCGGAAGTGGAGATCAACTGGCTGCTGCCGGAGCAGGATCTGCCCGAGGCGCGTCGGCTCGGCAAAGGCTACACCCTGCACCTGGCTTTGCAGCCTCTGCCGCCTAACAAACTGCAAGGCGATTTCCACCTGGTGCTGCCTCCCTCGTTCAAAACCAGCCTGAGCGGGCGCCTGGAGCTGTTCTCTGATCGTTTACGTTACCGCGATGGCCGGGTCGATACGCGCTTCGACTCGCGTGAGACGCTGACCCATGTCGTCGATGACTATCTGCAGCGCCGCTTCTCCACGCGTCTGGTGCAATTGGCTGAGCTGCCGGAAATCGCTTTCCCGGCCAGGCGGGTGCCGCTGGATGTCGAGGCACGGATCAATGGCGAGCCGCAACAGCTTGCATTGGTGCTGGAGAAGGAAGAGCTCGGCTGGCGGGTTGAGGGTGATCGTTACCCGGCGCTTTCGACCTCCACCGCTGGCGCCTTTCCACCGGCGGCTGCACAGCCCAGGGAGGCTGTCAGCAAGACTGTGGAAGTGGTTCGTCCGAGCCTGGATCGGCGTGTACGTTTTTCCTTGCCCCGGCTGCAACGCAATCCTGGGCAGTACCGCAACCTGTTGATGCGGGTCACGCGTGTCAGTGGCAGTTCTGTCGAAGGGCGTTTCGTAGGTATCGACAGCGACGACAGCATCCGCCTGGCGCAGCAGATGGGTGCCGGGGATGGCCAGGCCAGCTTCAGCTTCAAGCCTGAAGAAATTTCTAGTATCGAGCTGCTGGAGCCTTGATCCGGCTGTTTTGGGAATCGCGGTGGTCGAGCGGATTGCCCCCAAGCTCTTGAAATATTTCTGGAAGTCCCCACATGCAGAACATCCGCCGCGATTGCGGCCTGTCCTGCATGTGGAGTTTGATGACCATGAGTGTGGAAACTCAAAAAGAAACCCTGGGCTTCCAGACCGAAGTGAAGCAACTGCTTCACCTCATGATCCATTCGCTGTATTCGAACAAGGAAATCTTCCTCCGTGAGCTGATTTCCAACGCTTCGGATGCTGCCGACAAGCTGCGTTTCGAGGCGCTGGCCAAGCCGGAGCTGCTTGAAGGCGGCGCCGAGCTGAAGATCCGCCTGAGCTTCGACAAGGACGCCAAGACCGTCACCCTCGAAGACAACGGCATTGGTATGAGCCGCGAGGAAGTGATCGCCCACCTCGGCACCATCGCCAAGTCCGGCACCGCCGACTTCCTCAAGAACCTGTCCGGCGACCAGAAGAAGGATTCGCACCTGATCGGTCAGTTCGGCGTGGGCTTCTACTCGGCCTTCATCGTGGCCGACAAGGTCGACGTGTTTACCCGCCGTGCCGGCGCGGGCGCCAGTGAAGGCGTGCACTGGTCGTCGAAGGGCGAGGGCGACTTCGAAGTCGCCAACATCGAGAAAGCCGAGCGCGGCACCCGCATCGTCCTGCACCTGAAGAGCGGCGAAGACGAGTTCGCCGACGGCTGGCGCCTGCGCAACATCGTCAAGAAGTACTCCGACCATATCGCCCTACCGATCGAACTGCCGAAGGAGCAGCACGGCGAAGAGCAGCCGGCCGAAGTCGAGTGGGAAACCGTCAACCGCGCCAGCGCGCTGTGGACTCGCCCGCGCACCGAGGTCAAGGACGAGGAGTACCAGGAGTTCTACAAGCACGTCGGCCACGACTTCGAGAACCCGCTGAGCTGGAGCCACAACAAGGTCGAGGGCAAGCTGGAGTACACCTCGCTGCTCTACGTGCCGGGCCGTGCGCCGTTCGACCTGTACCACCGCGAAGCGCCCAAGGGCCTCAAGCTCTACGTGCAGCGCGTGTTCATCATGGATCAGGCCGACCAGTTCCTGCCGCTGTACCTGCGCTTCATCAAGGGCGTGGTCGACTCCAACGACCTGTCGCTGAACGTCTCGCGCGAAATCCTGCAGTCCGGCCCGGTGATCGACTCGATGAAATCGGCGCTGACCAAGCGCGTGCTGGACATGCTGGAGAAGCTGGCCAAGGACAAGCCGGAGGAATACAAGACCTTCTGGAAGGCCTTCGGCCAGGTACTCAAGGAAGGCCCGGCGGAAGACTTCGCCAACAAGGAAAAAATCGCCGGCCTGCTGCGTTTTGCCTCCACCCATGACGAGTCCGGCGAGCAGAGCGTTGCCCTGGCCGACTACATCGGCCGCGTCAAGGAAGGTCAGGACAAGATCTACTTCCTCACCGGCGAGACCTTTGCACAGATCAAGAACAGCCCGCACCTGGAAGTCTTCCGCAAGAAGGGCATCGAGGTGCTGCTGCTGACCGATCGCATCGACGAGTGGCTGATGAGCTACCTGACCGAGTTCGACGGCAAGCAGCTGGTCGACGTGGCGCGTGGCGACCTGGATCTGGGCAAGCTGGACTCGGAAGAGGACAAGAAGGCCCAGGAAGAAGTGGCCAAGGCCAAGGAAGGGCTGGTCGAGCGCCTCAAGGGCGCGCTGGGCGAGCAGGTCGCCGAGGTGCGCGTGTCGCATCGTCTGACCGACTCTCCGGCGATCCTCGCCATCGGCGAACAGGACCTGGGCCTGCAGATGCGCCAGATCCTCGAAGCCAGCGGGCAGAAGGTGCCGGACTCCAAGCCGATCTTTGAGATCAACCCGCAGCACCCGCTGATCGAGAAGCTGGACGCCGAGCCGGACGAAGATCGCTTCGCTGACCTGTCGCACATCCGCTTTGACCATGCCGCCCTGGCCGCCGGCGACAGCCGGATGGTCCCGGCTGCCTGTGGTCGGCGGCTGTAGAAGCGGCTGGT
>JAYQUJ010000127.1:0-6153 GCA_038147895.1 Pseudomonas sp.
GTCCCAACGAAGGTGGTTCTCTTCCTGTACCTGCTGTACGTGCTTAGGTGCAGAACCACCCGCGCCCGTTTCATACATACCGCCGCCCGCAAGCATCGGAACGATAGAGAGCATCTTCGCAGAGGTGCCCAGCTCCATGATCGGGAACAGGTCGGTCAGGTAGTCACGCAGGACGTTGCCGGTCACCGAGATGGTGTCCAGGCCACGCAGCTGGCGTTCCATGCTGGTGCGGATGGCTTCGTTGTAGCCCTTGATGCTGATGTCCAGGCCAGTCAGGTCGTGATCCTGCAGGTACAGCTCAACCTTCTTGCGCAGTTCGTTGTCGTGGGCGCGCTCCGGGTCCAGCCAGAAGATGGCCGGGGTGTTGGACTGGCGGGCGCGGGTAACGGCCAGCTTGACCCAGTCGCGGATCGGCGCGTCCTTGGTCTGGCAGGCGCGCCAGATGTCACCGGCTTCCACTTCGTGCTGCATCAGCACGCTGCCGTCGGCAGCGACGACGCGCATGGTGCCGCTGGCGGTCATTTCGAAGGTCTTGTCGTGGGAGCCGTATTCCTCGGCCTTCTGCGCCATCAGGCCGACGTTCGGTACGCTGCCCATGGTGGTCGGGTCGAACGCGCCGTTGGTTTTGCAGAAGTTGATCATTTCCTGGTAGATACGGGCGTAGGTGCTTTCCGGCATCACGGCCTTGGTATCTTTCTGCTTGCCGTCCTTGCCCCACATCTGGCCGGAGTTGCGGATCATCGCCGGCATGGAGGCGTCGACGATCACGTCGCTCGGGATGTGCAGGTTGGTGATGCCTTTGACCGAGTCAACCATCGCCATTTCCGGGCGGTGGCTGTACACCTCGTGGATGTCGTGAAGGATTTCTTCCTGCTGCGAGGCCGGCAGCGACTTGATCTTGTCGTAGACGCTGCTGATACCGTTGTTCGGGTTGACGCCCAGCTCCTTGAACAGGTCGCCGTACTTGTCGAAGACGTCCTTGTAGTAGACGGTCACGGCGTGGCCGAAAACGATCGGGTGGGAGATCTTCATCATGGTCGCCTTGACGTGCAGGGACCACATGACGCCGGTTTCCTTGCAGTCCTGCAGGGTCTTCTCAAAGAAGGCGCGCAGTGCCTGGCAGCTCATGAACATGCTGTCGAGGACTTCGCCTTCCTGCATGGTCAGGGTTTTCTTGACTTCGACTTTACCGTCCTTGCCGACGAACTCGATGCGCACGTCACCGGCCTTGGCGATGGTGGTGGACTGTTCGCTGGAGAAGAAGTCGCCGCCGCGCATGTAGTCGGCATGAGAGCGCGAAGCCATGTTCCACTGGCCCATGCTGTGCGGGTGCTTGCGGGCGTAGGCCTTGACGGCGGCGGGAGCGCGGCGGTCGGAGTTGCCTTCGCGCAGCACCGGGTTCACGGCGCTGCCGAGTACCTTGGCGTAGCGGGCGCGGGTGTCTTTGTCTTCTTCGCTCTGCGGGTCTTCCGGGTAGTTCGGAATGTCGTAGCCCTGGGCCTGCAGCTCGGCGATGGCGCCTTTCAGCTGGGGCACGGAAGCGCTGATGTTCGGCAGCTTGATGATGTTGGCTTCGGGAGCGGTTGCCAGACGGGCCAGGTAGGCCAGATCGTCTTCGATGGCTTTGTCACCGAGTTTGTCGGTGAAGGCGGCGAGGATGCGGCCTGAAAGAGAGATGTCGCGGGTTTCGACGTCGATATCGGCAGAGGCGGCGAAGGCTTTGACGATGGGCAGTAAGGAGTAGGTGGCGAGGGCGGGGGCTTCGTCGGTGAAGGTGTAAGTAATCTTCGAACGATTGGACATCTACTATGACTCTCTTCTTTGCTGGGCGCGCACAGAGTCTCGATACGCCTTGGTGAGCGCTTTCGTCCGGCTCGGCGAGCCAGCATCGAGAATTGCCGCGGGGATATAGGGGCGCCAGTAGAGCGGTGTACCTCCAGGCCAGGGTGGTGGCCGGAAGGCAGCGAGGGGAGAGTCTGGTCCCAGACTGCTCGGACCTCGATGACTGTTAGGTCATCCAGCGAGTATACCATTACTCAAGTCCGGGTAGCGCAGTCAGTCTTTTTAGACCATTGCAGAGGTGGTTGAGCCCAGCCAGCTAGGCTAGGCTAGACGGTCACGAGCGAGTCAATCACAAGGAGTCCAGCATGGGATACCAGAAGATCCAGGTGCCTGCGAGCGGCAGCAAGATTACTGTCAACGCAGACATGTCTCTGAACGTGCCAAACAATCCGATCATTCCCTTTATCGAGGGGGATGGCATCGGCGTCGATATCAGTCCGGTCATGATCAAGGTCGTCGACGCTGCCGTCGAAAAGGCCTACGCCGGCCAGCGAAAGATTGCCTGGATGGAGGTCTACGCCGGTGAGAAGGCCACCCAGGTCTACGACCAGGATACCTGGCTGCCCAAGGAAACCCTGGAGGCGGTGCGCGACTACGTCGTCTCGATCAAGGGGCCGCTGACCACGCCGGTTGGTGGCGGCATTCGCTCGTTGAACGTTGCGCTGCGTCAGGAGCTGGATCTCTACGTATGCTTGCGCCCTGTGCGCTGGTTCGAGGGTGTGCCGAGCCCGGTGAAGAAGCCTGGCGATGTCGATATGACGATCTTCCGTGAGAACTCCGAGGACATCTACGCCGGTATCGAGTGGAAGGCCGGCTCGCCTGAGGCGGAGAAAGTCATCAAGTTCCTGAAAGAAGAGATGGGCGTTACCAAGATCCGTTTCGATCAGGATTGCGGCATCGGCGTGAAGCCGGTTTCCAAGGAGGGCACCAAGCGCCTAGTGCGCAAGGCGCTGCAGTACGCGGTGGATAACGACCGCAGCTCCATGACCATCGTGCACAAAGGCAACATCATGAAATTCACCGAGGGTGCCTTCAAGGACTGGGGCTATGAGGTGGCGCGTGACGAGTTCGGGGCCGAGTTGCTGGATGGCGGGCCGTGGATGCAGTTCAAGAATCCGAAGACCGGCAAGAACATCGTGGTCAAGGATGCAATCGCCGACGCCATGCTGCAGCAGATCCTGCTGCGTCCGGCCGAGTACGACGTGATAGCCACTCTGAACCTGAACGGCGACTACCTGTCCGACGCCCTGGCGGCCGAAGTGGGTGGCATCGGTATCGCGCCGGGGGCCAACCTGTCCGATACCATCGCCATGTTCGAGGCGACTCACGGTACTGCGCCGAAGTATGCGGGGCAGGATAAGGTCAACCCGGGCTCGGTCATCCTGTCTGCCGAGATGATGCTGCGGCATATGGGCTGGACGGAGGCGGCAGACCTGATCATCAAGGGCACCAACGGCGCGATTGGCGCCAAAACGGTGACTTATGACTTCGAGCGTCTGATGGATGGCGCCACGTTGCTGTCTTGCTCGGAGTTTGGTGACGCGCTCATTGCTCATATGTGAGGCGACGAGTGGTAACAAAAAAGGCCGGTCAATTGACCGGCCTTTTCATTGGTGCTCTTTTCAGGCTTCTGTCGGAGTGCTTTGCGGCAAGCTGGTGGCTGCCGGGGATTCACTGGTTGCCAGAGCTGAGCTGATATTGACTGCATGCAGGCCTTTGGGGCCTTGCACAATATCGAACTTGACCGCTTGGCCGGCCTTGAGAGTCTTATAGCCGTCCATCTGGATAGCCGAGTAATGGGCGAACAGGTCCTCATCTCGGCCATCGGCCACGATGAAGCCGTAGCCCTTGGCGTTGTTGAACCACTTGACCTTACCGCTAAGCATGCTGACATCCCTCTGCAAAGGACTCCATCACTGGAGTATCATCCACTTCAGCTCCACGCCCGACTTCGGCCTTGATGGCACGAGCCGCGGAACCCCGATACCCAAGTAGGGTATTCACTGTTTGTAACACCGTTTCGCCTTTAGTCAAGGTGCTAGGACGACCGGCTGAGAAGCCTGTCAAAGTACGTCTAGCATCACCCTCAGACCGGTAATCACTCATTCAGTTCAGCATGCATTCACGTAGCCAGATTCGACTAACATTCAATCAGGATCGACCGGGTGCCCAGGAGGACGATTCCTCCGGATTGGCGGTGCAGGAGGCGAAGCCGGCTCTTAAAGCTCCGCCGATGTATAAGGTTCTGATGTTTAACGATGATTACACCCCCATGGATTTCGTTGTTGAGGTGCTGGAGGTGTTCTTCGGAATGAACCGTGAGCAGGCCACCAAGGTCATGTTGACTGTTCATACGGAAGGTAAGGCAGTGTGCGGGTTGTTTACCCGCGACATCGCAGAGACAAAGGCTATGCAGGTCAACCAATACGCCCGTGATAGCCAGCATCCGCTACTCTGTGAGATAGAAAAGGACGACTGAAGTCGCCCCGCTTGTGCAAGAGGTGAAGCTATGTTGAATCGAGAGCTGGAAGTCACCCTCAATCTGGCCTTCAAGGAGGCACGCGCCAAGCGCCATGAGTTCATGACGGTCGAGCACTTGTTGTTGGCCTTGTTGGATAACGAGGCTGCGGCGACTGTGCTGCGCGCCTGTGGCGCCAATCTGGACAAGCTGCGCCATGATTTGCAGGAGTTCATAGACTCCACAACGCCACTGATTCCCCAGCATGATGAAGAGCGCGAAACTCAGCCTACGCTCGGTTTTCAGCGCGTGCTGCAGCGTGCGGTGTTCCATGTGCAGAGCTCTGGCAAGCGTGAGGTGACAGGCGCCAACGTTCTGGTGGCAATTTTCAGCGAACAGGAAAGTCAGGCTGTGTTCCTGCTTAAGCAGCAGAGCGTGGCCCGTATCGATGTGGTCAATTACATCGCCCATGGCATCTCTAAAGTGCCGGGGCACGTCGATCACAGTGAGAGCGAGCAGGACATGTCGGATGAGGAGGGTGGCGAGACCGCATCCTCGGGTAATCCGCTGGACGCCTATGCCAGCAATCTCAATGAGTTGTCTCGCCAGGGTCGAATAGATCCACTGGTCGGTCGTGAGCATGAAGTTGAGCGGGTCGCGCAGATTCTTGCTCGTCGGCGTAAGAACAACCCCTTGCTGGTGGGTGAGGCGGGCGTTGGCAAGACCGCCATCGCCGAAGGTCTGGCCAAGCGTATCGTTGACGGTCAGGTGCCAGATCTGCTCTCAGAGAGCGTGGTCTACTCCCTCGATTTGGGTGCGCTTCTGGCCGGCACCAAATACCGCGGTGACTTCGAGAAGCGCTTCAAGGCGCTGCTCAATGAGCTGCGCAAAAGGCCGCACGCGATCCTGTTTATCGATGAGATTCACACCATTATTGGTGCTGGTGCGGCCTCGGGTGGAGTGATGGATGCCTCCAATCTGCTCAAGCCGCTGCTGTCCTCTGGTGAGATTCGCTGCATTGGGTCGACGACCTTCCAGGAATTCCGTGGCATCTTCGAGAAGGATCGGGCTTTGGCTCGGCGCTTCCAGAAGGTCGATGTCACTGAGCCGTCCGTAGAGGACACCGTAGGTATTCTCAAGGGGCTCAAGGCGCGCTTCGAGCAGCATCACCATATTGAGTACAGCGACGAGGCGCTGCGTGCGGCGGCCGAGCTGGCGGCTCGTTATATCAATGATCGGCATATGCCGGACAAGGCCATCGATGTGATCGATGAGGCAGGTGCCTACCAGCGCCTGCAGCCGGAAGAAAAACGTGCCAAACGCATTGAAGTGGCTCAGGTCGAAGATATCGTTGCCAAGATCGCGCGTATTCCTCCGAAGCATGTCAGCAGCTCGGACAAGGAGTTGCTGCGTAACCTGGAGCGCGATCTGAAGCTGACGGTGTTCGGTCAGGACGCGGCAATCGACTCTCTGTCGACGGCCATCAAACTATCCCGTGCTGGTCTCAAGGCGCCGGACAAGCCGGTGGGCTCTTTCCTGTTTGCCGGCCCCACCGGGGTGGGTAAGACAGAGGTTGCCCGGCAGCTGGCCAAAGCCATGGGTATCGAGCTGGTGCGCTTCGATATGTCCGAGTACATGGAGCGCCATACTGTCTCGCGCTTGATTGGTGCGCCACCAGGTTATGTCGGCTTCGATCAGGGTGGGCTTTTGACCGAGGCCATCACCAAGCAGCCGCATTGTGTGCTGTTGCTGGATGAGATCGAGAAGGCTCACCCGGAAGTGTTCAATCTGCTGCTGCAGGTCATGGATCACGGCACGCTGACTGACACCAACTGGCTCAAGGCGGATATTCG
>JAYQUJ010000128.1:0-5927 GCA_038147895.1 Pseudomonas sp.
GTGGCGCGCATGCTCGGTCGCAGCACGATTTCGAAATCGTCCCCGGTACGCGCCATGATCGCCCGCACGATCTCCGTGGCCATGCCGGTGAGCTGGCCATTTTCCTCGTAGTTGTACGGTGCCCATTCCTCGGTCACCAGCTGGTAGTCCTCGGCTCTGGCGTGAACGGCCAGTAGCAGGCAGAGCAGGGCGGTGGTCAGGGTTGAGAATTTCACAGGGTTGTCGTGAGGGCGCTTTTCATTGCGTGGGGGCGGGGGATGAAAGCCAAGCTTAGCCGCCGCAATGGCGATGAGCTTGGCGCAGCGCTTAATTGTGGTAGCCGGACTGCATGGTAATGCTCAGTAGCACGTAACCGACGACCTTGATGGTGTTGCCGGCGTCGGTCACCAATGTCTCGGGCGTCTTTAGTAGCCTGGACTGGATCTTCTCCGTCGGTGAAACCTTGATGTAGCAGACCTTGTTGTTGGGGTAGGTGGAGTCGTACAGCTCTGTGCACTGGTATTCGCGATCACTGCCTTTCAGCGCGGCCTCAACATCTTCCTCAGGGCTGGACGGCACGACTTTCAGGTACTGCTCCTGATCATGGCCGGCCCACAGTTTGGTGGTTTCGCAGCCAGTGATACTCAGCAGAGCCAGTGCCAGTAAGAGTCCTTTCATGGTGTGCTCCTGTGGGGGCATGACGGAGCCTTGTCTCGTCATGAGTGGGGGGCGGGTGGATGCATGTTAGTCCGGAACATTCGTGGTTTGCCTCCCAAAGCTATATCGCAGCTCTGATAGCTCGTGTTTCCACCGCTTATCTCGTGTGCCTGAAACGCTGGTTCCGCCCTGCTGGGCGGGTTCCTTTTGGCAGTCGCCCGGATTGCCGGCCACCCAAAAGGAACCAAAAGGTCTTGCCCCTCCATACGGCCCTGCGCTTCGCTTCGGGTTCCCTCACTCCATCGTTGTTTCAGGGGCACGCGCCGAAGGGCCATCCCTGGCCCATCGGCGCTCTCGCGGCATCCATGCCGCTCAAGCCTCCCCGGCCGGCCCGCTTACACAACGATTCCGTTCGGCCTCCTGAAAGGGGCGGGGCCGCGCCTGTGGATATTTTCTGGCGTGGGTGATGTTTCGTGCTGTTTTACGGTCCTTCAGGCCGTGTCTGATTAGCTATGACTGGCTAACTTCCCGCTTTTCGTAGGAGCGGCTTCAGCCGCGATTGGAACACCTCCGAGTCGCCTGCTAATCGCGGCTAAAGCCGCTCCCACAAAAGCTCTATGGCTCGTGCACTCGGAACTACCTGACAGATCAAGCAAGCAACTCGAAGCATCACCTCCATCGGTAAAACCGCAAGCACGCCAACGCCCCTTTCAGAAGGGTGAGCGCAATCGGCGTGGAAGGGGCCGGCCGGGGAGGCTTGAGCGGCATGGATGCCGCGAAAGGCGCGATGGGCCAAGGATGGCCCTTCGCGACGTGCCCCTGGAGCGGCGATGGAGCGAACGAACCCGGAGCGAAGCGGAGGGCCGGATGGAGGGGCAAGCGTTTTTGCTTACTTTTTCCGCGACTGGAAAAAGTGAGTCGCCCAGCAGGGCGAAACAAAGCCGTCTAGCGGCTTCGGTAGTGGGCTTTAATACAACGGGAAATACAGAAGAAAGTGAATGTGGTCAGTTAGATTTTAAGGTGTGTTATTTGTATTGTTATTTTTATTTTAAGTGATTAACGATTATTTCGATGACCTTGGTTTTGATGTTTAGATATTCGTACGTGGCTCTGGTTTTGCGTATGAAGGCGTTATCCCGAGAAAATAGGGCGTCTGAAAATGAAGCCATGGCAGCATGGCCAGCATCACTCATTGCGGCGGTGAATCTCTTGTTATTCTTCATTTTGGAGTCTGGATGGTAGCCAATCACATTTAGTACGTTGTATGCAGAGATTACTTTTTCGTGTGGGTGCATTTCTCTGTTGTAAATTGGGCTTATTGAAATTCCAAGAAATTGCTCTATGGAGTAATTGTTCTCTCTGTAGCTTTCAAGGTTTTTATAAATCCTCCATATTTTCTCTATTACGTTTGGCGGTTCAATGTTGTTCAGTTGCACTGGTCCGATATTGACATGGTTGCGATATGTCTGGATGCCAGAATGATTTGATTCATCTTTTATGTGTTTGCGCAGCTCCGTTGTTGATTGGGTAATAGCCTCGCTGAAGGTTTTTAGCATTCCTTTTGTGTGGCTAGCCACTATGGCTTCAATTTCAGGGTCTAGATCTTTAAGCTCGCCTGCCTGATCTGAAATATAGTTCATTAGGTTGCCAAAAGACTCTATTTGCTCTCTATTGATATCGTCTAGGTTGCTTCCTGAGCGCCCTCCGTAGAATTTAAGCAATGATTGCGCTGTGGAATTTTCCATTGCCTCAAAAATAGGTTCGATATTTGCGCAATAATTTTCAAATGCACTGTGCGGGTTTATTTTTCTTAGTGTTGCTTGGTTGGTGACTTCAAATTTATCGCTGATCAATATTTGAATATGCATTGCTTCTAGGTGTTCAAGGGCTTCAAGGAATTGCGAGCCATTATCTCCTGTGCGTTTGATTTCCTTGAGTGTTTCGTTGGAATAGATGACTTGATATTTTTCTTTCAATTCGGTTGTGAATGGCAAATTTTTATTTTTCACAATCAAGTCAAGAATGTTGTGGTCTAAATATGCTGTTGGCTTCCCTTTGTAATTGTTGTTCTGAGTTGTCACTCATATCTCCAATGGTTTGGATCTGGTTCAGGCTTGATTATTAAGCTATGTCTGTATTTGTTGTTATCCAGGTATAGACATCCTTTCCCATTCACGCATCCAACCCAATCCCCCTCAACACCACACTCGTCACCGTCTGCACCGCATGCTCAAACTGCAGATCGGACAGCGCCTGGTCATCATTAAGCAACGCAATCTGATAGTTGAAGTCGGCGTAATGCTGGGTCGAGGCCCAGATCAGGTACAGCAGGTAGTCGGGCGCCACGGGCAGGATGCGCTGGCTGTCGACCCATTCGCGGATCTTCGCTTCCTTGAGTTTGGCCCAGTCGTAGAGGGCTTCGCGCAGCTTGTCGCCAAGGATCGGTGCGTTCTGCATCACTTCGCTGGCCCACACCTTGGAGCCGTGGGGGCGGGTGCGCGAGTGGTTCATCTTGGCGCGGATATAGGTGGTGAGCACCACGCGCGGGTCATCGTAGAGCTCAAAGCACAGCGCGTCCTGCTTCCACACGTCGAGCAGGTTGAAGAGTACCGCGCGGTACAGGTCTTCCTTGGTCTTGAAGTAGTAGTGCAGGTTGGACTTGGGCAGTTCGACCAGCTGGGCGATGTCCTGCATGGCGGCGCCGGCGAAGCCGCGTTCGGCGAAGACCTGTTCGGCGGCGAGGAGAATCTTTTCGGTGTTCTTTAGACGGATGCCGAGCTTGCGGTTGGTCATCGCGATTCCATGCTGCGCGAGTAAGGCGGGGCCTCACGATAGCATCGAACGAAACCTGTCGCAGCAGGCGGGAAGAGACCCGCCGCGCCGAAGGAGAGGCAGCGCGGCAGGAAGGCAGATGCACGAGCCAGAGCGGCTGGCATCTGCCGGGGCAGGCTTAGAAGTGAGCCTTGAGCAGCAGGCTGATGGCACTCTGGTCGGTGCCACCGAGGATTTCGTCGCCGAGGAAGCTTTCGTCCTCGATGCCGTACTTGTCGCTCCAGTAATCGTATTCCACACCGACGTAGACTTTCTGGCCGAAGCCGAAGGCCTTGGCTACGTCGTACTTGATCTGCGGGTTGAAGTGCAGGTTGGCGTGGTAGCTGTCGTCGTTGTCGACCACCCAGTCCATGAAGCCGTCGACGACCAGGTCGGAGTTGCCGACCGGGATGGTGTAGCTCCACACCGGGGTGATCTGCCAGACGTTGTCGCCGTCGCGCTTGCCGTCGGTGGTGCGCAGGTAGGTGTTGAGCTGGAAGTAGTCGAAGCCGGGGATAGCCAGGTCGATGGCCGGGCCGATCAGGTAGGACTCGACGTCGTCTTCGCCGAACTCGTAGGTGGTGGAGATCAGCACGTCCTTGACGATGCCGAAGGACAGGTCGCTGCCGGTCATCTTGCCCAGGGAGAAGCGCGGGCTGAATTCGCCGTAGAAGGTGTGGCCGTCGCCGGCGCCGTTGGTGGCGTCGGTGTTGTACTTGATGCCGTCGACGAAGAAGAACAGGTCACCGAAGCTCCAGCCGCTGGCGTGCTCGAAGGTCACGGTCTGCTGCTTGGGCGGGTCGATGGTGAAGTCGACGCCGTTGAGGTAGGTGAGGCTGTTGTCCTGCCATTGCAGGAGGTCGCCGGCTTGGCTTTGCTGGGCGGCGAACAGGCTGCCGAGCAGCAGCAGCGAGGTGGTGGTGCGCTTCATTCACATGCTCCTAAAGGATCGGGGTCGGTTTCTCTGAACCTGTCTTATTGGTCAGCCTTTTCCCCTGAGCAAGAACGGCGCCAATTCCTGTCGAAATGGACAGAAAAGGTCGAAAGTCTTGGCTTTTTTCCATGCTTGCCGGGAGAGCCGCGCCACGGCCGGCTCCGCTGGCTGGCGGCGCCGGGCAATCCTTCCGGGGCGGGGGCTGGCAGCGCCTGGTGGGGCGCTGCGAGTGCCACACAATGGCGCAGATTTGCGCCGCTGTGCGGCGGGGCGGTGCTTAGAACCTGTTCAAAGTCTCGCGAGCTAGCGCCAGGCTAGGCAAAAACAGGTGAGGAAGAGCAGTTTACGAATGGTAAATGAGCATTCCGAACCTGTTTTTAACGACGCATGGCCGACGCGCAGCAGACTTTCAACGGGTTCTAGCGCACCAGGCGGGCGTCCATGCTGTTCTGCGCCAGGCGCTGGGCCTGTTCGCGGGTCATGCCGAGGCTGTCGTGCAGGGCGATGAAGTTCTCCGCGACATAGCCACCGAAGTAGGCCGGGTCGTCGGAGTTCACCGTGACCTTCACTCCGCGTTCGAGCATTTGCAGGATGTTGTGCTGGCTCATGTCGTCGAACACGCAGAGTTTGGTGTTGGACAGCGGGCACACGGTCAGCGGGATCTGCTCGTCGATGATGCGTTGCATCAGGCGCTCGTCCTCGATGGCGCGCACGCCATGGTCGATGCGTTCGATCTTGAGCAGGTCGAGGGCTTCCCAGATGTACTCGGGCGGGCCTTCCTCGCCGGCGTGGGCCACGGTCAGCAGGCCTTCGCTGCGGGCCTTGGCGAACACGCGCTCGAACAGGCGCGGCGGGAAGCCTTTTTCGGAGCTGTCCAGGCCGACGGCGACGAAGGCGTCGCGGAACGGCATGGCCTGCTCCAGGGTCTTGAAGGCTTCTGCTTCCGGCAGGTGACGGAGGAAGCTGAGGATCAGACCGTAGCTGATGCCGAGCTGCTTGTGGCCGTCGACCAGCGCCTGCTGGATGCCGCGCAGCACCACTTCGAAGGGAATGCCGCGGTCGGTGTGGGTCTGTGGGTCGAAGAAGGGCTCGGTGTGCACCACGCCCTGTTCCTTGCACTTGAGCAGGTAGGCCCAGGTCAGGTCGTAGAAGTCCTGCTCGGTACGCAGGACGTTGGCGCCCTGGTAGTAGAGGTCGAGGAATTCCTGCAGGTTGTTGAAGGCGTAGGCACCGCGCAGGCTGTCGACGTCGGCCCAGGGCAGGGCGATCTTGTTGCGCTCGGCCAGGGCGAACAGCAACTCGGGCTCCAGCGAGCCTTCCAGATGCAGGTGCAGTTCGGCCTTGGGCAGCTCATTGATCCATTGGTGCATGGGCAATTCTCGTCATCAGGCGTTGATGGGGCGCGCATTCTACCTGCGCGGCTTGGTTGTAACAGGGCCGGGTGTCGCCCGGTGGGTTGGCGGAGACGCGGGTACGGTTAAAGGCAATCGACTCGCGCTTGGTTCTGCACGTTGTAGGAGGGGCCTTGGCCGCGACGCTTTTGTGT
>JAYQUJ010000129.1:0-5434 GCA_038147895.1 Pseudomonas sp.
CTGCTGCAGGGCCTTGGCCAGCCCGTCCGGGCTGCTCAGCTGCTTGCTGTCAGGCAGCAGGCCGAGCAGTTTGTCGATGCTGGTGCGCAGCTCATCGGGCATATCACTCTGCCCGGCTAGCCCTTGCAGCCCTTTGAACAAACCCTCAAGCGAGGCCTGGCGGTTCTGCTGGGCCGCCAGTTGCTGGCCGACCACCAGCTGATCGAGACGACCACTGAGCGGCATGAAATTGAGGGACTGGTTGCCTTGTACCTGGGCCGTCAGCAGGCTGCCGACAGGCAAGGGCAGGGTGGTTTCGATATTCAGCTTGCTACCCGCCAGAGGCGTATTGAGCAGATTGACCACGGCGCGGTAGAGCGCCTGCTGGCCACGCAGCTGAGCGAGTTGCTCGCGGGCTTCGACCTTGCCCTGGAGCAGGGTGCCAACGGGGAGTTGCTCCAGGTCCAGGCTGCTGAGCAGGCGACTGTCGCCGCCCTGCAAGGCGAGGGCCAGGCGGGTTTCAGACAGTGCGGTCACGGCCAGGGTGCTGCCTTGTACCAGCGGGCGCGGGCTGCTGGCTTCCAGCGTGGTCTGCTTGCCATTGTCCAGGGTGAGCTTGAGCAGCAACTGGAAGTTCTGCGCCACGGCTTTGGCTTCCAGCACTTCGGCCTTGGCGCTCTGCCCGGCGGCGAGCAGGCCTTCCAGCGGTTGCAGCAGCTTGACCGCCAGGTCGGCCGCACTGGCCTGACTGGGCCGTGCGACCGGAGTGGTCGCGGGGAGTGGGCGAGAGCTGCTGATTTCTGCCATTGGCGGGTTACACCCTGTTGAAAAGCCGGCTTCGGAGGGGGATGCGCGGCATGTATAATGCCGCCCCGTTCGGGCTGGCTACATGGTCAACTTGCTCCAGTATAGCGGCCAGCCCCTCTCTGACTTGAACCCCTCCGGGACTCTATGCAGTGATCAGTCCACGTCTCCAAGCCGTTGCCCTCGCCTGTGAGCGGGATTGGCGCCTGTTGTTCGAAGGCCTGGATCTGGACCTTGCCGGCGGCACGTTGTTACAGGTGGCCGGCCCCAATGGCAGCGGCAAGACCAGCCTGCTCCGACTGCTGTCCGGGCTGACGCAACCGACCGCCGGCGAAGTGCTGCTGAACGGCAAGCCACTGGCCAAGCAGCATGGTGAGCTGGGCCGCAGCCTGCTGTGGATTGGCCACGCTGCAGGCATCAAGGGCCTGCTCACCGCCGAAGAGAATCTGGCTTGGCTCTGCGCGCTGCACCAGCCGGCGGATCGCGAGGCGATCTGGCAGGCGCTGGCCGCCGTCGGCCTGCGTGGCTTCGAGGATGTGCCTTGCCATACCTTGTCCGCCGGCCAGCAGCGCCGCGTAGCCCTGGCCCGGCTGTATCTAGATGCACCGCCGCTGTGGATTCTCGACGAGCCCTTCACCGCTCTGGACAAGGATGGCGTTGCGCAGCTGGAGGCGCACCTGGCGGCTCATTGCGAGCAGGGCGGCCTGGTGGTGCTGACCACCCACCACACGCTGCAGCAGACCCCTTCGGCTTACCGTGTGCTCGATCTGGGGCAGCGCGCAGCATGAACAGTGTTTTCCTCCTGCTCCTGGCTCGCGAATCCCGCCTGCTGTTCCGTCGCCCGGCGGAGCTGGCCAACCCGCTGGTGTTCTTCGCCATCGTCATCGCGCTGTTCCCGCTGGCGGTCGGTCCCGAGACCAATCTGTTACAGACCTTGTCGCCCGGGCTGATCTGGGTGGCCGCGCTTTTGGCCGTGCTGCTCTCGCTGGACGGGCTTTTCCGCAGTGATTTCGAGGATGGCTCGCTGGAACAGTGGGTCCTTTCGTCGCACCCTCTGCCTCTTCTGGTGCTGGCCAAGGTGCTGGCACACTGGCTTTTTTCCGGTCTGGCGCTGGTGCTGCTGTCACCGCTGCTGGCCCTGATGCTCGGCCTGCCTGGACGTTGCCTGCCGGTGCTGCTGCTGTCACTGCTGCTGGGCACGCCGATCCTCAGCTTGCTCGGCGCGGTCGGCGCTGCGCTGACGGTCGGCCTCAAGCGCGGCGGCCTGTTGCTGGCGCTACTGATTCTGCCGTTGTACATCCCGGTGCTGATTCTCGGCACCGGGGCGCTGCAAGCGGCCCTGCAAGGATTGCCGGCGACCGGCCACCTGTTGTGGCTGGCCAGCCTGACTGCCCTGGCAGTCACCCTGACACCCTTTGCAATCGGCGCCGGTCTGAAAATCAGCATCGGCGAATAAGAAGAAACCTGAGGCGTAGTCCGGATGCCATCCGGGCACGGCTCCCCCGGATGGCATCCGGGCTACGTGAATGATGAGTTGAGCGATGAACTGGACCTGGTTTCACCAATGGGGTTCGCCCAAGTGGTTCTATGAGCGCAGCGGCCGCTGGCTGCCCTGGCTGGCCGCGGCGGCCGTTGTGCTGCTCGCCGTCGGCATCGTCTGGGGGCTGGCCTTCGCACCGCCGGAGAAGTACCAGGGCAACAGCTACCGGATCATCTATATCCATGTGCCGGCGGCGTTTCTCGCCCAGTCTTGCTACCTGCTGATGGCGGTCGCCGGCATCGTCGGCTTGGTGTGGAAGATGAAGCTGGCCGACGTGGCCCTGCAGCAGGCCGCGCCGATCGGCGCCTGGCTGTGCTTCATCGCGCTGGTCACCGGCGCCATCTGGGGCAAGCCGACCTGGGGCACCTACTGGGTGTGGGACGCGCGCCTGACCTCGATGCTGATCCTGCTGTTCCTCTACTTCGGCGTCATCGCCCTGGGCAACGCCATCAGCAACCGCGACAGCGCGGCCAAGGCCTGCGCCGTTCTGGCGCTGGTCGGCGCGGTGAATATCCCGATCATCCAGAAGTCGGTGGAATGGTGGAACACCCTGCACCAGCCGGCCACCTTCAAGGTCACCGGCAAGGCCAGCATGAGCATGGACATGTGGCTGCCGCTGCTGCTCTGTGTACTGGGTTTCTACTGCTTCCTCGGCGCCGTGCTGCTCTATCGCATGCGTACCGAAGTGCTCAAGCGCGAGGCTCGCAGCAGCTGGGTGAAGGCCGAAGTCGCGCGACTGGTGGAGGGCAGGGCATGAGTTTCGCCTCCTTCAGCGAATTCCTCGCCATGGGCACCCATGGCGCCTACGTGTGGTCGGCCTACGGCATCAGCCTGGCAGTGTTGGCCCTCAACGTCGCGTTGCCGATCCTTGCGCGCCGGCGTTATCTGCAAGACGAGGCGCGTCGTTTGCGCCGGGAGAAACAACAGTGAACGCGGTCCGCAAGAAACGTCTGTACATCATCCTGGCCATCCTGGTCGGTGTTTCCGCCGCCGTGGCGCTGGCCTTGTCGGCGCTGCAGGAGAACATCAACCTGTTCTACACCCCGACCCAGATCGCCAACGGCGAGGCGCCCCAGAACACTCGCATCCGTGCCGGCGGCATGGTTGCCGAGGGATCGGTCAAGCGTTCGGCCGACTCGCTGGACGTCGAGTTCGTGGTCACCGACTTCGCCAAGAACGTGACCATCCGCTACCGCGGCATCCTGCCGGACCTGTTCCGCGAGAAGCAGGGCATCGTCGCCCTCGGCAAGCTCAATGCAGACGGCGTACTGATCGCCGATGAAGTGCTGGCCAAGCACGACGAGAACTACATGCCGCCGGAAGTGACCAAGGCGCTCAAGGAGAGCGGCAAACTGCCGGCCGAAGGTGAGGTCAAGCAATGAGCGCCATGCTGATGATTCCGGAGCTGGGCCACCTGGCCCTGATCCTTGCCCTCTGCCTGGCGGTGGTACAGGCGACATTGCCGCTGATCGGCGCCTGGCTGGGCGACCGCCAATGGATGGGCCTGGCCCAGCCCGCGGCCTGGGGCCAGTTCGCCATGCTGGCGTTCTCCTTCGCCTGCCTGACCTGGGCCTTCATGGCCGACGACTTCTCCGTGGCCTACGTGGCCAGCAACTCCAACAGCGCTTTGCCCTGGTACTACAAGTTCAGCGCCGTCTGGGGCGCGCACGAAGGCTCGCTGCTGCTGTGGGCGTTGATCCTTGCCGGCTGGACCTTCGCCGTGGCGATCTTCTCCCGGCAGTTGCCGGAGGTGATGCTGGCCCGCGTGCTGGCGGTCATGGGCATGATCAGCGTCGGCTTCCTGCTGTTCCTGATCGTCACCAGCAACCCTTTCGAGCGGCTGCTGGTGAATACTCCCTCCGATGGCCGCGACCTCAACCCGCTGCTGCAGGACTTCGGCCTGATCGTGCATCCGCCGATGCTGTACATGGGCTACGTCGGCTTCTCGGTGGCTTTCGCCTTTGCCATCGCGGCGTTGCTCGGTGGCAAGCTGGACGCCGCCTGGGCGCGCTGGTCGCGTCCGTGGACCATCGTCGCCTGGGCCTTCCTCGGTGTCGGTATCGCTCTGGGCTCCTGGTGGGCCTACTACGAACTGGGCTGGGGCGGCTGGTGGTTCTGGGATCCAGTGGAGAATGCCTCGTTCATGCCCTGGCTGGTCGGCACCGCGTTGATTCACTCGCTGGCGGTGACCGAGAAACGTGGCGTGTTCAAGAGCTGGACCGTGCTGCTGGCCATCGCCGCCTTCTCCCTGAGCCTGCTCGGTACCTTCCTGGTGCGTTCCGGCGTGCTGACTTCGGTACACGCCTTCGCCAACGATCCGGAGCGCGGCGTGTTCATCCTGGTGTTCCTGCTGATCGTGGTCGGCAGCTCGCTGGCGCTGTTCGCCCTGCGTGCGCCGGTGGTCAAGAGCCAGGTCGGCTTCGCCCTGTGGTCGCGCGAGACCTTCCTACTGGCCAACAACCTGGTGCTGGTGGTCGCTGCTTCGATGATCCTGCTCGGCACCCTCTACCCGCTGGTGCTGGACGCGCTAACCGGGGCCAAGCTGTCGGTCGGCCCGCCTTACTTCAATGCGCTTTTCGTGCCGTTGATGGCGCTGCTGATGGTGGTGCTGGCGGTTGGCGTGCTGGTGCGCTGGAAGGACACGCCGGTGAAGTGGCTGCGTGGCATGCTCACGCCCGTGTTGATCGGCTCGGCGGTGCTGGGCTTCCTGGCTAGCTGGATCTTCGGCGACTTCCACTGGAGCGTGCTGGCGGTGTTCCTGCTGGCCTTCTGGGTGCTGCTGGCCGGCGTGCGTGACCTGCTCGACAAGTGCCGCCACAAGGGTCTGCTCAAGGGCATCCGCAGCCTGTCTTCCAGCTACTGGGGCATGCAGCTGGCGCATCTGGGTATCGCAGCCTGCGCCATTGGCGTGGTGCTGGTCAGCCATGGCAGCGCCGAGCGCGACCTGCGCCTGGCGCCGGGTGAGTCGCTGGAGCTGGGTGGCTATGTCTTCGTCTTCGAAGGTGCCAAACACTTCGAAGGGCCGAACTTCACCTCGGACAAGGGCACCGTGCGCGTGCTGGAAGACGGTGAGGAAATTGCCGTACTGCACCCGGAGAAGCGCCTGTACAC
>JAYQUJ010000130.1:0-5343 GCA_038147895.1 Pseudomonas sp.
GAGCAGCGTATCGATGCTGCTCGTGCGGTGCGCAGCGTGGCCATACTGGGCTGCGACTATCAAGGCATGAAGCCGACCATGGCGGTACAGGTGGGTGATCGGGTCAAACTGGGTCAGGTCCTGTTCTCCGACAAGAAGAACCCGGGCGTGCACTTCACTGCTCCGGGCGCTGGCGTGGTCAGTGCCATTCATCGTGGCGAGCAGCGTGTGCTGCAATCGGTAGTGGTCGACCTGGAAGGCGATGAGGCCGTCGAGTTCGCCCGCTACGAAGCCGCACAGCTGGACAGCCTGGAGCCCCAGGCTGTACGTGACAATCTGCAGCAGTCCGGTCTGTGGGTCGCGCTGCGTAGCCGTCCGTTCAGCAAGGTGCCGGCTATCGATGCCGTGCCTAGCTCGATCTTCGTCACGGCCATCGATACCCATCCGCTGGCGGCCGACCCGGCCGTGATCATTGCCGACAAGGCGGGTGATTTCGAGAACGGTCTCAAGGTGCTGGCCCGTCTGGGCAAGATCTTCCTGTGCAAGGCCGAAGGCGTCAGCCTGCCGGGCGAAAGCCTGGCTGGCGTGCAGGGCGAGAGCTTCGCCGGCCCGCACCCGGCAGGTCTGCCGGGCACGCACATTCACTTCCTCGATCCGGTCAGCGCCAGCAAGAGCGTGTGGCAGATCGGCTATCAGGACGTGATTGCCATCGGCGCACTGTTCACCACCGGCAAGCTCAGCGTCGAGCGCGTCGTCGCGCTGGCCGGTCCGGTTGCGGACAAACCGCGCCTGCTGCGTACCCGCCTGGGTGCCAGCCTGGAGGAATTGACCGCCGGTGAGCTGCAGCCTGGCAACAACCGCGTGATCTCCGGTTCGGTGTTCGGCGGGCGCAGCTCGCGAGGCGCCTTTGCCTTCCTCGGTCGTTACCACAGCCAGGTTTCCTGCCTGCACGAGGGCCGTGAGCGCGAGTTGCTGCACTACCTGCGTGCCGGGGTGAACAAGCACTCGGTGCTGAACATCTTCGTGTCCAAGCTGATGGGCGGTAAAAAGCTGGCCATGGATACCAGCACCAACGGCAGTCCGCGCGCCATGGTGCCGGTCGGCAACTACGAGGAAGTCATGCCGCTGGACATCCTCGCCACCCAGTTGCTGCGCTACCTGATCGTCGGCGATACCGACATGGCGCAGAAGCTCGGTTGCCTGGAGCTGGACGAAGAAGACCTGGCCCTGTGCACCTATGTGTGTGCGGGCAAGTATGAGTACGGCCCCATCCTGCGGGACAACCTGACTCGCATCGAGAAGGAGGGCTGATATGGGCCTGCGCAAATTCCTCGACAAGATCGAGCACAACTTCGAGCAGGGTGGCAAATACGAGAAGTGGTATGCCCTCTACGAGGCGTTGGACACTTTCTTCTATCGCCCCGGCAGCGTGACCAAGACCACCGCCCACGTGCGTGACGGCATCGACCTCAAGCGCATGATGATCACCGTGTGGCTGTGCACCTTCCCGGTGATGTTCTTCGGCATGTGGAACATCGGCTACCAGGCCAACAGCATCTTCGCCGGCAACGCCGAGCTGCTGGCGGCCCAGGACGGCTGGCGCTTCGGCCTGATCGGCGCACTGGCGGGCTTTGATCCGAGCAGTGTGTGGGACAACTTCATCCAGGGCGCGGCGTTTTTCCTGCCGGTGTACCTGACCACCTTCATCGTCGGCGGTTTCTGGGAAGTGCTGTTCGCTTCCATCCGTCGCCACGAAGTCAACGAAGGCTTCTTCGTTACCTCCGTGCTGTTCGCCCTGACCCTGCCGCCGGACATTCCGCTGTGGCAGGTGGCACTGGGCATCAGCTTCGGTGTGGTGATCGGCAAGGAAGTATTCGGTGGTACCGGCAAGAACTTCCTCAACCCTGCGCTGGTCGGTCGTGCCTTCCTGTTCTTCGCTTACCCGGCGCAGATGTCCGGTGATGCGGTATGGACCTCGGTGGACGGCTTTGCCGGCGCCACTGCGCTGTCCGTGGTCGCTGCCAACGGCATGGAACAGGTAGCAGCCAATGGCCTGTCCTGGTGGAACGCCTTCGTCGGACTGGAACATGGCTCCATGGGTGAGACCAGCGTGCTGGCCATCTTCATCGGTGGCGCCTTCCTGCTGCTGACCAAGATTGCCTCCTGGCGCATCGTTTCCGGCGTAATGCTGGGCATGATCGCCATGAGCTACCTGTTCAACGCCATCGGCTCCGACAGCAACCCGATGTTCGCCATGCCCTGGTACTGGCATCTGGTGGTTGGTGGCTTCGCCTTCGGCATGATCTTCATGGCGACCGACCCGGTGTCGGCTTCCATGACCAACACCGGCAAGTGGATCTTCGGCGCCCTGATCGGTGTCATGGTGGTGCTGATTCGTGTGGTCAACCCGGCCTTCCCGGAAGGCATGATGCTGGCGATTCTGTTCGCCAACCTCTGTGCACCGCTGATCGACCATTTCGTGGTGCAGGCCAACATCAAGCGGAGGCTCGCACGTGGCTAACAAAGAATCGACTGTACGTACCCTCACCGTCGCGGTGCTGGTGTGCCTGGTCTGCTCGGTGTTCGTCGCCGGCGCTGCCGTGGCACTCAAGCCGACCCAGGCGGAAAACCGCCAGCTGGACAAACAGCGCAGTATCCTGGCTATCGCCGGCCTGGCTGAGCCGGGCATGAACGCCAAGCAGGTCAAGGCGCTGTTCGGCGAACGCATCCAGGCCAAGGTTGTCGATCTGCAGAACGGTAGTTTCACCGACGCGCAGAACCCGGCTACTTTCGACCCGCTCAAGGCAGCCAAGGATCCGGAGCTGTCCAAATCGTTGTCCGGTGAAGAGGACATCGCCTCGATCAAGCGTCGTGAGCAGTTCACCACCGTGTATATGGTGGAGCAGGGTGGCGAGCTGCAGACCCTGATCCTGCCGGTGCGCGGCTATGGTCTGTGGTCGACCCTGCATGGCTTCATCGCGGTCAAGGGCGACCTCAACACCGTGGTTGGCTTCGGCTTCTACCAGCACGGCGAGACCCCGGGTCTCGGCGGTGAGGTGGACAATCCGAAGTGGAAAGGTCTGTGGGTGGGCAAGACCCTGTTCGACGACAACGGCGATCTGGCCGTGGAAATCATCAAGGGCAGCGTCGATCCGCAATCGGCCAAGGCTGAGCACCAGGTGGACGGCTTGGCTGGCGCCACGCTGACCAGCAAGGGCGTGAACAATCTGCTGCATTTCTGGCTCGGCGAGAACGGCTTCGGCCCGTTCCTGGCCAAGCTGGGCAAAGGGGAGGCATAAGCGATGTCGCAACCGACCTATAAAGAAGTTCTGTTGAATCCGATCTTCAACAACAACCCCATCGGCCTGCAGATCCTCGGGATCTGTTCGGCCCTGGCGGTGACCTCCAACCTGAAGACCGCACTGGTGATGTCGGTGGCCCTGACGCTGGTGACCGCCTTCTCCAACCTGTTCATCTCGCTGATCCGTAGCCAGATTCCCAGCTCGATCCGCATGATCGTGCAGATGGTGATCATCGCCTCCCTGGTGATCGTGGTGGACCAGGCGCTCAAGGCTTTCGCCTACTCGCTGTCCAAGCAGCTGTCGGTGTTCGTCGGCCTGATCATCACCAACTGCATCGTGATGGGTCGCGCCGAGGCATTTGCCATGCAGAACCCGCCGCTGCTGTCGTTCTTCGACGGTGTCGGTAACGGTCTTGGCTATAGCGCCATGCTGGTTGGCCTGGGCTTCGTGCGCGAGCTGTTCGGTGCCGGCAAGCTGTTTGGCTACACCATCCTGCCGACCGTCAACGACGGCGGCTGGTACCAGCCCAACGGCATGCTGCTGCTGCCACCTTCGGCGTTCTTCCTGATCGGCCTGTTCATCTGGGCCATCCGTAGCTGGAAGAAAGACCAGGTGGAGGCTCCGAGCTTCAAGATGGCGCCTCAGGTATCTAACAAGGAGGCCTACTGATGGAGCATTACCTCAGCCTGTTCGTGAAGGCCGTGTTCATCGAGAACATGGCGCTGGCCTTCTTCCTCGGCATGTGTACCTTCATCGCGATTTCGAAGAAGGTGGAAACCGCCATCGGCCTCGGCATCGCCGTGATCGTGGTGCAGACCATTACTGTGCCGGCCAACAACCTGATCTTCGCCTACCTGCTCAAGGACGGCGCGCTGGCCTGGGCCGGCCTGCCTGACGTGGATCTGTCGTTCCTCGGCCTGCTCAGCTACATCGGGGTGATCGCGGCCATCGTGCAGATCCTCGAGATGCTGCTCGATAAGTACGTGCCCAGCCTGTACAACGCCCTCGGCGTGTTCCTGCCGCTGATCACCGTGAACTGCGCCATCATGGGCGGCACCCTGTTCATGGTCGAGCGTGACTACAACCTCTCCGAGAGTGTGGTCTACGGCGTCGGCTCCGGTTTCTCCTGGGCTCTGGCCATCGCACTGCTGGCCGGTATCCGCGAGAAGCTCAAGTACAGCGATGTGCCGGATGGCCTGCAGGGCCTGGGCATCACCTTCATCACCATCGGTCTGATGTCGCTCGGCTTCATGTCGTTCGGCGGCATTCAGCTGTAAGGAGCACCTGATGGGTTTTGAAATCGTATTGGCCATCGGCATGTTCACCGCCATCGTTCTGGCGCTGGTGGTGATCATCCTGGTGGCGCGCGCCAAGCTGGTGTCCAGCGGCGACGTCAACATCGTCATCAATGGCGAGCGCACCCTGACCGTACCGGCCGGCGGCAAGCTGCTGCAGACCCTGGCCTCGAACAACGTGTTCCTGTCGTCTGCCTGTGGTGGCGGCGGTACCTGTGCCCAGTGCAAGTGCGTGGTTGAGAGCGGCGGCGGCGAAATGCTGCCGACCGAGGAATCGCACTTCACCAAGCGCGAGGCCCGCGAGGGCTGGCGCCTGTCCTGCCAGACTCCGGTCAAGCAGGACATGCACATCGAAGTGGAAGAGTCGGTCTTCGGCGTGAAGAAGTGGGAATGCACGGTGGAGTCCAACCCCAACGTCGCCACTTTCATCAAGGAGCTGACCCTGCGCCTGCCGGAAGGCGAGAGCGTGGACTTCCGCGCCGGCGGTTACGTGCAGCTGGAGTGCCCGCCGCACGTGGTCAACTACAAGGACTTCGATATCCAGCCCGAGTACCGTGGCGACTGGGACAAGTTCAACCAGTGGAAGTACGTGTCCAAGGTCGACGAGACCGTTATCCGCGCCTACTCCATGGCCAACTACCCGGAAGAGAAGGGCATCGTCAAATTCAACATCCGTATCGCCTCGCCGCCGCCGGGCAAGGATCATCTGCCGCCAGGTCAGATGTCGTCCTGGGTGTTCAACCTCAAGCCGGGTGACAAGGTCACCG
>JAYQUJ010000131.1:0-5329 GCA_038147895.1 Pseudomonas sp.
CGAAAACTTCGGAGCAGACGCGAGTCAGAGCAGCGGTCAGAGTGGTTTTACCGTGGTCAACGTGACCGATGGTGCCAACGTTGACGTGCGGTTTGTTACGTTCGAATTTTTCTTTAGCCACGACAGTGAACCTCTTGCCTAAAGGGCTGGATTAGCCTTGTTTTTTAACCAGTGCTTCGACGATGTTCGACGGAGCTTCTGCGTACTTGGAGAATTCCATGGAGTAGCTCGCGCGACCCTGGGACATGGAGCGAACGTCGGTTGCATAACCGAACATCTCACCCAGCGGAACCTCGGCACGGATTACCTTACCGGAAACCGAATCTTCCATACCCTGGATCAGACCACGACGACGGTTCAGGTCACCCATCACGTCACCCATGTAGTCCTCGGGGGTTACTACTTCCACTTTCATGATCGGCTCCAGCACCTTGCCGCCGCCCTTCTGGGCCAGCTGCTTGGTCGCCATGGAGGCAGCGATCTTGAACGCCATCTCGTTGGAGTCGACGTCGTGGTAGGAACCATCGAACACGGTAGCCTTCAGGCCGATGAGCGGATAACCGGCAACAACGCCGTTCTTCATCTGCTCTTCGATACCCTTCTGGATCGCCGGGATGTATTCCTTCGGAACCACACCACCTACGACTTCGTTAACGAACACCAGGCCTTCGGTGATGTTGCCTTTGTCGTCCACGTCCGGAGTCGAGAAACGAATCCAGCAGTGACCGAACTGACCGCGACCACCGGACTGGCGAACGAACTTGCCTTCGATCTCCACGTTGTCCTTGGAGATGGTTTCACGATAGGAAACCTGCGGCTTGCCGATGTTGGCCTCGACGTTGAACTCGCGCTTCATGCGGTCAACGAGGATGTCCAGGTGCAGCTCACCCATACCAGAGATGATGGTCTGGCCGGTTTCTTCGTCAGTCTTGACGCGGAACGACGGGTCTTCCTGAGCCAGCTTGCCCAGTGCGATACCCATCTTCTCCTGGTCAGCCTTGGTCTTCGGCTCAACAGCCACCGAAATTACCGGCTCCGGGAAGTCCATACGCTCAAGAATGATCGGCTTGTCGATGTCGCACAGGGTGTCACCGGTGGTGACGTCCTTCATGCCGATCAGAGCAGCGATGTCGCCAGCGCGCACTTCTTTGATCTCGTCACGCTGGTTGGCGTGCATCTGCACCATACGACCAACGCGCTCTTTCTTGCCTTTCACGGAGTTGATGACCGACTGGCCAGACTCCAGAACGCCCGAGTAAACGCGAACGAAGGTCAGAGTACCAACGAACGGGTCGGTAGCGATCTTGAACGCCAGAGCCGAGAACGGCGCAGCGTCGTCAGCATGACGCTCATCGAGCTGCTCTTCGGTGACTTCTTCCTTCGGAGTGTCGGCCAGGTCAGGGTGGATACCCTTGATCGCCGGAATCTCGGTCGGAGCAGGCAGGAAATCGATAACAGCGTCGAGAACCAGGGGCACGCCCTTGTTCTTGAACGAAGAACCGCAAACAGCCGGCACGATTTCGCAAGCGATGGTACGCAGACGCAGACCAGCCTTGATGTCCTCGATGGAGAGATCACCCTCTTCGAGGTACTTGTTCATCAGCTCTTCGCTGGCTTCGGCAGCCGCCTCAACCATGTTGTTGCGCCACTCGCCAGCCAGGTCGACCAGCTCAGCCGGAATCTCTTCCTCGCGATAGCTGGTGCCCTTGTCGTCTTCGTTCCAGTAGATGGCCTTCATCTTCAGCAGGTCGACCTGCCCCTGATAGTCATCTTCTGCACCGATGGCGATCTGGATCGGAACCGGAGTGTGACCCAGACGGTTCTTGATCTGACCTACGACACGCAGGAAGTCAGCACCAGCACGGTCCATCTTGTTCACGTAAACGATACGCGGAACACCGTACTTGTTGGCCTGACGCCAAACCGTTTCCGACTGCGGCTCAACACCGGAAGTGCCGCAGAACACCACAACAGCACCATCCAGCACGCGCAGGGAGCGCTCAACTTCAATGGTGAAGTCTACGTGGCCGGGGGTATCGATGACGTTTACGCGGTACTTGTCGTACTGACCACGCGAACCTTCCCAGAAGGTAGTGATCGCAGCGGAAGTAATGGTGATACCACGCTCCTGCTCCTGCACCATCCAGTCGGTGGTAGCAGCGCCGTCGTGAACCTCACCCATCTTGTGGCTGAGACCTGTGTAGAACAGGATCCGCTCGGTAGTAGTGGTCTTGCCCGCGTCAACGTGGGCACAGATACCAATGTTCCGGTAGCGGTTAATTGCTGTATTACGAGCCATAAAGCCCTCGCAAAAGATTGGGAACCGTAATTAGAAGCGGTAGTGCGAGAACGCCTTGTTGGCCTCGGCCATACGATGCACGTCTTCACGCTTCTTGACGGCAGCGCCTTTGCCTTCAGCAGCATCCAGCAACTCGCCAGCCAGGCGCAGAGCCATGGATTTCTCGCCGCGCTTGCGGGCGAAATCTACCAGCCAGCGCATGGCAAGGGCGTTACGACGGGACGGACGAACTTCGACCGGAACCTGGTAGGTAGCACCGCCAACACGGCGGGACTTAACTTCGACCAGCGGAGCGATGGCGTCGAGAGCTTTCTCGAAGATCTCCAGGGGATCGCTGTTCTTGCGCTGCTTAACAGTTTCCAGGGCACCGTAAACGATGCGCTCGGCAACTGCTTTTTTGCCGCTTTCCATCACGTGGTTCATGAATTTGGCGAGGATTTGGCTTCCGTATTTCGGATCGTCCAGAATCTCGCGCTTAGCTGCTACACGACGTCTTGGCATGATAAGCCCTCAAACGGTCTTCAGGTTAGTTCGGGACAAAGGCCCGACCTTACTCTTATCGACTCAACAAAAGGAAAATTGGCGACCCGAACTTACTTCGGACGCTTGGTACCGTACTTCGAGCGACCCTGCTTACGGTCTTTAACGCCGGTGGTATCCAGCGAACCGCGAACAGTGTGGTAGCGCACACCCGGAAGGTCTTTTACACGACCGCCACGGATCAGCACGACGCTGTGCTCTTGCAGGTTGTGACCTTCACCACCGATGTAGGAGGTGACTTCGAAACCGTTGGTCAGACGAACACGGCACACTTTACGCAGTGCGGAGTTCGGTTTCTTCGGCGTGGTGGTGTACACGCGAGTGCACACGCCACGACGCTGCGGGCAGTTCTGCAGCGCAGGCACGTCGCTCTTCTCGACGATGCGCTTGCGCGGCTGGCGTACCAGCTGGTTGATAGTTGCCATCTATAAGCTCCACTGTTGTCTTTCGACGCTATTGCCCTAAAGCAAAATGGCAGAGCAATCGCCCTGCCAAATTTAGGGGTGCATGAGTCTAAAGAGACTCACAACCCCAGTCAAGACAAAGCCCCGGACGATTGCTCGCCCGGGGCCCAGTCCCTATCAGTTGCCGCTGGAGTTAAGCGCTTCGGTCAGCGCCGCTTCCACTTCACTGGCGCTCACGCGCTGCGGCTTGTCGGCATCACGGCGACGCTTGCGCTCGCTGTGATAGGCCAGACCGGTACCGGCCGGGATCAGACGACCCACCACCACGTTTTCCTTCAGGCCGCGCAGGTAGTCACGCTTGCCGGTAACCGCCGCCTCGGTGAGGACGCGAGTGGTTTCCTGGAAGGACGCCGCGGAGATGAACGACTCAGTCGACAGCGAGGCCTTGGTGATACCCAGCAGAACGCGCTCGTACTTGGCGATGAACTTGTCTTCGCCAACCAGCTGCTCGTTCTCTTCCAGAACCTGAGTAAGCTCGGTCTGGTCACCCTTGATGAAGCTGGAATCGCCGGACTCGCTGATCTCAACCTTGCGCAGCATCTGACGCAGGATGGTCTCGATGTGCTTGTCGTTGATCTTCACGCCCTGCAGGCGGTACACGTCCTGGATCTCGTTGACGATGTACTTCGCCAGCGCGCTGACGCCCAGCAGACGCAGGATGTCATGCGGATTGCTCGGACCGTCGGAGATCACTTCGCCCTTGTTGACCTGCTCACCTTCGAACACGTTGAGGTGACGCCACTTCGGAATCAGCTCCTCGTAAGGATCGCTGCCATCGGTCGGGGTAATGACCAGACGGCGCTTGCCCTTGGTCTCTTTACCGAAGCTGATGGTGCCGCTGATTTCCGCCAGGATCGACGGCTCTTTCGGACGACGCGCTTCAAACAGGTCGGCAACGCGCGGCAGACCACCGGTGATGTCGCGGGTCTTCGAGGTTTCCTGCGGGATACGGGCGATGACGTCACCGACACCGATCTGTACACCGTCAGCCACACCAACCAGGGCGTTCGCCGGCAGGAAGTACTGGGCCGGTACGTCGGTACCCGGCAGCAGCAGCTCTTTGCCATTGGCATCGACCAGTTTGATGGCCGGACGGATGTCCTTGCCGGCAGCCGGGCGATCCTTCGGATCCATCACCTCGATGTTGGTCAGACCGGTCAGTTCGTCGGTCTGGCGCTTGATGGTGATGCCCTCCTCCATGCCGGAGAAGGTCACGGTACCCTTCATCTCGGTCACGATCGGGTGGGTGTGCGGGTCCCACTTGGCGACGATGGCGCCAGCGTCAACCTTGTCACCTTCCTTCACCGACAGTACGGCACCGTACGGCAGCTTGTAACGCTCGCGCTCGCGACCGAACTCGTCGGCCACAGCCAGCTCGCCGGAACGAGACACGGCCACGAGGTTGCCGTCGGCACGCTCAACGTGCTTCAGGTTGTGCAGACGGATCGCACCACCATTCTTCACCTGAACGTTGTCGGCAGCGGAAGTACGGCTGGCCGCACCACCGATGTGGAAGGTACGCATGGTCAGCTGGGTACCCGGCTCACCGATCGACTGGGCAGCGATAACGCCGACCGCCTCACCGATGTTGACCTGATGACCACGAGCCAGGTCGCGACCGTAGCAGCTGGAGCAGATGCCGTAGCGGGTTTCGCAGGTGATCGGCGAACGCACGACCACTTCGTCGATGCTGTTGCGCTCGATGAACTCGACCCATTTCTCGTCGACCAGAGTACCGGCCGGAACGATGATTTCGTCAGTGCCCGGTTTCGGCACGTCCTTGGCGATCACACGCCCCAATACGCGCTCACCGAGCGGCTCGACTACGTCGCCGCCTTCGATGTGCGGAGTCATCAGCAGACCATGTTCGGTGCCGCAGTCGACTTCGGTCACTACCAGATCCTGCGCCACGTCGACCAGACGACGAGTCAGGTAACCGGAGTTAGCGGTCTTCAGTGCGGTATCCGCCAGACCCTTACGAGCACCGTGAGTCGAGATGAAGTACTGCAGTACGTTCAGACCTTCA
>JAYQUJ010000132.1:0-5243 GCA_038147895.1 Pseudomonas sp.
GCGCCTATCAGTCCTGGCGGCTGGTGACTTCCACCAGGTGGTAGCCGAACTGGGTCTTCACCGGGCCCTGGACCACGCCGACCGGAGCGCTGAAGACTACCTGGTCGAATTCGCGCACCATCTGGCCTGGGCCGAAGGTGCCAAGGTTGCCGCCGTCGCGGCTGGATGGGCAGCTGGAGTTGTCCTTGGCAACCTGGGCGAAGTCGGCGCCACCTTCGATGGCGGCTTTCAGTTCGTTGCACTTGGCTTCGCTGGCAACCAGGATGTGACGGGCAGAGGCGCGTGGCATGGGAGTATCTCCTTTGAAGAAAGGTGCAGAGCCTAGCTTAGAGACGAGCCCACTGCATCTGCCTTTGGTGATTTGCGTTGTTCTTGCCACTCTTCGCGAGTGATCTCCCAGACCTGCGAGGGCAGCCGGCCACAGACATAATCACTCTCGCCGCTGGCCACCAGGCGCATGCCGTTGCGCTCGGACATGCGCAGCGAGGCGAGGTTGGCGACGGCCTTTGGCGCCTGCAGAACCGGCTTGTGTAGCGTCTCGAACCAATACTCGGTGACCACCGTACAGGCTTCCTGCATCAGGCCCCGGCCTTGCCACTGCGGGTCGAGCCAGAAACCACGGTTGTTGCCGGCTTCCTCGTACAGGCTGATCAGGCCGATCAGCTGTTCGGGGTGTTCGAGTGGGCGCAGCGACCAGTGCCATTCGCTGCCGCGGGCCATGCCGGGTAGCGCCACGTCGCGCACGTATTGCAACGCGCCGTCTGCGGGATAGGGCCAGGGCACACGATTGGCCAGGTAGCGGACGATTTCCCACTGCGGAAATATTCGCTGGATGGCAGGCGCGTCAGTCAGTTGCAGAGGCGTCAGAAGCAGGCGCGAGGTATGAAGAGTCGGTAAGGGCATGGTCGTTCCCTGAGGCAAAGCCGGTCCGTGGCGGGACGACCAATCTAGGCGGCCGAGCGCAGGCGTTCAAGCCTGCACTGTTGGGGCCCTCAGGCCGGCTGACCCAGCACCTGGCTCAGGTGCTGCTGGTAGCGCTGCACATCCGCCTCGATGTTCGGGCGTTTCATCACGTCGACGCAGAGGAAGGTCGGCAGTGCGCTCATGCCGAGAAACTGATTGGCCTTGTGGAAAGGGAAGTAGACCGCGTCCACGCCCTTGGCCTCGAAAAAGTCGGTGGGATCGTCGAAGGCCTGCTGCGGGGCATTCCAGGTCAGCGACAGCATGTACTGCTTGCCGTGGACCAGGCCGCCACTGCCGTACTTCTGCGAGGCATCCGAGCGGGTGCGGCCATCGTTGGCATACAGGCTGCCGTGGCCGGCGGTGAACACTTCGTCGATGTACTGCTTCACGGTCCAGGGTGCGCCCATCCACCAGCCGGGCATCTGATAGATGACGACATCGGCCCAGAGGAATTTCTCGACCTCTTCGGCAACGTCGTAGCCGCCGTCGATAAAGGTTTGCTTGAGTTCGAAGCCGGTGCGATCGAGGTGGGCGAGGGCGGCCTCGTGCAAGGTAGCGTTGTAGCGGCCGTCGGAGTGGGCGAACTGTTTGCCGCCGTTGAGGAGCAGGATTTTCTTCATGGCATGAGCCTCCGTAAATAATGGACGGCAGGCTACGGGGTGGCAGGGCGTAGAAAAACCCGGCCAGTGGCAAATGATATTTGCTGTAAATGCATGAATTGAGCGAGTCGGCTTGCGATAGGGTTGATAAAAATCACCTTCACGGAGCCATCATGACCACGCCCTATGGATTCATCCTGCACGCCCACGTCCGTCCGGAGATGGCCGAAGCCTTTGCCGAACTGTTTCTGGCCTATGTAGCGCCCAGCCGCGCTGAGGAGGGCTGCATTGCCTACCACATGCTGCGCGATGCTCAGGATCCCAACCTGTTCATCTTCTACGAGGTTTGGCAGTCCCGTGAGCATCTGGCGCAGCACAGTGCGTTGCCGCATATGCGTGAGTTTCATGAGCGGCGCATGGAGTATCTGAGCCGCGACTTCGACATTCGCGAGATCGAGATGCTCAGCCCCGCGCATTAATGATTGTTGTCTTTATGACTTCGTGTAGTCATAAAAACTTCAAAGACTTAGTTGTCATTTGAACTCTTATTAAATTAAGTCTTTGATTTTAATGTAAAAAATATCTGGCGCGCTTTATGAATTGATCAGGTGGCAGGTTCCGAGGCCTTTGCCCTACAGGAGATGCCGCCATGATCGAATTACTCGGTTGCCCGAAAAAACTTCTGCGTCTGTCCAGCCAGCTGCTGATAGCCGGCCTGGTGATTCTGCTTGCTGGCAGCATCGCCGGTTACGGCATGGAAAGCCGGCTCGGCATTCCAGCCCTGGTGCTGGCCCACTCCGGAGTGGTGGTCGGCCCGACACTGCTCAAACTCGGTTATGTGGCGCGGCTGGTGGCTCAGCATTATCTGGCCAAGGCCGCCGAGGGAGCGTGCTGTGCAAGTGCTTGAGCGTTCTGCCGCGCTGGCCATCGCGCCTCTCTGGCGCCTGGGCTTTCGCCCGTTCTTTCTCGGCGGGGCACTGTTGGCCTTGCTCGCAGTAGCCTTGTGGAGCTTGGCGCTGGGGGGTTATGCCCTGGCACAACCGCAGGGCGGCCTGCTGGCCTGGCATCGCCACGAGATGCTATTCGGCTTCGGCCTGGCCATCATCGCCGGTTTTCTGCTGACCGCGGTGCAGACCTGGACGGGCTTGCCCGGTCTTTCCGGACGCCCGCTGGCCGTGTTGTTCGCATTGTGGGTGGCTGGGCGCCTGGCCTGGTTCATGCCTGTGCCACTGCTGGTGCTGGCGCTGGTCGAACTGATTTTTGTTGGGGCTCTGCTGCTGGCCTTCGGCCGGCTGATCCAGCGGGCACGACA
This sequence comes from Pseudomonas sp., assembly GCA_038147895.1. Lineage (GTDB taxonomy): Bacteria > Pseudomonadota > Gammaproteobacteria > Pseudomonadales > Pseudomonadaceae > Aquipseudomonas. The sequence continues at coordinate 2,875 of JAYQUJ010000132.1, forward strand.
GGTGCGCAATGCCCCCATCGTGGTGGTGCTGGGCCTGCTCGGCGCATGCCAGGCGCTGAGTCTGTATGGAGTGCTCCATGAAGATGACGCCTTGCAGCGTCGTGGCGTGCTGGCTGCCCTGTGGCTGGTGGCGGCGCTGATGACCATCATCGGCGGGCGGGTGATTCCCTTCTTCACCCAGCGCGGGCTGGGCCTGAGCAGCCATGCAATGGCCAAGCCCTGGCTGATGTGGAGCCTGCTGGCCTGTTCGCTGGCGGTTGCCCTGTTGTTCGCAAGTGGCGCCATGCAGCAGCCAACACCGTGGCTGGCGCCGCTGTTACTGCTGCTGGCGGGGCTGCACGGGCTACGTCTGTATCTGTGGTATGCGCGGGGCATCTGGCGCGTGCCGTTGCTCTGGTCGCTGCATCTGGCTTATGCCTGGCTGGCGCTCGCGGCGCTGGGCCTGGCGCTGTGGCACTTGGGCTGGCTACAACAGCAGAGCCTGGCCACGCATGCCCTGGCGGTGGGTGGCATGGGCGGGTTGATCCTGGCGATGCTGGCGCGAGTCAGTCTGGGCCATACCGGCCGACCACTGACGCCGCCACGGGCGATGACCTGGGCCTTCGTCTTGTTGCAGCTGGCCTCACTTAGCCGCGTGCTGCTGGCCGGCGTGACTGCCTACGGGCTGTGGCTGGCAGCGCTGGGCTGGTGCCTGGCCTTTGCCTTGTTCCTTTGGCACTACGCTCCGATGCTCTGCTCGGCGCGAGTGGACGGGCATCCCGGGTAGGGCGGCAAGGCCCTTCCGGTAAGCGGCAAGGCACTGCCTTGAAAACAGCTGGATTGATGGCTGTAGCCCAGCAGCTGCAAGGCCTGCGTGGAAGTGGCGCGCATCCTGCTTGATAGGCGTGCGTTGAACTTTCAGGAACTCGGCCATGACCACTATCAACAGCACTTCGCCGCTGACCAGCTATCTGGCCGGCATCAGCAAGTCCGCTGCCAGCAGTTCGAGCAGTGCCGAAGACAATACCAACAGCGATCCGGTTGCCGAGGTGCGCCGCTTGGCTGCGCAGATGGTGGCGCGTAGCGAGGGCGGCCTGCTGCGTGCGCTGAACAGCAGCAATCAGGCGTCGTCTTCAGCCTTCAGCAGTGATCGCGTCGACCAGAGCAGCGGTTTGACCGGCGCTTCTGCGCAGATCCAGCTGCCCGATGTATCGGCCATGGACCGCGACGATGCAGCCAAGCTGCTGGTGCAGGTCGACAAGCTGATCGATGCCGGCCTGGGCGACAGCGCCAGCTTCGTCGGCTTCAACGATGGTCAACAGACCGACTCACTGACCACCTACCGCGACTGGCTGCAGGAGCGGGGCGGGATCAGCATCTACGTTTGATCGCCTGCAGCGTATAGCTCAGCGGCACGCGTTCGCGGCCGCTGCGCAGGCGCCACTCCTCGTCCGGCCCCAGTTCCATCTGCCCCGGCAGCGCTTCCCAGGGCAGGCTGTCGTGCTCCACCAGGGCGCTGATATCCAGACCGTGGCGGAGCAGGGCGGTGATGATCTCGCCGAGACCATGGTTCCACTCGTGGGTTGTCTTGGCGCTCAGTGGCCGAGTGGTTTGCACATAGGTATCGGCGTCGTCCCAGACCATCGGCGCTGCATGCTCGAAGTAGGGGTGGCGAATCACCAGCTCGTCCGAGCGTTCTTCATCCAGGCTGAACATCAGCGGATGTCCTTCACGCAGGAACAGGCGCCCGCCCGGTTTGAGCAGGGCGGCAACGTTGCGCGCCCAATCGTCAATGCGCGGCAACCAGTTCAGCGCGCCGATGCCGGTGTAGACCAGATCGAAGCTGGCTGGTGGTAGGGCCGTGGCGGCGTCATGGACCGAGGCTTCGACATAGTCGATAGCCGTATTGCAGCGCTGCGCCAGCTTGCGTGCCTGGGCCAGCGAGGCGGGGGAGAAGTCCAGGCCGCTCATCCGTGCGCCGAGGCGGGCCAGTGACAAGGTATCGGTGCCGATATGACACTGCAGGTGCACGGCGCGCAGGCCGCTGATAGCGCCCAGGCGCGGCAGGTCGAAGCGCACCACGGCGGAAAGATGGCTGGAATCGGCGACGAAGACATCGGCCTGGTAATCCGGCGAGGCGGCGTGCAGATCGGCGCGGTCATCCCAGTTGGCGCGATTCAGATCGAACGAGTCCTGCATGTTGGCACTCCTTTGCTAGGGAACGAGACGGTAGTCTGCGGGTCTGCAACCGGCAAGCCGACATTTCCTGCCGTCGCCTGACGCGGCATGATGGGTTCCAAGAAGAGTTTGGGGGATTTCAATGCATTCAATGTCGTCCGTACTGGGCTGCACACTGCTGACGCGCGGGCTGGTCAGCTCGGCTGCGCAGG
>JAYQUJ010000133.1:0-5112 GCA_038147895.1 Pseudomonas sp.
GTTCGGCCCCGCCTTCGGCAGTACGGAAACCAGGGGTACGTTCGGAACCGCCTTCAGCTGTCCGGAAACCAGGAGTACGTTCGGCCCCGCCTTCAGCTGTCCGGAAGCCAGGAGTACGTTCGGCCCCGCCTTCAACGACTCGGAATCCAAAAGTAGGCTCCGAACCGTTTCGTGCGAGCCCTGCACTTACACTTGATACATCTTCGGTCATTTGGTGCGCATTTACCGACGCAACGGTGATACCAACAAACAGGGTGCTAAAAGCTGTTGCTATAAAAGCGCTAGTTACATTGTTCATTTGGATGCCTCACTCGTCGTATGGTCTGGCATTGCTGGAGAGGAAAGGTCCGATAACAGAAAGCGCTCCATCACTCTTTCCTCATGATGTGTGCGCCAAGCATACATCATCCATGCGGCAATTGCATGCTTCGCGCATATAATATTTAGCGATTATGTCCTACAAAATCGACACGTAATCCGCAAGGAACAGCGCTAGAACCCGTTTGATGTCCGCTGGATCTGCACGCTGCTTATCTAAGAGCTGACGGTCGGCTCGCCCCTTCAAGCTGCCGCTCCGTCCCGCCAGCCGATTTTTCGACGAAACGATGACCTTCGCCAAAGCCGAATGCGCTGAGAAAGAAAGCGGGGCTGCAAGGAGTTGTTCCCGATCCAGATGGGGCTGGTGTGCCGCGGAATTGTTTGACCGCCACGATAGAGCCGACATGTCGGCCGACTTATCTATTGCTGGCGATCCTGCGGAACGGCTCTCTTGTTCGCGACGACACCGATGAACTGAAACACCTTTTACAAACACGCAAAGCAAAGCGCCCAGAACAAGTCGGGGCGCTTTGCCATCGTGCCGGAGCGGGCCATTGGTGGGCAGTCTTTGACGCGTATTCTGGATCGACTGGCCGTGCAGCGCGGGCTGCCGAAAGCGATCCGCACTGACAATGGAAAAGAGTTTTGCGGGCGACCCATGTTGCTGTGGGCCCATCTGCGCGGAGTGAAACTGTTTCTGATTGAACCGGGCAAGCCCAATCAAAACGCTTATATCGAATCGTTCAACGGACGTTTCCGGGGCGAATGCCTGAACGAACACTGGTTCACCAGCCTGCCGCACGCCAAGGTAGTCATCGAAGCATGGCGTCGGGAATATAACGAGGAAAGACCCCAAAAAGGACTCGGCGGATTAACCCCTTCTGCCTATGCCAGGCAACTGGCCTTGAAAGCAGTTACATTTACTCAGGACTCTAAAGCCGGTTGCTACTGAAGGCGGGGGGACGTCGCTGTAGCCATACTGCTGGGTATCTATGTACCAGCAGCAAGGCTATGGGCTAAACAATATTAATTACTGTCAAAGGTTGCGGTTGCAGGAGAGGCGCTTCTGAAAAGTTATTTGCTGCCTTCCATTTTTGAGAAAACTCAATCAGCAAAAAGGTCTTCCAAAATGGGTTCACCGTGCCGGTAAATGGAATTCAGTGCCCTTCATCCAACGCACCCACAACGGGACAATTTTTGCAAGACGTGAGATCGCACAGTCTACAAACTGAATAAACTTGATCGAGATCATGCACCAAACCGTTGAGTAGCTTTTCGGTTATCCGACCAAGGATTTCACGCTCATCCGGATCAAGAACTTCCAAAGCACGAGCTATACGTTCATGGCGTACAGCTAGCACCGCAGCACAGTTCGTATTTCCTGCGGCAGTAAGGTGGAGCGCAACGGTGCGGCGATCAGCTTCTGCTTGTCTACGTTCCACTACACCCTGGGTGACAAGCCTATCAACCAGACGCACAGCCCCAGGATGAGATAATCCTAAGGCTCGTCTCAAGCGCTCAATAGACATGCCAGGTTCATGGCCGAGTAAGGCAATAGCTGCAGCTGCCGGGCCAACTTCCGGCGCCTCTTCTTGAGTGCCTTGATGGATAGAGTCAGAAATCGCCAGCGACAGCGCCCCAACTATGTTTTCGAGCTTCATATCTTTCATGAACTAAATATATATGCATCGCGCATAGAGTGCAAGATGTTTTAGGTGATGAACGCCTGTCATGGGGTACACCCAGGCATACACAAACCTTGCAGGGCGTAGGTTGGGCAGACCTAGGTGCTATGACATCCGGAGAGCTCATTTAGCCATAACCAATCAACACTGCAAGCTTTGTGTCGATCTCCGTATCATTCCATGGTCAAAGCATCCATAACGAATGAGGGAGCGCCATATGTCCGCTTCTGGCCGATTCTGTTGAAAAAGTAGCGACCTCCCCATGCCGTTGGCAAAATTGCATTATCAGCGAGCGTGGGGGCGAACAACATGATGGGACAGTTACCGGGAGGACAGCAGCGCCTGTTCTACTCGTTCAATCTGGAAGATCACGTCCCGGCGCAGCATCGACCAGTGCCTGGATCTCAGTGATCTGCGCGCTTACCTGGCAGATTTCTATAGCCCCATTGGACGCCCCTCGATTGATCCGGAGCTAATAGTGCGCATGCTGGTTGTTCAATGAAGTGCTGCGGCGCTGGCGGATGCCGGGCAACTGAAGATCCGCGTAGATCAACACCGCTATGAGCTGCATGAGGTCAACGAGGCGCTTCGCCAGGTCGCGGAAGGTCGCGGCAAGGGCAAGACGGTAATCGAGTTGCTGAGTACCCCCTCTCCCCTGTAGTCACAGCCGGGAGTGTCATTTTCTACGTAACCCTGTGCGTTTGCATTTCAGCGGTTGTCCTCGCAGGCGCATGTGAGGACAACCGCTTGGTTATTTGCGCCGTTAGTGTCTGAACTCTGCGGGTATGCCTGCAGGCTTCACACAAGGTTACGCTGCATCCATTCACGCGGACTTGCGCCGAGCTTACGACGAAACGTGCGGGCAAGCGCTGAAGGGCTTTCGTAGCCAACCTCGTCGGCAATCAGTGCGATAGGCCGCCCCTTACGCAAACGCTTTTGCGCCAAGCTGATTCTCCAGTTCGCCAGGTAATCCACAGGCGTGGTGCCTACAGTCTTGCGAAAGTGCGCCGCAAAACTTGCGCGCGACATACTGGCAATGTCAGCCAGATCAGCCACAGACCAGTTGCGCTGTGGCTCGCTGTGGATACAGGTGAGCGCGCGACAGGCGAGCGTTGGCCAATCCCGCCATCATCCCCGACGCAATGCTGCGGCTCGCGATGAGGTAGCGAAGCCACTGAATCGCCATAAGTTCGAACAGACGATTGAGGACGACATCGCGGCCGCATTCGTCGCCGAAGGCTTCTTCAAACAACCAGTCGAGGTTGCCCGTGAGCCCCGGCAACTCTCGAAGTGGTTTGACTATGTAGTCCGGCAAGGCAAGGGTCAGCGGGTTATTGGCACCGCCATCGTACAGCAAGGTGGCACACACCAACTCCGCCTCATCGACCTCTGTTGCCACCAGTTGATGTTCTAGCGGGCGAGCCACGAGTACCAGGCTCGGCTCTGCCAACTCGATGATCTGATTGCTCTTATCCCTGAAGGCCAGGCGTCCCGATCGCAATAAGTGCGCGTGCCCGTAGCTGCCCTGGCCGTAGATGTCGGTTGTTCCACAAAAACCGCCCTGATGGAACGTGGCGGCATGCAGGTTGAAGTGCTTAAGCAGCGTTGATAAACGGTCCATAGCCAGCTCGATTTAGACGATCTGTTGCATAACATCGACGATCTGAAGCCGAAAATAAAGCCTCCGCCCCTAGTATTGGCTCCAAGCTTGATCGACAAGCTCCTTGCCTAAACTACTGGAGAACCACCATGACTCGTATCGCCGCTCTCACTCTGGAACAAGCACCTGCTGGCTCGCGCGCTGCCCTCGAAGGCATTCAGAAAGGCCTTGGGTTTATTCCCAATGCCTTTAAAACATTGGCGCATGCACCTGCTGCATTAAATGGCTATCTGGGCCTCGCTCAAGCGCTGGGTAAAATCTCGCTGAATGCTGCCGAGCGTGAAGTGGTTGCCCTGGCCACCTCAGAAATCAACGGCTGCGACTACTGCATCGCTGCCCACTCGTTCTTCGGTGCGAAGTCTGGTTTGAGCGAAGAAGACATTCGCCAGGCCCGCTCAGGCACGCTCAGCGCAATTGCCGCGCTGGCACACCAGATCACCGAGAGCCGTGGTCAATTGAGTGATGCTCAGATAGCCGCTGCGCACGAGGCAGGCCTTACCGATAGCAAGATCGTGGAAGTGGTCGCGCAGGTAACGCTGGTAACCCTGACCAACTACCTGAACAACATCGCCGCTACCGATATCGACTTCCCGCCATCGGCCCACTAGGAGGCAACCGCTATGAGCCAAGTAACCGTCTACACCACACAGCATTGTCCTTATTGCCTGAGCGCAAAAAGCCTGTTGGCGCGCAAGGGTGTCACTGCAATCGAAATTGACGTTGAGACATCACCTCAGCGACTCGCGGAAATGCTGCAGCGATCCCAGCGCAGAACCGTCCCGCAGATATTTATTGGGGACAGGCATGTCGGCGGCTTTGACGATCTGGCGAGCCTTGATCGCAAAGGCGAACTGGATGCCCTGTTACAAGCTTGATGCTCTGTAATGCTCCGGATGTCATCACCATCCGGAGCATATTTTTTGCTTTCCTGACCCAGTACCAAGCGGGATAAGCTCCGGCGCGTTATCTGCCGTAGCGTCGAATGGTGCTCAATGGAAGATGTGAGCGCTCGACAGTCGCATCCTCATCACATCGCTTCCCAGCCACAGTCTTATTACGATGCGTTCAGCCCTCTAAGTCATGAAAGCAAGGAAGGAACATTGAACTCAGCCCGGAAAATTCTTTATGGATATGCGTCGGTTAGCGATTTCAATCACTCTCTCTATGTCACGACCAAGACTAAGTTTAAGGTCGGTGAGACAGCTGTCCCCATCAAGATCAGAATCAGATCTAGCGATGCCCTCTACTCATATCTGAAAAGCGGCCAAGAGGTCATGCTATTTCTAAACGGGGTCATCCCGAAGTTGGACAAATACATTGAAGTTCGGCCATCCGACGCATACAGCGGCATGGTGATAACACAGCGGGACTTATCTCCTCTAGGGTTCTACCCCTGTTGCCGCTGACCGAAAACTGACCCAGTAGAGGCTGTTCTGCCGACTGAAAACT
>JAYQUJ010000134.1:0-5027 GCA_038147895.1 Pseudomonas sp.
GGGGCCTTGGCCGCAACTAGGCCGATCAAAAGCGTCGCGGCCAAGGCCCCTCCTACAGATGCTTTTTCGGGGGGGCTTTAGCCGCGCCCATCCAATCCAAGAGGAGAACCAACATGAAAATCGGCGAACTGGCCAAGCGCTCCGGCCTGGCTGCCTCGCGCATCCGCTTCTACGAGGCCAGCGGCCTGATCTCCGCCCAGCGCCAGGCCAACGGCTATCGCGAGTACACGGAACAGACCCTGCAGACCCTGGGCATCATCATCTGCTCGCAGCAGGCCGGTTTCAGCCTGGACGAGATCCGCAATCTGCTCCCCGATCCTGAGGCGCAGAGCTGGCGCCACGACGAACTGCTGGTCAGCCTCAGGCGCAAGGTCGCGGAGATTGAAGCCATGCAGCAACGCCTGGCGCAGAGCAAGGCGCACCTGCTGGCCATCATCGACGGTGTGGAGAGCAAGCCGGAGGGCATGGCCTGCAGCGCCAACGCCGAGCGGGTGCTGGCCTCGCTACAGGATGAACCGGCTGCCGCGCTGTTGCGTACCCGCTAGCAGGCCGTTGAAAAACGTAGGCGAGGCGGCCAGTGCAAGGCAAAAACAGGCGAAAAAGCGCAGTTTACGAGTGGTAAATGAGCATTTTGAGACGCCGCGTCCCGGCCTGTTTTTAACGCCGCGATGGCAACGCAGGTAGTTTTTCAACAGCCTGCTAGAATCGCCGGCTGTTTTCGACCCTGGATGCTGTGGTGACTCTACAACGGGGCTTCGTCCTGACCCGCCACTGGCGCGACACCGCCGCCGGTACCGAGGTGGAGTTCTGGCTGGCCAGTGACAGCGGCCCGCAGCGCGTGCGCCTGCCGCTGCAAACCTCGGTGGCCTTTATTCCCGCGTCCCAGCGTGAACGGGCCGAGGCGCTGCTGCAGGGCGAGCGCGGTGTGGAGTTGCGCCCGTTGGGCCTGCAGGACTTTCGCCGGCGCCCGGTGCTGGGCCTGTACTGCCGCTCGCACCGCCAGCTGATCAAGCTGGACAAGCACCTGCGCCGCCACGGCGTGGACGTCTACGAGGCCGACATCCGCCCGCCCGAGCGCTACCTGATGGAGCGTTTCATCACCGCCCCCGTGCAGTTCGCCGGCAGTGCCGACGGGGAGGGTGTGATGCTCGACGCACGGCTCAAGCCCGACCCGGACTATCGCCCCAAGCTGCGCCTGGCCTCCCTGGATATCGAAACCAGCGAGCGTGGCGACCTGTATTCCATCGCCATCGAAGGCTGCGGGCAGCGCCAGGTGTATATGCTCGGCTCACCGCCCAGCGTGCCGGTCGAGGTGGATTTTGACCTCGAATACTGCGCCAGTCGTGCCGAACTGCTGCAACGCCTCAACACCTGGCTGGCCGAGCACGACCCCGACGCCATCATTGGCTGGAACCTGGTGCAGTTCGACCTGCGCGTGCTGCACGAACATGCCCGTCAGCTACAGGTGCCGCTGCGCCTGGGCCGGGGCGGCGACGAGATGGAGTGGCGCGAGCACGTCAACCAGAAGCACTACTTCGCCTCGGCGGCCGGTCGGCTGATCATCGACGGCATCGAGGCGCTGCGCTCGGCCACCTGGAACTTCCCCTCGTTCAGCCTGGAGAGCGTGGCGCAGAGTCTGCTTGGCGAGGGCAAGGCGATCGACACGCCCTACGAGCGCATGGACGAGATCAACCGCATGTTCGCCGAGGACAAGCCCGCACTGGCGCGCTACAACCTCAAGGACTGCGAGCTGGTCACGCGCATCTTCGCGCACACCCGGCTTATCGACTTCCTGCTGGAGCGCTCGGCCACCACCGGTCTGGCGGCCGACCGTAGCGGCGGCTCGGTGGCGGCCTTCACCCACCTGTACCTGCCGCCGATGCACCGCATGGGCTACGTCGCGCCCAACCTGGGCGAGAAGATGCCCCAGGCCAGCCCCGGCGGCTTCGTGATGAACTCGCGCCCGGGCCTGTACGAGTCGGTGCTGGTGCTCGATTACAAGAGCCTGTACCCCTCGATCATCCGCAGCTTTCTGATCGACCCGGTAGGGCTGATCGAAGGCCTGGCCAACCCGGATGACGAGCATTCGGTGGAGGGCTTTCGCGGCGCCCGCTTCTCGCGCAGCCAGCATTGCCTGCCGGCCATCGTCGAGCGCGTGTGGCAGGGCCGCGAGGCAGCCAAGCGCGAAGGCAACGCCGCGCTGTCGCAGGCGCTGAAGATCATCATGAATGCCTTCTACGGCGTGCTCGGCTCCAGCGGTTGCCGCTTCTTCGACACCCGCCTGGCGTCGTCTATCACTCTGCGCGGCCACGCCATCATGCGCCGCACCCGCGAGCTGATCGAGGCTCAGGGTTACCAGGTGATCTACGGCGACACCGACTCCACCTTCGTCTGGCTCAACCAGGCACATGCCGAAGAAGACGCGGCACGCATCGGCAAGGCGCTGGTACAGCAGGTCAACCACTGGTGGCGCGAACATCTGCACAGCGAATATGGCCTGACCAGCGCCCTGGAACTGCAGTACGAAACCCACTACAGCCGCTTCCTCATGCCCACCATCCGCGGCGCGGAAGAGGGCAGCAAGAAGCGCTACGCCGGCCTGGTGCAGCGCGCCGACGGCAGCCTCGACATGGTGTTCAAGGGCCTGGAAACCGTACGCACCGACTGGTCGCCACTGGCCCAGCAGTTCCAGCAGGAGCTGTATCGACGCATCTTCGAGCGGCGGCCCTATCAGGACTACATCCGTGACTATGTGCGCCGCACCGTGGCTGGTGAGCTGGATGAGCTACTGGTGTACCGCAAACGCCTGCGCCGCCGCCTCGACGAATACGAACGCAACGTACCGCCCCATGTGCGCGCCGCGCGCCTGGCCGACGAACACAATCAGCGATTGGGTCGCCCGCAGCAGTATTCACGGGGCAGCTGGATCAGCTACCTGATCACCACCGCCGGCCCGGAACCGCTGGAAAGCCGCAGCGCCCGCATCGACTACGAGCACTACCTGACGCGCCAGTTGCAACCTATCGCCGACGCGATATTGCCGTTCGTGGGCGATGATTTCAGGGACCTGGTGGATAAGCAGATGGGGTTGTTCTAAGTATCAGTCCGCGGCCGTGGGGGCGCTTAGCGCCTTGCTGTAGTAACCCGAAGGGTCGAAGCAGCACACCCGCTTCTTGCCAGCCGCCAACATGTCGCAGGCATCGGCAATGCGCTTGGTGCGGGTCTTGGCCTGCTTGGCCGATTCTATCCAGTGAATCCAGTCCAGCCGGGCGATGGTCGTGGTGGCGTGCCAGCTAGCCAAGGCCGTCTGAGCTGCCTGTAGCGCCGCGGCGAGATCCCCCGGCACATTGGGTTCGGGTTCTTGCTCCACCGGGCACACTTCCAGGGTGACAATGTCCCCAGGCTCCGCCCCTGCGGCCTCGCAGAGCGGTTGATCCACTCTTAGCCAGTGGCTGAGCTGGCCATCCGGCTCCAGGGTTGCTTGAAAGGGCTGCCCATTCAGCAGGCCCTCAACCGATGTGCGCCCGCGCCTGGGGAGCTTCTCGCTGATGCTTCTCGGCAACTGCAGAAACGCCCACGAGGGCTGCTCGCCTCGAACGAGTGGGCGCATGAGCTGAGTGCTGAACAGAAACCGCGCCTTATCTGTGCTCACATCTTCTCCCAGGCAACGCATTGGCCAATCCGTCACCAGTCTAGCCAGTCGTTCAAATTGGTCTCATCAATTTCGTTTGTCGTAGTGTGTGGGGGTTTAACGTTTGGTTAAGGGGCCGGCTTTAGCCGGTCCCGAACGAGCGAAGCGAGTGACTTGAACCACTAGTTAGGTATGTGGCCACTCTGTACATATGACTCCGCCGCTGTTTACCTCCAAAAAATGCGCTGCTTCACGAACAAGCTCAGCAGACGTAGACGAAATTATTAGAACCAGTGGATTTTCTGATACTGGATCTATATCGAGACGTTCACGATCTATGGAGCGACGTATAACCGTAAGCTCCGTCCATTGATTGTCGTTGGCGTGGCTACTATTGCCATCAGAGTCAAAATCCACATTACCCCAAAGGTAATGAGCGACAGAAGGAAATGGCGGTCGTAGGCCAGGCTCTACTAGGTACAGCGTAAATCGTTCTTCCATATACCTAACGTTTGGCTGAGGGGCGGCCGCGAGCGCAGCTTGCGGATGTCCCGAGTGAGCGAAGCGAACGACTTGAACCACTAGTTAGGGGCCTGGAGCGAAACAGAAAGTAACGCTAGCGCCCCGCAAAGCCAGTAAGCGACAAGGCTGACGCCTAGAGCCACCTCTCGTGAAGGGTCATGAGATGTGTAGTAACCATAATGAGTAAAAATTCCAGCGACTATGCATACCCAACCGAGGATCATTGGGAATATTAAATTTGTGCCTATATAAATTGATGTAAAACAAGCAGTAATGGAATTGCTGCGATTAAAAAATATTCAATTGAGCTGCTGAGAGGGGCGTTTTCTTTGCCACTAATCCTTGTGGCTATAACGAATTCTGCTAGGACGAGTAACGCAAATAGAGCTAGCGTTATCTTTCCGCGTCTCCGGGCTTCCTGTGCCATGGATTGGTCCCTAACGTTTGGTTAAGGGGCCGGCTTTAGCCGGTCCCAGTGAGCGCAGCGAACAGTTTGAACCATTTGTTAGGAGTACATTGCACATACGGACTAAAGGAAGAAATATGTGAACAATGTTTTTACCGCATCGCTTGCTGTGCTGTATGACGAGTCGCCGTACAGTTTTTCGAGAGCCCACGCGTTTTGCATAAATAGATCTGGAGCAAATGCGACTACAGTTAAAAGAGTAAAGCCAAAAAGGAATACTGGCGTGTTTGATGCCTTTATTGTTTTTCTGATCTCACGAATCACCCACTCATCGTACTCTGTTTTATTTTTCTTCTGCTCTAGGTCGCGTAGTTTTGTCATCTTATTTCTGGATGAAGTTCGATGAAATAGGAATACAAAAACTAGGCTGATGATTCCCCAAAATTGTGGGGTTGGAGTTCCTAGTGC
>JAYQUJ010000135.1:0-4824 GCA_038147895.1 Pseudomonas sp.
TGGGGATAACGCCGGCCCTACTTGTGCGCCAGCTGCATACCGAGGATCAACACCTGAGCTCCAGCTTCCCGAGACTTCAGAGCCATGGAGGCAAGATTCTGTTGCAATTGCGCGAGCGGTTGTCCGCGCAGGCCATCATTGCCGCCAAGCTCGATAATCACTACTTCCGGGGAGTGCTGCGCAAGCAGTGCCGGTAGGCGCGAAAGCCCGCCAGCACTGGTGTCACCGCTGATCGAGGCATTCACGACCCGATGCTCAAAACCGCTCTCGTCCAGACGTTTTTGTAGCAGAGATACCCAGCCAGCGCGGGTATCCACCCCCAAAGCGGCGCTGATACTATCGCCGACGACCAGCACGGTGCCGGCCAGTGCGCCCTGAGCCCACATCATCAGTGCCAATGCACCGCCCACCCAAATCGCACGCATCGGACTCTCCATGAGCGCAAGCATTCTTTCTGCGCGGCACCTTAGCAAAGTGGTTTCCAGCACGGAAGGCGAGCTGGCCATCCTGCACGATCTCTCGTTCGAGCTGGCGGCCGGCGATAGCCTGGCCATCGTCGGGAGCTCCGGCTCTGGTAAATCCACCCTCCTCGGCCTGCTGGCAGGCCTCGACCTGCCCAGCTCCGGAGAAATAGAGCTGGCCGGCAATGCCCTGCACAAACCAGATGAAGACCGCCGCGCCCCCGGTCGAGCAGAGCAGGTCGGCTTCGACTTTCCGTCCTTCCCGTCGCTCGACAACCTCACCGCCCTGGAAAACGTAATGCTGCCACTGGAGCTGGAAGGCCGCACCGATGCCCGCCAGAGAGCCGGTGACTTGCTGCAACGGGTCGGTCTGGCCCATCGCCTGAGTCACTTCCCCCGCCAGCTCTCCGGCGGCGAACAGCAGCGTGTCGCCATTGCCAGAGCATTCGCCGCTGAGCCGGCGATCCTGTTCGCCGATGAGCCCACCGGCAACCTCGACAGCCATACCGGCGAGCACATCAGTGATCTGCTGTTCCAGCTCAACCAGGAGCGTGGAACCACTCTGGTTCTGGTGACCCACGAAGAGCGCCTGGCACACCGCTGCCGACGGATGATTCGCCTCGAAGCCGGGCGGCTGATCGACTGCGTGGAGCCCTGATGAACCCTCGTCTTTTGCCTCTGGCCTGGCGTCAGCTGCTGCGCGAAACGCGAGCCGGCGAGGTGCGCGTTCTGTTCTTCGCGCTGTTGATAGCTGTCGCTGCCAGCACCGCCATCGGTTACTTCAGTGCCCGCCTCAACGGCGCCATGCTGCTACGCGCCACGGAGTTTCTCGGTGCAGATCTGGTGCTCAGCGGCAGCTCCCCGGCAGCCACGGAACAGATCGATGCAGGCAAGCGTCTTGGCCTCGCTCATGCCCAGGTCGTGGAGTTCTCCAGCGTCATCGCCACGGATCAAGGCATTCAACTGGCCAGCGTCAAGGCTGCCAGCAGCCAGTATCCACTACGAGGTGAGTTGAAAAGCGCCGCCGAACCTTATGCTGCCGAGCAGACGGGGCCCGGCCCGCAACCAGGTGAAGCCTGGGCAGAGGCCCGCCTGTTTGCCGCCTTGAACCTGAAAGTCGGCGACAGCATCGAAGTCGGCAACCTGCCACTGCGCCTGACTCGGGTACTGACTCATGAGCCTGATCGGGCCGGCGACTTTTACAGCCTGACGCCACGCGTTCTCATCCATCTGAATGATCTTGAAGCCACTGGCGTGGTTCAGCCGGGCAGTCGTGTGCGCTTTCGCGAGCTCTGGCGTGGCGACGCCCAAGCCCTGGCTGACTATCGGAAGACGGTGGAGAACAGCAAGGCGCCCCATCAGCGTCTGGAAGATGCCCGCGACGGCAACAGGCAGATCGGTGGTGCTCTGGGCCGCGCCGAGCGCTACCTGAATCTGGCCAGCCTGGCCGCCGTGCTGCTCGCAGGAGTTGCCGTGGCACTGTCGGCCAGCCGCTTCGCCTCGCGCCATTTCGATACCGGCGCCCTGCTGCGCTGCTTTGGCCTCTCGCGGCGCCAGACGTTGGGGCTTTTCGCTCTGCAACTGGCGCTGCTCGGCCTGGCTGCCTGTCTGTCCGGCGCGCTACTCGGCTGGTTTGGGCAACTGCTGCTATTCGAGTTACTCCAGGGCCTGCTGCCGCCGGGCGTCCCGGAGGGTGGCTTCATGCCCGCTTTGGCCGGCATTGCCGTCGGCCTGGTCGCACTGGCCGGCTTCGCCCTACCGCCTTTAGCGGCACTGGGTCGCGTACCACCGCTGCGAGTGCTACGTCGCGACCTGCTGCCAGTGCCGCCCAGCTCCTGGCTGGTTTACGGTACTGCGCTCATCGCACTGGCCCTGATCATGTGGCGCCTCAGCCTGGACTGGAAACTGACCCTGGCCTTGCTGGGCGGCGGCCTGATCGCCACGCTGGTGCTCGGCGGCCTGCTGTTGCTCGCACTCAAGGGCTTGCGTCAGCTTCTGGCACGAGCCTCTCTACCCTGGCGCCTGGGACTGGGACAGCTACTGCGGCACCCATTGGCGGCCGCCGGACAATCGCTGGCCTTTGGCCTGATTCTGATGGCCATGGCGCTGATCGCCCTGCTGCGCGGCGAACTGCTGGACACCTGGCAGAACCAATTGCCCGAGCAGGCGCCGAATCACTTCGCGCTCAATGTGCTGCCTGCCGAGAAAGATGCCTTCGCTGCCCGGCTCGAAGCGATGTCGGCGCACACTTTACCCCTCTACCCTGTGGTCGCCGGGCGCCTGATCCTGATCAATGGCGAGCCGGTGCAAGGCATCGTCAGCAAGGAAAGCCAGGGGGATCGCGCCGTACGCCGCGATCTCAGCCTGACCTGGTCGGAGAACTTGCCGGAAGGCAATGAACTGTTGGCCGGTCAGTGGTGGCAAGGTACGGCGAGTGACGCGCTGCCGGGTGTCTCGGTGGAGTCCAAGCTGGCAGAGAGCCTGGCCCTGCAGCTGGGTGACCAACTGACCTTCAACGTCGGCGGCATCGAGCGTGTAGCCCAGGTCAGCAGCCTGCGCCAGGTCGAATGGGACAGCTTCCAGCCGAACTTCTACATGATCTTCCAGCCCGGGACACTGAAAGACCTGCCCGTCACCTATCTGACCAGTTTCTACCTGCCGCCGCACAGCGAGCAGCAGCTGGTCGAGCTGGCACGGGCCTTCCCTGCCGTGACCCTGCTGCAGGTCGAGGCCCTGCTGGAACAGCTGCGCAGCATCATGGCCCAGGTTAGCCTGGCGGTGGAGTACGTCCTGCTGTTCGTGCTGGCCGCCGGCATCGCCGTGTTGCTGGCTGGCTTGCAGGCCACCCTGGATGAGCGCCTGCGCCAAGGCGCCCTGCTTCGCGCACTAGGCGCCGAGCGCCGGCTGTTGCTCAATGCCAGGCGCACCGAGTTTGGCCTGCTGGGGGCCGTCAGCGGTCTGCTGGCGGCCTTGGGCTGCGAGCTGGCCAGCTTCCTGCTCTACCGCTACGCGCTGGAGTTGCAGTGGCAACCACATCCCTGGCTGTTGGTACTGCCAGTGATCGGCGCATTGCTGGTTGGTACTGCGGGGCTCTGGGGCACGCGCAAAGCCTTGAACGCATCGCCTCTTACCGTACTGCGCGAGGTGTGAGGCTACGGGCTGATTGCTAGAATGGCCGGCCATCGACCACCAGCCCATACCATGAGCCGCTACCGACCACCTCGTACCGCCGGAACCCCACTGATCACCCCCGAGGGCGAGGCTCGCCTGCGCGCAGAACTGCATGAGTTGTGGCATGTGCGCCGCCCACAGGTGACCCAGGCGGTGAGCGAAGCTGCGGCCTTGGGCGACCGCTCTGAAAACGCCGAGTACATCTACGGCAAGAAAATGCTGCGCGAGATCGACAGCCGCGTGCGTTTCCTCACCAAACGTCTTGAAAACCTCAAGGTTGTCGACAGCCGCCCGGCTGATCCGAACAAGGTCTATTTCGGTGCCTGGGTAACGCTGGAGGATGAAAACGGCAACGAGTCACGCTACCGCATCGTCGGCCCCGACGAACTCGACCTGAAGTTGGGGCTGATCAGCATCGATTCACCCCTGGCCCGCGCTCTGGTGGGCAAAGCACTGGATGCCGAAGTGCGTGTGACCACCCCGAGCGGCGAGCAGGAGTTCTACATCACCGCGATCGACTACCCGGCCTTTACCTGAGGTTGATTACGCCCTGGCGGGCCACTCGCACCAAGTGCCCGATCAGTTCGGCATCCACTGCTGCGGATTCACGTCCGACCACCACCAGGTCATAACTGTCACTGGGAATGGAAGACAGCTGCTGCGCCAAGGGGGCGGCAAAGCGGATCAGGAAATTACGCGATGCCGGCCAGTGCTTGGGCCAGTCTTCCAGATTCTTCAGCAGATTGGGTTGCTGATTACCAACCAGCAGCACATGGGGATGGCGATTGACCGCGGAATGCGGCAAGGGAGAAAAATGCAGATGGGCGCGTGGGCAACTCATGGGTATACAGTCTCAGCCTCATAGTCCCGCCGGACTGCGGTGGGAGGCGACACCGGCCAGCGCTTTAGCGGTATTTGCCCAACCGGGCAGCGCCCCGCAAGTTGCTCTTAAATCGGCGCTATGGGGTGCGATGCTAGAAACGCCAGCACCGCTCTGTCAAGCCAGGAGGACGGATGTCAGACACATTGAGACTGTTCTTCGCTTTGCCCGTACCCCCAGCCCAGGCCAGAGAAATCCTGAGCTGGCGCCAGCAATTGTCCTGCTCCGGCAACTGGGTACATGGGCATGACCTGCACCTGACCCTGGCCTTCCTCGGCCAGCAGCCAGCCGCGCGACTGGTCGATCTACAGG
>JAYQUJ010000136.1:0-4589 GCA_038147895.1 Pseudomonas sp.
CTCGGTGATGTGTTTAAGTGACAGGTATAGGCCTGCTCGGGTTGCCGAACACCGAGTCCGAAAACGCGACTGTAGACGTCACCGTGGCGGTGATGTCCTATAACAACTCTTCGTTTCTCGCGCAGACCATTGACTCGATCTTGGCGCAGGAGGGGGTGCGGTTCGAGGTGGTGGTCTATGACGACTGTTCGCAGGACGATAGCCTGGCCGTGCTGCAGCGCTATGTCGACGAACCGCTCCTGCGCTTTGAGGTTAATGCGCAGAACCTCGGCATGGCCGGCAACTACAACAAGTGTGTGGCGGCGGGGCAAGGGCGTTATGTAGTGGTTCTGGGGTCTGATGACATTCTTTACCCTGGCCACCTTGCATCCCTGGTTGAAGCCATGGACGCCTGTCCTCAGGCCGCATTGGGCTATACCCAGTGCTACTGGATCGACGAGAAAGGCGTTCGCCAGCAGTACGCGGACCACCCGGGACACCGACGTGCTTCCTATGCCGGGGGGCGCGACGAGGTGATCGACCTTTTGTGCTTCGACAACTACATCACGCCATCCGCCGCCATTCTGCGCCGTAGCGCCTTGCACCAGGTAGAGCTGCCGGAAGGCGGCATTCACCGCCACGATATGCTGGCCGGCGACTGGGAGTTATGGATTCGTTTGGCCAGCATGGCGCCTGATTTTGTCTTCTTGCGCCAGCCTAGTGTCGGTTATCGCGTGCACGGTGGGCAGATATCCAAGAGTTTCTATGGCAGCGATCGACCGTTAAGAGAGCACACTGAAATTCTAGAGATGTGTCTGGGCGACGCATCTATCCGCTCCCGCATGCAGGCCGCTGCCCAGCCGATTTGGCAGCTCTATCACCGACGAGTTGGGGCCTACGCACCTGAAGCCAGAGCGCAGCTTCAGGTGCGAATCGATGCAATCCGTCGTGCTCTGCTGGAGCCAAATCCGCAGGATTCTGTTGCGTCGTGTCTGTTCTCCATCATCCTTACTACCTACAACCGTCCCGGTTTGCTCAAGGATGCCTTGGCCAGCGTTGGCAAGCAGGACCTGCGCGACTTTGAAGTCATCCTGGTCAACGACAATGGCGATCCGGTGGAGTCTCTGCTGGAGGCTCATGATTTTCCCATCACCTATCTTCGCCAGGGGCGCAATCAAGGGCTCTCAGCTGCGCGTAACGCTGGCCTAAAACTGGCTCGTGGGCGTTATGTCGTTTACCTCGACGACGACGATATCTACCTGCCCAACCATTTGGCGGTATTAGCCGAGGCATTCCAGAAACACCCGGACAGTGTCGTCTACACGGGGGTGGAATACGTCAGCGAAAAGCTAGAAGGCGAGTCGCGCATTGAGCTCGGGCGTGACCAGCCGTTCAAGCATGAGATGTTCGACTGTGATCGCCTTTTCGTGCAGAACTTCATTCCTGTCAATACCTGGGCGCATCCGCTCAAAATGCTGGCTGCTGTTGGTGACTTTGATGTGACGCTGAGCGCTTTCGAGGACTGGGATATGCTCATGCGGTTGGCTGCCCGTTATCCATTCGTGCATGTTCCGGTGATAACGACGGAGGTGCATATTCGGGCCCAGTCCGCATCTGGCGATCACATGCTTGGACGTGAGCGGAAGAACTTTCCTGCGCTGTATCGCGAGATGTATAGCCGGCATGCGGGCTCGGGCAGTGCGGCACTCATCCAGCATCGTGCCGAGATGCTCAAGAGGATGGGGGGAGGTGAGTCAGTGCAAAGCTCGGGGGATATGATGCGCGCCTGGCTTGCGGCCCGCAGCCCGAGTTCCGTTCAGCAGCACATAATCGAACGTCATTTGCTCGACCATCAGGGTGGCCCGTGCTTTGGCGTGCTCGTGCTCGATCCGGAAGGTAATACCGAGGCTGTCGCGCGGACATTGAACAGCCTGCAGGAAGGCCAGCAAGGTTATCGGAACATCCAAACCCACATTTTCACCAGCGGTGAGCTCGCAGCGGGCTCATTTGGTGCCAACGTGGTGAGCAGGGTTGAAATCGAATCACTGGCCCAGACGCTCAACAAGGTTCTGAGTCAGCAAGATTTTGATTGGTGCCTACTGGTGCGCGCTGGGGAGTGCCTCACTCATAGCGGTCTGCTGGTCGCTGCGCTGGAGCTTTTGGTGGCACCCGAGTGCCGTGCCCTTTATTTTGACGAAGTGCAGCTGACCGAGCAGGGCGACCCACTACCTATTCTTCGGCCAGACTTCAATCTGGATCTCTTGCTCAGTTTCCCTGGCAGCATGGGGCGGCATTGGATGTTCCGGCGCGAAGTACTGCTGGCCGCTGGAGGTTTCGATCATGAATATGCCAACGCTTTGGAGTTTGATCTTGTCCTGCGCCTGATTGAAGAGGGGGGGCTGAATGGTCTGGGGCATATAGCCGAACCTTTGCTCGTCGGCGAAGCTTTGGCGCTGGTGGATAACGCCGATGAGCAGCGAGCGCTCATTCGCCATCTAAAGACGCGTGGCTATTCCCAGCCGATCATTGATGTACCTATGCCAGGGCGCTATCGCATTCTTTACGGGCACGAGGGGCACCCCGGCGTATCGATTGTCATCGACGCTACGGGCTCGCTAGCCAAGCTTCAGCGTTGTATGGAAAGTGTTCTTGAAACCATTCAAGGCATCCCATTCGAAGTTATTTTGCTTAAGCGTTCGGAGCAAGGTGCAGAGGTCGAGACCTGGCTGGAAGGGCTCAAACAGTTAGGCGAAGACACGCTGCGGGTAGTGGATATGCCTACTGGAACAGCGCGGCTTGTCGCACAGAATCAGGCTGCTGGGCTTGCGCGTGGTGACTACCTGCTGTTTCTGGCTCCTGATGCGGCAGCTATCCAGCCCGGCTGGCTCCAGGCGCTGCTCAATCATGCCCAACGGCCAGAGGTGGGCATGGTGGGGGCCAAGCTGCTCAGCCCGGATGGCACCTTGCGTCATGCGGGGCTTGTGCTTGGCCTGAAAGGCGATTTCGCTTCGCCGTTCGAGGGGGATGCGCTGGATGCGGCGGGTTATATGAACCGCCTTGAGGTGGATCAGAATTACAGTGCAGTCTCGGGTGATTGCCTGATAATTGCCAGGCAGGTGTTCGAACAGTTGTCGGGTTTCGACGAGGCGGAAAATGTATCTGCCTGGGCGGATGTCGATCTTTGTTTGCGCGCTCGCCAAGCTGGCTACCTTACCGTGTGGACGCCACATGCCACCCTGATGAAGGAAGGCGAGCGTGAGCCGCTGACTCGAGAGGCGCAAGATGAGCTCTTTGCTCGTTGGCTGCCAGTGTTGGCGCGCGACCCTGCCTATAACCCCAATTTGTCTTTGCAGCGACCTGGTGGATTCAAGCTGACGGATATTCAGTTGTCCTGGCGCCCGCTGGCGAGCTGGCGGCCAGTGCCAGCTGTATTGGCACATCCTGCCGATCAATATGGTTGCGGGCACTATCGGGTTATGCAGCCATTCATGGCGATGGAGCGAGCAGGAATGCTCGATGGCACGCTTTCCAGCGGTTTGATGCACGTCGTCGATCTGGAGCGCTATGACCCGGATGTTATCGTCCTGCAGCGGCAGATCGGCGAGGAGCGGTTGGAGGCGATGCGGCGGATGCAGGCGTTCTCTAGGGCGTTCAAGGTCTATGAGCTGGATGACTATCTGCCCAATCTGCCGATGAAGAGTCAGCACCGTGAGCGGATGCCCAAGGATATTCTCAAATCACTGCGCCGCGGCTTGAGCTACGTAGACCGTTTCGTTGTATCGACCCAGCCGTTGGCGGAGGCCCTCAGTGGTTTGCATGCTGACATTCAGGTCGTTGAGAACCGTCTACCGCTGACATGGTGGAAAGACTTGCCGGTACTTTCTTCGCACAAGGCACGAGTCAAGCCAAGAGTCGGTTGGGCTGGTGGCGTCAGCCACCGGGGCGATCTAGAGATGATCAAGGATGTCATCATTGAGCTGGCTGATGAGGTCGACTGGGTCTTCTTCGGAATGTGCCCCGCATCCATACGACCCTATGTGAAGGAGTTTCATGAAGGGGTAGCAATTGAGCATTATCCAGCCGCACTAGCTCGGCTGGATCTCGATCTGGCCTTGGCTCCGGTGGAGCAGAACCTCTTCAACGAGTGCAAGAGCAACTTGCGATTGCTGGAGTATGGCGCGTGTGGCTATCCGGTTATTTGTAGCGACGTGCGCTGCTATCAAGGCGCCTTGCCGGTAACGCGTGTGAAAAATCGCTATCGCGACTGGGTCGATGCTATTCGCATGCACTTGTCTGATCCCGTGGCTAATGCCGCTGCTGGTCAAGCGCTGCGCGAGGTTGTTCAGCGTGACTGGATGCTTGATGGTGTCCATCTGGAAAACTGGCTACGCGCCTGGTCTGGAAACTGACGTCAAGAATTTCTCCGTAGGCCCTTAAGTTTTTTTTCGTCCCGACGATACAAAGGGTGAGCGAGTAGCACAGGGGCATATGCCCACCCGCCGCTCAAAAAACTCTGGATAGACCCTAAAGTTTCCCGCTGAGGGGTCGATACAAAGGACGAATGCGAACTCAAATGGTTGCCTGAGCATTGCAGGCCAGAGTCGCAAGCC
>JAYQUJ010000137.1:0-4496 GCA_038147895.1 Pseudomonas sp.
CGGGCGCAAGGCGGATTTTCGCAATGTGATTCTGGTCATGACCACCAATGCGGGTGCGGAAACTGCGGCCAGGGCCTCTATCGGCTTTACCCAGCAGGACCACTCGACCGACGCGATGGAAGTGATCAAGAAGAGCTTCACGCCGGAGTTTCGCAACCGTCTGGACACCATCATTCAGTTCGGTCGCCTGAGTCACGAAACCATCAAAAGTATCGTCGACAAGTTCCTCACCGAGTTGCAGGCGCAGCTGGAGGACAAGCGAGTGCAGCTGGATGTCAGTGACGCGGCGCGCGGCTGGCTGGCGGAGCGCGGTTACGACGTACAGATGGGCGCGCGGCCAATGGCGCGGCTTATCCAGGACAAGATCAAGCGGCCTTTGGCCGAAGAGATCCTGTTTGGCGAGCTGGCCGAACATGGTGGTCTGGTGCATGTCGACCTCGAAAACGGCGAGCTGCACTTCGCCTTCGAGACCACGGCAGAGCCGGCTTGACGGCCGGCTCGGAAACGAAAACGCCCGGCAGTGCCGGGCGTTTTTGCATTCGGATTCCGCGTTGCGGGAATCAGCGGGCGCGGTAGGTGATGCGGCCCTTGCTCAGGTCGTAGGGCGTCAGTTCGACGCGGACCTTGTCGCCAGTCAGAATGCGGATGTAGTTCTTGCGCATCTTGCCGGAGATGTGCGCGGTAACGACGTGCCCGTTTTCCAACTCCACACGGAACATGGTGTTGGGCAGGGTGTCGACGACAGTACCTTCCATTTCGAAGCTGTCTTCTTTCGACATGCAGTAAAGCCCTCGGTATCCAAAAGATTGGCCCGGCGCATGGGTGCCCGAGCAAAAGCGGCGTGCATTGTGCCCGAAAAGGATGTGTGACGCCAAGTGGCCGGCCGGTCGGAAAAGTGTTCAGGCTTGCGGAGAGGGTCGCTCGCGGTCAGTTATGGCGAGGGCTTCAGGTGAGGGTGGTCCAGCGCTGATTGACGAAAAGCTCGATGGGGCGGTACTGGGTCTTGTAGCTCATCTTGCGGCAGTTCTTGATCCAGTAGCCGAGATAGACCGCGTGCAGGCCGAGGCGTGCGGTTTCGCCGATCTGCCAGAGGATGGCGAAACGACCCAGGCTGCGCTTCTCTTCCTGCGGGTCGTAAAAGGTGTAGACCGCAGAAAGACCGTTTGGCAGTGCGTCGGTTACTGCGACCGCAACAAGACGGCCGGACAAACGGAACTCATAAAAGCGGGCAAAGGGTAGGTCGCGTACCAGGAATGTGCTGAATTGCTCGCGGCTTGGGGGGTACATGTCGCCATCGGCGTGACGCTGCTCGATGTAGCGTACGTAAAGATCGTAGTACTCCTCGCTGAACGCTGGGCGTACCGAGGTGACCTGAATGTCGGCGTTACGTTTGAGGATGCGTTTCTGTTGGCGGTCGGGGATAAATTGGTCGGCGGGTATGCGCGCGGGGATGCAGGCGGTGCAGCGCTGGCAGTGGGGGCGGTAAAGGTGGTCACCGCTACGGCGAAAGCCCATCTCCGAAAGCTCGGCATACACCTGCACATCCATGGGCTGGCTGGGATCGAGGAACAGGGTGGTCGCCTGCTCTTCGGGCAGATAGCTGCATGGATGTGGCTGAGTGGCGTAGAACTTGAGACGAGCCAGCTCGGTCATGGTCAACCCTCGGGAAACCCCTTGGGCAAGTGTATGTCAGCATTCCGGTGGCTACCACCGGGGCTGCTCAGGCGCGCCAGTCGGCTGTGCTGGGTTGGTCCAGGAATTGGCGCAGATAATCGGCAAACTCGCTGCGTGGAATCGGGCGAGCGCCGAAGCTATGCAAGTGGTTGGTCGGCATCTGGCAGTCGATCATGACGAAGCCCCATTCGTGAAGCTTTCCGACCAGCGTGGCGAAGCCGGCTTTGGAGGCGTTGTCGACGCGACTGAACATGGACTCGCCAAAAAACAGTCTGCCCATAGCCAGGCCATAAAGGCCGCCGACCAATTGCTCGCCATCCCAGACTTCAACTGAATGGGCGTGGCCGAGCCGGTGCAGTTCCAGATAAGCGTCCTGCATGGCGTGGTTGATCCAAGTGCCGTCGGCGTAATCGCGAGGTTCGGCGCAGCCCTGGATAACGCCGGCAAAATCCTGATCGAATGTCACGCGCAGGCGTTGCTGACGCAAGAGCTTGGCCAGGCTGCGCGACAGGTGAAACTCCTGAGGGAACAGGACGGTACGCGGGTCGGGTGACCACCAGAGCAGCGGTTGTCCCTCGGCAAACCAGGGGAAACAGCCATGGCGGTAGGCAGTGATCAGGCGGGGGGCGGAGAGGTCGCCCCCCGCAGCCAGCAAACCTTCGGGTTCGCGCAGGGCCTTCTCCAGTGGCGGGAAGGTCAGCGAGTCGCGTTGCAGCCAGGTCAGCATCTAGGGCGGAGGAGGGCGGGGCGTCAGATATCGAGAAACTTCTCGGCATCCAGCGCGGCCATACAACCTGCGCCGGCCGAAGTAATGGCCTGGCGGTAGACATGATCGGCCACGTCACCAGCGGCGAATACGCCTTCGATGCTGGTGGAAGTGGCATTGCCTTCGAGGCCGCCCTGAACGATCAGATAGCCGTCGCGCATTTCCAGTTGGCCCTGAAACAGGTCGGTATTGGGTTTGTGGCCAATGGCAATGAATACGCCGGCCAGCGGCAGTTCCTTGGTGCTGCCGTCGGCAGTGCTCTTCAGGCGTACGCCGGTGACGCCGGTGTTGTCGCCGAGCACTTCGTCGAGAGTGTGGTTCCAGTGCAGACGTACATTGCCGTTGCTGGCCTTCTCGAACAGCTTGTCCTGCAGGATCTTCTCCGAGCGCAGCTTGTCGCGGCGGTGGATCAGGTGCACTTCCTTGGCGATGTTGGACAGGTACAGCGCTTCCTCGACCGCGGTATTGCCGCCGCCGATTACGCAGACCACCTGGTTGCGATAAAAGAAGCCGTCGCAGGTCGCACAGGCGGAGACGCCCTTGCCGGCGAAGGCTTCTTCGGATGGCAGTCCCAGATATTGGGCGCTGGCACCGGTGGCGATGATGAGAGCGTCGCAGGTGTAGGTGCCGCTGTCGCCCTTGAGGGTGAAGGGTTTGCTCTGCAACTCGGCGGTGTGGATATGGTCGTAGACGATCTCAGTGTCGAAACGCTCGGCGTGTTCCTGCATGCGTTGCATCAGGGCAGGGCCGGTCAGACCGTGTACATCGCCGGGCCAGTTGTCGACTTCAGTGGTGGTGGTCAGTTGGCCGCCGGGCTGGATGCCGGTGATGACAACGGGCTTGAGGTTGGCGCGGGCAGCGTAGACGGCGGCGGTGTAACCGGCCGGGCCGGAGCCCAGAATGATCAGGCGTGAATGCTTGACTTCGCTCATAAAAAGACCTCATAAGCCTTTGTCACAAAAGAGAATGCATGCTCCAATTGAGCCGCACGTAAGGGGATTGCCGAGTATCCTACCCGATGCAGGGGAGGCCGGCAAAACGACGCCGCGCCTAGCGCGATACCTGTAAATTTGTACAATGGTCGCGCCTTTTCGTGTTCCGCCTATCGCCAATCGCGCCCCGGGCGCAGGAATGACCGCGTTTTGAAGAATTCCAGCACAACTGCTCAGGTCCCGGCCTGGCGCCAGCACCTGCAGTACCGCCTCAAAGAGGGTGCCCTGATTGCCCTGGGAGCGCTTTGCCTGATTCTGTGGATGGCTCTGCTGACCTACAACCAGAACGATCCGGGCTGGAGTCATACCAGTAGTTCCGCGCAGGTACATAACGCCGCGGGTCGCGCTGGTGCCTGGTTCGCTGACATCCTGTTCATGGCGCTCGGCTATTTCGCCTACATTTTTCCGCTGCTGCTGGCTGTCAGAACCTGGCAGGTCTTCCGTGCGCGTCATCAGCCGTGGCAGTGGAACGGCTGGATGTTTTCCTGGCGCCTGATCGGGTTGGTGTTCCTGATTCTTTCCGGCGCGGCGCTGGCGGATATTCACTTTCAGGACAATACCGGCCTGCCGGCCTCGGCAGGTGGTGCCTTGGGTGAAAGCCTCAGTGCGTTGGCTGTAAACGCTTTGAATATCCAAGGCAGCACTTTGCTGTTTCTGTCGTTGTTTCTGTTTGGTCTGACCGCGTTTGCCGATCTGTCCTGGTTCAAGGTGATGGACCTGACCGGCAAGATCACCCTCGATCTGATCGAGCTGGTGCAGAGCTTGATCACCCGCTGGTGGGAGGCTCGCGTACAGCGCAAGCAGCTGGTTGCGCAGCTGCGCGAGGTGGACGAACGAGTCACCGAGGTAGCCGCTCCTATCGTGTCTGACCGCCGTGAGCAGGCCAAGGTCAAGGAGCGCCTGATTGCCCGGGAAGAGTCGTTGAACAAGCACATGAGCGAGCGCGAAAGCCGTCCGGCGCCGACGATTGCGCCGCCACCACCGCCCAAGGCAGCAGAGCCGAGCAAGCGTGTACTCAAGGAAAAACAGGTCCAGCTGTTCGAGGACGCAGCAGTCGCGGGCAC
>JAYQUJ010000138.1:0-4465 GCA_038147895.1 Pseudomonas sp.
CGCTCCCACAAAAACAGACCACTACTACCTGTAGGAGGGGCCTTGGCCGCGACGGGTCTCACGGCATGAGTCGCGGCCAAGGCCCCTCCCACAGGTGCTCGCTGCTAATCCGTGGGGCCAGTCTGTTGACGGCAGTGGATCCCACACGCTCATGCCCAATCAATTGGAGGTTTCCAGTCATGCGTCACGGCGATCCGCCTGCGCGCCGTGGCCGGCGCTGACGGGCTGCGGGTATAGGTCGAGCACGACTGAACGCTCAGTCCTTGCTCGGCGTCGCTGGGGTTTCCTGGGTCTGCTTTGGCAGCGGCGCGAGCTGATCGAGCAGGGCTTGGGCGAAGGCACGGTACAGCGGTACCGGCGAAATGCGTGCGGACAGGCTGCTGGCGAGCAGGCTGGCGGCGAGAATCGGCAGGGCCATGTCCTGGCTGTGCGACAGCTCGATGGTGATCACCGTGGCGGTCAGCGGCGTACGGGTCACGCCGGCCAGGTACGCGGCCATGCCCAGCAGCCCCGCGGTCTGCAGGGTGATGCCGGGAATCCAGTCGGCCAGCCAGGGCGCGATACCGGCGCCCACCGCCAGCGATGGCGAGAACAGCCCGCCGGGAATGCCGGCTAGGTAGGAGACCACGTTGGCGAGGAACTTCCACAGCAGGAACAGACCGTCGGTGTCGGGTTGGCCTTCCAGCAGCGCGCGGGTTTCCGCGTAACCGGTGCCGAACACGTGCTGCCCGGAAAGCAGACCGAGCAGCGCCAGAAGCAGGCCGCAGGCGGCGGCGAACAGCACCGGGCGCTTGCTGCGCCAGGCACCGAGCACGGCCAGCGGCCCGCGCTTGGCCGGCAGCACCAGGCGGCAATACAGACCGCCGCAAACTCCGCCGAACAGGCCGCAGGCCAGCACCGCCAGCCAGGCATCGCTCAGTGGCAGCTCGGCGCTGATCTCGCCGAAATAGCTGTAATGGCCCATCAGGCCCAGAGTGACCATGCCGCCGATCAGCACGGCCATCAGGATCACGCCGTTGAAGCCCTGTTCCATGCGCGTGCTGAGTTCTTCCAGGGCGAACACCACGCCGGCCAGCGGTGTGTTGAAGGCCGCCGCGATACCGGCGGCGCCGCCGGCGAGAATCAGCCCGGACAGCGCGTGGCGGCCCTGCAGGCCGAGGCGGCGACCGAAGTTGTACATCAGTGCCGCGCCGATATGCACGGTCGGCCCCTCGCGCCCGACCGAGGCGCCGCAGAGCAGGGCCAGTACCGTGAGCAGCATCTTCGCCAGCGCCACCGGCAGTGCCAACAGACGTTGGCGCAAGCGGTTGGAGGGCAGCTCCAGACAGGCGATGACCTGCGGAATACCGCTGCCCTTGGCCTCCTTGAGATAGCCCTGGGTCAGCCAGGCGAGCAGGGCGAAACCGGCCGGCGTCACCAGCCAGGGCGCGTAGGGATAGCGCTCGATCAGCCACTCGAAACGTTCGAAGGCGTGGTCGGCCAGCCAGGCGAAGGCCAGGGCGGCGAAGCCAACCAGCAGCGCGCCGAGCCAGAAGGCGGCGCGCTGACGTACGGCGCGCAGGCGCCGACGGCGCTCGCGCAGGACTTTGACTTGCTCTTTGCTGAATCGCTGGGGCATCGGGCTCGGGCTTCGCTGATCCACAGACAGACCCCTAGTGTAACCGCTCGGGAGCGTCTGGGCCGCGCTTGCCAGCTGCGCTTTCGCTCGGCAGGATGCCGCAAGAAGTGTTGCCTGGAGGGTACATGCGGGTTGCGGACTGGTTGATGCTGGCAAGTGCGTTGTTGCTGGGTGGCGTGCTGATGCAGCGAAAATTGCGGCAATGGGATCTGTGGCGGGCGACGGTCACGCCGCTGGCCTCGATCATCGGCTCGGGTTTTCTGGTGGCCGCGCCGATCCTCGGGCACACGGTCGGCAACTGGGCCTGGCTGGCCATGCTGGTGCTGTGCGGGCTGGGTTATTGGTTCGGCTCGGCCATTCGTTTCAACATTCGTTATCTGGAGCCGCTGCTGGCGAATTCACCAGCGGCTCATGTTCGGCTGTTGGAGCAGGCTGCCAGCCTGGCGTTGGCCCTGGCCTACTTCGTCTCGGTGGCCTACTACCTCAACCTGTTCGCCGCGTTCGGCCTACGCCTGGGGGAGGTGCTCGACCCGCTGTGGATTCGCGTGCTGGCGACCTTGGTCATTGCCGTACTCGGGCTGGTTGGTTTGTTGGGTGGGCTGGGAGGACTGGAACGCATCGAACTGGTGGTGGTGGCGCTCAAGCTAGCGCTGATCGGCGGCCTGCTGGTGGTGCTGGCGCTGGCCAACATCGAGGCCTGGCAGGCGGGTACCTTCGTCTGGCGAGCGCATGCCCATGTCGATCACTGGGAAGGTCTAAGCATCCTGCTTGGCCTGGTAATCCTGGTGCAGGGTTTCGAGACCTCGCGTTACCTGGGGGCCCGCTACGACGCCGCCACTCGGGTGCGCAGCATGCGTCTGGCCCAGGGGCTGGCGACGCTGATCTACCTGGCTTTCCTGGTCTTCATCAACCTGCAGGTCAGCAATGGCCTGCCCGAGCTGGGCAGCGAAACGGCGGTGATCGATCTGCTGCAACCCCTCGGCCTGCTGGTGGCGCCCTTGTTGATCCTGGCGGCGCTGGCTTCCCAGTTGTCGGCGGCCGTGGCTGACATGAACGGTGCCGGCGGGTTGCTTGCCGAGGCCAGTGGTCGGCGCTTTCGTGTGCGCCTGGGCAACCTGTTCACGGCGCTGGTGGCCATCGTTATCACCTGGTCGGCCAACCTATACGAGATCATCACCTGGGCGTCGAAGATGTTCGTCCTCTACTACGGCTTGCAGGCGGCTCAGGCGGCGCTGCTGGCGTGGCGGATGGAGCGGCGCGGGCCAGCGTGCAGTTTCGCGTTGGCCGTATTGCTGGCGCTGGCGGTGATTGTCTTCGCTGCGCCAGTGGAGGCTTAGCCAGGCGCGAGCGGTTAAACTATGGGCTTTCCCGCTTCCGGTTGCCCGTCATGACTTTCGCCGCTCTCGGCCTGATCGATCCCATCCTGCGTACCCTTGAGGCGCTCGACTACCGCGAGCCGACACCGGTGCAGACGCAGGCCATCCCCGCCGTGCTCAAGGACCGTGACGTGCTTGCCGCGGCGCAGACCGGCACCGGCAAGACCGCCGGTTTCGCCCTGCCGTTATTACAACTGCTGACCATGCAAGGCTCACAAGTGACGGCCAACTCGGTGCGCGCGCTGGTGCTGGTGCCGACCCGCGAGCTGGCCGAACAGGTGGCGCAGGCGGTGCAGCAGTACGCGCAGAACCTGCCGCTGCGCACCTACTGCGTGTACGGCGGGGTGAGCATCAACCCGCAGATGATGAAGCTGCGCAAGGGCATCGACCTGCTGGTGGCCACGCCCGGCCGCCTGCTCGACCTGTACCGGCAGAACGCGGTGCGCTTCGACCAGCTGCAGGCGCTGGTGCTGGACGAAGCCGACCGCATGCTCGATCTGGGCTTCGCCAAGGAGCTGGACGAGCTGTTCAGCGCACTGCCGCGCAAGCGCCAGACCCTGCTGTTCTCCGCCACCTTCTCCGACGCCATCCGGCAGATGGCCAAGGAGCTGCTGCGCGACCCGTTGAACATCGAGGTCAGCCCGCGCAACACCACGGCCAAGAGCGTCAAGCAGTGGCTGGTGACGGTGGACAAGAAGCGCAAGAGCGAGCTGCTGCTGCATCTGTACCGCGAGCGTGGCTGGGACCAGTTGCTGGTGTTCGGCAAGACCCGCAAGGGCGTCGACGAGCTGGAGCAGCTGCTGCTCGCCGAAGGCATCGCCACCGACTCGATTCACGGCGACAAGCCTCAGCCGTCGCGCCTGCGCGCCCTGCAGCGCTTCAAGGCCGGTGAAGTACGCGTGCTGGTGGCCACCGACGTGGCCGCGCGTGGTCTGGACATCAGCGAGCTGCCGCGGGTGGTCAACCTCGATCTGCCGATCGTCGCCGAGGACTACGTGCACCGCATTGGCCGTACCGGCCGTGCCGGTGCGACGGGCGAGGCGGTGTCGCTGGTCTGCGCCGACGAGGTGGAGCAGCTGGCGGCCATCGAGACGCTGATCGGCCAGCTCATCCGCCGCGAGGACGAGCCGGGCTTCGAGCCGGATCACCGGGTACCGCAGACCGCCCTTGGCGGCGCGATCCTGAAGAAACCGAAGAAGCCCAAGATCAAGGTGATTCCGGGGGCCGGCGCCAAGGGCAAGATCCACATGGGTAACTGGTTCGAGGAAGACACCAGCAAGCCCAAGGTCAAGGCCGTGCGTGCCGTGCCCAAGTTGGGCGAGAAGCCGCGGCCGAAGAAGAAGTAGAGGCGTAGGAGGGGCCTTGGCCGCGATGCAACGTGTGCGGATTTCCGTGGGAGCGGCTTTAGCCGCGATTAGAGCACCTGAAAAGCATCGCGGCTAAAGCCGCTCCCACAAACATCCCCTGTGGC
>JAYQUJ010000139.1:0-4424 GCA_038147895.1 Pseudomonas sp.
GGGTAACCCTGCTCCAAGAGAGGGAATTCCTAGGGGTTGTTACCAAGTGCGACTGTTGGGCAGCTTAGACCATGTCTGCTGGGGCGGTGTGCAAGTGGTCTGGAAGGGTGCGACATCGGGTCGCATTAGGCGGGGCGGGTGCCTGGCTGGCACCCGCGGTGGGGCAGGGTTACTCGCTAGCCAGCTTTTCCTCTACTACCGGCGGCTTCTGTGAAAGGCTGTAGACGTAGGCTGCCAGCAAGTGGACCTTGTCCTCGCTGCCGACATATTGCAGCTGGGCCGGCATGTGGCCGCTGCGGCCATAGCGGATGGTTTGCTGCAGTTGAGCGAAGCTGCTGCCATAGATGAAGGCGCTGGGCTTGGTCAGGTTCGGTGCGCCCATGCTCGGGGTGCCGGTGCCGTCGGCGCCGTGGCAGGCAAAGCAGGTGCTGGCGAAGATTTTCTGGCCGGCGGCGATATCGGCGGTTTCACCTTCCGGCAATTTGCGGCCGGCCAGCTCGGTCAGCACGTAAGCGGCGACATTGTGCACGCCGTCTTCGCCGATCATTGCGGCCTGGGGCGGCATCATGCCGCTGCGGCCGGCGGTGATGGTCTGCTTGATCGAGGCGGCATCGCCACCCCAGCGCCACTCGCTGTCGGTCAGGTTGGGGAAACCATAGGCGCCCTTGGCGTCGGAGCCGTGGCAGACCGAGCAGTTGGAGGCGAACAGGCGGCCGCCCATCTTCAGTGCGCGCTCGTCCTTGGCGACTTCCTCGATCGGCAGGCTGGCATAGCTGGCGTAGATCGGGCCGAACTGCTGGTCGGCCTTGTCTATCTCGCGCTGCCACTGCTTGACCTGGGTCCAGCCACCCTCGTAGCCCGGCAGGGTGCCGGCGAAGTTGCCCAGGCCCGGGTACAGCAGCAGGTAGCCAGCGGCAAAAACCAGGGTGCCGAGAAAGAGCATGAACCACCACTTGGGCAGCGGGTTGTCGAACTCCTCGATGCCGTCGAAGGCGTGGCCGAGGGTCTGGTTGGTGGGGCCGGGTTGCTGGCCTTTGCGGGTGGCGAACAGCAGCCACAACAGGGTGACCAGGCTGCCCAGGGTGAGAATGCTGATGTACCAGCTCCAGAAAGTGGTCATGTGCGATTACCTCTTGTTCTTCAGGCTGGTGCCGAGCACTTGCAGGTAGGCGACCAGGGCGTCCATTTCGGTCTTGCCCTTGACCGCTTCACGGGCGCCGGCGAGGTCTTCGTCGCTGTAGGGCACGCCGAGGCTGCGCAGGGCGCTCATCTTGGCGGCAGTGTCCTTGCCATCGAGGGTGTGCTCCACCAGCCACGGGTAGGCCGGCATCTTCGACTCCGGTACTACGTTGCGCGGGTTGTACAGGTGGGCGCGGTGCCAGTCGTCCGAATAGCGGCCGCCGACGCGCGCCAGATCCGGGCCGGTACGCTTGGAGCCCCACAGGAAGGGGTGGTCCCAGACGCTCTCGCCCGCTACGGAGTAGTGGCCGTAGCGCTCGGTTTCGGCACGGAACGGGCGGATCATCTGCGAGTGGCAGCCCACGCAGCCTTCGCGGATGTAGAGATCGCGTCCCTCTAGCTGCAGGGCGGTGTAGGGTTTCATGCCCTTGACCGGCTCGTTGACCACGTCCTGAAAGAACAGCGGGACGATCTGGGTCAGGCCGCCGATGCTGACGGCGAAGACCATCAGCAGAGCCAGCAGGCCGACGTTCTTTTCGAGTATTTCGTGCTTGCTGCTCATCAGTGGGCGACCTCTGCTGGGATCAGGGCTTCGGCGTCGTACTCGGCCGGTTTGGCCGCGCGCACGGTCAGCCAGGTGTTCCAGGCCATCAGAAGCATGCCGAGGAAGAAGATGGCGCCGCCGGCAACACGCACCACGAAGCCGGCATGGCTGGCTTCCAGCGCTTCGACGAAGGAGTAGGTAAGGGTGCCGTCGTCGTTGATCGCCCGCCACATCAGGCCCTGAGTGATGCCGTTGACCCACATGGAGGCGATGTACAGCACGGTGCCGATGGTGGCGAGCCAGAAGTGCGAGTTGATCAGGCTGACGCTGTGCATCTGCTCGCGACCGAAGACTTTCGGAATCAGGTGGTACAGCGAGCCGATGGAGATCATCGCTACCCAGCCGAGGGCGCCGGCGTGTACGTGGCCGATGGTCCAGTCGGTGTAGTGGGACAGGGCGTTGACGGTCTTGATGGCCATCATCGGGCCTTCGAAGGTCGACATGCCGTAGAACGCCAGGGACACCACCAGGAAGCGCAGGATCGGGTCGGTGCGCAGCTTATGCCAGGCGCCGGACAGGCTCATCATGCCGTTGATCATACCGCCCCAGCTCGGAGCCAGCAGAATGACCGACATGGCCATGCCGAGAGACTGGGTCCAGTCCGGCAGGGCGGTGTAGTGCAGGTGGTGCGGGCCGGCCCAGATGTACAGGGTGATCAGCGCCCAGAAGTGCACGATCGACAGACGATAGGAATACACCGGGCGCTCGGCCTGCTTGGGCACGAAGTAGTACATCATCCCCAGGAAGCCGGCGGTGAGGAAGAAGCCCACGGCGTTGTGCCCGTACCACCACTGGATCATGGCGTCGGTGGCGCCGGCGTACAGCGAGTAGGACTTGGTCAGGGTGACCGGCATCTCCAGGTTGTTGACGATGTGCAGGATGGCCACGGTAAGGATGAAACCACCGAAGAACCAGTTGCCCACATAGATGTGCTTGGTCTTGCGTTGCATCAGCGTGCCGAAGAACACCAGCGCGTAGGCGACCCAGACGATGGTGATGAGGATGTCGATCGGCCACTCCAGTTCGGCGTATTCCTTGGAACTGGTCCAGCCCATCGGCAAACTGATCGCCGCCAGTACGATGACCAACTGCCAGCCCCAGAAGGTAAACGCGGCCAGGCTGTCGGAAATCAGGCGGGTCTGGCAGGTACGCTGCAGCGAGTAATAGCTGGTGGCGAACAGGGCGCAGCCACCGAAAGCGAAGATCACCGCATTGGTGTGCAGGGGGCGGAGCCGGCCGAAGCTGGTCCATGGCAAGTTGAAGTTCAGTTCGGGCCAGGCCAGTTGCGCGGCGATGAACACGCCGAGCCCCATCCCGACTATGCCCCAAACCACCGTCATAATGGCGAACTGGCGGACCACCTTGTAGTTGTAGGCGGTGCTGCTGGTTGTGTTCATGTGTTGGGCTTCCATCCACGGTTATGAAAAGCAGGGCAAGCATGGGTAAAGGCAAGCTGAGGGTTATTGACGAGGATCAATGCCGCGCGCGGGGATGGCTGTGGAACGGGGCGGACGGAATGTCGCAGGCCACCCTGATCCTTGCGCATGGTGCTGGCGCGCCGATGGACAGCGATTTCATGACGCGCATGGCTGAATTGCTGGCGGCGCGCGGGGTGAGCGTGCTGCGTTTCGAGTTTCCCTACATGGCTCAGCGGCGTTCTGGTGGTGGCAAGCGGCCGCCCAACCCGCAGGGGCAGTTGCTGGAGTGCTGGCGCGAGGTCTGGCGTGAGGTGCACGCAGCGGTGGATGGGCCCCTGGCCATGGGTGGCAAGTCCATGGGCGGGCGTATGGCCAGCCTGTTGGCCGATGAGCTGGAGGCCGATGGCCTGGTTTGCCTGGGGTATCCCTTCTATGCCGTCGGCAAGCCGGAGAAGCCGCGGGTGGCGCACCTGGCGGAGCTACGCACGCGTACGCTGATCGTTCAAGGCGAGCGCGATGCGCTGGGTAATCGTGAGGCGGTAGAAAACTATGCACTGGCGCCGAGCGTGAGCCTTGAGTGGCTGATAGCGGCGGACCATGATTTGAAACCGTTGAAGGCTTCAGGCTTCACCCATGAGCAGCATCTGCAACGGGCGGCGGATGTGGCGGCGCGCTTTCTGGTGTCGGGCTCATGCATGTAGCCCTGATGCAATCCGGGCAGCTCTGCTGGCTCACAGCCAGAGCCCGCCTCTAGATAAACGAAAAAGAAAAAGGCCGGCATTTGCCGGCCTTTTTCATACTGCGAGCTATCAGCGGTTGAAGCGCTCCACCAGGGCGTATTGGTCCTGGGCGGTTGCGGTCAGCTCCTCGCTGAGCTGGGCGGTGCTGTGGGCTTCGGCGGCCGTCTGGTCCGCCAGTTGGGCAATGTTGGTGATGTTCTGGTTGATCTCGTCAGCCACCGCGCTCTGCTCCTCGGCTGCGGCGGCTATCTGGTTGGCCATGTCGGTGATATTGGCCACGGCGTCGCTGATGCCGGCCAGCGCTTCGTCCGCCCGCTGTACGCGCTCCACGCCTTCGTCGGCCTGTTTGCGCCCGACTTCCATGGTCATTACGGCTTCCTCTGCCGTGCGTTGCAGCTTGGCGATCAGGCCGTGAATCTGTTCGGTAGATTCGGCGGTGCGCTGCGCCAGTCCGGCATGGTCACGGCTGCCTGCAACTATGCG
>JAYQUJ010000140.1:0-4376 GCA_038147895.1 Pseudomonas sp.
GAGCATGCCGGCCAGGTCGCGTTCGAGCAGTAAGCTGCGCTAGTCTTCTGGCACGGCGCTGGCGTCGACCAGCAGGTGGGTTTCCGCGGCAGATTCCTCCAGGCGCATGCCGTGGAAGGCGTAGGTCAGGTCCAGGTAGCGCAGGCCGAGATGAGCGGCTTCGCGCCCGGTGCGGCTGCTGAGCAGGGCGAAGCTCCAGATGCCATAGACATTGAGCGGATAGCGACGCCCGGCCAGCAGACCAATCCCCGGACGTTGGCCCAGGTGTCGCACCAGGTTGCGCACCAGTTGCAGTTCCTGCTCGGCATCCACCTCGGCGCCGGGCTCGCCGAGAATCTGCCAGTTGAGGCCGGTGGCGTGCAGGCAGGCGTCCAGTGGCAGGCCGTGGTCGAGGCCGAACTGGGTCAGCAGCTGCACACTCACGGCGCTGCGGCGTACCGGGTCGCGGGCTTGTCCTGGCATCTGAGTCTGTCCGAAAGTCACAATTTATTGGCCGACTATGCCATAAACCTCGATGAGAAGAGGGGCTAGCATCCACTCATCCGCAATACTGGCGGCTCACGGAGATAACAATGCATAAGACTCCCGAGCAGGCGCCTCTGCGCGTGCTGATCATCGGTGCCGGCTTCGCCGGCCTTGGCCTGGCCATGCTGCTGCGCAGGCGTGGCGAAGAGGATTTCCTGATCCTCGAAAAGGGCGATGAGCCTGGCGGCACCTGGCGCGACAACAGCTACCCGGGCGCGGCCTGTGACGTACCTTCGCACCTGTATTCCTTTTCCTTCGAGCCCAAGACCGACTGGAGCCGGCGCTATGCGCCACAGCCGGAAATCTTCGCCTATGTGCGTCAGTGCATCGACAACCATGGGTTGCAGCCGAAAATCCGCTGCAACAGTGAAGTGGCCGAGGCCTGGTTCGATGAGGCGGCCGCGCTGTGGCGGGTGACCACCGCAGACGGTGCGGTATTCAGTACGCGGGCTCTGGTCAGTGCCTGTGGCCAGCTCAATCGGCCGCTGTACCCGAAGCTGCCGGGGCTGGAGCGCTTCGCCGGCGAGAGCTTCCACTCAGCGCGTTGGCGCCACGATGTCGACCTCACCGGCAAGCGCGTGGCGGTGATCGGCACTGGCGCCAGCGCTATCCAGTTCGTGCCGCAGATCGTGCCGCAAGTGCAGCAGCTCACCCTGTTTCAGCGTACGCCAGCCTATGTGCTGGCCAAGCCGGATCGTCCCTACAGCCGCTTCGAGCTGGGGCTGATGCAGCGCTGGCCATGGCTGCAGAAACTTGACCGTGGACTGCAGTATGTCCACCACGAGGCCCGCGGGGTGGCCTTCTTCGCGCTGCCGTGGTTGATGAAGCTGATGCGTGGCAACTTTCTGCGTCATCTCCGGCGGCAAGTAGGCGATGCCGAGTTGCGTGCCCAGCTGACTCCGGACTACCCGATGGGTTGCAAGCGCATCCTGATCAGCAACGATTACTACCAGGCGCTGGCGCAGCCCCATGTCCAGGTGGTCAGCGAGGCCATTCGCGAGGTCAGCGAGCGTGGCGTGATC
Source organism: Pseudomonas sp. (assembly GCA_038147895.1). GTDB lineage: Bacteria > Pseudomonadota > Gammaproteobacteria > Pseudomonadales > Pseudomonadaceae > Aquipseudomonas. Next base: position 1,548 of record JAYQUJ010000140.1, read on the forward strand.
ACGGCCGATGGCGAGGAATATCAGGCGGACGTTCTGATCTACGGCACCGGCTTCGCCGCCAGCGATTTCCTCGCGCCGATGCGCATTCGTGGCCTGGCGGGCCTTGAGCTGAACCAGGCCTGGAAAGATGGCGCCGAGGCCTACAAGGGCATCAGCGTCAACGGCTTCCCCAACCTGTTCATCCTCTACGGGCCGAACACCAATCTGGGACACAACTCGATCATCTATATGCTGGAAAGCCAGTTTGCCTACGTGCAGGCCTGCCTGGACAAGCTGGAGCAGGGCGTGCGCTACCTGGATGTGCGCAAGTCGGTGCAGGACGGCTGGAACCGCAAGGTGCAGGGCGCCATTGAGCACTCGGTGTGGGAGCAGGGCTGCAACAGCTGGTACAAGAACGCCGCCGGCAAGCACACCAACAACTGGTCCGGCTTCACTTTCAGCTATCGCCTGCATACCCGCCAGCCGGACTGGAGCGCCTATGACCTGGTGCGCTGACTTTCCGCCATCCGCCGCGCTGGGCCAGCGTCTGCTCACGAAGCTGCTGCGCAGTGCCGTGTGGTTGTTGTCGCGCGCAGGGCTACGCCCCAGTGTCAGCGTGCAGGCCCAGCGGCGGCTGCTCTGGTGGGGGACCCGGCTGGGTAGAACGGCAGGGCAGGTGAGGGTGGAGGCTTCTGTCCTGGGCTGTGTGCCGTGCGAGTGGCTAGAGCCCCGCGAGAAGAGTGGCTGGGTGGTGCTGTATCTGCACGGTGGAGCCTTTATCGCGGGCTCGCCCCAGACTCACCGCAGCCTGACCACTCATCTGGCCCGCGTGCTGGGTGCCAGGGTGTGTGCGCTGGACTATCGGCTGGCACCGGAGCATCCCTTTCCGGCGGCGCGGGATGATGTACTGGTGGCATACCGCACCCTGCTTGAGCAGGGCCAGGCGCCCGAACGGCTGGTTATCGCAGGGGATTCGGCGGGTGGCAACCTGACCCTGGTCAGTGCGTTGCGCCTGCGCGACCTGGGCTTGCCGCTGCCGGCGGCGCTGGTGTGCTTCTCCCCCTTCACCGATCTTGGCGGTGACAACCTGCATCTCCCTCCCGCCGGTGATCCGTTGCTTCAGCCGCCCTGGCTGCGCCAGGGCGCTCAGGCTTATTGCCCGCCAGGTGCGGACTGGCGCTCGCCCGAGTTATCCCCGCACTACGCCGACCTGCGCGGCCTGCCGCCGCTGCTGGTGCAGGTGGGTGAGGACGAGCTGCTGCTGCGTCAGAGTGAGCTGCTGGCCGAGCAGGCTCGGGCGGCGGGAGTGGACTGCCGCCTGGAGCTGTATCGCCGACAATGGCACGTATTTCAACTCAACTGCGGCTGGTTGGCCAGTGCCGACCTGGCCCTGCAACAGGCGCATGCTTTTCTTCGTCAGCGAGGTTGCCCATGAACACTATTCTTATCACCGGCGCTGCCTCCGGTATCGGCGCTGCCACAGCGCGGCTATTCCATGCGCGGGGCTGGCAGGTCGGCCTGCTGGATATCAATCATGTGGCCCTGGGTGAACTGGCTGCCGAGCTGGGCGGCGCCTGGCATGCCCAGCTGGATGTCAGTGATGCCGCTGCCGTGAGTGCGGCGCTGCAGGATTTCTGCGGTCAGCATGGCGGGCGTTTGCGGCTGTTGTTCAACTGCGCGGGAGTGCTGCGCTTCGGGCACTTCGAGGATATCGACCTGGAGGAGCATGCACGCATCCTGCAGATCAATGTGCTGGGCCTGCTGCAGATGACCCATGCGGCATTCCCTTACCTGAAGGGCACGCCGGGCGCCCAGGTGATCAACATGGGTTCGGCTTCCGGGTTGTACGGCACGCCGCACATGGTCAGCTATTCCGCCTCCAAGTTCGCCGTGCGTGGTCTGACCGAGGCCCTGGAGCTGGAGTGGCGGCGCCACGGCATACGGGTGGGCGACCTGATGCCGCCTTTCGTGCGTACCCCCATGGTCACCCAGCAGCATTTCGAGCCGCCTGCGCTGCGCCGTCTGGGTGTCAAGCTTGCTGCGCAGGACATTGCGGCGGCGGTTTGGCTACAGGCCAGGCATGCCAAGGTGCACCGGCCGATTCACTGGCTGTTCACGCTGATGTACTGGGCGGGGCAGGTCTCGCCGCCGGCAGTGAGTCGCTTGCTGATGGGCTGGCTCAGCCGCGACTAGCAGGCCGCTATGCTTTCACAGCCGCCTGTCGCCGCAGAAAACGCCGGTGGTCAGAGTGCCAGCAAGCTCGTGCGTCAGCCGCTAACCTGAATAGACGGTCGCTCGACCCGGCGTTCGCCGGTCTGGCTGCCCACGGGCCTGGCCCGTTGATGACAAACCAGGCAGCTCCTGCCTGGTTCTCGGGCGGCACCCCAGGGTGCCGCGAGGCCGCTACCCTTGGCGGTCGCGGTTGATCCATCGCCTGAGAGGAGGTCGCAACATGAGCACAGCCTTCCAAGATGATGTCAGCAGTAATGTTCTGCGCCGCATGAAAGAGGGCGGATTCGATTTCGCCCGTGTGCACCCCATCGAGTTCTACGCCATCTTCCCGGATGAGGCCCGGGCCAGAGTGGCAGCTGGGCAGTTTCGAGGTGAATCGCTGAATGCTCAGGTAAGTGTGCGTGACGATGGTGCCTGGCACCTGCAGGTGAGCAAGGTGATGTATGCCACTTATGCCGGCATCGGCAGTTTCGAGCAGGATCTGGAAGCCCTGGTGGGGCCGCTCGGCGGTGTGCTGGACGGCTGGGGCGTAACCCAGGAAGTGCGTCTCGGGGCACAGCAGGCCTGCGCCAGCTGAAGCCTTGTCGATAGACGCCGGCCAACCCATGAACTCAGGGT
>JAYQUJ010000141.1:0-3992 GCA_038147895.1 Pseudomonas sp.
CTGCGGCTGTTTGTCCAGGGCTATGATCGGCGCCGGCACCATTTCGGCCGGCCTGTTATTGTCCAGCTCGGATCCCAACTCCCTCTCACTGCGGGAGAGGGCCGGGGTGAGGGGCTCGGCGTGCGACTCGGACGCTCCCTCACCCCCGGCCCCTCTCCCACTGGGAGAGGGGTGTGAGTCAGGCTTAGCCACGATGTAGCCCACCAGCTGCTTGCCGCTCGGCGTCTCGCGGGCGATCACCGCCGCTTCTTGGACGCCGTCCAGGGCCAGCAACTGGCTCTCGATCTCACCCAGCTCGATACGGAAGCCACGGATCTTCACCTGGTGGTCGACGCGACCGAGGTAATCCAGGGTACCGTCGGCCCGCCAGCGCACCAGGTCGCCGGTGCGATACATACGCTCACCTGCCTGGCCGAATGGATCGGGCAGGAAGCGCTCGGCAGTCAGCTCGGGGCGCTGGAAGTAGCCGCGGGCCAGGCCGACTTCGCCACCGATATACAGCTCGCCGGCGACGCCGATGGGCAGCAGGCTCAGCTCGGCATCCAGCACATACAGGCTGCGCGGGCCGACCGGGTTGCCGATGGGGGCATAGGCCGCTTCAAACGAATCGCCCGGATAGGCCTCCCAGATCAGCGGGGTTACCACCGTCTCGGTGGGGCCATAGCCGTTGATGATGCGCTGCGGCTGCAGCACCTTTTGCAGGCGCTCGTAGGTCTCGCGAGTAAAGGCCTCGCCACCCAGGGTCCATGAACGTACAGGCAGTTTCAGGTTCTGGCTTTCCACCCAGTCCAGCAGTTGCTGGGCATAGCTGGGCGGCAGGCAGGAGATGGTCACGCCTTCATCGGCGATCACATGGCAGGTCTTCTCGGCGCTCCACAGCTCCTGGTCGCGGATCACCAGGCGGCTGCCGAAGGCCAAAGGCACCGTCCAGCGCTCCAGGGCACCATCGAAGCTGATCGAGGCGAAGTGCAGCTCCACATCATCCGGGGTCATGCCGTAACGCTGGCCGATGGTCTGCACATGCATGCTCAGTCCGAGGTGGTTCACCGCCACGCCCTTGGGCTGGCCGGTGGAGCCGGAGGTGTAGATCAGGTAGGCCAGATTCAGCGGATGCAGCTGAACGGCAGGCGTCGAAGCCTCGAAGGCAGACAGGTCGAGCTTATCCAGATACAGCGGCTCAACGGCCGCAGACAGCGGCAGGCGCTCGGCCAGGTCGGAGGAAGTGATCAGCCACTTCAGGCCCGAGTCCTCGACCATGTAGCTGAGGCGCTCACGCGGGTAGTCCGGATCCAGCGGCACGAAGGCACCGCCGGCCTTGAGCACGCCGAGCATGGCGACGATCATCCCGTTGCCACGTTCCAGCGAAACGCCGACGCGCGACTCCGGCTGCACGCCGTGGGCCACCAGCAGATTGGCCAGGCGATTGGCGCGCGCCTCCAGCTCAGAGAACGAAATACGTTCCGCACCATGCACCAGGGCGATGGCTGCGGGACGCAGACATGCCTGCTCGGCGATCAGCTCGGGCAACAGGCGCGCTGCATCGAAAGCCTGACGCGGAGTGTTCCAATCGGTCAGCTGCACCTGTTCGCCGGCGCAAGCCAGTTCCAGGCTGCCCAGCGCACGGGCAGGGTCGCCGCAGACCTGCTCCAGGGCCTGACGCAGCAGCGCCTCGACCTGGGCGATGCTGGCCGCATCGAAGTGCGCGCGATCATAGGCCAGCAGCAGTTCCAGGTGGCTGCCCGGCAGCACGGCCAGGGTCATGGGGTAATGGGTGAACTCGTGGCTCTGCGGCATGCCCAGACGCAGCTCGCCGCGCTCGGTCTGCTTGAGGGCATCGCCCAGCGGGTAATTCTCGAATACCAGCAGGCTGTCGAACAGCGCCTCGCCGGCGCTGCCGACCCAGCGCTGGATGTCTTGCAGCGGGCTGTGCTCATGTTCGCGCAGCTGCAGGTTCTGCACCTGCAGCGCGGCCAGCCAGTCGCCGAGCTGCTGCTCGGCCGGTAGCTGGATCGCGACGGGAAGACTGTTGATGAACAGGCCGAGCATCTGCTCGCTGCCGGCCAGCTCGGTCGGACGCCCGGCCACGGTGGCGCCGAAGCACAGGCTGCGCTTGCCGGTCAGGCGTGCCAGCAGCAAGGCCCAGGCGGCCTGCACCAGGGTGTTGAGGGTCAGGCCGTGGCGCTGGGCATGGCTGCGAATGCGCTGCTCGGTGGCGGGATCCAGCGGCAGCGGATGGCGGGCATGGCCCTGCTCCGGCGCGCGGCACGGCAGGCAGCCGGCGATGCGGGTGGCACCGTCCAGCGGGGCCAGTTGTTCACGCCAGAAGGCCTGCTCGGCCTCGGCATCCTGGCCATCGAGCCAGCCGATATAGTCGCGGAACTGGCCGCCCGGCGCCGGCAGGCGGTCACCGTGGTAGAGGGCCAACACTTCGGCGAACAGCAGGCCGTTGCTCCAGCCGTCCAGCAGCAGGTGGTGCAGGGTCCAGACCAGCACAAAGTCGCCAGCGCCGCGCTGGATCAGCGCCAGACGCAGCAAGGGCGCCTGTTGCAGATCGAAGCCGCGGGCGCGTTCGGCGTCGCAGAAAGCCTGCAGCGCACTGTCGAAATCGGCCTTCTCGCGCCAGTCGAGGTTCTGCCAGTCCAGCGCCACTCCGGCCTGCACCAGTTGCAGCGGGCGCTCGCCGAGCAGGAAGCGGCTACGCAGCACGCCGTGACGGGCCAGCACCTGGCGCCAGGCACTTTCCAGACGCGCCGGATCGAGACCGGTAAATGGCAGCAGCAGCTGGCTGACGTAGCTGCCGGCGCCTTCCAGCTGGCTGTGGAACAGCAGGCCCTGCTGCAGCGGCGACAGCGGGTGGATGTCCTCCACGCCGGCCAGGACATCCAGCTCGGCCTGGTTCAGGCCAGCCAGCGGCACGTCGCTGGGGGTCAGGGCCGGTTGGGCCTTGAGGCAGTGCTGGGCGATGCTACGCAGCTCATCCTGCAGGCGCGTGGCCAGGCCTTCCAGGGTGGTACGCGCCAGCTGGTTCGGGTTGAAGTCGATATGCAGCTGCAGGGCGCCGCCACGCTGCTCGGCGTTGATCACCAGCGGTGCGTCCAGCGGTGCATTGGCCTCGCGCCACAGGCCACCTTCGAGCAGGCGCAGACCGCCGTCGCCTTCGTCGAACTGGCCCAGGTAGTTGAACAGCAGTTGCGGCGCTCGCTCGCTCAGCTCACCACGCTGGGCCAGCAGGCCGAAGCCCAGGCCCAGGTCGGGCACGGCGCGCAGTTGTTCCTTGATCGCCTTGAGGCTGGCGGCCAGCTCGGCTTCGGGTTGCAGGCGCACGGGATAGAAGCTGGTGAACCAACCGACGCTACGCGACAGGTCGATATCGTCAAACAACGGCGCACGGCCGTGGCTCTCCAGGTGCAGGGTCAGCGCCGGTTGCTCGCTCCAGGCGCAGAGCACGCGGCTCAGGGCGGTCAGCAGCAGCTCGTCGGCGCGCAGGCGATAGGCCTGCTGGCCGGCCTGCAGCAGTTCGCGGGTGAAGGCGGCGTCCAGGCTCAGCTCGATGCGCTCACGCGTGCCTTCGCTGCCAGCTTCCTGGCTCAGCAGCGGCAGCTCGCCACCGGTGGCCTGCTGGGCCTGCCAGTACGGCAGCTGGGCCTCGGTCTGCCAGCAGGCCAGGCGCTCGCCCCAAGTCTTGAAGGCGCTGGTCTTGGCCGGCAGCTGCACAGCCAGGCCGCTGGCCAGTTGCAGGCAGGCGCGCTGCAGATCCTCCAGCAGCACGCGCCAGGACACGCCATCGACCACCAGGTGGTGGATGCTCAGCAGCAGGCGATCTGCCTGACCGGCCTGTTTCAGGTAGAGGCCGCGCAGCTGCGGGCCGTTGGCCGGATCGAGGCTGCGCTGCGCGGCGTCTTTGGGCGCCTGGGCAGCTTCGCCGACGGACAGTGCAATCTGTTGCAGCCGGCGAGTCGCTTCCTCGGCGGCTTGCGGGTGCTGCCGCTGGC
>JAYQUJ010000142.1:0-3790 GCA_038147895.1 Pseudomonas sp.
CATCTGCTCATTCAGGTAGTACTCGCGCTGGCTGCGCTCCATCTGCTTCTTGACGCGACCACGGATGCGTTTCTCGACCTGCAGCAGGTCGATCTCGGCGTCCAGCAGGGCCAGCACGTGCTCGACACGCGCGGACAGGGAGGTGATTTCGAGGATTTCCTGCTTCTGCTCGATCTTCAGCACCATGTGCGCAGCCATGGTGTCGACCAAACGGGCAGGCTCATCGATGCCATTCAGAGAAGACAGCACTTCTGCAGGAACCTTCTTGCCCAGCTGTACGTACTGCTCGAACTGACTCAGCAAGCTGCGGGTGAAGACCTCCGACTCGCGCTCGGCCACATCCTGTTCATCGAGCAACTGCACCTCGGCACGGCAATAACCATCGACCTCGATGAACTTCTCGATGGAGCCACGTTGCTCACCTTCGACCAGGACCTTGACCGTACCATCTGGAAGCTTGAGCAACTGCAGCACGGTAGCCACCGTGCCCATACGATAGAGCGCATCCTCACCGGGATCGTCGTCAGCAGGGTTGCGCTGGGCCAGCAGGAGGATCTGTTTGTCACCCGACATGGCAGCCTCAAGGGCCTCGATAGACTTTTCACGCCCAACAAACAGCGGAATGACCATATGCGGATAGACCACAACATCACGCAGCGGCAAGAGAGGCAGTTCGATGGTTGTCTTCATGATTTCAGCTCTACGGCGGCCATCAGGCCGTAAACGGACGGGATACCCTTACCCCTAAGATGGGGCCACCCCTGGGAAAAAACAAGCAAGAAAGGCGCAAATGCAAAGGGCCCCGCAGGGCCCTTTGTTACATCATCATGCGTCAGGCGCGGCCTTTGCGGGCGGCTCGCTGTTTTCGTAGATGAGCAGCGGCTGAGAGTTGCCTTCGATGACGCTCTCATCGATCACAACCTTGCTGACATCGGACTGCGAAGGAATCTCGTACATGGTGTCCAGCAACACCCCTTCGAGAATCGAACGCAAGCCACGCGCACCGGTTTTGCGCTCCAGCGCTTTGTGAGCGACTGCCTTCAACGCGTCAGCCCGGAACTCCAGATCGACGCCCTCCATCTCGAACAGCTTGGCATACTGCTTGGTCAGGGCGTTCTTCGGCTCGGTGAGAATCTGCATCAACGCCGCCTCGTCCAGCTCATCGAGAGTGGCGATAACCGGCAAACGACCGACGAACTCGGGAATCAGACCGAACTTGACCAGGTCATCAGGCTCGACCTCACGAAGCGCCTCGCCCACCTTCTTGCCGAGATCCTGGCTACGCACTTCAGCATTGAAGCCAATGCCGCCCTTGGTCGAACGGGACTGGATAACCTTTTCCAGGCCAGCAAAGGCGCCACCACAGATGAACAGGATATTGCGCGTGTCGACCTGCAAAAACTCCTGCTGCGGGTGCTTGCGGCCACCCTGCGGCGGAACGGAAGCGACAGTGCCCTCGATCAGCTTAAGCAAGGCTTGCTGTACGCCCTCACCCGACACGTCGCGAGTGATAGACGGGTTGTCCGACTTGCGCGAAATCTTGTCGATTTCGTCGATGTAGACAATACCCATCTGGGCTTTCTCTACATCGTAATCGCACTTCTGCAGCAGCTTTTGAATGATGTTCTCGACATCTTCACCGACATAGCCGGCTTCGGTCAGGGTGGTGGCATCAGCAATGGTGAAAGGCACATTGAGCAGACGAGCCAGAGTTTCGGCCAGCAGCGTCTTGCCGGAGCCAGTCGGGCCGATCAGCAGAATGTTGCTCTTACCCAGCTCGACGTCGTCTTTCTTCTCACGCTGATTTAGGCGTTTGTAGTGGTTGTAAACAGCAACGGAGAGCACCTTCTTGGCGCGCTCCTGACCGATCACATACTGATCCAGAATGCCGCTGATTTCCTTGGGCGCAGGCAATTTGTGAGCACTGCTTTCGGCCTGAGCTTCCTGCACCTCCTCGCGGATGATGTCGTTGCACAGGTCGACGCACTCGTCGCAGATAAAGACCGAGGGCCCGGCGATTAGCTTGCGCACTTCATGCTGGCTTTTGCCGCAGAAGGAGCAGTAGAGCAGCTTGCCGTTGTCCTCGCCATTGCGGGTGTCAGTCATTCGATCGATCCAATACGGTAGGCATGAAACACAAGATGAAGGCAATTGCAGGCATTTTCAAGCCTGCAGGATGGTCGGACGCTACCGACCACCGCGCGGGGATGCCGATTAGACGGCCAACTGGCGACGACTCAGAACCTGGTCGATCAGGCCGTACTTGACTGCTTCATCGCCACTCATGAAGTTGTCGCGGTCGGTGTCCTTGGCGATCACGTCAATCGGCTGCTTGCAGTGATCCGCCAGAATCTTGTTCAGGCGCTCGCGACTCGTCAGGATTTCGCGGGCATGGATCTCGATATCCGAAGCCTGACCCTGGAAGCCACCCAGAGGCTGGTGAATCATCATGCGCGAGTGCGGCAGGCAGTAGCGCTTGCCGGCTGCACCACCAGCCAGAAGCAATGCACCCATGCTGCAGGCTTGGCCGATGCAGATGGTGGACACATCAGGCTTGATGAACTGCATGGTGTCGTAGATCGACATGCCGGCAGTTACGGAGCCGCCCGGCGAGTTGATATAGAGGTGAATATCCTTGTCCGGATTCTCCGCCTCAAGGAACAGCAACTGGGCAACCACCAGGTTGGCCATATAGTCCTCGACCTGGCCGACCAGGAAGATCACGCGCTCCTTCAACAGGCGCGAATAGATGTCGTAGGCGCGCTCGCCACGGGCGGACTGCTCGATCACCATCGGCACAAGGCCGCCGGCAGCTTGGATGTCGGGCATGGTATTCATCAAGGAATGGTGCGACATGTCTAGCGATCTCTCCCTAATAGTCATGTCTCTAAAGACGCATAAGCCAGCGCGAAGGCTGGCTTATGGTTGTGCTCGAACGAGGCGAGGGATCAGGCTGCTTGCGGAGCTTCCGCAGGCTTGACCGCTTCTTCGTAGGAGACCGCTTTATCGGTCACTTTGGCCTTCTGCAGAACAGTATCTACAACTTGCTCTTCCAGTACAACCGAACGCACTTCGTTCAGCTGCTGGTCGTTCTTGTAGTACCAAGCCACAACCTGCTGCGGCTCCTGGTAGGCAGAGGCCATTTCCTCGATCAGCTCGCGAACACGGGCTTCATCAGCCTTCAGTTCGCTCTGCTTGACCACTTCAGCAACGATCAGACCCAGCACAACACGGCGCTTGGCTTGCTCTTCGAACAGCTCAGCCGGCAGCTGATCAGGCTTGATGTTGCCACCAAACTGCTGAACGGCCTGCACGCGCAGACGGTTGACTTCATTGCCGATCAGCGCCTTCGGCACTTCAACCGGGTTGGCAGCCAGCAGACCTTCCATCACCTGGTTCTTGACCTTAGATTTGATGGCCTGACGCAGCTCGCGCTCCATGTTCTTGCGCACTTCAGCACGGAAACCGTCCATGCCGCCTTCCTTCACACCGAACAGGGCGAAGAAGTCGTCGTTCAGCTCAGGCAGCTGAGGAGCGGAAACGCTGTTGACGGTGACGGTGAACTCGGCGACCTTTCCGGCCAGATCCAGGTTCTGGTAGTCAGCCGGGAAAGTCGGGGTAATCACGCGCTCTTCGCCGACCTTGACACCAACCAGGGCATCTTCGAAGCCCGGAATCATGCGACCGGAGCCGAGCACCAGCGCAGTACCCTTGGCGCTACCACCGGCAAAGGCTTCGCCGTCGATCTTGCCAACGAAGTCGAGGTGCAGCTGGTCGCCATCTTCGGCAG
>JAYQUJ010000143.1:0-3742 GCA_038147895.1 Pseudomonas sp.
GGTTGGGTCAATGCGCAGCGGATCGAAGTATCCGGTGGCATGTTCATCTGATGCAGAGAAAGGCCCCGAATCGGGGCCTTTCTGAGAGGTCGATTCAGAGTCATTTTCATTTCTCTTAGAATTGGCTGCGGCCCAGCAACTACGCGGCTTTGGCTAATGCGAATCGCTTCGTGGGTTGTTTGATTTCAGTGCTTGACCCGCGCGTTTTGAAGGTCGAAGCTGCGAGCCTGTATTGGTGTTTTCGGAGAACCGTTCATGAAAGGATCGACAGAGGTTGTCGATTACCTGAAGGATCTGCTGCGTGGCGAGTTGGCCGCTCGCGATCAGTATTTCCTCCACTCCCGGATGTATGAGGACTGGGGCTTCACCAAGCTCTACGAGCGCCTCAACCACGAGATGGAGGAGGAGACCGAGCATGCCGATGCCCTGCTCAAGCGCATCCTCTTTCTTGAAGCCACGCCGAACATGACGCCGAAGAAGATTCATCCTGGCGCCACCGTACCGGACATGCTGCGTGCGGATCTCAAACTGGAGTATGAGGTGCGCGAGGCCCTGGCCAAGGGCATCGAGCTGTGTGAGAAGCACGGCGATTTCGTTAGTCGCGAGATGCTTGAAGTGCAGCTGCACGATACCGAGGAAGACCACGCCTACTGGCTGGAGCAGCAACTCGGTCTGATCGATCGGATTGGTCTGCAGAACTACCTGCAGTCTCAGGCTTCCTGAGGCAGGCGCAGAACAACAAGGGGAGCCAAGGCTCCCCTTTTTCATGCCCGTGATTCGTCTATCCAGCGAGTCGACTGTGGCTGCTTGCGGCTAGCATGCGCGCGTCTTTTGCAAAAAATTCTCAAATACACTTGATTCGCAAATAAGTTCCTTACAAAATTTACGCGTTTTTGATAACGATTCTCGCCAGCATTATAATTCGCCGGAAGCATTCCTCCATGACCCTAGCAATGTCCTCGCGTCGTCAAGACGTTTCCGCGTGCGCGCCACTTACGATCCGTCCGCTGGCTATGGCTGTCCATCTGCTCGCAGCCGGTGTGGTGCTGGCTTCTCCCTTCGCTATGGCGGAGCAGACTGCTGACGCCCAGGCCGTGACCCTGGATGCCACTGCCATTACCAGCACCGCTGAGAGCGAGGACGCTGCACTTACCGAGGGTACTGAGTCCTACACCACCCGTGCGGCCAAGACAGCCACTCCGTTGAAGATGTCCCTGCGCGAAACTCCGCAGTCGGTCACCGTGGTCACTCAGCAGCGCATTCAGGATCAGGACCTGCAAACCATCACCGACGTGGTCAATAACACCGTTGGTGTCTCGCTGAACCGTTACGAAACCAGCCGTGGTCAGATCAACGCCCGTGGTTTCGAACTCAACTCGCTGATGATCGACGGCGTGCCGACCATCTACGAGCAGCCGTGGAGTTCGGGTGAGATCTTCAGCAGCCTGGCCATGTACGACCGCGTCGAAGTAGTGCGCGGTGCCAACGGCCTGATGACTGGTGTGGGTGATCCCTCGGCCTCGCTGAACATGGTGCGCAAGCGAGCCAACAGCAAGGAATTGACCGGCTCGGTAGAGGTCAGTGCAGGCACTTGGGACACCTACGGCACTATGGGTGACCTGTCCATGGCGCTGAACGAGGAGGGCACCATTCGCGCCCGACTGGTTGGCGAATACAACGATGGCGACAGCTGGATCGACTATCACGCCAACAAGCGTGAAACCTTCTACGGCACCATGGATATCGACCTGAGCGAAGACACCACGCTGTGGTTTGGTGCCAGTCGCCAGGAGAACAACTCCGACTCGCCGGCCTGGGGTGGTCTGCCGGTGTGGTACTCGGACGGTAGCGAGGCTGACTGGAGCCGTTCCAAGTCTATGTCGACTGACTGGAGCAAGTGGGACACCACTTACGAAAGCTATTTCGTCAATTTGGAACACACCTTTGCCAACGACTGGCACGCTAAGCTCGGCTACACCCGTGGCGAGCGCGATGGCGACTCTTATTTGATGTACCCGAACGGATTCCCAAATCCATCAACTGGGCTGTTGGAGTTGCCTGGACTGATGGCTCCATATGCGGGTTACGGCGCGGGTTCCTACAAAACCAATACCACGCAGGACGACTACTACCTGCAGGTCGATGGTCCGGTCGAGCTGTTTGGGCGTAGCCACGACGTCGCATTTGGCTATACCCATAGCGACCAGGAATTCGATGCCGATACCCGTGGTTACATAGCCACTGGTAACTACAACTTCAACGATTTCTACCACAGCATTCCTGAGCCGGATTGGCAGTCGCTGACCGACTCGGACGCCAGCGAAACCACGCAGAAGGCGCTGTACGCCGCGACTCGCATCAACTTGGCTGACGACCTGAAGGTCATTCTCGGCGTGCGTAGCACCGACTACGAGAAAGAGCAGGGCGGTTCGAAGATCGATGTCGATGACGAGATCACCCCTTACGCTGGCATTGTGTATGACCTGACGGAGAACCTGTCGGCCTACGCCAGCTATACGGACATCTTCCTGCCGCAGTCGCAGCATGACATCAACGACAATCAGCTGAATCCGATTGTCGGCGAGAGCTACGAAACCGGTCTTAAAGCTGAGTTCTTTGATGGCCGCCTGAATGCTTCTGCAGCGATTTTCCGCATCAAGCAGGACAATCTTGCGGTGAACACCAATGAGCGTATTCCCGGTAAGAATCCTCTCGAATGGGCCTATGAAGAAGGCGATGGTGCCACCAGCGATGGCTTCGAACTGGAGGTCAACGGTGAGCTGGCTCCGGGATGGAACCTGATGGCGGGTTATACCCAGTTCGATATCGAAGATGCCGATGGCGAGGACGTGAATACTCACTACCCGACCAAGCTGATTCGTACCTTTACCACCTACCGCGTACCGGGTTTCCTGGGTGACAAGCTGACCATCGGCGGTGGTGTGAACTGGCAGGAATCCATCTACGCCTACGCTGCCAACCCCTCTGGTGTGGCCGAGAAGGTCGAGCAGGATGCCTACGCGCTGGTCAACCTGATGGCGCGCTACGAGATCACCGAGAACCTCTCGGCTCAGCTGAATGCCAATAACGTGACCGACGAGAAGTACTTCGACTTCTTCGAGGCCTACGGCGCTATCACCTACGGCGCTCCGCGCAGTCTCACCGCATCGGCTAAGTACAACTTCTAAGCAGCGTTATCGACGACAAGCACAGCGCCGGCCACAAGCCGGCGTTGTGCTTTCTGCTGTCAGGACTTGCTATGGCCGGCGGGGTTTTGCGTGTGGCAGTGGCCGCTGCCGGCCTCCAGATCGCGCAGGATCGGGCACTCCGGCCGTTGGTCGCCCTGGCAGTGCTGCACCAGCTCGCCAAGGGTGTCACGCAGGGCGGTGAACTCTTCGATCTTGCGATTGAGCTCGTCGATATGGCTCTGCGCCAGAGCCTTTACATCGGCACTGGCGCGCCCACGATCCTGCCACAGGGCCAGCAGCCTGCCGACTTCCTCCAGGGAGAAACCCAGATCGCGTGCGCGTTTGATAAAGGCCAGCACGTGCAGATCCTGCTCGCCGTACTGGCGATAGCCGCTGACCGTGCGCCCGGCCGGGCGGAGCAGACCTGTGGCCTCGTAGTAGCGGATCATCTTGGCGCTGAGACCGCTCTGCTTTGCCGCTTGGCCAATGTTCATGGGCGTTTCTCCGTTTGCCTTGCGTAGCCCGGATGCAATCCGGGGTGAGCCGTCCCGGAT
>JAYQUJ010000144.1:0-3456 GCA_038147895.1 Pseudomonas sp.
CCCCAAGGGTCTGATCAGCTACACAACCGAACACAATCTTTCCGGCCAGAAGACCCACCTGCTGCGCCCGCGCCTGATAGGCTACGCCGTCGCCCTGGTGGCGATGATCTCACTGCTGATCTGGGCCATCGCCAGCCGCTCGCTGGTTGAGATCGACGTGCTCAAGGACCGCGTGCTTTACCGCGAGAACGAGTTGGGCCACGTCGAGAACGTCTACACCGTGAAGCTGATGAACAAGGCCCAGCGCGACCTGACCTATCTGATCTCCGTCGAAGGCATCGACGGTCTTGAGTACGAAGGTAAGCGCGAGGTCAAAGCGATCGCCGGCGAAGTGCTGTCGATTCCGGTGGAGCTGTCCATCGAGCCAGAGAAGCTGCCCTCCAGCGCCAATGAAATCCTCTTCAGGGTCAAGGCCCTGGAAGACCCATCCATCGAGAGCGACGCCGACAGCCGATTCATCGGCCCCAGCGTGCGCTGAACAAGGTTAATCAATGTCGTCGCAACAGCCTCCGGCCAACCCCTGGTACAAAGAAGTCTGGCCCTGGTTCATCCTCGGCATCCTCGGCCTGTCCGTGGTGCTGGGTACCAGCATGCTGGTGATCGCCACCAAGAACCCACCGGGCCTGCTGTCGGACAACTACTACGACGTCGGCAAGGGCATCAACACCTCGCTGGAGCGCGAGGAGCTGGCCGAGCGTCTCAAGCTCAAGGCCGACTTCAGCCTGGACAACGAGCGCGGCACCGTCAGCCTGCAACTGCAGGGCTACAGCAACCCGCCGCAACTGGTGCTTAACCTGATTTCGCCGACCCAGCCGGAACGCGATCGCCGCGTGGTTCTGCAGACTCAAGCCGACGGCAGCTACGCCGGCAACCTGCTGGACGCAGTAGAAGGCCGACGCTTTGTCGAACTGATCGGCCAGGAAGGCGGCAAGGACTGGCGCCTGTTCGAGGAGAAGCAGCTGGCCAGCGGCCAACGCTTCCACCTTGGCGAGTAAGCATCTGCACGCATGAGCAGCCCCCTTCCCTGCTACCACTGCGGCTTGCCGGTACCTGCCGACAGCCGCTTCGAAGCACAGGTACTCGGCGCGCCCAGGGCCTTCTGCTGCCCTGGCTGTCAGGCGGTGGCCGAAGCCATCGTGGCCGGGGGCCTGGACGCCTACTACCGCCAGCGCAGCGATAACGCGATCAACCCACAGGCCCTGCCCAAGGCCCTGCCGGATGAGTTGCAGCTGTACGATCGCGACGAAGTGCAGCAGGAGTTCGTCCAGCATGAAGGCGAGCTGAGCGAAACCCGCTTGTTGATCGAGGGCATCAGCTGCGCCGCGTGCGGCTGGCTGATCGAGAAACACCTGCGCGCATTACCGGGCGTGGCCGAGGCCAACCTCAACCTGTCCAACCAGCGCCTGCAGGTGCGCTGGGCCGACAGCCAGCTGCCGCTCAGCCAGCTGCTCGCCGAGCTGCGCCGCATCGGCTACGCCGGCCACCCCTGGCAGGAGGACGACGCCAGCGCCCGCCTGGCCGCGGAGAACCGCCGCTCGATGCGTCAGATCGGCGTCGCCGGCCTGCTGTGGCTACAGGTGATGATGGCGACCATGGCTACCTGGCCGGAGGTCAACGTCGACCTCTCGCCGGAACTGGACATGATCCTGCGCTGGACCAGCCTGTTCCTCACCACTCCCATCGTTTTCTACTGCTGCGGCCAGTTTTTCCGCGGCGCCCTGCGCGACCTGCGCACCCGCCACCTGACCATGGACGTGTCGGTGTCGCTGGCCATCGGCGGCGCTTATCTGGCCGGCATCTGGTCTACGGTCACCGGCGATGGCGAGCTGTACTTCGATGCGGTCGGCATGTTTGCCCTGTTCTTGCTCGCCGGCCGCTACCTCGAACGCCGCGCTCGCGAACGTACGGCGGCGGCCACCGCACAACTGGTCAGCCTGCTGCC
Organism: Pseudomonas sp.; assembly: GCA_038147895.1. Classification (GTDB taxonomy): domain Bacteria; phylum Pseudomonadota; class Gammaproteobacteria; order Pseudomonadales; family Pseudomonadaceae; genus Aquipseudomonas. The sequence goes on from JAYQUJ010000144.1 coordinate 1,943, forward strand.
GCCGTCCTGTCTGCGCCTGGATGCCAGCGGCCAGAGCCAGCGCGTGCTACTGCGCGAATTGGCCATCGGTGACCGTGTACTGGTGCCGCCAGGTGCCCAGCTGCCAGCGGACGGACGCATTGTCGCCGGCCAGTCCAGCGTCGACGAGTCGCTGCTCACTGGCGAATATCTGCCGCTCCCCCGTGGCGAAGGCGATGCCGTGACTGCAGGCACCCTCAATGTCGAAGGCCCGCTGACCGTCGAAGTCGAAGCTCTGGGCAACGACACCCGCCTCTCCGCCATCGTCCGCCTGCTCGAACGCGCCCAGGCCGACAAGCCACGCATGGCCGAACTGGCGGATCGCGTGGCGCAGTGGTTCCTGCTGATCGTGCTGGCCTTCGCCGCGGTGATCGGCCTGGTCTGGTGGCAGATCGACCATGAGCGCGCGTTCTGGATCGTCCTCGCCCTGCTGGTCGCCACCTGTCCCTGCGCCCTGTCGCTGGCCACGCCAACCGCACTGACCACCGCCACCGGCAGCCTGCACAAGCTGGGCCTGCTACTAACCCGTGGCCATGTGCTGGAAGGCCTCAAACATATCGATACGGTGATCTTCGACAAGACCGGTACTCTCAGTGAAGGCCGCCTGACGCTCGAACGCATCGAAACCCTTCGCGAACTGGACGGCGATGCCTGCCTGGCCCTGGCCGCCGCGCTGGAACACGGCTCCGAACACCCCATCGCCCGCGCCTTTGGCCACAGCAACCGCGGCGCCGAACAGCTGGCCAGCGAACCCGGCCAGGGCCTGGAGGGCGTGGTCGACGGCCGCCGCCTGCGTATCGGCCAGCCGGGCTACGTCGCCGCCCTGGCCAAACGCCAAGCGCCAACCATTCCCGGTGAGCGCGGCCAGTGGCTGCTGCTGGGCGACGAGCGCGGCCCGCTGGCCTGGTTCGTTCTCAACGACCGCCTGCGCGAGGACGCACCAGAGCTGATCGCCGCCTGTCACGCCCAAGGCTGGGACATCCTGCTGCTATCCGGTGACAGCTCGCCCATGGTCGGCGAAGTGGCACGCCAGCTCGGCATCACCGACGCACGCGGCGGCCTTACCCCGGACGCCAAGCTGGCAGTACTCAAGGATCTGCACGAGCGCGGCCGCCGCGTATTGATGCTCGGCGACGGGGTCAACGATGTGCCGGTACTGGCCGGCGCCGATATCAGCGTGGCCATGGGCAGCGCCACCGACCTGGCCAAGACCAGCGCCGACGCCGTGCTGCTATCCAATCGTCTGAGCAGCTTGGTGCAAGCCTTCAGCCTGGCCCGACGCACCCGCCGCATCATCGTCGAGAACCTGAGCTGGGCGACTCTGTACAATGGCCTGGTGCTGCCATTCGCGGCCATCGGCTGGATCACCCCCATGTGGGCGGCGGTTGGCATGTCGATCAGTTCGCTGCTGGTAGTGCTGAACGCCCTACGCCTGGCCCGAATTCGTTAAGTAGGAGCGAGCTCTGCTCGCGAACCCAGTTTTTCGCGAGCAGAGC
>JAYQUJ010000145.1:0-3362 GCA_038147895.1 Pseudomonas sp.
CCCCTAGCATGAGCACAGCAATCAGTCAGACTGCTTATAACTATAAGGTGGTCCGCCAGTTCGCCGTTATGACGGTAATCTGGGGGGTCATAGGGATGGGTCTCGGTGTGTTCATCGCCGCACAGCTCGTGTGGCCAGAACTCAACCTGAACCTGCCGTGGACCAGCTTCGGCCGTCTGCGTCCCCTGCATACAAACGCGGTGATCTTCGCCTTCGGCGGTTGCGCCCTGTTCGCCACGTCCTACTACGTGGTTCAGCGCACCTGTCAGGCTCGCCTGATCTCCGACAGTCTGGCCGCCTTCACTTTCTGGGGCTGGCAAGCCGTGATCGTGCTGGCCATCATCACTCTGCCGCTGGGCTACACCTCCTCCAAGGAGTACGCCGAGCTGGAGTGGCCGATCGACATCCTCCTGGGCGTGGTCTGGGTGACCTACCTGGCGGTGTTCTTCGGCACCATCATGAAGCGCAAGACCAAGCACATCTATGTGGGCAACTGGTTCTTCGGCGCCTTCATCGTGGTTACCGCCATGCTGCACATCGTCAACAGCATGGAAATGCCGGTGACCCTGTTCAAGTCCTACTCGGTCTACGCCGGTGCAACCGACGCGATGATCCAGTGGTGGTACGGCCACAACGCCGTGGGCTTCTTCCTGACCACCGGCTTCCTGGGGATGATGTACTACTTCGTGCCGAAACAGGCCGAGCGTCCGATCTACTCCTATCGCCTGTCCATCGTGCACTTCTGGGCGCTGATCACCCTGTACATCTGGGCCGGCCCGCACCACCTGCACTACACCGCCCTGCCGGACTGGACCCAGTCTCTCGGCATGGCCATGTCGGTCATTCTGCTGGCTCCGAGCTGGGGCGGTATGATCAACGGCATGATGAGCCTGTCCGGCGCCTGGCATAAGCTGCGCACCGACCCGATCCTGCGCTTCCTGGTGGTGTCCCTGGCGTTCTACGGCATGTCGACCTTCGAAGGCCCGATGATGGCCATCAAGACCGTCAACGCCCTGTCCCACTACACCGACTGGACCATCGGCCACGTGCACGCTGGCGCCCTCGGCTGGGTAGCGATGATCTCCATCGGTTCGCTGTACCACCTGATCCCGAAAGTGTTCGGTCGTGAGCAGATGCACAGCGTCGGCCTGATCAACGCCCACTTCTGGCTCGCCACCATCGGTACCGTGCTGTACATCGCCTCCATGTGGGTCAACGGCATCACTCAGGGTCTGATGTGGCGTGCAGTCAACGAAGACGGCACCCTCACCTACTCCTTCGTAGAAGCCCTGGAAGCCAGCCACCTCGGTTACATGGTTCGCGCCCTCGGCGGTGCGTTCTTCGTCACCGGCATGCTGCTGATGGCTTACAACACCTGGCGTACCGTGCGTGCCGCAGACAAGAGCAAGTACGACGCCGCTGCCCTGATTCCTGCTGAGGTGGCTCACTGATGGCCGGTAGCAAACACGAGATTTTCGAAAAGAACATCGGCCTGCTGGCCCTGTTCATGGTGATCGCCGTGAGCATCGGCGGCCTGACCCAGATCGTTCCGCTGTTCTTCCAGGACGTCACCAACACCCCGGTGGAAGGCATGAAGCCGCGCACCGCGCTGGAGCTGGAAGGTCGTGACATCTACATCCGCGAAGGCTGCGTTGGCTGCCACTCGCAGATGATCCGTCCGTTCCGCGCCGAAACCGAGCGCTACGGCCACTACTCGGTAGCCGGCGAAAGCGTTTGGGACCACCCCTTCCTGTGGGGCTCCAAGCGTACCGGCCCGGATCTGGCCCGCGTCGGCGGCCGTTACTCGGACGACTGGCACCGCGCCCACCTGTACAACCCGCGCAACGTAGTACCGGAGTCGAAGATGCCGGCCTACCCGTGGCTGGTTGAGAACAAGCTCGACGGCAAAGATACTGCCGCCAAGATGGAAGCCCTGCGTAGCCTTGGCGTTCCCTATACCGACGAAGACATCGCCGGTGCTCGTGAAGCCGTCAAAGGCAAGACCGAGATGGACGCCCTGGTAGCCTTCCTGCAAGGCCTGGGCACCTCTATCAAGAACAAACGGTAACGCATGATGGATATCGGGACGATTCGCGGCATCGGTACGGTCATAGTCTTCGTCGCCTTCATCGGCGTGGTGCTCTGGGCTTACAACAGCAAGCGCAAGAGCAGCTTCGACGAAGCGGCCAACCTGCCCTTCGCCGACGACGTCCCAGCCAGCAAGCGTGACGAGCAAGATTCTGGGAGCAATAAAGAATGACTCTGTTCTGGAGTATCTACATCAGCGTACTGAGCCTCGGCACCATCGTGGCTCTCACCGCGCTGCTCTTCGGCATTCGCAAGGGCCAGCGCTCTGACACCACCGACGACACCGTCGGCCATGCCTTCGACGGCATCGAGGAGTTCGACAACCCGCTGCCGAAGTGGTGGTTCATGCTGTTCGTGGCCACCATCGTTTTCGCCCTCGGCTACCTGGCCCTGTACCCAGGCCTGGGTAACTGGAAAGGCCTGCTGCCGGGCTACAACGAAGCCGGTGACGGCAAGCCCTTCGCCAACGGCGAGGCCGGCTGGACTGGCGTGCACCAGTGGGAAAAGGAAATGGTCCGCGCTGACAAGCAGTACGCGCCGATCTACGCCAAGTACGCCAAGATGCCGATCGAGGAAGTGGCCAAGGACGAGCAAGCCCTGAAAATGGGTGGCCGCCTGTTCGCATCCAACTGCTCGGTGTGCCATGGCTCCGACGCCAAGGGCGCCTACGGCTTCCCCAACCTGACCGACAACGAATGGCGTTGGGGCGGCGAGCCGGACACCATCAAACAGACCATCATCGGTGGTCGTCACGGCATGATGCCGGCCCAGGGCCCGACCATCGGCGAAGATGGCGTACGTAACGTCGCCGCCTACGTGCTGACCGAACTGGCTGGCCGCAAGCTGCCGGAAGGCGTCACCGCCGACGTAGCGGCTGGCAAGCAAGTGTTCGAAAGCGTCTGCTTCGCCTGCCACACCAAGGAAGGCACCGGCACCCCGAGCATGGGCGCGCCGAACCTGACCAACCCGAGCGCCTTCATCTACGGCAGCAGCTACGCTCAGCTGCAGCAGACCATTCGTTACGGTCGCAGCGGCAACATGCCGGCACAGCTGCCGTACGTGGGCAGCGAAGACAAGGTGCACCTGCTGGCCGCTTACGTGTACAGCCTGTCGCACGGCAACACCGCCGAGGCAAGCGCCGAGTAATGCCCCGCCTGCCCGGACGCGACCGCCGGTCGCACCCGGGCAATGCTCGATCAGGCGTACCATAGTGCCGTGAAATTCTGACTCCCTCGGCAAGTATCGAAGGAGCACTCACCCAAGCCGTGGTACAG
>JAYQUJ010000146.1:0-3181 GCA_038147895.1 Pseudomonas sp.
GTCTTCGAGTTCGAGGTCTTCTTTGTCAGTGCTCATGGCTTCACTCCAGCTTTCGGGGTGCCGATGGCGCTCCTTATATCGACAAAGCTGGAGGCGGTAAAAAAGATTTTCTCAATCGAAAGAGTGAGCCAATCAATGGCCGCTCAATCGTCCGAGGTCTTGCCCTTGAATTCGCACAGATCCTCGATGCGGCAGGCGCCACAGCGCGGCTTGCGTGCCGTGCAGACGTAGCGGCCATGCAGGATCAGCCAGTGGTGGGCGTCCAGCAGGTAGTCCTTGGGCACGAACTTGAGCAGCTTCTTCTCCACTTCCAGCACGTTCTTGCCCGGTGCGATGCCGGTGCGGTTGCTGACGCGGAAGATATGTGTGTCCACCGCCATGGCCAGTTGGCGGAAGGCCGTGTTGAGCACCACGTTGGCGGTTTTGCGGCCGACGCCGGGCAGGGCTTCGAGGTCCTCGCGGTTGTCCGGCACCTGACTGCCATGCTTCTCGACGAGGATGCGGCAGGCCTCGATGACGTTCTTCGCCTTGCTGTTGTACAGGCCGATGGTCTTGATGTACTCGGACAGGCCCTCGACGCCCAGGGCGTATATCGCTTCCGGCGTGTTGGCCACCGGGAACAGCTTGGCGGTGGCCTTGTTGACGCTGACGTCGGTGGCCTGAGCGGACAGGGTCACCGCCACAAGCAGCTCGAAGGGCGTGCTGTAGGCCAGCTCGGTTTCCGGGTTCGGGTTGTCTGCGTGCAGGCGGCGGAAGATTTCCAGGCGTTTGGCGGCGTTCATTCGATCACCCCGGTGACCCGCACGCGGCGGCTGACGGCCGGTGCGGCCGGCTCCTCGGCCTTGGCGCGCTCGGCCTGGCGTTCGTCGATACGGTTCTTCAGGGCGATCAGCAGGCCCAGCACGAGGAAGGCGCCCGGCGGCAGGATGGCCAGCAGGAAGCCCTGGTAGCCGGGGAACAGGGTCAGCTGCCAGTTGGCGGCGATCGGGCCGAACAGCAGCTGCATGTTGCTGAACAGGATGCCGGTGCCGAGCAGCTCGCGCACCGCGCCGATGGCCAGCAGCACGCCGCCGAAGCCGACGCCCATCATCAGGCCGTCGAAGCTGGCGTGGGCCACGCTGTTCTTCGCGGCGAAGGCTTCGGCGCGGCCCAGAATCACGCAGTTGGTGGTGATCAGCGGGATGAAGATGCCGAGGATCTGGTACAGCTCGTAGGTGAAGGCCTGCATCAGCAGTTCGATGCAGGTGGTCAGCGCGGCGATGATCATGACGAAGGCCGGCAGGCGCACGGCGTCGGTGACCTGGCGGCGGATCAGCGCCACGGCGGCGTTGGAGCAGGTCAGTACCACGGCGGTGGCGATGGCCATGCCCAGGGAGTTGACCACCGAGTTGCTCACCCCCAGCAGCGGGCACAGGCCGAGCAGCTGCACCAGGCCCGGGTTGTTCTTCCACAGGCCGTTGATGGCGATTTCGCGGTAACTAGCCATTGGAGGCCTCCGGGGCCAGCAGCTCGGCCTTGTGCTTGTCGAAGTACTGCAGCGCCTTGTGCACGGCCTTGACCACCGCACGCGGGGTGATGGTGGCGCCGGCGAACTGGTCGAACTGGCCGCCGTCTTTCTTCACCGCCCAGCCGGCTTCGTCGGGCTGGCTCAGCGACTTGTCGTCGAAGCCCAGAATCCAGCGGCTCTTGGCCAGGTCGATCTTGTCGCCCAGGCCAGGCGTCTCGCGGTGGTGCAGGGCACGCACTCCGGCCAGGCGGCCGTCGGCAAGAATCCCCACCAGCAGCTTGATCGAGCCGCTGTAGCCGTCCGGCGCGGTGACCTGCAGGATCACCGCGCTGGGCTGGCCGCCGAGGGTGGCCAGATAGGCGGGGGCCGGGTTTTTGTTGCCGAGCAGCTCGTCCTGCACCAGGCGGCTGTTATCGAGCAGGTGGTTGTCGTAGCTGCCGGCCGGCAGGATCTGCGCCAGTGCTTGCACCTGGGCTTCGCGCTCGGCAGCGGCGATGCGCGGGGCGGTGCCTTGCTGAATGGCGGCGACCACGCCGACCGTAGCGATGGCGAACAGGCCCAGCACGGCGGCGTTCTTCAGCATGGAGCGGGAGATTTCCGGCAGCACGCTCATTCTCCCAGCTTGAAGCCGCGCCCGGCCTTGCGGTGGCCGTAGGTACGCGGACGGGTGTAGTAGTCGATGGTCGGGGCGGCCAGGTTCATCAGCAGCACGGCGAAAGCCACGCCGTCCGGATAACCACCCCAGGTGCGGATGACATAGACCAGGATGCCGACGCCGGCACCGAAGATGATCCGCCCCAGGTTGCTGGTGGCGCCGCTGACCGGGTCGGTGACGATGAAGAAGGCGCCGAGCATGGTGGCGCCGGTCAGCAGGTGGAACAGCGGCGAGCCGTTGGAGTCCGAGCCCGAGCCGTTCCAGAACAACAGGCTCATGACGAACAGGGCACCGAGCATGCCGGCCGGGGCGTGCCAGGTGATGAGCTTCTTGTGCAGCAGGAACAGGCCGCCGAGGAGGAAGGCCAGGTTGACCCACTCCACTGCCTTGCCGCCGAACTGGCCGAAGGCCGGATTCTGCGCCCACAGCTCGTCGATGGTCAGGCTCTTGTTGATTTTCAGGGTGTCCAGGGCGGTAGCCTGGCTCCAGCCATCCGGCAGAGCGGCCAGACCGAGGATCTGCTGGATGCCTTCGGCGATACCGACGCTGTGCGGCGCGGGCCAGCTGGTCATGGGGATGGGGAAGGAAATCAGCACCACCACATAGCCGAGCATGGCCGGGTTGAACGGGTTCTGGCCCAGGCCGCCATACAGCTGCTTGCCGAAGACGATGGCGAAGCCCACGGCGACCAGGGTCAGCCACCAGGGCGCGTAGGGCGGCAGCGCGAGGGCTAGCAGCACGGCGGTGACCAGGGCGCTGCCATCCTTGAGGAAGAACGCCAGTGGGCGCTTGCGTACGGCGAGGATGGCGGCCTCGCAGGCGATGGCCACCAGGCTGGCCCAGAGCAGATTGACCAGGGTGCCGACGCCGAACAGCCAGGTCAGCGCCAGGGCGCCGGGCGCGCAGGCGGCTGCGACCAGCAGCATGACGCGCTGGGTCTTGTTGGCGCCCTTGGCATGGGGCGAGGTGATGCGGGGCAGGGCCATCGGCGCTCCGTCGTTGTGTTGCCTGGTGCCGCC
>JAYQUJ010000147.1:0-2876 GCA_038147895.1 Pseudomonas sp.
CTTCTTGGCTATGTGTGGGCATCTTGCTTCTTCTCCGCGTGTCTTTTGATGATTGCTATCATTTAATAAATAATATTATGGTTGAAATGTAAACAGGCGATTCCATTCTGGAAGCCTGATCCGTCGAGAGTTGCGCGATGCTTAAACCTTCACAGAGCTTGCTGTGCCTGCTCATGCTGCTGACTGCGCTGGGCGAAATTTCTACCCAGCTGCTGATTCCAGCTCTGGGTGACCTGGAGCGTGGCTTTGCTGCGCCGCCAGGTTCGAGTCTGCCGGTCTTGTCGACATTCGTTGCAGCTTTCGGCCTGGGGCAGCTGGTGCTGGGGCCACTCTCCGATCGTTTCGGTCGGCGTCCCGTGCTGCTGGCGGGGCTGGCGACCTACCTGGTGGCCACAATCTGGCTGCTGGGGGCCGGCGATCTTGCTGAGTTTGTTCTCGCCAGGGCGCTGCAAGGCCTGGGGGCGTGCTCCGCGCTGGTGTTGGCGCGTGCCATCGTGCGAGACGTTTGGCAGGCTCAGGCCGGGCCGGCTTTGGCGATGACCGTGATCGGGATGCTGGTTTCCATCGCGCTTGCGCCCATGCTGGGTGGCATCCTGACCCTGCATTGGGGATGGCAGGCACCTTTGTGGTGTTCGCTAGCCGTGGGCGGTCTGGGGCTGCTCGGAGTGGTTCTTTTCTACCAAGAGAGCAATAGCCATCTCGATCCTCAGGCTGGACGGCCATCGAAACTGCTCGGCGACTATATGGACTTGTTCCGGGGCAGGCCGCTGCGCACTTTTGCGCTGACTCTGGCCTGCACCTACGGTGCGATGTTCAGTGTGATTGCCGGGTCATCCTTCATCTATATGAGGCTGCTGGGTCTCAGCGCAGCAGAGTATGGGCTGGTGTTCGGTGGCATCGTGTCCGGGCTGATTGCAGGAGCCTTGTTCACGCAGCGCATGATCATGCGGTTAGGGCCCGAGCGTATCGTGGCAGTCGGGGTGGCGCTGGTGTTGGTAGGAGCAGCGCTGACCCTTCTGGCGCATCTGTTCTTTGGTCTTTCCCTCTGGGGGCTTTCGCTGCCGCAGGTGCTGGTCACTGTGGGAGGGGGCATGTTGATACCGGCCTCGGTTGCTGGCGCAGTCATCCCCAATGCGCACCGTGCGGGGCTCGCCTCAGGCTTTATGGGCTTTGCGCAAATGGCTGGCGCCACCCTGGCCGGCGTGCTGCTCGGGATGCTGCAGGGTACTACCGCCTGGCCTATGGTTGTTCTGCACAGCACTTTCGCCGCTGCAGCTTTTGCGGCCTTCCATCTCTCACGCAACCGTGGCGCAGCGACAGAGCTTTCAGCGGCGCGCTAACTCAGGGGGTGATCTGAATGACTGCATATGATGTGGTTGTCATTGGCGGTGGGCCGGGCGGTTATAACGCCGCGATTCGTGCCGGTCAGCTCGGGCTCAAGGTCGCCTGCATAGAGGGACGAGAAACCCTGGGTGGAACCTGCCTCAATGTGGGCTGCATGCCATCCAAGGCCTTGTTGCATGCCTCCGAGCTCTACGAGGCGGCCAGCGGCAAGGAGTTCGTCAGCCTGGGGATTGAAGTCAAGCCGAAACTCAACCTGCTACAGATGATGAAGCAGAAGGACGAGAGCGTGGCAGGCCTGACCAAAGGCATCGAATTCCTCTTCCGCAAGAACAAGGTTGATTGGATCAAGGGCTGGGGGGCGCTGAGCGGTGCAGGGCAGGTTCAGGTGACGGCTGCCGATGGCAGCCTGATTCAGCTGCAGGCCAAGGACATTGTCATCGCAACGGGATCGGAGCCGACACCGTTGCCAGGCGTTGTGATCGATAACCAGCGCATACTCGACTCCACAGGCGCACTGGCGCTGCCCGAGGTGCCAAAACACCTGGTGGTCATAGGTGCCGGCGTGATCGGCTTGGAGTTGGGGTCGGTCTGGCGCCGCTTGGGCAGCGCAGTCACCGTGGTCGAATACCTCGACCGTATTTGCCCAGGGCTCGACGATGAAACGGCCAAAACCCTGCAGCGTGCGCTGAGCAAGCAAGGCATGAAGTTTCAACTCGGCAGTAAGGTCTCGGGCGCAGTGGTTAAGGGGCAGGGTGTTGAGTTGAGTCTTGAGCCAGCTGCTGGTGGGGCCGCTCAGGTGCTGGAATGTGATTACGTTCTGGTTGCCATAGGCCGGCGTCCCTACACCGAGGGCCTGGGGCTGGAGAGTGCCGGGCTCACAACCGACAAGCGCGGAGTGTTGGCCAATGATCACCATAAGGCGGCTGTGTCCGGTATCTGGGTAATCGGCGACGTCACCTCTGGGCTGATGCTGGCGCACAAGGCCGAAGATGAAGCCATTGCCTGCGTTGAGCGGATTGCCGGCAGGGCGGCCGAGGTGAATTACAACGTCATTCCCAGTGTCATCTACACCAAGCCCGAGGTCGCCTGTGTCGGTTTGACTGAAGAGCAGCTGAAAGACGCGGGGCGTAGCTACCGGGTAGGCAAGTTCCCTTTCACGGCGAACAGTCGCGCCAAGATCAACCATGAAGCCGAGGGCTTCGTGAAAGTCCTGGCAGATGAGCGGACAGACGAAATTCTTGGCGTGCACATGGTCGGGCCAAGCGTGAGCGAGATGATCGGCGAATATTGTGTGGCCATGGAGTTCGCCGCATCGGCCGAAGACATCGCGCTGATCTGCCATCCACATCCGACCCGCTCGGAGGCACTGCGTCAGGCAGCAATGGGGGTTGAGGGCTGGATCATGCAGGCTTGAAGCAGGTTTTCCCAAAAAAGCATTGACGGGTAAATCTGAGTGCCTATAATGCGCGCCACTTCCGGCGTAGCCTGATCTGAAAACTCCTTGTTAATCAGTGAGTTAGATGAATAAAAAA
>JAYQUJ010000148.1:0-2759 GCA_038147895.1 Pseudomonas sp.
ACCAATGATAGATCCACGGCCAGTCGAGACTCGGACAATGCTGAATTGCCACACTCCCTTTTTATGAAAGATGAACCAGATTCAGACAAGCGTCATAAAATGTGGAACTTAAAGACACCAGAGCAACGAGATGAGCTGCGCGTGAAACTTGAAGAAAATGCCAGAGCAGGAAGGATTCACGCCAAGCAATGAGTATTACTCTGGAAAAAATCTATACCGACTTCCGTGCCAAAGAAAAACTTGCCAAAAAACTGCTTGAGCAAATGAATTGGTTTGGTTCAATCACGGATTTCGATCCTAAGACCGGCGCGGCTCTGCCGAAATCCTTGTCAGGGTTCCTCGCCAAAGTCGCACAGCCAGAAGCGAGTGAGATAACCCGTGACCGCCTTTGGCGCATAACGGAACACTGCCGCGCTTCTGTCGAGCGATTATTTCATTCTCTCAACGAAAGTCCTCGCCGCGAACACGCTCTACTGCCTGTTCATGCTGTGCGTGAACTGGATGCCAACAGTTTTATTAAGCTGAGTAATCGTCCGGGTCGTACCATTCGGGAAAAACTGGCAGGTAACCCCTACATACAGGCTGTGCGTCGCTTTCAATCCGTCGACCTGCCGGAAAATCGCTTGCTGAAAGCCTTTGCCATTCGCCTTGCGGAAATGCTTGATTTACGCGGTGATTGTCTCGGTCAAGAGGATGAGCTTCTATCAAAAATCTACTTATGGTTGCGTTCTGATGAGGCGCAAGCCATCGGCAATTGGGAAAATCTGCCACCTAACAACACGCTACTAGCACACCGAGATTACCGTCACGTGTGGGATGCATGGCGCTGGCTGCAAACCCTCGATGAGGACATCACCAGCGACCTTTCTCAACTGGATGTCCGCGAGAAAACCATGCGCCTTTGGCAGCAATGCGCGCAAATGTGGCTTGATGGAAAGCATCTTTTTGCTGAGATACCGTTACTATTCGATTATGAAAAGTTTGAGATTCTTCCGTGGACTTCCAAGCCACCTTTGTTCAAGGAAGTGAAGTACAAGATGCCCCGGCATTTGCGACAAAGCGCGAGTGCCGAACCAATTTGTGTTGATATCACAGCCCTGCATCCCCGCTATGCCAGTGGTGACGGAAAAGGAGCGCAGTCGCTGGCGGCCCCCTTTCTTTGGCAGAGGTGGCAGCGCGAAAATGAAACCGTTGACATCGAACTCTTTGGTTCCGATGCCGTTTGGCTGAATCCCGATGCGACCACCATTTCTGCGCCAGATCTGTTTTTCGCCAAAGACAACGCCACTGAGCTTTTTGACCCCGCCGCCCGCGCGTTCACTACTCGGCTACGCGAAGAGTTCAAGAACGATACACTCATCTGGCTTGCGCCTGACTTTCTCAACGATTTCGAGCTTGAAGTCATCCGTCGCAACCTCAACGCGCGTTTCCCGAATGCCGAGCCGTTGCCGCGAAGTGTGGCGGCCGTGTTCGCTCAAGCTGACCCGGCCAAAATCACGGGCGAGGGTTACGCCATCATCGTCGTTGATTCCATTGGCGGCAAGACGACCGCCACCAAGCTCATCGCCAAGCGCGACAAAAACCTGGCGAAACGTCTTCCCATCACCAAAGGCTTTTATTGGGAGCGTTGCCCGCCGGTTGTTATCCCTGGCGAGGAAGCAGAAAGGCTAGGTGGCAGCGGCTACGACATCATCACGCTGGATGCCAACGGGCGGTGGCACGATGCGATCCGCCCGGCAAAGCCCCCATTCATTGAGGCAGCACACCTGAAGCGTATTCCAAACATCGGGAATTTCGCGTTCTGCATCAATTTGATGGAAAGCCCCGTTATGGGCGGAATCCATCTACATGCTTTACAACAACAGGTGGCTGATATTCCACTTTGGCGCGACCAGATTCCTGAGCTTTCAGTCAAAGTGATGAAGGATGGACATCAGCAACGATTCCACCTGGTTTTGCGCGGAACGACAGTCAAACCCATTCGGGGTAAACCCGTCACCATCCCGGTTGATGAATTCTTCACACTGCCCGCTGGCAGGCCGCATTACTCGTTTCCGCTCTATGTCGGCGATAAGGGTGACGACTTCGGTTTCTCTGCTCGTCTCGATTCACCCGCCTTCCCATTGGAAAACAAGGTTGACTGCGAGTTGAACCTGACCTTTGAATACGGCGCGGATGATCCCTATAAACTCGTCTTCACACCGCGCGACAAATCTTTCCCACCCATCCGCGCTACCTGGCGACGCACGGAAGAAATCACCGATGCCCCTGCGCCGGAATATCCGCAGCCAATGACTTGGGCGGAGTTGCAGCGGTTTCCGAAGCAAGACAGTAATAAAACCTCTGATCTGTTGGACTGGGTGGAAAGGGCAATTGAACAGCTTGACCGTGATTTTTACATCCGCCCCAAACAGAGGACGACTGGCACGGTAAACAGAAAGTGGCTGACCGACAAAATAGGCGGGCAGTTTACCTTTGCTACATGTAAATCCACCGATGAGTCTGTATTCATTCATCAGAACAGTTTTGTTCATGAACTGAGCTACGCCGACTTCACTGAGGGGGCAGAAATTTCATTCGAGCTTCAGGAGCGCGATGGGAAATTCTCTGGCTGGAAAGTGGCAGGGCCGAGATACAAAGATGAAGTGCGTCTGAAAAACTTTGACGAAGAATCAGCAAAAAATCTGGTTGCCAGTATACGCAAGAGACTTTACTTTCCTGTCATTCAGGTTTGGCGCGATGGGCGCTCGACTGGAGAC
>JAYQUJ010000149.1:0-2742 GCA_038147895.1 Pseudomonas sp.
TATTACAGACAGGGGGTCTCCTTTCGAACCTTCGAAGTCTATGTCGTCAGATTTACAGACTGATCCCTTTGGCCGCTCGGGAACCCCTCCTAACTGGGCGGCATTTTAACTTCTGCCACCTGGCTGTCAAGCATTTTCTCAATAAAAACTTGAGGTTAGCTGCTTATCCCAGCCACTCCACGAGAGCCATCCCGTAAAGCGGGCGCCATTCTATGCAAACTACTGACCACTTGCAACGCTTTCGCACGGCATTATTTGATGCTGCAAACCGTTGAAGTCCACACTCAAAGACTCAAGCGCATCATCAACAAGACGCCGGCTTTGCGGAGCCACGCGCACCCAGAAGCTTCTTTGCGCACGCGGCAGCTCACGAAGGAGCGGCTCATAACCCGCGTCCCGCAAGCGCCGCATCACACTCTCGGCAGAATCATGCCTAGGGAAAATACCAAGCGAGATTCCATTAGCCAGATCCCCTTGAGTAATGATGTAGCTATCGATTCGCCTGGCCTGAAGCTCTTTTAGCTGCCGAAGCGATGCCTGACGCGAGGCCAGTGGAGCCAGATAAACCCAGTAATCAAGGCCAGCCGCAGCATTCACCGAACGCACCTCAGCCTGGATGTCCAGAGCGGTTAGCCGCTGCTCCAGTTGCTGTGCTTGTGCCGACAATTGAAAACTACCCAGAAACAGACAGGAGTCAGCCTCAGCCACCTCAGAAGCAGGTGCCGTCTCCGGACGCACACGCTCACGATCAGCAGAACTCAATAACCGCACGCCCTGTTGCTGCCCCTGGCGCATCTCTACAGCCTCTACTTCCTTCGCTCGTAGCGGCGCCTTTTGTTGATGCCAGACGTAATAAAAAAGATTGAGAACCAGGAACAGCAGAAATAACCAGCGCATGGCTACACCCCGGAAACCGGGCAAGCCTCCGCAAGCCCCCTGAAGACCAAATCAGCAACCAGATGAGCCTGAGGCAGACACCCTTCAACCAGCGCCGCATCCCCCCCAGTCAGATAGACCTGAAAGGATCCCCCAAAACAGTTGCGCGCCACATCCAACTGAGTCAAAGCAAAGCCTCTCAACATCAACGCACAGCCTCGCTCAACTGCCTCTGCGGTATTGCGCCCGGGCTCTAGCCCCAGGAGCGCCTGCTGCGCCACAGCATCGTCATAGCGAATCCGCCGGGTATGCGTACTTAGCTCACGACGCATCAGAGGCATGCCGGGACATATGTATCCACCCAGGTGCTCGCCATCTTTCGTCACGAAATCAGAGGTGATTGCAGTCCCCAGATCCAGAACCAGACAGGCCCGCCCCCCGGATAACTGATAGGCCCCCACCGCCGCCAGCCAGCGATCAAGACCAAGACGCGCAAAATCCTGATAGCCATTGCGCACACCGGCAAGAAAAGCGGCCGACTGCGCACAGACAACATCGACGCCAAACTCGCGCCGAAGGAGACCAACCAGAGCAGCAGTCTCTTCATCACTGCGCACGCTGACCAGCCGACAGGCACGCAGCCGCCCCTCCTGCACGACAACCACCTCAAGCAACTGCTGAGTCGATTCAGCAAGACCGCTCGAAGCCACCGCCCCCTTAGCATCGAGCAGTCGCCATTTAATAAGGCTATTGCCACAATCCAGCTCAAGAATCATCACGCAACCTCAGGCTCAACTCACCACCGCTGAACTGCAACTCACGCCCCGCAACCTCAAACCTCAGCGCCCCCTGGTTATCTACACCCAAGATTCGCCCATCAGTGCACTTAACCCCTGCCGACAGACGCCCATCAAGCCCCTGCCAAACATGAGCCGCCTCCCACTCTTCTCGCAATCCGGCAAAACTTTCCCGGTCATGGCGCACCAGGTAATCCCTGAGTGACCGCCCAAGAGCGACAGCCAACACTGTCCTATCGACCAGATGACCACACTCGGCACGCAGAGAGGTCCAGGCCTGATCAATATCCACGCGCCCCGGAAGCATATTGACGTTAATGCCAATACCAATCACCAACTGGTAAGCGCCACCCGGCTCCCCGGAGAGCTCTAGTAAGATGCCAGCAATCTTTCGCCCCCCTACCAGCAGATCGTTTGGCCACTTCACCCCCACATCGACACCCATAGCCGCCAGCGCACGCTGAACGGCAAGCCCAACAGTCAGACTCAGGCCATCGAGCGGGTAGCCACTCTCCAGGCGCAACCCCAGGCTGTAATAAAGATTTTCACCGAAAGGGCTGGCCCAGACTCGCCCTCGACGCCCACGCCCGCCCTCCTGAGCCTCAGCGATCACCAACAAGGGGGCAGAGACGCCCTCTGCCAACTGACGCAACGCCTCTGCATTAGTCGAATCCAGCGACTCATAGAAGGAACATGACCAACCTAGCTCCAGCGCTTGCGCCTCAATGGCCGCAGCATCGAGCAAGGACATTGCCGAGGCCAAGCGGTAGCCCCTGCCCCGCACACGATAAATGCTCAGCCCCAGTTCGGCTTCTAACAGCTGCAGACGCTTCCACACCGCGGCACGACTAATGCCAAGAGCACGCCCGATAGACTCGCCAGAATGAAACTGACCGTCCTGGAGTAAATGCAGCAGATCACGCATCAAAACAAGGCCTCGCTAAAGAGGCTGGCATCATAACGATGCGCTACAGCATTGCCTAGAAAACATCCGACCAGAAAATAGCCAAATATATTTTCTCAGCGCAAAGACAAACCCCCGACCAGCGTGAGCGGGTCGGGGGTTTGG
>JAYQUJ010000150.1:0-2742 GCA_038147895.1 Pseudomonas sp.
GCAATGCCCTGGGCGCCACCAACCTCAACAGATCCCCGCAACCAGTCGCGGCCAAGGCCCCTCCTACCACAGCGAGCATGCACCGCCTGCTCCTATGGGAACGGCTGGGCGGCATTCCGCTTCAGCCACGATAACTCCTCCACGCCCCCAGCTCACACCCGATCCAACGGACTCAACACCCCCATGCCGCCCCGGTTGAGCACATGGGTATAGATCTGCGTCGTCTTTACGTCCGAATGCCCCAACAACTCCTGCACGGTGCGAATGTCCTGCCCGCCCTCCAGCAAATGCGTAGCGAACGAATGCCGCAACGTATGTGGTGTCGCAGGCTTGTGCAGCCCTACCCGGCGCACAGCATTGCGAATGGCGCGCTGGATGGTCTTCTCATGCAAATGGTGGCGAAAGATGCCACCCGAGCGCGGATCTGCCGAACGGTTGATCGACGGAAACACAAACTGCCAACCCCACTCCGCCGCCGCATTCGGATACTTGCGCGCCAATGCATGGGGCAGATTCGCCCGGCCAAAGCCCTCCTGCAAATCCTGCTGATGCAGCGACCGCACTCGCTCCAGATGTAACTGCAAAGGCGCCGCCAACTTACGCGGCAACATGGTTACCCGATCCTTCTGCCCCTTGCCGTCACGAATCAGAATTTCGCCGCGGGAAAACTCCACATCCTTGACCCGCAGACGCAATGCCTCCATCAACCGCATACCCGAGCCATACAACAGACTGGCCACTAGCCAAAGCGTCCCATCCAACTGCGCCAACACACTCGCCACCTCCTCCCGCGTCAGCACCACCGGTAAGCGCTGCGGCCGACGCGCCCTAATTACCCCATCCATCCAGGGCAACTCGATCTGCAGTACCTGCTTATAAAGGAAGAGAATCGCCGACAACGCCTGATTCTGCGTGGACGCCGAAACATCCCCGCGCACCGCCAGATCACTCAGAAAAGCCTCAACCTCAGGCGCTCCCATCTCCTGCGGATGGCAATATTTATGAAAACGAATAAAACGCCGCACCCACTGCAGATAGACAGTTTCGGTGCGAATCGAATAGTGTCGAAGACGAATTTGCTCGCGTACCTGGTCGAGCAGCTTAGGCTTGTCATCCATGTCGCTGTTGCTCCCTGATTGAAGTCGCATCTCCTGATGCGATTTTCAGGCTAGACAAGGACATACCAAACGACAAGGAACGTTATCCGACACAAAAGGCGTAAAAAATTACGCCACATGTGTCGTCTACTTATAGTTAGGGAAAGCACAATTGCGCCGACTGCTCCTAATAGCTCTTATAGCAACTCCGCTTAGTGCCATCTCCGCTGAAAAGCGCTGCGGTTGGCTTGATAACCCCTCGCCTGCAAATTTATGGTTAATTGACGCCGACTCTGATTGGACCATTTCTACCCAGGGCGGAAAATTTGCCAGCGACGAAACAATAGACAACATGCCAGAGATTGACGACAAAGAATTTATTCGTCGAAATGGCCACTACGGCTTCTCCTGCGTCTGTCTAACCGTAGAAACGGATAAAGAAAAATTTGAGATATTAAAGGTCTACAGCGGCCAGCAATTACTTTTGAAGCAATGTTTAGAAGACCCAAAACTTTATAACAAAGTACCGTAGGGCAGCCCTAACAAATGGTTCAAGTCGTTCGCTGCGCTCACTCGGGACCGGCTAAAGCCGGCCCCTTAACCAAACGTTAGGCGCAAGGGCAATATTGGGTTTCAGCACCGAGCCAGGAAACACAGTCACCGCATCAGCGCAGTGTTCCTGAATCGAATGGTCGCCTGGCAGTAGAGGCCGTTATTTGTGGCCAGCAAAGGAGTTGCTTTCAAAGAATGTGCACATCACAAATAACTGTCCGGGCCAAAACCGACACGCCGTGCGCTCCGCCGGTCATGCTCGGCGCTGGCATCATTTCCGGCGCTCGGCTGGGCTGTCTAACAATTGGCTCAAGTCGTTCGCTCCGCTCACTCGGGACGTCCAATAGCTGCGCTATTGGCCGCCCCTTAGCCAAACGTTAGGCGCCAAGAGCAAAAAGGTCGGCCGAAGCCATGGAAATAAGGCAAACACTCATCAGCGGGCTGAATAAAAAGCCAAAGCTGAAAGAACTGAATATGCACATTCATCTCCGTGCACCAGCCATTTCAAAGTTCATTGCTGCTCGCCAGGCATCAAGTCAGGACCAAAACCTTGTATCGCATCTGAAAGTCCGTGGGGCGCAGCTTCCGGCCAATACCGCAGCACGGCTTGCAAGCCCTTCCCCGCTCCGTCATCGTGCGGTCATTCAGCAGCGTGCACGGAAGGCCTAACAATTGGTTCAAGTCGTTCGCTTCGCTCACTCCGGGACGTCCGCAAGCTACGCTCGCGGCCGCCCCTTAACCAAACGTTAGGGCGCTTCAAGTAATGCTCGGAAACCACCTAGACACAACGACACCACACGCTGCTTTTCAGCACGCTGTTTTGTCGGTAGCTTTGCGGTTATCTGCCAGTTTCGCGGCGCCGCCTGTGGGTTCGCCGGCGGGTTATTTGCGGTAAGCATCGGAAGGTTTTGACAGCATGGATCAGGTCGCAAATAACTACTTTAGAAAACCATCACTTCGGCGTTCCAAATCTTTTCGTTTGGGTTTGGCCTGTAGCTCCGCAGCCACAACGAGAAATCCTAACAATGCGCTCAACGCCGCTCACTTCGTTCGCTGGACGTCCAAAAGCTACGCTTTTGGCCGCCCGTTAGCT
>JAYQUJ010000151.1:0-2661 GCA_038147895.1 Pseudomonas sp.
GGCTGGTAGTGCCTTGTGGGAGCGGCTTCAGCCGCGATTGAGACGTTGTGGGGATGAACCGCCGGTTCGGCGCGTAGCGCCCATTAATAGCCGCTCCCTAAATTGGCAGTCCGGTCGCGGCCAAGGCCCCTCCTACTGGGAGCAGGGGATGCACCTATTCCACAAACAGCTTCTGCACCGCCGAGAAGTCCAGCTTGCCGTTGCCCTGCTTGAGCAGCATGCGGTAGATCTGCAACGCCAGTGCCCCCATCGGCGTGCTGCTGCCGGTGGCCTGCGCGGCCTCCTGGGCCAGGCCCAGGTCCTTGGCCATCAGCTCGGCCATAAAGCCGCCGTTGTAGCCTTTGGACGACGGCACGTTGTCCATCACTCCAGGCCAGGGGTTGTACTTCTCCAGGCTCCAGTTACCGCCCGAGCTCTGCCGCATGATCTCTGCCAGTACAGCGGGGTCGAGGCCGCTGGCCACGCCCAATGCCATGGCCTCGGCGGTGCCGATCATGTGCACGGCGAGCAGCTGGTTGTTGCACACCTTGGCCACCTGGCCGGCGCCGTCCGGGCCGGCGTGGAAGATGTTGCGGCCCATGGCTTCGAAGATCGGCCGGGCTTTTTCCAGGGTAGCGGCCTCGCCGCCGATCATGAAGGTGAGGGTGCCGGCTGCCGCGCCGGCGGTGCCGCCGGAGACCGGCGCATCGAGCAGCGGGATGCCGCGCGCGGCGGCGGCCTGATGTACCTTGCGCGCCGAGTCCGGGGCGATGGTCGAGCATTCCAGCACCAGGCTGCCGGGGGCGATCTGCGAGAGCAGGCCGCCGTCGCCCAGGTACAGACCTTCGACATGGCGGCTGGCCGGCAGCATGCTGATCACCACGCTGGCGCCCTTGACCGCATCGGCGGCGCTGCTGGCAGTCTTGCCGCCGTCCTGGGCGAAGGCATTCAGCGCTTCATTGATCAGGTCAAAGGCGGTGACGGTAAAGCCGGCCTTGAGCAGGTTGCGGGCCATGGGCAGGCCCATGTGGCCGAGGCCGATAAAGGCGATCTGGGTCATTGTTGTTCTCCTTGTACAGTCCCGGATAAAGGTGTGGCTGCGCAGTGCGCGGTCTGGTTGTTATTTCCTCTCTCCACGGGGAGAGGGTTAGGGAGAGGGAGCGCTACAGGATTTCCCTCTGCCCCGGCCCCTCTCCCACACATGGGCGAGGGGAGTGTGTAGCCCGGATGAAATCCGGGGCGTGTGCACAACTGTCCCGGATTGCATCCGGGCTACTTCGGGCTACAGATCCGCCAACGGATGGGCGCCTTCCCAGACCGGCGCGAAGTGCGCCTCGATCACTGCCTGTGGAATGGCGGCCGGATCGGGCCAGTGCCACTTCGGTGCCTGATCCTTGTCGATCAGGCGGGCGCGTACGCCTTCGGGGAATTCCGGGTGACGGCAGCAGTTCAGACTCATCGCATACTCCATGCGGAACACCTCAGCCAGTGACAGGTGGCGGGCGCGGTTGATCTGCTCCCAGACCAGATGCGCGGTGAGCGGGCAGCCGGCCGCCAGGGTCTTGGCGGCGCGGGCCAGGAGCGGGTCTTGGTCATCCTGTAGCGCACTGAGGGCGTGCCAGGCGGAGGGCAGGCTGGCCACGTCGAGGAGGGCGTCGATGCGTTCGCGACGGGGCAGCCACTGGGCCTGGGGCAGCTCGGGGCGTGCTTCATGCTCCAGGGCTTGCAGCAAGCTGTTCAGCTGCTCGGCGGGTTGATATTGCCAGTTGAGCTGGGCCAGGCCGTCGAGCAGGGCGTCCTGCTGGTCGTCGCGCAGGAAGCGGTCGGCCAGGTTCAGGTTCAGCGCGTCGCGGGCGTTGATGCCGGCGGCGGTAAGGCCGAGGAACAGGCCGAGCTTGCCCGGCAGGCGGGCGAGGAACCAGCTGCCGCCCACGTCCGGATACAGGCCGATATTGATCTCCGGCATCCCTAAGCGGCTACTCGGGGTAACGACGCGGATGGCCGCGCCCTGCATCAGGCCCATGCCGCCGCCCAGCACATGGCCGTGGGCCCAGCAGATCAGCGGCTTGGGGTAGGTGTGAATCAGGTGATCGAGGCGATATTCATCGGCGAAGAAGCGCCGCGCCAGGGGCGGCACTTCGCCGGGATGTTCGCGGCATTGGTGCACCAGCTGCACCACGTCGCCGCCGGCGCAGAAGGCCTTGGCGCCATTGGCACGCAGCAGCACACAGGCGATGGCGGGGTTGGTTTGCCACTCGCGCAGCTTGGCGTCCAGCGCCTCGATCATCGGCAGGGTCAGGGCGTTGAGGCTTTTCTCCGCGTCCAGGCTGGCGATGCCGATGCGGTAGCCGTGGGGGGCGGGGCGTTCTTCGAATTGCACGTTCATGTTCGTTTCCATCATGGGGTGGAGGCGCGGGCTCCACCGTGCGTGGTTCTGGTGGATGTGAAGAGGGACATCCACCCTGCGATTGCTGATGCAGTGATGTAGCCCGGACTTCAGTCCGGGAAGGCTGGCAGGCATGCCCCGGACTGAAGTCCGGGCTACCAGCTCGAGAATCAGGCGGTGCTTGTCGTTCGCGAGCAGAGCTCGCTCCTAAGGTTATTTGTTGCGCCACTGGGCGTCGCGTTTTTCCAGGAAGGCGTTGACGCCCTCGCGGGTGTCGTCGGCGTCGAATAGGTCGA
>JAYQUJ010000152.1:0-2606 GCA_038147895.1 Pseudomonas sp.
TGTTGCCGCTGACCGAAAACTGACCCAGTAGAGGCTGTTCTGCCGACTGAAAACTGACCCAGGTGTTCAACTGCTTCTGCTCAATTTTTGAGCAGGAGAACACAGGGTGATCAGTATGGAAATGATGGGCAAAATTCGCCGGATGTATTTCCGCGACAAGCTGTCGCTGCATGAGATAGCCAAGCGCACCGGGTTGGCGCGCAACACGATTCGCAAGTGGGTCAGAGCACCTGAGGCCAAGCCGCCGGTCTACCAACGCCGCGCGATCTTTAACAAACTCAGCCCTTTTCACGCCACGCTAGAGCAGGCGCTAAAAGCCGATTCTCTGCGCCCCAAGCAACAGCGGCGCAGTGCCAAGGCGCTGTTGGCGCAAATCAAAGCCGATGGTTATGACGGTGGCTACAGCCAGCTCACCGCGTTTATCCGTGCCTGGCGAGGGGGACAGGGCAAGGCGTCGCAGGCCTTTGTGCCGCTGACCTTTGCTCTTGGCGAGGCGTTTCAGTTTGACTGGAGCGAGGAAGGCTTGCTGGTCGGCGGCATTTACCGGCGTATGCAGGTGGCACATCTGAAGCTGTGTGCCAGCCGTGCGTTCTGGCTTGTGGCGTATCCGAGCCAGGGCCATGAGATGTTATTTGACGCCCATACACGCTCGTTCGGCTCCTTGGGCGGCGTGCCGCGCCGGGGCATCTACGACAACATGAAGACCGCCGTCGACAAGGTCAATAAGGGCAAAGGCCGGGCGGTGAATGCGCGCTTTGCGGTGATGTGCGCGCATTACCTGTTCGATCCGGACTTCTGCAACGTCGCCGCTGGTTGGGAAAAGGGCATCGTTGAAAAGAACGTGCAAGACAGCCGCAGGCGTATCTGGCTAGACGCCCAGGACTGCCAGTTTCACTCCTTCGAGGAACTCAATGCCTGGCTGGGCCAGCGCTGCCGCGCGCTTTGGAACGAGCTGACGCACCCTCAATACAGCGGGCTGAGTGTGGCCGAAGTGCTGGAGTTGGAGCGCGCTGAACTGATGCCTGTGCCAGCGCCATTCGACGGTTACGTCGAGCGGCCTGCGCGGGTCTCCAGCACCTGCCTGGTCAGCGTCGGGCGCAACCGCTACTCGGTGCCGTGTGAGTACGCGGGTAAGTGGGTCAGCAGCCGTTTGTATCCGACGCGAATCGAGGTGGTGGCTGACGACGCGCTGATCGCCAGCCATGTCCGCTTGCTGGATCGCGACCAGGTCAGCTATGACTGGCAGCACTACCTCCCGCTGATCGAACGCAAGCCCGGTGCGCTGCGCAACGGCGCGCCCTTTGCTGATCTGCCGGCGCCGCTGCGTCAGCTTAAGCACGGTCTGGGGCGTCATGCCGGCGGTGACCGGATCATGGCGCAAGTCCTGGCTGCCGTACCGGTCGCCGGACTCGATGCCGTGCTGGTAGCCGTTGAGCTGGTACTGGAGAGCGGCAGCCTGAGCGCCGAACACATCCTCAATGTCGTGGCACGGCTGACAGCATCCGAACCACCACCCAGCGTCGAAACCCACTTATCGCTCAAGGAAGCCCCCGTCGCTAACACGGCGCGCTACGACCGCCTGCGTGGCCAGGCCGAGGAGGTCGGTCATGCGTGATTTGATGGCGGAACTCAAGGAGCTGCGCCTGCACGGCATGGCCACGGCCTGGGCGGAGTTAACTGCACAGGGTGAGTCGAACACAGCCTCGTCCAAGTGGCTGCTCGAACACCTGCTGGAACAAGAGCACACAGATCGCGCCATGCGCTCGGTGAGCCACCAGATGAACATGGCCAAGCTGCCGATGCACCGCGATCTGGCCGGCTTCGACTTCAGCGCCTCCAGCGCCGACGCTCGCTTGATCAGCGAGCTGGCCAATCTGAGTTTTACCGACACCGCGCAGAACGTGGTGCTGATCGGCGGCCCAGGCACCGGCAAAACCCACCTGGCCACCGCACTGGCCGTGTCCGGCATCACCCGGCATGGCAAGCGCGTGCGCTTCTACTCCACGGTCGATCTGGTCAATCTGCTGGAGCGCGAAAAACACGACGGCAAAGCCGGGCGGATCGCCCAGGCACTGCTGCGCATGGATCTGGTCATCCTCGACGAACTGGGTTATCTGCCGTTCAGCCAGGCTGGCGGTGCGTTGCTGTTTCACCTGCTGTCCAAGCTGTACGAACACACCAGCGTGGTGATCACCACCAACCTGAGCTTCGCCGAATGGTCGAGCGTGTTCGGCGACGCCAAGATGACCACCGCCCTGCTGGATCGGCTGACCCACCACTGCCACATCGTCGAAACCGGTAACGAGTCCTATCGCCTGCAACACAGTAGCTTGGCGGCCCAGGCCAAGATCAAATCACGGGAGCGAAAGCGTAAGGGCGGCCAGGAACCGGAGGACGATGAGTCGTTCTGATTTCATGGTGACGACGGCCTGCTGCATGGCTGCATGTGGCAGGTCTTCAACAGCTGAACTGGGACAGCGAGGGAGTGGGTTCAAAAGCAGCTGCGCTGGTAGACTTATCCACAGTTGCTGGTAACAAAATCAGCAATCCGCCCTGGGTCAAATTTCAATCGGCAGGGTGGGTCAATTTTCCATCAGCGCCAACAC
>JAYQUJ010000153.1:0-2596 GCA_038147895.1 Pseudomonas sp.
CCCTGGGTCAAATTTCAATCGGCAGGGTGGGTCAATTTTCCATCAGCGCCAACACTCCAAAGTATCAGGACTGTTGTAATGGCCACCTAAAGGCCGAATGAAAGTTCCCTAAATACCACAGACGGCACCGACCGCTTGATAGGAAAATGATGAGCCTCTCAAGTGCGATCAAGACCATGGACAAAGTAATCATCGCCAGTTTCAAGCAGCCTACTTAGCGAGCATACTCCCCCGCAGGCAATGACTCACAAACACGTGATTAGCCTGGTAATTGCCGTAACCTTAGCAAGGTTAATACCTGACCACTCGAGCTCCAAGCCCTACACTTCGAACAATGAAGACCGTATCTTGCGTATCAATACCATCGCCGCCCGCCTTTAGCTCTATGTTATCGATGGCATTACACGCCTGAAACTCATCAAAAATAATGGATTGCTTATCGTTCACACAAGGAAACATCCGAAGCCTACTTTAAGGATCTGATTAAAATGCATAAAAAATGCAGGCTCACAAGGCAAATGGCTTGATCCTTATCGCTCGTGCGCGTCTGGAACGCATACATCGTTGTCCGGTCTGCTGGTAAATTCTTTCCTCTGTCCATTTGAACTCCCATCCAATAAGGTTATTACAGAGATCATGTCCAGCCTCACCTCCTGGATGAAACCAGGCGACTCCAGCTGAAGATACTCTTCTTTATTGGCTGTTGTCTTGGTGGTTAAAGCTATGGCCTTGATATTGACGCCGTCTACTGTTTGTAACTCTAGAAAGGAATGATACATGCAGATTGTCTCTATAAAATCATAGAGCTCACAGTTTAGCGCCCGGTATTTCATGTCGATTATCCTCCCCTCCACCTGCAAACCAAGGCTATTTAAGGTAGCAAGGAAAAATGGCCTCTCGGATGACTGATTATCGTCAAGTACATAAATGAAGCTGCGAACTCATCCGTAGCAGCCGAGGCCAGTATCCTGCTTATTAGCCAATGACTTTAAGAGCTAGTCAAAGGTCAGCCTAAAGCAATAGCTCATCACTTAACGGCTGGAAAGTCCAGCGGTGTGTCATTCACACGATTGACTAAATTGGTGAATGTAATGCTGGTGATTGCAAGCAAAGTGTCAATAATTTGCTGATCGCTGTACCCGGCTTGCTTGAACTCATCAACTACATTTGCAGGCACCGTTCCTGTTGTTCGAACCGCTGACCTAACAAACTTTGAAAGCGCGTCGGACTTGGTGCTACCTGAAGGGGTGCCATGGCGCGCCGCCAATATTTCCACCTCCGCCAACCCGGCGCCTTTACTTATCATTGTATGTGCCGCAAGGCAGTAATCGCATCCCGATTCTTGGCTGACCGTCAGTTTAATAATTTCAATTTCTTTGATGCTCAAGCTGGCTTTATGCAGGGCCGCATCGAGTGCAAGGGCCGCTTCTAAGGCCAGCGGGCTGTTAGTTCCAGCCACAAGGAAAGCGTTTGGAACCATTCCTAAAGAACGCTTAATTGAATTAAAAACATCAGCAGTAGGGCCTGCTGCATCTTTAGCGCTTATTACATGTAACCGATTCATAGCATAACCCTTCGTATGATTGAGCGCCGCAGTACTACAAGATGATGAAAGTGACGCCTTAAATAGAGTCTCAAATGAGACGATATCCTAGACTCTTTGCCTAGGAGGCCTGGTAGATCCGTAACTAACCAATTAGCTAAGCAGTGTACATCTACTGATGTTTAATTTTTCCCTCTAAGAGCTCCAGCATTTTTTCAGCGATGACGCTGCCATGAGTTTCAATTGCGAGATGCCCTGTATGGAGTATCATAAGCTTGTCGATGAAGAAGCGAACAGGCCGCGGAAATGCTGAGTCCATACTTCCGCGGCCTGTAGCGACGCCGTAGAGATATCAAGGAGTTGCTTTCATCAATGTTGGGTAGCCGCGTATGAATACCCAGTCAGTTTCTTTGGCAGGTATGTGGCAGCCCATGCACGTTGCTTGAAATCCCTTAGAAACATTCACCTTTGGATCTTTGGCTTCGTAGAGCGCCCAACCCCAGCCCTCAGCCCAATTGCTATTGCCCTTAAATCGATTTTTCTTATCCTTGACCATTACAAACCAGACACTAGTTTCGCCCGCCCATTGAGCCAGTCCTGTTGTTTGAGCGCCTTCTTCCACCGTACGAATTTCCTTGACCAAAACCGCACCGTCGGGAAATTCAGATGTTTTTCGATAAATATCAACCACTTCAGGTTGAGTGTAAACATCATGGAAACCATAACCTGGTGATTTTTTGTCACCAACAATCCAAGACCCTAGGTGACTCCAAGTTTTCCGTACATCTGATGGCAGGCTAATATTGCCGCTTTTATCTACGTAATTTTTATAGGTGTGTTCGTCTAGGTTCTCAGCGTGAGCCTGTAAATTTGTAGCAGCGATTAATATCGCGGCAAGTGTTATGTGCCTCATCATCTACTCCAGTTTTTTCTGCCGCGGCTAGAACGCGCCCTCGGCTATCTTTTGGAAGCTGCCACTCAAGGAGATTCGGCAGCACTAAGGAGACGCTGATTTATTCGTCTCCTGCCACCCATCTTGGCACAATCCGCTGA
>JAYQUJ010000154.1:0-2526 GCA_038147895.1 Pseudomonas sp.
ACATCGCACAGCTTCGCAAAGCTGCTTTCACACCTATCAGAACACTTATGGAATCTTGAAATTGAACAGCCCCGTCCAACCCGACACCGAAGCCCAGCGGCTTGCCGATTTGAACGCGCGTGAGAGCTG
Source organism: Pseudomonas sp. (assembly GCA_038147895.1). Lineage (GTDB taxonomy): Bacteria > Pseudomonadota > Gammaproteobacteria > Pseudomonadales > Pseudomonadaceae > Aquipseudomonas. Next base: position 130 of record JAYQUJ010000154.1, read on the forward strand.
GATAAACACCAAGGAAAGCGAAATCGCCAGCCGTGAAACCGCCGTGGCTACACGTGAAAGGGATGCGACTGCAGAGCGTCAAGTCATCGAGCAAGACAAGGCCAAGCTGGCGCAGCGCGAGCAGGCCGTCACGCAGGCTGAGCAAAAGTGTGATGCAGGTTTTGCCGATGAACGAGCCGCGCTGAATGATGAGCTGCGTGAAAAGCGCGCCCAGGGCGAAAGAGCAATTGCCGAGATGCGAGAGAAAAACCTTTCAGCGTTGGAGGTTGAAATTTCCGAGCTGAAAGCAAAGCGACTGGGTGCGGTTGCCCATGCCGAAAACGCCGAACGGGAGCGCATTCGGACAGAAATCGCCCAAGAGCGCGATGCATGGACAAAACAACAGGGTGACGCTCGAAAGCAGTTGAATGCAGAGCGCACGGAATTTGAGAAACAAAAAGGCGCACTCTCCGCCTTGCAAAGCGAAGTCGAAGGAAGACAGGCAGAGCTTGAGACTTCAGAGCGGACACTCGAACGCAAAGAACAACGGCTGGAACAGCAGAACCAGAGGCGCAGCGAGCAACTGGACGATGAGGTTGAGAGGCGTGTTGAGGATCGCCGAAAATCGCTAGAGGCTGCTCTGCAATCTGCCAAAGAGGAAAACATTCGACTGCGCGAGGCGTTTAAAACTCAAGACGAACTTCTCGGCGCGTTCGAACAGTTAAAGTTGCAACTTGGTGGCAAAGACCCTGCTGAAATTCTGCGTGCGCTGAACAGCCAGGCCGACGAACTCAAACGCCTACGAGAGGAGCTTGCTACCCGACCTACTGAGGAAATGCGCGAGCGGTATCAAGCCCTTGAATCAGAAGCCAAAAATCAGAAAACACGGGCAGACCAGTTAGAACGGCAACTTTCCACCAATGAGGCTGCGGTCGCTGAAATTGGCGAGCTGCGCCGTCAAGGCTCGGAGCTCAACGCCGAAAACAAATCTCTGGCGCAAAGGGCATCCATCTTCGAGGGAGCAGCCAACGAAGCGCAAGCCGAACTCAAGCGTTTGCGTGCAGCTTATGAGCGCCCTGCTGAAGTTACCGCTCGCTACAAAGAAATTGAGATGCCGCACATCAGTGTGGATAAGGTCAAGCAGCCGGTGCAGCACGAGATCGATGAGCTAACTTGGCTCACTGGGATTGGTAATGCTTGCGATACATACGGACTACATTTCAATCCACGTATTTTGAAAGCTTTTCATACAGCTCTCAAAACAGCGGAATGGTCGCCGCTCACTGTCCTGGCAGGGGTTTCCGGAACCGGAAAATCCGAACTGCCGCGCCTCTACTCGCACTTTGGCGGAATTTATTTCGAGCCGCTGTCTGTCCAGCCTAATTGGGATTCGCAGGAATCCATGCTGGGCTTTTTCAATTCCATAGACAATAAATTCGATGCACAGCCGGTGCTGCGTTTTCTCGCGCAAAGTCAGATATCAGGCCGCGAACAATATGAACAGCGCATTAGACGTTGGCAGAGTATGTCGCCAGATCAGCAAATAGCACTTGACCCTGAGAAGGACAAAGAGCTGATTGAAGCGTTGAAACAAGCAGATTATCCAGGATTGCAGGACGCAGTGTGTCTTGTTCTGCTTGATGAGATGAATCTGGCACACCCTGAGCTTTATTTTGCAGAGTTTTTGAGCAAGCTAGAACTGCGGCGTGGCAGAAAGGGTGATGATGTTCCGTTCATACCGGTGAAAATTGGCGCCGGCATGGAACCCTATAAGCTTCCCCTCGGTCGTAATGTACTCTGGACAGGGACGATGAACCAGGACGAAACCACCAAGTCCCTTTCGGACAAGGTGCTTGACCGTTCCATCATCATCAACTTTCCGCGCCCGACGGAACTCAAACGCCGCCTGAAGCTTGCTCCACTTGATGACAAAAATCGAGGCCCGGCGCTACACAAAACGTCGTGGCAGAGTTGGCTAGCACAGGGCAGCAACTTCTCCGACGATCAAGTCAGCCCGTTCAAAAAATTCATTGAAGCAATCAATGCTTCTTTAGCGGTTACAGGCCGTGCCCTCGGTCACCGCGTTTGGCAATCCATTGAATACTACATGGCCAATTACCCGGATGTCCGTGCTGCACGCGATAAAGATGCGCTTGCCAGAGCTATGCATGTCGCCTTCGAGGATCAACTCGTGCAGAAGGTCATGCCCAAATTGCGGGGTATTGATACACGCGGCAAGAGCAAGACAGAGTGCCTGGACAGGATTCGTGGACAACTCGTTACAGGAATCGGCAGTAACTCATTCAATCTGACAGAGGATTTCGACCTTGCCTGTGATCTTGGCTATGGTCAGTTTATTTGGCAATCGGCAAATTACCTAAACGTCGGTGACACGGAAACCAATGATAGATCCACGGC
>JAYQUJ010000155.1:0-2502 GCA_038147895.1 Pseudomonas sp.
GTCGAGAGTCTCGATCAGATGCTCACGTTTTTCATATTGAAGGTGCACGAGGAACTCCCCCCCTTCGAGCTTGATCTCCAGAACGTCATCCAGATTGAGATCACGAATACTATTAACCGCCATCCCTTTCTCAACATGCTCATAAAAATCTCGGGGAGTTCTGATCCCAAGCGCAGGATCGGTTTCGACCTTCTCGATCATGCCTTCCAGAGCCATGTAATCCATATAGTGCGGAAACATCTTGAAGCCCGTACTGGCAAAAAAGGCTACCAAGGCCAGCACAATCATCCAGCCTAAAACGGACATGCCCTTCTGCGAGCGCGCAAATGTCATGATCAACCTCAATTATCAGTGTTGTTTTAGATGCCCGTAGGCGAAGGGCATGACTATATATAAGCAGGCTGCTCAGGATTGAACAGCACGCCACAGAATCACAGACTCAGTGAATCAGACCGACCCGCGAAAGATTAGGCAGGTGGTTCAGCTTGGGGTCCGGCCAGCTCAGCCACACAGCGAAGGCCTTGCCGACAATATTCTGATCCGGAACCATGCCCCACAGATCCTGAGGAATATGCGCATCGTGCCAGTAGCGACTGTCGTTAGAGTCGTCGCGATTGTCACCCATCATGAAGTAATGCCCCTGCGGAACAGTCCACTGACGCCCTGGCATGATGTTGCGACGCAACTGCTTGCGGATCATGTGCTCGATCTCGCCCAGTTTTTCCTTGTACAGCAGAGTTCGCCCCAGCGAGCCCTCTTCCTCACCCAGGAACTGCTCGGCAACTGACTGGCCATTGACCAGCAAACGCTTGTCAGCGGTGTAGGTGATGGTGTCGCCTGGCAGCCCAACCACACGTTTGATGTAATTGATGCTCGGATTGCTCGGATAGCGGAACACCATTACATCGCCACGCTGAGGGTTGCCCACCTCAATGATCTTGGTGTCGATTACCGGCAGACGGATGCCGTAGGCGAATTTGTTGACCAGGATGAAATCACCCACCTCCAAGGTAGGCTTCATTGATCCCGACGGAATCTGGAAGGGCTCCAGCAGAAAGGAGCGCAACACCAGCACGATAGCCAGCACAGGGAAGAACGACTTGCCGTACTCAACCAGCAGCGGTTCCCGATTGAGTCCTTGCAGAACCTGTTCATCAGGTTCGCCCACCTGCCCCTCATAGGTGGTGATAGCCGCACGCCGGCGCGGGGCCAGCAGCAACAGATCCAACAGGGCCAGAGCGCCGCATACTGCAACGGCGATTACCAGAATCAACGGGAAATTGAACGACATAGGACTTAACTATCCACCTTGAGTACGGCGAGGAAGGCTTCCTGGGGAATTTCCACGCTGCCGACCTGCTTCATCCGTTTCTTACCAGCCTTCTGCTTCTCCAGCAGCTTCTTCTTGCGGCTGACGTCACCACCATAGCACTTGGCCAATACGTTCTTGCGCAGGGCCTTCACCGTGGTGCGGGCTATGATCTGGCCACCGATAGCTGCCTGGATAGCCACGTCGAACATCTGCCGAGGGATCAGCTCCTTCATTTTCTCCGTCAGCACCCGCCCCTTCTGGTGAGCGCGATCACGGTGCACGATGAGCGCCAGAGCATCGACCTTCTCACCATTGATCATCACATCCAGACGCACCAGATTGGCCGACTGAAAGCGATCGAAACTGTAGTCCAGCGAGGCGTAACCACGGCTCACCGACTTCAGGCGATCGAAGAAGTCCAGCACCACCTCGTTCATCGGCAGGTCATAGGAAACCTGCACCTGACTGCTGAGGAACTGCATGTCGCGCTGCACGCCGCGCTTCTCGATGCACAGGGTGATGACGTTGCCCAGATGCTCCTGCGGTACCAGGATATTGGCGCGCACGATAGGCTCGCGCATGTCGAGGATGCCGGCCGGATCGGGCAGTTTGGACGGGTTGTCGACGTAGATCGTCTCGCCGCTCTTCATTTCCACTTCGAAGATTACGGTCGGTGCGGTGGTGATCAGGTCCAGGTCATATTCGCGCTCCAGGCGCTCCTGGATGATCTCCATGTGCAGCATGCCGAGGAAGCCGATGCGGAAGCCAAAGCCCAGAGCATCGGAGCTTTCCGGCTCGTACTGCAGAGCCGCGTCGTTCAGGGTCAGCTTCTGCAGGGCTTCGCGGAAGTCCTCGAAATCGTCGGAGCTGACCGGGAACAGGCCGGCGTAGACCTGCGGCTTGACCCGCTTGAAGCCCGGCAGTACATCCACGTCCGGTGTATTGGACAGGGTCAGGGTATCGCCCACCGGCGCGCCGTGAATGTCCTTGATGCCGGCGATGATGAAGCCCACTTCGCCGGCCTTGAGGTCGGCGGTCTCGGTGTGCTTGGGGGTGAATACGCCGACGCTGTCGACCTGGTGGATCTTGCCGGTCGACTTGACCAGAATCTTGTCGCCCTTCTTCACCCGGCCGTGCTTGACGCGAACCAACGACACCACACCCAGGTAGTTATCGAACCAGGAGTCGAT
>JAYQUJ010000156.1:0-2485 GCA_038147895.1 Pseudomonas sp.
CCGAACGTACTCCTGGTTTCCGTACTGCCGAAGGCGGGGCCGAACGTACTCCTGGCTTCCGAATAGCTTAAAGCGGTAACGCGCGCGCCGTTGCTTCACCGTTGCCAGAGGTAGTCCTTACGGCTCGCTCGTTCGCTTCACGCAGAAAGCCAATGATTTGTTCTTCGCTGAAACGCTTCTTTATGTCCAATCTCCTTGCTGGTGGGATTGGACTCTAAAGCGACGTGCTACTCAAATACGGGGGGACGTCGGTAGCATGAGTCGGCGTGGCAACTGCCATGACAATGCGGTAGCAGAAAGCTTTTTCCAGTTGCTGAAACGGGAGCGGATCAGACGAAAGATCTACAGCTCCAGGCAAGATGCCAGAGCCGATGTGTTCGATTACATCGAGATGTTCTACAACCCAAAACGCCGACATGGTTTCAACAACCAGCTGTCGCCGGTAGAGTTTGAAAAGCGCTATTTCCAGAGCCTAGAGAGTGTCTAGAAAACCTGGGGCGATTCAATGCGGCCGTGAAGTCGTGCTCAATCGGTTGCCCGAACTCTTGGTGATTCAGCTGTTTCGCCACCTTATCGCTAGCCACAGCGTTGAATCGGGGATGATGGCGGGGTTGGCCGACCCGCGCCTGGCGCGTGCGCTGACCTGCATTCACACCGAGCCACAGCGCAACTGGTCGGTGGCTGACCTAGCCGACATAGCCAATATGTCGCGCGCGAGCTTTGCGGCGCACTTCCGCAAGACCGTTGGAGCCACCCGGCGGATTACCTAGCGAACTGGAGGATCAGCCTGGCGCAAAAACGCCAGTGGGAGGGGGGCCTATCGCGTTATTTGCCGACGAGGCCGGCTATGAAAGCCCATCTGCACTTGCCCGAACTTTTCGTCGCAGGTCGGCGCAAGTCCGAGTGAATGGATGCAGCGTAAGGTCGTATGAGGCCCCTACCCGTCGACATAGGTCTGAGAGAGAGCCCTGAGAGGCAAGCGAGAATGATCAGGTTGCTCGGCCAAAACACATACGGTTTTGGCTTCACGGACGAGATTGCTCGCCCCCCCCAATACCTCAACCCGGATCAGGTACGAGTTTCGCCAAGTTCGTTGGAGGCGCGCAGTTATGATTGAGACTCGTTCAGAGGAACATTTATCTGGCCAGCAAAATCGACGCAGGTTTGATCGACAACGGACACGGCCGGCCCTCGCAGCATCCATTTATTAAGTCATCCATTCACAGTTCTAAACGTCGTCTACACTCCAAAAATCGGAGCGGCTCCACTATTCAACACAGAATTAGGGAGGCGCTGAATTAATCGCCTCCAAATCTCCGATGACCGAATCGCTCATCGAAATCCAATCAATTCCGAAGTTAAAACGCTCGATCAGCGTCTTCTAGCCCTGCGGCGGTAGCCGCAACGCTCATTTCCCGTCATCAAGACGGATTTATCCCGTTATTGGTATCAAATGCCTCTTGGCCAGCAGCAGATTGGCCAGCCCAAACAGACTGAACATCTGCGCAGTGTTTTTCGCCAGGCCACGGTAGCGAGTCTTGCGATGATGAAAGCGGTTTTTCACCACGTGAAACGGGTGCTCGACCTTGGCGCGAACCTTGGCCTTCAGGAACTCCAGTTGATCGAGCAGCTTTCCTTCTGGCGTATCCGGTAAGGCTTTGCGTTTGCCGGGCCGCATGGCGATTTGCCATTCAACTGGCGTGTCCTGGTTTTCCTCACGCTTTTGCGCACCAACGTAACCGGCATCGGCAAACACAGTGCTCTCTTCGCCATGCAGCAGTGCATGGGCCTGCGTTACATCGTGAACATTGGCTGCGGTGGTCACCAGGCTATGCACCAGACCGGTCGCAGCATCCACGCCGATGTGCGCCTTCATGCCGAAGTGCCACTGGTTGCCTTTCTTGCTCTGATGCATCTCCGGGTCGCGTTTGCCTTCACGGTTCTTGGTCGAAGGCGGCGCCGCTATCAGCGTGGCATCCACGATGGTGCCTTCTTTGAGCAGCAAGCCCTTGGCGCTCAGATGCTGGTTAATCGCGGCGAAGATCTTCTGGGTGAGTTGGTGTGTTTCCAGCAAGCGCCGGAACTTCAGCAGGGTGGTCGCGTCCGGGGCGGACTCGTGGCTCAGGTCAATCCCGACAAACAGCCGCACGGCCTGGCTGTCGTACACCGCATCTTCCGTGCCCTCATCGGAAAGACCGAAGCATTGCTGCACGACGTACAGGCGCAACATGCGTGACAAGCCAATACTGGGCCTGCCGCGCTTGCCGGTGTTGTCGGCATAGAACGGCGCGATCTGGGCTCCCAGCAACGCCCAAGGGGCCAGTTGATCGATTTCGTTGAGGAACCGGTCGCGTCGAGTCAGCTTTTTCTTGCCGGCGTATTCTGCTTCGGAAAAGGTTTTTTGCATGTGGGCAACTCGTGCGGCGGACTTCAGCGGATTGTGCCAAGATGGGTGGCAGGAGACGAATAAATCAGCGTCTCCTTA
>JAYQUJ010000157.1:0-2459 GCA_038147895.1 Pseudomonas sp.
TGGTGAGATTGCGATCCGCCTGGCTGGGCTCGGGATCACCTGAGGGGTGGTTGTGTACCAGGATGATTGCCGCTGCGTTGTGTTCCAAGGCGATCTTCACGATTTCCCGTGGGTAGACGCTGGCTCCATCCAGGGTTCCGCGAAACACTTCCTCGAACGCAATCACCCGGTGTCGGCTGTCGAGCATGAGCAGTGCAAAAACCTCGTGCTCATAATCAGCCAGCAGCGTCTGCAGGTGACTGAACGCCTCCTTAGGCGAGGTCAGTGCACGTCCCTTGCGCAGGCGCAGGCTGGCCAGTTGCCTGGCCATCAGCAGGATGTCGTTTTCCGTCACCGGGGACTCGACCAAGTAGGTGCCGGCCGTGTCACTGGCTTTCAGCTTGTGCAGGTGCATGGCGGCCTCCTTGGTCTTGGTCTGTGGGTGGGGTGTGACGAGCAGCCTGTGCATCGAGCTTTTCAGCCAGGCTGGGTTTGGTGGGGTTGAGTTGGGAAATTGTTGCTGCAGCAGGAGCTTCACCCTCGGGGTAGAACTCTTCCACGATGGCGCTGGCATCCTCCTCGCTGTCCTCGAAGGCTCCGTTGCCGAAGCCGCGTCGTGCAGCCTCATCCAACGCTGCTTGATTGAAGCCGGCAGCTTGCCGCCGCGAATCGAGTTCACTGGCGGACACCAGTGCTTCAGACATGTCCATGCCACCACGTACCGTCAGATCGGCGTAGAAGATCGGCGTGCCATGGCTCTGGCGAGTCGACTTACCACGTAGACGTAGTTCCAGTGGCAGGCAGGCCAGGCGGTTGCCCGAGATGGCCTGGAAGTAATGCAGGCGAGCGGCGAGGGTGCGGATGCTGTTGAAGCCGGTGGTGCGGAACACGAAGCTGCCCAGCGGATCCTCATCACCAATGACCACATTCAGTCGGCCGTAGGGCTTACAGGCACCGCCTTTGGCCAGTGGGCAGGCATCCGGTGACGGGCAGGGCAGTGACTGCATGCCGTCCTGAGTGACCCGCTTGCAGGTTTCACCATTGCCCACGCAGATTGGGCGTCCGGACTGTCGGTCGAACAGCGTGTAGTCAGCTCGGAAATTCAGCTCCGGTTCGTTGAACAGAAGCCGTACCGGAATGCTGCGCAGCTTGTCGTCCTTGCCCTGGCGCAGCTCGTCATTGAGCGGGTGCAGCAGCCAGCCGTCCTTGCCTTGCACTTGGGAAGTGATGGTGAACTGGTCATCTTTCTCCGGCAGACGCTTGCCGTTCTTCTCGATGACCTTGCCGATGGAAATCCGCCCGAGTACCGGCGGAGTGATAGCCAGACCTTTGAGCATGGTGAGTCTCCTGGAAATGAAAAAAGGCCAGCCACGCAGAGCGAACTGCATGGACTGGCCAAGGGGAGGGAAGAGTTGGAAAAGCTGGGGTTCAGCCGAGCCGGAAGCGCCGTGCGCCCGGTTTCAGCAACGGGTACTTGGCCTGCAGGTAGGGCTTGTCCTTAAGCAGTTGAGCTACATCGAGACCGATGCTGTCCTTGGCCTTGCGCCAGCTGACATAGCCGCTGGAGAACTCCGCCCGACTGGCATCGCCCATGGCCTGCTGCAGCACCTGCTTGAGCTCGGCCTCGCGCTTTTCCTTGTCGGCAATCGACTGACGCACGGCTTTCAGCTCGATGTAAGCCGCTGAAAGACCAGCATGCTGGCTGAAGTCGACGACCTGGCCGTTGTCCTCCGGGTAGAGGTAGCGCAGCGCAGACTCAGCTGAAGCCGTGCCATCGGCCGGCGGTGGGGTGTCGGTTTCCACGTAGTGCCAGAACTGGCGCTCCAGCTCGATCAGGCGAGCAATCATCTGCTCGTCCCGTTCGATACGGTGGATCTCCAGCGTTTGGCCACCCAGCAGTACCGCTACATCCGCCGCCTGCTTACCGGTGACGGCGAGCTGGTGCATCACCTGCAGCTGCACATACTCAGGCACGCCCTCTTTCCAGAGTCGTGCCCCATTTATGCCTGCTGTCTTGCATTCGAGGATCTGCACATCGTCCGCCGCGATCACCTCGCGGTCGATGTTAGCCAGCATCCAGGGCAGCTCCGGATTGGGATGCTGCAGCACGGCGTTGATGCGGCGTACCTTATTCTTGGTGCGCTTGCTGTAGTGCCAGGCCACGATGGGCTCCAGCACGTTGCCCCAGTACATCGGGCTTTCCTCATCCTGTGGGTCGGCCTTGGGCATGCCAGCATCACGGCCGGTCTTCTCCATCCAGAGTTCCAGCTGCGACTTGTAGGGGTTGAGTCCTACGGCTGCAGCTGCATCCGAGCTGCCAATACCTTGCTTACGGATCTGCAGCCAGTCCTCGCGTGGCAGCTCCTTAGTGCTGACCAGGCGCAGAGCTGGACGAGATTTGCTGGTGCTGCGATTCAATGAAGTGGCTTTCATAGCGTTCACCTTGCAGAAATAGAAACGCCCGACCTGCAACGAAGCGG
>JAYQUJ010000158.1:0-2453 GCA_038147895.1 Pseudomonas sp.
TGGTGAGATTGCGATCCGCCTGGCTGGGCTCGGGATCACCTGAGGGGTGGTTGTGCACCAGGATCATTGCGGCGGCGTTGTGCTCCAGGGCGATCTTCACGATCTCCCTGGGGTAGACACTGGCTCCGTCCAGGGTGCCGCGAAACACTTCCTCAAACGCAATCACTCGGTGTTGGCTATCGAGCATGAGCAGGGCGAACACCTCGTGCTCATAATCAGCCAGCAGCGCCTGCAGATGACTGAACACCTCCTTAGGCGACGTAAGGGCGCGTCCCTTGCGCAGGCGCAGACTGGCCAGTTGCTTGGCCATCAGCAGGATGTCGTTCTCTGTCACCGGCGAATCGACCAGGTAGGTGCCGGTCGTGTCACTGGCTTTCAGCTTGTGCAGGCGCATGTAGGCCTCCTTGGTCTATGGGTGGTGTTTGACGAGTAGCCTGTGCATCGAGCTTTTCAGCCAGGCTAGGTTTGGTGGGATTGAGTGGAGAGTGCGTTGCTGCAACCTGTGCTTCACCTTCGACGTAGAACTCTTCCACGATGGTGCTGGCATCCTCCTCGCTATCTTCGAACGCGCCGTTACCAAAGCCTCGTCTTGCTGCCTCATCCAAAGCCGCTTGATCGAAGCCCGCAGCCTGCCGTCGCGAATCGATTTCACTGGCTGTCACCAGTGCTTCAGCCATGTCCATGCCGCCGCGTACCGTCAGGTCGGCGTAGAAGATCGGTGTGCCATGGCTCTGGCGAGTTGACTTGCCACGCAGCCGCAGTTCCAGCGGCAGGCATGCCAGGCGGTTGCCTGATATGGCCTGGAAGTAATGCAGTCGTGCAGCGAGGGTGCGGATGCTGTTGAAGCCGGTGGTGCGGAACACGAAGCTTCCCAGCGGATCCTCATCACCAATGACCACATTCAGTCGGCCATAGGGTTTGCAGGCACCGCCTTTGGCCAGTGGGCAGGCATCCGGCGACGGGCATGGCAGCGACTGCAGACCGTCTTGGGTAACCCGCCTGCAGGACTCGCCATTGCCGACGCAGATCGGACGTCCGGACTGCCGGTCAAACAGCGTGTAGTCAGCGCGGAAATTCAGCTCCGGCTCGTTGAACAGAAGGCGTACCGGAATGCTGCGCAGCTTGTCGTCCTTGCCCTGACGCAGCTCGTCATTGAGCGGGTGCAGCAGCCATCCGTCCCTACCCTGCACCTGGGACGTGATGGTGAATTGGTCATCCTTCTCCGGAAGTCGCTTGCCGTTCTTCTCGATGACCTTGCCGATGGAAATCCGCCCGAGTACCGGCGGAGTGATAGCCAGACCTTTGAGCATGGTGTGTCTCCTAGAAATGAAAAAAGGCCAGCCATGCAGCGGTCACTGCATGGACTGGCCAAGGGGATGGAAGAGTTGGAGGAGTTGGGTTTCACCCGACCAGGAAGCGCCGCGCACCGGGTTTAAGCAACGGGTACTTGGCCTGCAGGTAAGGCTTGTCCTTAAGCAACTTAGCGACATCGAGACCGATACTGTCTTTGGCCTTGCGCCAGCTGACATAGCCACTGGAGAACTCCGCCCTACTGGCATCGCCCATGGCCTGCTGCAGCATCTGCTTGAGCTCAGCTTCGCGCTTTTCCTTTTCGGAAATCGATTGACGAACGGCCTTCAGTTCAATGAAGGCTGCAGCCAGCCCTGCATGGCCACTGAAGTCGATGATCTGACCGTTGTCATCCGGGTAGAGGCAGCGCAGCGCCGACTCAGCGGAAGCGGTCCCATCTGCCGGTGGCGGGGTGTCCGTTTCCACGTAGTGCCAGAACTTGCGCTCCAACTCGATCAGGCGAGCGATCATCTGCTCGTCTCGCTCAATGCGATGGATCTCCAGCGTTTGGCCACCCAGAAGAACCGCTACATCTGCCGCCTGCTTGCCAGTGACGGCGAGCTGGTGCATGACCTGCAGCTGCACATACTCAGGCACGCCCTCTTTCCAGAGGCGTGCCCCGTTTATGCCTGCTGTCTTGCATTCTAGGATCTGCACATCGTCGACCCCGATCACCTCGCGGTCGATGTTGGCCAGCATCCAGGGCAGCTCCGGATCCGGGTGCTGCAGCACGGCGTTGATGCGCCGTACCTTGTTCTTGGTGCGCTTGCTGTAGTGCCAGGCCACGATGGGCTCAAGCACGTTGCCCCAGTACATCGGGCTTTCCTCATCCTGAGGATCGGCCTTGGGCATACCAGCATCGCGACCGGTCTTTTCCATCCAGAGTTCCAACTGCGACTTGTAGGGGTTCAATCCAACGGCCGCAGCTGCATCCGAGCTGCCAATGCCTTGCTTACGGATCTGCAGCCAGTCCTCGCGCGGCAGCTCCTTGGTGCTGACCAGACGCAGAGCGGGACGAGATTTGCTGGTGCTGCGATTCAATGAATTAGCTTTCATAGCGTTCACCTTGCAGAAATAGAAACGCCCGACCTGCAACGAAGCGG
>JAYQUJ010000159.1:0-2448 GCA_038147895.1 Pseudomonas sp.
GGGTACGCACCCTGGAAGAGCTGCTCAAGCTCGCCCCGGACCTCTACGACATCACCGTGTTCGGTGCCGAGCCGCACCCCAACTACAACCGCATCCTGCTCTCCCCCGTACTGGCCGGCGAGCAGAACTTCGATGACATCGTGCTCAACGACCTGAGCTGGTACCGCGACAACCACATCGACCTGCGCATGGGCCGCAAGGTGGTGCATATTGATCGCAAGAAGCGCATCGTCACCGCCGACGACGGCAGCACCGCCGAATACGACCGCCTGCTCCTGGCCACCGGCTCCACCCCCTTCATCCTGCCGGTGCCGGGCAATCGCCTGCCGGGCGTGATCGCCTATCGCGACATCGCCGACACCCAGAGCATGATCGAAACCGCCCGCAACCACAGCCACGCGGTGGTCATCGGCGGCGGCCTGCTCGGCCTGGAGGCCGCCAACGGCCTGCGCCAGCGTGGCATGGACGTGACCGTGGTGCACCTCGCCGACTGGCTGCTGGAGCGTCAACTGGACAAGGCCGCCGGCAAGCTGCTGCAGGCAGCCCTGGAGGCCCGAGGCATCCGTTTTCGTCTCAACGAGCAGACCGAAGAACTTCTGGACTACGGCAGCGGCCGGGTCTGTGCCGTGCAGTTCAAGAGCGGCGACGTGATTCCCGCCGACCTGGTAGTGATGGCCGCCGGCATCCGCCCCTGCACCGAACTGGCCGAGAAGGCTGGTATTCCCTGCAACCGCGGCATCCTGGTCGACGACTGCCTGCAGACCTACGACCCAAGGGTTTACGCCATTGGCGAGTGTGCCAACCACCGCGGCATCGCCTATGGCCTGGTGGCGCCACTGTTCGAGCAAGCCCAGGTCTGTGCCAACCACCTGGCCATGCTCGGCACCGCCCGCTACAAGGGTTCGGTGGTGTCCACCAAGCTCAAGGTCACCGGCATCGAGCTGTTCTCGGCCGGCGACTTCATGGGCGGCGAAGGCACCGAAACCATCACCCTCAACGACCCCATCAGCAACATCTACAAGAAGCTGGTGATCAAGGACGATGTGCTGGTCGGCGGCTGCCTGTACGGCGACACCCTGGATGGCGGCTGGTATTTCCAGCAGATCCGCAACAACGCCAACATCAGCCAGGTGCGCGACCACCTGATGTTTGGCGACACCAGCGGTATAGGTGCCTGAGCCGATGACCCTGCCTGCCCCCAATCCCGTCCTGCACACCACCGCCGCGACCTGCTGCTACTGCGGCGTCGGCTGTGGCGTGCTGATCGACCACGATGGCGAACGCATCAGCGGCGTGCGCGGCGACCCCGCGCACCCGGCCAACTTCGGCAAGCTGTGCAGCAAGGGCTCGACCCTGCACCTGACCGGCGATCTCGATGCCCGCGCGCTCTACCCCGAGCTGCGTCTGGGCAAGGCCCTGGCCCGCAGCCGCAGCAGCTGGGACAACGCCCTGGATCACGCCGCCAGCGTATTCGCCGAGACCATCCGCGAGCACGGCCCGGACAGCGTGGCCTTCTACATCTCCGGCCAGTTGCTGACCGAGGACTACTACGCCTTCAACAAGCTGGCACGCGCCCTGGTCGGCACCAACAACATCGACTCCAACTCGCGCCTGTGCATGAGCTCGGCCGTGGTCGGCTACAAGCGCAGCCTGGGCGCCGACGCCCCGCCGTGCAGCTACGAGGACATCGAACAGGCCAACTGCCTGCTGATCGCCGGCAGCAACATGGCCTACGCCCACCCGATCCTGTTCCGTCGCCTGGAAGCGGCCAAGGCCGCGCGGCCCGAAATGAAGATCATCGTGGTCGACCCGCGGCGCACCGACACCTGCGAGCTGGCCGACCTGCACCTGGCCATCGCCCCGGGCACCGATGTGGCCCTGTTCCACGGCCTGCTGCATCTGCTGCTGGCGGGCGGCAACTACGACCCGGCCTATATCGAGAACCACACCGAAGGCTTCGAAACCCTGCGCGAGCTGGCCGCCGACTACCCGCCAAGCGAAGTCGCGCGGCTGTGCGGCATCGATGAAGATGACCTGCGCCAAGCTGCCGAGCTGATCGGCCAGTCGCCGGCCTTTCTCTCGCTGTGGTGCATGGGCCTCAACCAGTCCAGCGCCGGTAGCGCCAAGAACAGCGCACTGATCAACCTGCACCTGGCCACCGGACAGATCGGCAAGGTCGGCGCCGGCCCCTTCTCGCTGACCGGCCAGCCCAACGCCATGGGCGGGCGCGAAACCGGCAGCCTGAGCAACCTGCTGCCCGGCCACCGCGAGGCCGGCAATGCCGAGCACCGCGCCGAGGTCGCCCGCTACTGGGGTGTCGACGAACTGCCGAGCAGCCCCGGCCTGACCGCTGTGGAGCTGTTCGAGGCGGTGCGTGCCGGCAAGATCAAGGCCCTGTGGATCGCCTGCACCAACCCGGCCCAGTCCCTGCCGGACCAGCAGAAGATC
>JAYQUJ010000160.1:0-2126 GCA_038147895.1 Pseudomonas sp.
ATCCAGCACCTCGTCGGCGGTTTGCGGCAGTTCATGCGAAGGGCCGACCTGACGAATCAGGTTGTCTTCGATGAACATCCCGCCACGCTTGATCTCGCGGCGCTCGCCATCCATGGTCACCAGCAGTTCGGCGTTCTTTACCAGCAGTGTTTTAGGCATGTGTATTCCTCGACCCGCCAAGGCAGGCAGCAAAAAATGGTGTCTGGAATCCCCTCTCCCATAACGGGCGGGGTGAAGAGCACGGCGTTCAGCCGCCGGTCATGCTCATGAAACGCACGACTTGGACCTGTTCGTTGGCATCGAACCAGTGCCTTTCAGGCTTCAAGCGCAATGCGTCGATCAGTGCCGCACGTAGCCGTTCGCTGTCGCCCGGATGCCGGCGCATCAGCGCCTTCAGATCGAGCGCGCCTTCGTGCCCCAGGCACAGCACCAGCTTGCCTTCGGCGGTGACCCGCACGCGGTTGCAGTCGCCGCAGAAGTTGCGGCTGTGGGGGGAGATGAAACCGACCTGAGTCTCGCTGCCGACTACCTGCCAGTAGCGCGACGGCCCGCCGGTACGGTGACTGCTGGGCAGCAATTGGAAACGCCCGGCCACCCGCTCGCGCACCTCGTCCGAAGTACACAGGGTGACCTTGCGCTCGTGGCTGGAGATGCTGCCGAGCGGCATCTCCTCGATAAAGCTGATATCCAGACCACGCTCGACGGCAAAGGCCACCAGATCCTCGACCTCGTCATCGTTGCGGCCTTTCTGCACCACGGTGTTGAGCTTGATCCGGCGGAAGCCGGCAGCGCGGGCGGCGTCGATGCCCTGCAGCACCTGATCGAGACTGTCGCGCCTAGTGAAGGCGGCGAAGCGCTCGCGCTGCAGGGAGTCCAGACTGATATTTAGACGGTCGACACCCGCCTCACGAAGGCCCGTGGCCAGATGCGCCAGTTGCGAACCATTGGTGGTGATGGCCAGGTCTTCCAGCTCACTGCGGGCACCCAGGCGCCCCAACAGGCTGAGCAGATTCTTGCGCACCAACGGCTCGCCGCCAGTGATACGGATGCGCTTCACGCCCAGACCGATAAAGGCATCGGCCACGGCATAGAGCTCTTCCAGGGTGAGAATCTGGGCGCGGGGAGCGAAGACCATGTCTTCGCTCATGCAGTAAGTGCAACGAAAGTCGCAGCGGTCGGTGACCGACAATCGCAGGTAGGTGATGCGACGCCCGAAGGGGTCGAGCAGCTGTGGGTCTTGCATGGCTTTAGCCTGTCGCAATACGCAGCGGCGGTTGCGGCTGTCGTAGGCGCCAAAGAATGGAAACAGAAGATTGTTTTTTTGTATACAGGAAATTCATCCAGTACCTTGCTTGAGGCTCGCGCAAACCCGGTGCTACCATGCCGAACCCTCGCCAGCCGGCCTTCCTGGGGCTGCCGACGAGTCATTCAAGGAGAGCATGTGAGTAGTATTCGCGAGCGCAACATGGCGCTGATCCTGCAAGCAGCGAGCCAGGAATTCGCCGACAAAGGCTTCGCCGCCGCCAAGACCAGTGACATCGCTGATAAAGCCGGCCTGCCCAAGCCCAACGTCTACTACTACTTCAAGTCCAAGGAAAACCTCTACCGCGAGGTGCTCGAAAGCGTAATCGAGCGCCTGTTGCAGGCATCATTGCCGTTCGACGAGGACGGCCACCCGGAACAGGTCCTGCGCGACTACATCCGCACCAAGATCGCCATCTCCCGCGACCTGCCCTACGCCTCCAAGGTGTTCGCCAGCGAGATCATGCACGGCGCACCGCACCTCTCCGCCGAGCGTACCGAACAGCTCAATGGCCAGGCCCGCTTCATCATCGGTTGCATCGAGCGCTGGATCGCCCAGGGCCTGATGGCCAAGGTCGATGCCAGTCACCTGCTGTTCAGCATCTGGGCCGCGACCCAGACCTACGCCGACTTCGACTGGCAGATCTCCATCGTCACCGGCAAGACCAGCCTCAGCGACGCCGACTACGAAGCCGCCGCCGAGACCATCATCCGCCTGGTTCTCAAGGGTTGCGAAGTACAACCGGTAAGCGCCTGAGCTCGCGCAAGCACCCTCACCCCAACCCTCTCCCAAGGGGAGAGGGAGTCAACTCGATGCGTCAGCC
>JAYQUJ010000161.1:0-1633 GCA_038147895.1 Pseudomonas sp.
TGTCGGTGCCGGTGCTCGGGCAGTTCCTGCTGATGCTGGTGACACTGCTGTTCCTGGCCATGAATGGCCATCTCGTGGTGTTCGAGGTGCTGGCGGAAAGTTTTGTGACCCTGCCGGTGGGCGGCGGGCTATTGCTGGATCACTACTGGGATCTCGCAGGCAAGCTGGCCTGGGTCATCGCTGCGGGTTTGTTGTTGGCACTGCCGGTGATCACGGCGCTGCTGGTCGTCAATCTGGCTTTCGGTGTGATGACTCGCGCCGCGCCGCAGTTGAATATCTTCTCTATTGGTTTTCCCCTGACCCTGGTGTTGGGTTTGGTGATCTTCTGGATCGGCCTTTCCGACTTCCTCGCGCACTTTCAGGTGTTTACCAGCGAGGCCCTGCAACAGTTGCGCGAGCTGGCGCGCACGCGCTAAGGAGGCCGGATCATGGCTGAGAGCGAAAGCGGCGCCGACAAGAGCGAGGAGCCCACTAGTAAGCGCCTGGAAGAGGCGCGCAAGAAGGGCCAGATCGCCCGCTCCAAGGAGCTCAATACCCTGGCGGTAACCTTTGCCGGGGCGGCTGCGCTGCTGCTGTTCGGCGCGCAGATGGGCGATGCGATGCTGGGCCTGATGCATGGCAATTTCTCTCTGCCGCGTGAGGTGCTGCAGGACGAAGGCGCCATGGCGCGGCAGTTGTTGGGCAGCGGCATGCATGCGCTGCTGGCGCTGCAGCCTTTTCTCATCGTCCTGCTAGTTGCTTCCATCATTGGGCCGATTGCCTTGGGTGGCTGGCTGTTTTCCGGCGAGGCACTGCTGCCCAAGTTCAGTCGCATGAATCCTCTGGAGGGGCTCAAGCGCATGTTCTCGGCCAAGGCCCTGGTCGAGTTATTCAAGGCGCTGGCCAAGTTCGTGGTGATCCTGCTGGTTGCCCTGGCGGTGCTGTCAGCTGACCAGGACGATCTGCTGGCCATCGCCAACGAGCCGGTCGAGTCGGCCATTCTGCACAGCATGATGGTGGTAGGGCGCAGCCTACTGTGGCTGGCCTGCGGGTTGATTCTTATCGCGGCGGTGGATGTGCCGTTCCAGCTCTGGGATACCAAGCAGAAGCTGATGATGACCAAGCAGGAAGTGCGCGACGAATACAAGGACAGCGAGGGCAAGCCCGAGGTCAAGTCGAAGATTCGTCAGTTGCAGCGGCAGATGGCCGAGCGGCGGATGATGCAGCAGGTGCCCGAGGCTGATGTGGTGATCACCAACCCGACGCACTTCGCCGTGGCCCTGAAGTACGACCCGGCCAAGGGTAATGCGCCGATGCTGCTGGCCAAGGGGGGCGACTTCCTGGCGCTGAAGATTCGCGAGATCGCCCAGGAACATCAGGTCACGCTGCTGGAATCCCCGGGCTTGGCGCGGGCGGTGTACTACTCCACCGAGGTGGATCAGGAAATTCCTGCCGGCTTGTACCTGGCTGTGGCTCAGGTGCTGGCCTACGTCTATCAGCTCAAGCAGTTTCGCGCCGGCAAGGGCAAGCGTCCGGGGCCGCTGCCGGACCTGCCGATTCCGCCGGATCTGCGCCGCGACGAGTAACCCTGGCGGCGTGCTGCTCGCCTAGTCGCTCGTGAGCGAACCTCAAACAGCGCTAGTTGGAATACTTC
>JAYQUJ010000162.1:0-1527 GCA_038147895.1 Pseudomonas sp.
CCAGGTGTTTGTTCAGTGCGGAAATGCCCAGCCAGACTTCGCCGGTAGCGATCTCGTCGACATTCAGTTGCGGGCGATAGCGGGCCACGAAGTTCTTGAACAGTTCGTGAGTGGTATCCAGGTCTTCCTGGAACTTCTCCCGGCCCTTGTCGGTGTTCTCACCCAGCACGGTGAGGGTGCGTTTGAATTCACCGGCAGTGAGCATCTCTACATCGATATCGTGCTTCTTCAGCAGACGGTGAATGTTCGGCAGTTGCGCCACTACCCCGATGGAGCCAAGGATGGCAAATGGCGCGGACAGCACCTTGTCGCCAATGCAGGCCATCATGTAACCACCGCTGGCGGCCACCTTGTCCACGCAGATGGTCAGCGGCACGCCGGCCTGGCGAATACGCGCCAGCTGCGATGCAGCCAGGCCATAGCCATGCACCACGCCACCGCCGCTTTCCAGGCGCAGCACCACTTCATCCTGGGGCGTGGCCATGCTCAACAGCGCGGTCACCTCATGGCGCAGGTTGTCGGTGGCCGAGGCCTTTATGTCACCATCGAAATCCAGCACGAATACACGCGTTTTTTGCTGGCCCTGCTTCTTCTCCAGTTTGGCCTGCTTGGCCTCGGCCTTGCGCTGCAGCTTCATCTGCGCCTTGTCCAGCAGCTCATGCTCCAGGCGCTCACGCAGAGCTTTGTAGAAGTCATTCAGGCGCTGCACCTGCAGATGACCGGCAGACTTGCCACGCCCCTTGCCGCGCAAGGCCGCGATCACCACCAGCACTACTACCACCGCGACCAGCACGGTCAGGGTACGCAGCAGGAAATCCGCATAATCCAGCAAAAACTCCACAGAACCCCCTCGTCTAATACTTCCCGGCACCCATCCAGGTGCAAATCAGTCCCAAGCATAACGGCGCCAGATGCGCCAGGCCAACCGCGCAGAGCGCTTCCCGAGGCTCATTCAGCATTCAAACAAGCGTATGTTTTTTCGTTGACAGCGGCCCGACTCAGCCCATAACCTCGCCGAACTTAAAGCCTGCAGGACGAACGCGACGTGGGTAGCATCTATCTCATTCGACATGGCCAGGCCTCTTTCGGCGCCGATGACTATGACGTTCTGTCACCGCTCGGCGTGCGCCAGGCCGAAGTCCTCGGCGATCACCTGGCGGATCTCGGCATCAGCTTCAATCGTTGCCTCAGTGGCAGTCTACGCCGCCAGCAGCACACCGCCAGCGCCGCCTTGCAACGCTGTGTTGCGGCCGGCCTGACAGCCCCGGAGCTGGAAATCGATCCCGCGTTCAATGAGTTCGACGCCGAGTCGGTCATCCACGGCCTGCTGCCGGCCATGCTGCCGGATGAGCCCGAGGCGATGACCATCCTCGGCAATCCCAAGGAAAACCGCGCCGCCTTTCAGCACCTGTTTGCCCGCATCATCGGGCGCTGGGTCACCGGCCAGTACGACCAGCCGGGCCACGAGACCTGGCAAGGTTTCGTCGACACCGTGCGCGGTGGCCTGGAACGCCTGCTGGCCCAGGC
>JAYQUJ010000163.1:0-1522 GCA_038147895.1 Pseudomonas sp.
TCCCTGGGGCATGCAAAACACTCCGATCAAAAAGAGGAAAAACGGCCACCCGAATCAGGGGCCACATACCGCGATAACCGCTTACTTGGCGTTGGCAGCCAGGCAGAACTGGTCGTAATCACGGTAGTAGTCGTCTTCGCTATAGTGCTCGGACGCCAGCACCATACATACCGACCCACTGGAGAAGTTGTCGATTTCGCGCCAGGTCATTGGCGGAATATAGAGCCCGTAGTAAGAGCGGTTGAGGTGGTACTTGAACTTGGTTCTCCCATCGTCCAGCAGGATGTCGAAACTGCCAGACATGGCAATCAGCAACTGATGCAGTCCTTTGTGCGCATGACCGCCGCGATGCGAGCCGCCAGGCACGTCATAGAGGTAGTAAACGCGCTGTATATCGAAAGGGATATGCTGCCCCCCCTCAATAAAGGTGAGGTTGCCGCGCCGGTCTTCAATAACCGGTAGGTCGATGATCTTGCAATGCTGAAGAGACATAGAGAGCTCCCAATACGCCGGCGGCCCCCGCCACCTATGCCGCTACAAGGTGACAGAGTCCATGCAGACCCGCGTCAAGAAAACATGATCTGCAGGTTTTTCAGGCTTCGAAGCAAAACTCGAACCACCTTAGGATCAGCCGTTGAAAGCGTTACATGCATCAATAGTTTGCTGAATTCGGTCGTCCGTCATGCCCGGGTATAGCGGCAAGCTAAGCACCTCGCCAGCCAGGAGGCGGGAAAGCGGTAGATCTAGATCGGCGAACTCGCTGTAGGCTGCCTGGCGATGAATTGGAATGGGGTAATGAATAAGGCTCGGAATGGCGTTTTGCTCAAGATGAGCCTGCAGCTCATCCCGCCGCTCGCAACGTAGAACAAACTGATGCCAAACGTGACTGCCCTGAAGGGCTGGGGCCTGAGGTAGTCGTAGAGAGGGGTTATCGATACCGTCCAGATAACGGGAAGCCAGCTCGCGCCGCGCCTGAGTATCGTCGCTCAAGCGAGCAAGCTTCACCCGTAAGAGTGCGGCCTGCAGTTCATCCAGGCGTGAATTGACACCTTGCAACTCATGTACGTACTTACGGCTGGCGCCATAGCTGCGCAGCTTACGTACCTGTTCAGCCAAAGCATCGTCCTGCGTTGTCATCGCTCCGGCATCGCCGAGCGCCCCAAGGTTCTTCACCGGAAAAAAGCTGAAACCGGCGGCATCGCCGAAAGAACCGGCCACCCGCCCTTGTGCATCCACAGCGCCATGAGCTTGGGCGGCATCCTCGATCAACAAAAGACCGTGACGATCAGCCAGCATGCGCAAGGCCTCCATGTCGGCCAACTGCCCGTAGAGATGCACGGCAATTATCGCCCGGGTACGCGGACCGATGCTTGCTTCCACGGCGGCAGGATCGATGTTGAAGGTATGCACGTCAGGCTCCACCAACACCGGAGTGAGCCCAGCCTCGCTGACAGCCAGCGCAGTAGCGACGAAACTGTTGTCAGGCAGAATAACTTCGTCTCCATCCTCCAGGCGCCCCAGT